>CAJMQU010000055.1 GCA_905215555.1 uncultured bacterium
TCCTTCACGTCTTTGATACCGTACTTGCTTAAATCTAAATTTGCCATTTCTTTTAATGATTTAAAAATTGGTATTTGGTTTATTAATCTCTTTGCTAATATCTTTTTACCTTGTTTTTTCAAGGGAAACCGGGAAGAATTGGGTAGTATTCCGAACAGTCCCTTGTTTTTCGCGTACAAAAGTAGTATTTTCTTTCGAAACAATCATCCGATTAGAGAAATTTTTCTTTAATAAGAAGTCTTTTATAACTCCATAACAATATCTGCAAACTGAATGTTGCAAATTGTGCAGGAAATCGTTTACTTTGCGCATATAAATTCAATAAACAATCATGAAGATAATCAATTTTGCCGAGACAAACTCCATCCTGAACCAGTATGTTGCCGAGATAAGGGATGTGCAAGTACAGAGTGACCGCCTTCGTTTCCGCCGGAATATAGAACGCATCGGGGAGATTATGGCGTATGAAATGAGTAAGGACTTTACTTATTCTCAGAAGAATATTCAGACCCCGCTTGGAGTAGCATCTGTGCAGACCCCGGATAACCCATTGGTATTAAGCACCATTCTGCGTGCGGGACTGCCGTTTCATCAGGGCTTTCTCAGTTACTTCGATGGTGCGGAGAATGCTTTTGTTTCTGCCTACCGGAAGTATAAGGATACGCTGAAGTTTGATATTCACATCGAGTACATCGCTTCGCCCCGTATCGACGGGAAGACACTGATCATTACCGATCCGATGCTGGCAACCGGCAGCAGTATGGAACTGAGCTATCAGGCTATGTTGACGAAGGGGCATCCGGCAGAAATTCATGTTGCTTCTATCATCGCCAGCCGTCAGGCGGTGGCACATATTGCCGAGACACTTCCTGCAGACAAGACTACCATTTGGTGTGCTGCCATCGACCCGGAGATTAATGAACACTCGTATATCGTTCCCGGTTTGGGAGATGCGGGGGATTTGGCGTATGGAGAAAAAGAGTAAAAGATATCCTCATCTGCCTACTGTCCATCTTCGCAGACTGATAGTAGGCAGACTGAGGAAAACAAAACAAACAAATACTGTTTTTGCTAATTATTTAAGTACAGGTTCGGGGGGCATTCGATTACTATCTCAGAATCTGAGCATAAAGTAATCGGGCACTCCATGAGTTTGGCAAAATCAACCTCTGCTCGGTCTACGGTTCCTTTGTACATGAGTTGATGATAGGTGAACGGGCTTATTGTCACCATACCTTTCAGGATAAAGTTTATCAGGTGAGCGGAATGTCCGTAGGCATACCAATGGCCATTTTCTTCTTCATACAGGTAGATGTTCCACTTGTTATGTATCTCACGAGCTAAAATGTCGATAATTTTCATGTTATCAAGATTTAATTGTTATTTATCTTTTACGGCAACCTTTACGGTCACGCCTTTATTTTCACTTTTTATGCGCACTATATAGAGTCCTCCGGACACAGTTGCCTCTTCCCGTGTGCTGCTTAAACCTGTCAGGCGTTGTACTTCCATGCCAAGGGTGTTATAGATGCTGACCTCTTTAAGCGAATCTCCCTGAGAAGCAACTATTGTTATACGGTTGGCTTCAGCAGAATAGGCGGTGAGGACTGATGCATCCTTTTCTTCTTCTATCTCTCCCAAGCAGATAAAGTAACGTCCGTGAGTGTTTCCGGCGATGCTGAAGGAGGAACGGTTGTCATTGATTGCTGTATGCAGACCGGTCTGTGCATCATATAATGTGATTTCCTTGCCGAAACTTTCGGCACCCCTGAAACTGAGAGTCACGTTGTCCGGATTCTCGCTGTAAATGCCCAGAGGAATCATTTTGCAGTCGGATACCTCATTGATGCTTACCACTGTGTTTCCGGCAACGGAGTAGAGGGTAGGTTGGTCTTTCAGGTTGGAATCTATAAAGGTAGCTACGTCCTCCTCTTCATTATAGGCATTGTCTGCACTGAACCTTTCTGCTATCAGTACATGGCTTTGGAAACCGTCTCTTTCGGCTGTGACGTAGAGGCGGGCGGTGCCATCGTCTGCCGAACGTGTCTGTACCGAACGGAGAAGGTTGCCTGTTGCGGGTTTGGCTATGGTCATATCCGGTGTATAAGTTGCGTGTACTTCAGCTCCCTTCACCGTGCGCTCTACGAAGAAACCTTGCAACGGAGCTACTGTGCCTCCGGTAATTCCGGGGACAGACGATTCCCATGCCTGTGCTGTCTCGTTCCACGTGAAGTAGCATTGTCCCTTATCCGTAAGTAGAATATATTTTCTGTTTAATTGCTCGGCTTGGTCAGGGTTGGTACTTTTATGCCTGTCAAAGAATTTGTTCATATCCAGCGTTGCCATGAAAGGATTGCCTGCCAGGAAGAGTTCTCCATTGCCTTCTTGATTATTGGTTAAGGTAACGTTTATCTGTTCCTGCCCGTCTGTCAGTGCCAAGCGGCCGTTTGCTGCAAGTCTGTCCTTGTCTGCATTCCATCCTTGGCTTGAGTCCGGAATATCATCGCTGCCATAAGCGTAGTATTCATAACGTTCGTCTGCTTTCGGTAGCCGGAACAGGGTTTGATGTCCTTCTTTGATTTCTTTGGTACCACCGGCAGTTTCAAAGTAGATGGGACGGATAGAGAAGCCTCTACCTGCATTGTAAATCTCATCTACCCGGTTGTAAGCGCCACTCCAATCTCCTGCTTTTTTCACATTATAGTTTCCTGTATTGGGGAGGAAGTTTTCCGCATTGTCTGTACTCCAGTTCCGCTGATATACTGCCGGGTCAAACCGGTTGTTGACGGTTCCCTGTTGATAGATGATATCCTTGAACGCTTCCGTCACCTGGCGTCCTCCTTCAGTAGGGATATACATATCTCCCGCCACTACGCTTTGCAGTGGTGAGGACAACATATACCAGCGGTTGTTGTTCAGCTCAAACTCCACATGTGCTTTCTCATAGGTCAGGTATTGTGTATTGCGCATTTCCGCTCCATGTTTGAAGTAGATTTGAGCGCAACTGTTTCCTTTGAATAATACTCCGGCATATGTGTGTTTCCGGGCCTCTGTTGAAGTTGCTTCCGGGCCGTTCCGGGTTTCCAGTTCATATTCTATCTTTGCAGAGGGTGCATTTGCTTTATAATCTGTGGAATCCGCCGGTGTCGCCGGGTGATTCGTATTCGCGGAAATGTCTGAAGAACTATTACCACTGGCAGTCAATTCATATAGCCACGGTGCCGTCGTCGTATTGGCTATTGTGGCCAGTGAGTTGTGCATCGGAACAAATCCTTGAGCCGACGTAAGGTCTTCACCTGTATAGTCGGCATAATCAGTTTTGTACAATTCGTCTTTCGTAGAACGTTTCCAGTTGCCATCATTGTTCCAATTATCCCCTTTCTCTCCGGTCCAGGTCAGGTATTTGGGTACAATGCAGATGTTCAGAGTAGACATACCGTTACAAACGGAATGCTCAACTGTTTCGTCACCGTTTCTTTCTTCGTTGTAAAAGAACATCAGGGAATAGGTGAATCCCTCTTTCATCCGGAAACCGGTTGTGGTAGCGGGAAAGTTATCATCTTTCTCGTTGAAAGAGAATACCAGATAATTCTCTTTTTCCGGTCCTACGTTGATAGTGTTCAGCCGTGCTATCTGTGGCAGAAGCGCTTCAGAGAAATCAATCGCTTTATAAGCCGGATCATTGGTGCCGCACAAGTACACAATGCCTGTTTGTGTACCCTCATATAGGTTGTCTTTGCTCTGTACAATCTGATATATTTTTTCTCCGTTGGAATTTTTGAAGCTGTTTACCGGTATCCACAAGGTCTTGTTTACGTTTTCCGTCAGGGTCTGCATCTGCTCGCGGCTCATGCGTACCATCTGTGTTTTCTCTCCTTGCCCTATTTCAATTTCTGGCATGGCCGTCTCGCTGTCGGTATCCAACTGTATAACATTATTGCAGATATTGAAGTCTGGGTCTTCTTGCTTTCCGGTACTTGCTACTATCGGTTTTGCCAGGATCGTTTCTCCTTTCGTCACTCTGCGCACCATTTCTGTCCGGTTAAGGTAAAGTCTGTTGGCATTGATGGAGGCTTCCAAAATAGTATAATCTTCCTGAGTAAATGGTCCTTTAGGCTGTTGCAGGCCGGTTTCAGTATCACCTTCATAACTGGGGTAGGCATCTTCCTCTCTATAATGGCTTAGGGAGGCACTAATCTCTGCAAATCTGTTGCCAAAATACCAGTCAAACGAACAAGGTTCTATCGGCTCATGGTTGATACGGTCAAGCAAAACGGCCTGTATGGTGATTGGAGCACCGTAACAAATACCCTTTTCGTCAATTACGGTAGAGCCGTCTACTGTGATTTGTCCCGGTTTCTCAATGATAAACGGGTCACTGATGAGGGAACATACTGTTGTTTCAAATTTACCATTGTTGTTGGCAATGGTGGTATGATAGGCTTTGTTGTACTTTAACACCTCATTATTGGGAGTTTTGAACACAATGTAATACTGTTGCCCTTGCGGGTCGTTTTCTATATGTTGTATTTTTGCGAAAACTTTATCTCCGGTAGCTGTTGGGAGCTCATCGAACTTTTCGCTGATATCTTCGGGCGTAGTTCCTTGTACCCATTCTTCCATGGCATCCCGATCGGTCTTTATCCAGATAGACCCATATTCATAAAAAGGTTCTTCCGTGGTTGTTGAACCTTTGCGGTAATTATAACCGCTTATAGGTTTTTTATCTGCATCCATGAACTGGTATCTTATTTCGATCTCCTCCTTATTGGGGTCAGTCCATAGTGTATTGAGTAGTTTGTCGTATCCGATTTGGACTTTTATCTTTGCGGATTCTTCTGTTCCGCAGGGCAAAAGTATCTGGCTGGCTTGCACGGCCAGCTTGCTGCGATATACGCGGATATCGTCTATGGCATAGTCTCCCCCTTTAGTGCTGGTTGCATTGTTTTCTACTTGCAGCAGATAACGTTCGTATTCTACTTCGGTTTCGTAATCGAAGGTGTAAAATATCTGGCTCCAGGGATTGCCGGAGCCGGTGTATAACTTGATGTCGCCGGTGGTGTAACGGTTCAGTTCGGTTTCATTTCCCTCTGAGTCCACTCCTTTAAAAATGAAATTTAAATCAGCGTAAGCATACTCTGTCCCTATTCTTGTCATGCTGCAAACTCCGGCAGAGACAAAGAGTTTGGTTCCTGAACAAAGCTTGTTTTCTAAGGGTAATTTAGCAACTACTCCCGGTGTACTCGAAGCGTCAATATACATGAAGTATCCGTCTTTCTTCCCATTTGTTTCATAGTGAAGGCAATCATAGACGGTCTGGCCACTATTGTACCAGCTATACATGTAATTACCCGATGCCTGAGTGCCGTCTTTCGGATTGGTAATTGTCACTGAACTTATTGTGCCGGTAGATATATTTGATACATTGGCGGATTTTACAAACCCATATTCATTTTTTGAAGGGGCGCATCCGTCAGGCATTACACGTTTATTCTTCAGATACAGCCATGAAGAGGCAAACCCATATGAACAATAATCCCATTGCAATGGCGTCAGCCATGCATTATTTTCTTTTGTGACTGGTTTGGTGTCGTAGTCAAAGTTTAGTTGGTTGATTAGTATGTAATTATTTCTTAAGTGCTTGGGCGAATGTTTCTCGTTGTCCGGTAGATTTTTATCTTGTTCTTCCAACTCGTCATAGTTTTTAGGTACATCTACATAATTTAATTTAAAGCGGGCAACGTTATAATAAAGGGAAACAGGGGTGGAACTACTTCCGTCATTATACCATTTATTATTGTTTTTCTTTTGTTTTTGTTTTGTGATTGTACCTTTTAGGCGTACTGTAATTTCTGCCGGTTGGACTGTTTGGTCAATATATAAAAAACGATTAGAGAAGTTTGACGCTCCTGTTACTTCAAATTCAAGGTTGTATGTATATTTGTCTCGGTAATTAAAATTGCCTGATGTGTTTTCCTCGGAGTATTCCTCAAAACTGCCTGTATTGTTTATGCAGAAAGTATTACCCGGTGTTTTTTGGGATTCCATATGTATATAATAGTTATTCCTATCATATTCCAGCGTTACGCGAGGGTTTTCTCTACCTGCTATATCTTTCTTGGGCAAATAGACAACTTTATCTTCCAGATATCCTCCTGCATCGGTTATTGCAGTCAGTTTATCAGCTATTACATTCGCATTTACCATATCGAATATCCAACGGTAGGAAAGGGTGGGTTCCGTAGTGATGTTCGTTCCTTCAAGTGTCCAATCGGTATAAGCTGCCACGTCAACGGCTACTGTTTTTTTCTGAAAAGCAGGAAGAGCTTTTAATTCAACAGTTCCTGTCACTCCATTATTCCCGGTGCTATATTTCACTATTCCATTACCATAATTATATGAGGTTGTAAATGGTGAATCTCCGATTCCGTCATTATCGTAATCGTACCAACGTGAATAGGAGTGTGGTGCGGCATAATCTATTGTGGGTAATGATAATGTTTTGGTTTCTCCTTCTTTGATATATACTGTAGTTCGGTGCGTGTTTGTTTTTTGCATTCCATTGGGAAACCTGTCATTGTAATATGCACCGTCCTGGTGCTTAATGAAAATCTTGTTTTGTCCCCATATATTCTCTAATCCTACTCCAAAGAGCAGGATAATCAGCAAGGCTATTTGAATCTTTATTTGTTTGTTTTTGTTTATCATCTCGTTTTCTCCTTCCTATAGATTTACTGATAATTCATAATATACACTTTGTATGTCAGGACACGGTTGATAGATGTTCCGGTTTCCGTGACGCTCGCAGTCATGGTGCATAGTGCTTTCTTTCCGTTTTGTGAAGCATGCTTCAATGTTCCTGTCACCTCGTTGTTTTTCATGACCGGCTTTACGTCGAAGATGTCCAGGTCGCCTGTCAGTTCCATGCTCCATGTCACCCCTTCGGTAATCTCTTCTCCGGTGGAATATTTCGACAGCTTTGGAGTGATGATGAAGGGGCCTCCGCCCGGGAAGTGGGCATAATACTCTTTGTCTTTCATGGGGACATCTACCGACGGGTATCCTCCGATAGGAGGGTAAGACAATACATCCAGTCTCAATTTATAATCTGTCAGTGTGATTTCTACCGGCAGGTAGTCGTTTCGGTTTAGCGACTGTGTATTGGAGATGCTGAAGCGGTCGGTGTTCGTGACGCCATCTTTTGCAGTGTTGAGCTGGAAGGTGAACCAACCGTCGTTTGCAGCCTGACTTTCATTCAGATAGATGGTGAAAGGGGCACTGGTTGCACCTTTTGCAAGCTCCGGGGCAGAAGGCCATGCCCATGCGATGTCTTTGCTGACAGTACCGGCCGGCAGTATGTTCTTACCATTCTCGTCCCATTGTGGCAGCAAGTACACCGGTGAATCCAATGGCGTCACCTTTCCGGTTACGATTTCTTCCAGTTGAATGGCGGATGCCGATTCATTCTTTACACTGAAAGTTATTTTGCACATAGTGCGGAGCAGCGGCAGGATATACTTTTGTGCAGGCAAGTGGGTTATGGTGATGTTCTGCACGGCACTCATTGGAATATAGTTCTCTTCTCGCTGGTCGGTGCGGCAGGTGGCAGTTTCAATTCTGCCGGGAAAGGTATCACCTGCTTTCAGGTTTGCGGTCCTACCATCGGTTGATGTAGCTATACCGGCACTTATCCGTATGCCATCCCATAGGTTGGCGAATCCATATAGTTTCTTGGCGCCGCCCGTCAGTTGCACGGTTTCTGCATAAGTGGTTTCAAGCGCGTCTTCTGCGAATGATTTCTCTATCACGGCTTCCACTTTGTTGTCCGTCGGATTCACTACATAAATCCATAAATTATGCATTTTGTCTGCTTGCTGCCCGTTGTTTTTCAGGCTGGTGCCTGTTGCAGCCCGTGCATCCGTCATTGTCTGCGTATTTATTGTCAATGTCACGGCATGCGTTTCCGTGCTTTGTCCGCCTCCTTCATCATCCCCTTCGCAGGCGGTGAAGGAGAAGATAAGTCCTGTTAATAAGGTGTATGCTATTTTCCGGTAATATGTTTTCATTGCTGTTCTCTTTTTGAGGGGTTACATGATAATTTCTTCCTTATCCAGCTCGTTCCAGTCGACTACTGTGGCTCCCACTTTTACGTACGATTCCTTGCTCGGGATGTCAGGGTCCAGTGTGTCGTCCGTGTATCCCAGTGATGAAATGCTGTTGATTTTCAGTTTATATACATTGTTGCGTACAATGGCAAATTCCATAGGGGCATTGCTTGTACTTCTGTTGTTGCTGTGGCGGATGAAGTAAGGGTAGTAGGTGATGCCATCTTTGAAGTGCAGCACCTCCTGCCTGTTGAGGATAGAGGCGAGTCGTGCCAGTTTTTCGTTGGCATAGGCTATCCCGTTGCAATACCAGAAGTCTTTTACTTCATTATTGGGGATTGTCGCTTCCTCTCCCACAATGTACGAGGGAATTACTGTTGCTTTGATGATTATTCCTGTGGAGTATCCGGCAATCTGGTTTTCAGCGGAGGTGGTGTTCTCCAATGTGTAGCACAGGGTGTAATACTTTTCCGTGCTGTTAGGGTAGGCAGGCAGCCGGGAAGTCCTGATTTTATCGGCATCGCTCCAGACATGCGGGCCTTCTGCCGGTTCGTCATAAAAATCCTTATAGTCTTTATAGTTTTCCGCTGTTTTGCCACCGGTCCAGGGATCTATTACGTAGTTTGTGGCTCGTCCGTCTGCATCCGCCGTTTCCTTGCCCAGATAGGTTGGTGCCGTAGCTACGTCCGTAGCTGTGCGTTTCAGCAGATAGGTTCCGCTATTGAAACGGTTCACTACCTTGATAGCGGTGGGCTGAATAGTATATGTAAATTTGTAGTCGGCAACAGTTCCTCCTGCGAGTGTATAGCTTTTCTCTTTTCCTTCTTTCAGTGTCGGCACAAAGTCGATGCGTGCCGACAGTCTTTGCAGCCGGATACCGCCTATCCTTGTCGGGCTCGATTGACTGCTCTCGGAGGCTTTCAGCTCGATTCGGGTATCTTCTTTAGAACTCATGATGAACTGTGTGCATACTTCGTTTTCTACCTTATAGGGCAGCCCGCTCTGTACGGCCTCGCAAAGGCTTCTGATGGTGGAGCCTTGCGGATGTAGGTCAAGGAGTCTGAGTCCTGCATTGGCTACCACCAGCATGCGGTAAGTGCCGTCTTTCAGTGCTACTTCGCGTGTTTCGGTGACGTACGCATCGTCTGCTTTTTTCAGGTTGGTGTAGTACTCGGCTGCAAGTATTGTTTTCGAACCGTCCGCGGCAAGTGTATTCAAGTCATTGTCTTCATAGAAGAAGACCGTGACATTTTTCACTTTATCCTCGGCAGGTGTGAGGTCTTCCAGTTCTCCGTCGCCCGTCTCGCCTCCTTGCGGAGTGTCGGCAGTGCGTGTCTGCACCGGTGCCATGATGCTGAGCGTTACGAAAGCACTGCTTCCCACCGGTTCGTAGGATGGCTCCGTCACGCCCGCCACATCGTCTGTGCAACTGCACAGCGCCAACAGGAGCAGGCTGCACAGTGTGGAAAACGGATGATTGTATGTCGTTTGCGTAAAGCGCATATCTTGTATCTTATTTATAAGTCTTCAATTTCATTCAGGCGGATGGTCCATCCATTAATGATGATTGTGGTTTTCAGCCATGTCTGGTTTTCGTCCAGGAAGAAAGTCATGGAGTATTCGTCCTGTCTGTCCAGATATTCCTGATTGTCAATCACGTGTTCCTGGCTTTTAGTAAGCAGCAGATATTCTATCAGGGGAATGGCAAGTACGGTTTTTCCGTTTTTTTTGTTGGTGATTCGCAGGATGGCTTTCTTGTCGGCCATCAGGCGGGCGGTGGTGATTTGGGCTACTGCTACGCTCATTACGGGGTCTTCTTCTTCACCCTCGGTACGGGTGGTTTCTTCATCCACTGTGCCTGATGTGCGGTAGAAAGGCAGGTATTTCAGCATATCGTCTTTCAGCAGATTGTTGTGGCAGTCCATCCAGCCATTGTCGTCGGTGATGGAGAAGTCGAAATCTTCCACGTTGATGGTTTTGCTGCCGGTTTGCTGTAGAATGATACGTATATTGTTGGTGTTTTTGGTCAATGATAAGGTGATGACCTGTTCGCGGGCACTTCGGGTGAGGACTACTTTCCGGCTCTCGGCATGCCAGAGCGGCGAGAGCTTGTGGTTGTCGCCGGACACGATGTAGGTGTCGTCGCTGCCGCGTGTTGCTGTTTCGCGGTTGGTTTTTACGGTCAGGTCGTTGAGGGTTGATTCGCCGATTTCCATCAGGGGGATGGCGAACGATTTGTCGTTGACTCCCGCCCAGGCCACTAAATGGTAGTTGCCGGGTTCTATGTCTATTTTCATGGAGTAGTCGTCTGCTTTCAGTTTGTTTCCCTCTTCGGTATGTTGGTAAATGAAGTTCCCGTCATCATCAAAGGCATAGAGTGTAACTGTGTTTACCTCGTTTTTAAAAGCGTCGGCATACTTCATATTGTAGTCATACTTGAATTTAACGCGATATTCGATGGTGCAATCCCCGTCATCGAAATCCAGGATGGAGTCGCAGGAGGTGATTGCACAAGCCAATATGCTCAGCAGCATGAGCCTGCCCGCTTCTTTTTGTATGGTGGTAAATATTCGTTTCATGCTTTGTAATATTGGGATAATTGGTAATTGTTTGTTCTGCTTTTGAGAAGAAATCATCAGCGGAAATGGGAAGTCCATTCCCGCTGATGATTTTGATTGTTATGATTAAGGGGATCAGTGGATTATAAATCCATATTGTTGCTGCGGAGAACCCATTTCAGCACTTTGACTGATACTTCCAGGTAAGTCTTCTGCTGTTCGGTAGGAGTTTCCGGATCTATCGGAATAATCGGTGTTTCCGGTTCTACAGGTCCTTCCGGATCTACTACGCCGGGGATTTCAGGATTGCTGCCGTTTTCCGGTTCGTCAACGCCGGGACCCGGAATTTCTTGGCCGGGATTGTTGGGATCAGGAATCATATCTTCTGCACTTGGACCGTTTGTTCCGGAAGAAATAGAACCGACACCGGCTACACTGTTTACTGCCAACTGATAAACGTTGTTACGAACAATGACATGTTCCATTACGCCTCTTAATTCATTATCATTGTTATTTGCATGACGGATGATGTAGTTGTAGTAGCAGTAACCCTGAGGGTATTGTTCGGTACTGTATGTTTCGTATAAATCCTTTTGAGTAATTCCGCTTAGATGGGCTGCTATAGCGCTAGCATCCATGTCAATTGTTAATCCGAAGGCTCCTTGCTTTTTAGCTTCGTCCATACTGCCGTAGATGGCATCTATCAAATCTTGCAATGTATAGTAGAATACGGATTCACCGCTGCCTTTAGGATAACGGTAGAAAGTTCCATCCCAATCAGCCGGTTTTTTACCTTTTATTAAGGATGCTTCCGGAGTGTAAATTGCACGGAAGATTACAGTTGTTGCAAATCCTTCTACTTGGTCGTTCTGTTTCATGGTGTTTTCAAGGCAGTAAGCCAAAGTCTGGTTTTCACTGCTTTCCATTTTTCTCCATGCTACATAGGTATTGTACTTTCTTGAATAATATTTCTGGTAGAAACCTTCTGCTGCTTCCCAATCAGATTTTTGTCCGATGAATGCACTTTTTTCATTAAAACGGTTTTCCAGAACGTAGTTTGTTGCTGTTGGACCGCTATTGGTTTCATCTCCACCAATGGTTGGAGTGAAGTCAGTTATAGAAGCACTTACCCTTTTCAGGAAGAAAGCATCGTTTCTTGTGTTGATGACCTTATAAGATTTGAAGAATGCTGTACCGATTTTCTCGCCGCCTGCATTCTTGATTTCTACCGTTTGGCCTGTAGGAATGGTCATTGCTATTTTGGCGGCTGCACGTTCAACGTTTATGCTGACTTTTGCGGGGTTGTCTACTGTATTGTCATCTGTAATTGTTACTATACCTTCGGTGCCGGCCGGATCTCCATTACCCATCACAAACGCATTTGTCATCAGGAAGTGCCCTGTGCGGCAATAATCTCCTGTAGTCTGTGCTGCTGCAAATACTTTTGCCTGGAATGAAGCCAGGCTGGTTCCTGTCGGCAATTTTGTCAGTTCTTGATTTGTCGTCTCGTTTACTACGACATAGACTTTAAATGTACCTGTAGACACCTGGACCTTCTCTGCAGTATAAACTTTCTGTGCATTTCCGCTTCCGTCTGATTCTGTTATTGATTTTCCGCTTTTTGTTACAATCTGTTTCAAAAGATCGTCTTGGAAGAGGAAGATGTTGGCATCATTGATTTCATATTCGCCTGTGATGGCATCTTGTGTTCCGTCACCGTTTTCTCCCGCAGCTGCTCTTGTACCGGATGAACTGGGGGTTGTGAATACTAACGTCATATAGGCATCTGCCTTTGTCTCGTTACCGTTTCCGATAACTTGGTCAATTTCATCGGAGCAAGCAGTGAATAATCCTGCGCATGCTGCCATTGCTAAAATTAAACTTTTAACTTTCATCTTTCTTTAAAATTTAAATTGGTTTCTTTAATTCTTTATTTTTAAGTTCTTTATTCTTTTTGATTATATAGAAGCATTTAAATCGTTAAATGTAGTCCGAAACATATATTTCAAATTGTTTCCGGACATGCAGGTTGCTGTTCGCAGAGAGAAACGTTGTTTTGTTTATGCTGCAAAGATATTTTGTTTTTATACAGCCGTTCGGAGGCGTTTTTATCAATTTAAGGCGGTGATTTTGATAAGATGCATTTATGGGAAAATGTAGTGTGTGATTCGTTCACTCTTGAATATAATGCCCTTGTAGAGGGGTGTTTTTATCATTAAAGCATAAATGATCTTTTCTTTGTGGAGGCGCAAGAAAAAAAGAGGTTGCGTAAAAAATACTTTTTACACAACCTCATGTAATGGACAAAGATTAGTCCGTTGAAAATTGATTTTGATATGGGTTAGGGGAAGTATCAGAATTCAAGTAGCTTTCTCAGTTCCTCCAGATTGGCGTCCGCTTCTTTGCATCCTGCGGCTTGTGCACGTTTCAGGTAATCACCTGCGGCGTCCAATTCATTTTCCAGCAGGGCGATCACTCCCAGATTGTTCAGAGTGGCTCCCTGTGCGGGATCAGCCTTCTTCAGATATTTCTTGGCGGCAGCCAGGTCGCCGCCCCGTTGAATTTCCATAGAGGAAGCGTTAAGATTGGCTGTTGCATCGTTTGGATACATTGCTACTGCCACCAAGAAAGCATCATTGAATTCCTCGCTTCCGGGTTCGTAGCTTTGGGCGGCTTTGAAGATTTCTTCCAGGCTGAGGTATCGAGGGGTGGTATGCAACAATTCTTTTATTTCTTCCAGATTGAAGGAGCGGATGGTGTATGATACTTTATAGTCGGAATGCCGCAGCGCCGGATAGCACTCCTCTATCAGATGCTTATAAGCGGCGGGTCCGATTAATGTGCGGATTTTGTTTTCTTTCTGGTCGTAATTCGTTTCCGGACTATCTATGATTTGCAGGATTTCTTCTTTCCTGTCTATTTGAGAGGAGACGATGAAGCGGCGTAATCCTGCCCAATCTTCCGGAGTAGATGCCACTGTAGTCATTTCTTCGGGAAAGTGGTAATAACTGCGCACGTATTCTGTCAGGGCAAGTGCACGTGCTTGAGCTAAATGGGCATTGTGTTTATAGCTACCTTCGGGGGAGGCGAATCCTTCAATGCCGATGTGGGTGATGGTGGTGAATTTGTCATTTCGTATTGTGTCGATAGTAGCTTGTATTTTTGCCAGTTCCAGTTTGTTGTTCCGGTAGTCCGGATAGATTTCCGTTTTATTCACCGGAAAGTCCAGATAGGCTTTTCCTTCAACGTAGCGTTGCTTGACGTTCGGATCGTTCTTGGGGACGATATATGCAATGTTTGGTTGAGGCTTGACCGGGGCAATGTTGAGAGTGGTAATAGGGTCGAGGGTATTGGCTTCTACAACGTTGCGGCAGCCGCAGAGGTCGGCATCCATTACCAAATCGGCCTGACGCATCCATTTTTCGTAAGGCACTTGCACTAAGTAACTGACGCGCTGTTCCTTTTTATGCTTGCGCCGGATGATGGCGTAGGAGTCTTTGGGCACTTCCTTATTGCGTCCGTTCACCAGTGCCCGGTTTCTTCCGTACACCAGCACGGCAGGTAAGACCATGCTGCGTCCCTTGTTTTCGAGGATGGGGGTGAGGACGGCGGCATTGTTTGAAGATATTTTCATATTGGGCTGGAGGACGATATCCATGGCTATGGTCAGACGATTGTCAGGATTGCGTGAGATGGACTGATTCTCCACCCTTACTTGGTCTTTGTATACGGTTTGGGCGGCAGCGCTCAGGCCGGATGCCAGTGCTATTAATAGGTATATTGCTTTTCTCATATTGCTTATGCTCGTTTTGGTTAGAATAGATAGATTAAACTGACAGCAGCCTTGGTGGGCCCTACATAATTCTTGTGCCCTTCATCGGACTTTTCACCACATTCCACGCAGGGATATTTTTCATATTTGGCACGTACATACCCCACGCCGATATTGGCTTCTATATTCCAGTGTTTGCTCATTATCCACTGATACCCATAGGAAATGCCGGCGCCATAGAAGTGCCCCTTGAAGCGATTGTTCTCAAGCTCCGGCCAAAGTCCGAAAGGCAAATCAATGTTGGCAACCTGGTAGACGCCGGTATGAAGGTGCACTCCGATAAAATGTCCGTTGAAGTGTTCGCAGAACCAATAGCGGTATTCCGGCTGGAACATGAACATCTTAAACATCTTCATGTGGCTCTTTTCCCAGGGATTGTAGTTGAAATACAAATCAATAGTTGATTTCTTGTTTAAACTGACCTCAGCTCCGAGGTTAACGGTCTTCGTCAAATCCATTAATATATTCGTCTTGACGCCGATTGCTTGTCCATGTGATAGGAGGGGAGCGAATAGGCATGCGAATAGGAATAGCTTTCTTTTTCTCATTATTGTTTTCTGAATGATGATTCTTTTTTAATTTGGTTGTAAAATTAGACCTTTCCGAACTAACGGTTCGTTGGCGGATTCATCTTTATGCACGGGTGATTCCTGCAAATGTTCTCTGATAGGGGGTGAATTCATCTTTTACAAGTGTATTCTCGTCTTTTTGGGCGGTGTTTCGTTCATCGATGATTAAAATACTTGTAAAAACTGTCCAAGCGCTTATATGGTGTGTGATTCATTCATTAAAGAGTGGTAAATTATTCATTTCGATAGCAAATATATTTTCTATTTTGGTTGGGAATGCTTACGTTTGTCCGTCTAATTAAGTGGGAGGAACATAATATGAAGGCTATTTTTACTCTGGTTGCTTTGGCAATTGCACTGACTTTTACAGCTTGTACTGCTTCGGATGATGCGATGGATAATACATCGGATTTTAATTCGGTGAAAGCTATGTATGGTTTGGAGGAAACTTCTATGGAAACCGCTGAAGAGCGTAATGTTCCCTCCGTTACCTTAGAGGAGATGGAAGGAGTATTGGAAACACTCTATTCCGGCAGCAATCTTCAGAAAGATTGTATAATGACGTCTTCTGAGGATAAGGGCGAGTCTGCTTTTAAGGTATCTATGGTAAGCAATTATAAAACTACTACCCGTACGGCTCTTTCCGAAAAGGATTTCTCTCTGAAAGTAGAGCTTCGGTTTAGTTTAGAAGGCGGCAAGGTGTACTATTGGGGCACTGATTATTCTTATTCGTCTGATTTATTCCGGTGGCATGCGGATGGATTGTCTTTGGCTTCAGTGAAAGGGGCAAACCACACCTACGAATTTTCTTCGGATACCTATCTTTACTTCAGGGTGCTCGACGAGGGAGGTTGTTATGTGAGAGTACCTCTTGTGTTTAGCGGCAAGTATAATTTTGATTCATATAAGGGTACATACAGCTTCCAACTGTTTAAGTATAAGAAGTAACCGCTTGGCATTCGTGTTTCGGTGTGAAGAAGCGTAGCTTGTTTCATGTAAATCAGTGTTGGATGTCAGGCCATGTTATGTGATGGCTGTGTTGGTTACCGTGTTCTTATACTTTTTCTTTTAAAAGTCTTATTATCTCATCTTTCGACTTTATTATTTCATCTTTTAAGGAAAGTTGAGTGTCTTTTTCACAGATCAGTACTTTCAGTTTCTCGATTTCTCTTCCTAAATTATTACTGCAATTAGGAAGAGGGGGCTCCGTATTGTTTTTGTTGAAATTCCACGGGTTGTCGCAGATGGGGCTTTGTGTGTGTTGTACATTGTTATCTTTCCTCATGTTGCCTGTCCCCAATAGCAGCCAGTCGGCACTTATGTCATTATATTTGGTTAGTATACTGGCTATTGCGTCAGAGTTTAAAGGAGTTTTCTTCGCCTTGCCCTTGAAGTTACCGTATGACATGTTAAGCTCCTCAAAAAAAGCTTCATAGCTGATTTTCTTGTATTTGGCTATTTGCAAAATTCTCTCTTTTATATTGGTCTGTCTATTTTCCATAATTAGAAAATTATTATCTGTTTACTTGTATATTAGAGGATTTATTTGCTAATTTGCATGCAATTAAAGCAACAATAGAGCGCAAAGTTAAGAAATAAACAATTAAAGTTTACGTAATGGAAACAAAAAAAGATAAAACACAAAGCAGACATGTAAGCGTAGGCGCTTTGGCCGACAAGTATAATTGTTCACGTGCGTATGTTCATCAGGTTTTGCGGCAAGGGGGTAAATCCGTACTGGCCCGTAAAATTCTTAAAGATGCGGAAGATATGATGGCAATATTGGATCGTGAGACTGTCATTACGATTTAGCATAAAAGGATAGAATGAAAACTATTACATGGACCGGATGCTATGCAGTGAGATGTATTTGCTTTATATGTTGTTTGATTCAACCTTATTTAGCGATTTACTCTTCTTCAGAGGTTACTCTGGTGGCGGCGAAGCATGAACTGAATGATGCGACGATTTATGATGTCTGTTGCTCAAGCACAGGTTATGTCTGGCTGGCCACGCATACCGGAATCAGTCGGTATGATGGTTTTCGTTTTCGTAATTTCCCCTTGAACACCTCTTCCGGTTCTCCTTCGTATGCTGTCTGCTCGATTACTGAGAAGGAAAACCTGTTGTTCCTTCGTTTGTTGCAGGGGGGGATAGCTTGTTTTGATGAAAGAAGAGAGGTGTATATCCCGATCAGCCTGGAGGCTCCTTTTGCTTCCGGAGAAATAACTGCGTTTAAGCTTGGTGATAAGAACACTATCTGTATGGGTACGGGAAGAGGGCTTTATGCCGGGACTTTCGACCGGATACGGGAAGAGGGAAAAGAGGTGATCCGGATTCGTATGTCCGGGAAACCGGTTATTCCGAAACTTATATCCGGGATTTGCGGAGATGAGGCGGAAGTCTTTGCTTGTGTGGACAAATCTGAAATATGGTGTTACCTGCCCGCTACCGGAAAGTTGGAATCTCTGCAGAGATATGGAGACAGCGGAGAAATCACTGCTCTTTATCTGGAAGACCGGTATTTATGGATTTGCTCTTCATCGGGAACTATCAGGTGTTATGACCGGAAACTGAAAAGGCTGGCAAGAACCATAGAAGATAAAAGAGGTTCCGGACGAATGGCATTGTCGGACACGGAAATTAAGACGATGGTAGCTGTGAATGACAGTACATATTATATTGCTACCTGGAATGGGCTGTTCCGGTTGGCATTTAATACGAAAGATATTGTGAAGGCTGATTACGAACTCTGTGTCGTGCAGCAGGCGGATAGTCAGGGGCGTTCCGGATTGTTCGGGAAATTGCTGAAGGTTTGTTGGAACAAATCGCAGGATGCTCTGTGGGTTGCCACGTATGGTAACGGCATCATAAAAATTGATTTCCAACAGTATATGTATAACCGGCTGTCGCAGCACTTTGATACGGACATCTACGGAGTTGCGGAGGATATGCAAGGATATGTATGGCTGACGGCCAAGCAAAGGGGGGTATGGAGGAGCACTACAAAATCATTTTCAGCCAATACCACTTTCGAACCCTGGACAAAAGGGGTAAATCCGGATGGGACTTACAATCTGTATAAAGACCGGAATGGTTTCTTGTGGTTGGGAGGCGAAGCGTCGAAGGTGATATGTATCAATCCTTTAAGCGGGGAAGTTGCAACCTTTACCCTCTTGCCGAGAGGGACGGAGCATTTTGCGGCTGCTGTGCGGCAATTTTGTGTGGATACCAGAAATCGGTTATGGATTGTCACTACGGGTGGGCTATTGCTTCTGGAGCCTAAAACCGGCAACTGCGAATTGATAGCATTCAATGATGGAAATGTTCCCATAAAGGATATATATTGTATTACGGAGGATGAAAATGGCAGTATCTGGCTGGGCACGGATTGTGGAGTGAGGCGAATGGAATTCCAGAATGGCGAGGCCAAACTTTACGGAGGATATGAGAAAAAGGCTGGACTGGAAAGCTTGTCTGCCTATTCTGTATACGTGAATAGTTATAATCAGATATTTGTTTCATATCCCGACAAGGTGTTGCGTATCGATGGGCGCAATAAGAGAGAAGAGAATGAGGATATATCTACCGCTGTGATGAATGGGTTGAATAGCGGATGTGCTTCTGCCATTGTGGATGATTTGAATGGAAATACATGGTTGGGCGATAATTCCGGAATTGTTACAATTCGGAATGACAAGGATCTCTTTTATAGATACCCGCTGAACGGTGGATGTGACAGGGTTTGCAGGTTGCGGAACGGGCAGCTGTTATGGGCGGGTAACGGTGACTTGTTGTTTTTTGATCCGATAGTGGTTAAAAGTAATAAGAATAAGAGTGTTCCGGTATTGTCAGGGTTGGATGTGGATGGTAAGCCTGTTGCTGTGGGCGAAATCGTGAATGGTCGCGTGATACTTGAAAGCACTCCCGGCTTGCAGCATGAGTATATTTTCTATTCCCGGCCTGCCGACATCACGTTTTACTTTTCGGATATGCAATATGATGGAGAATTAAGGAAAATTGCTTATCGGTTGCTGCCGGAAGAAGAGTGGAGTGTAGTGCTGCTGAAAAAAGGTGTTTCATACAAATATCTGTCTGCGGGTAACTATACGTTGCAAGTAAAACTGGTATTCCCCGATGCTTCAGAGAGCAGGGTTGTCGAGATTCCCATCTTGGTGAAGGACAGTTGGTGGAAAACGGGTTGGGCTTACGGCGGGTATTTCCTGCTGTTTTTGGGAGTCGTGACCGGAATTTTTCGCTATTTGGTTTATAGAGCGAAGAAACGTGAGGCAAATAGAGTGAGGGAATTAGAACTGAAAGAAATGTTGAGTATTGAAAAGAACAAGCGTGACCGATATCAGGAGATAGAGAATATGCAGGACCGATTGTTGGCACTCTTTGTGCGGGAGATGCGGACACCGCTTTCACTGATTATTGCGCCGTTGAAGGAGCTGGCCGGTGAGCAGTTGCCTTCCAGACTTTTATCTAAAGTGGATGTGGCTTATCGCAATTCGGTGGATTTGTTGGATGCTTGTAATCAGTTGTTGGCAATTTATACCGAAAAACCCTTGGGGAAGAAGTTGGAAGTCTCTTTGTGTTCGATTGATAAGTTGGTGGACGGCGTCGTTTTCTCAGTGAAGGAGTTGGTGCGCATCAATCATATTGATTTCCGGTATAACAAGAAGACGACAAAGGGTGCTGAAATTTATGTTGACAGTAAACGTATATGTTTTGTATTGCATAATTTGCTGTCAAATGCTTTCAATCACATCAATTTTCCTGGGATGGTTAGTCTGACCGTATCAGAAACGTTTGATAATGATATACGATATTGCACTATCTCCGTATCAGATTCCGGCAAACATAAAGTCATGGAGGCAAGTCAGTATCTGCTGAATGCTGATGAGAAGTTCTTCGAAGACATATCTGCCATTGAAATAGGATTTGAGATAATGGAAAGAATCGTTCAATCCCATCATGGATTTATGACTCTGAAGAGCATTGAAGAGGAGGGAACTGAGGTTACATTGAATATCCCTATGGAGAAGGGTTTGCTGGAGAATGATCCGGATATCGTTTTCGTCACTCCCGACGGGGAAGAGCAGTCCGAAAGAGTAGTGGACACTCTGCCGGTACAAAAGGAAATGGTGCAGGAAGAGATAATGCAGGTGCAAGAGACAGTGGCTGTGCAGGAAAGAATAGTTTCGGAGGAAGTTCAGTTGACTGTAAGCGAGCCTTCACCGCTTACCAAAAAGAAAACGTTGCTTGTAGTGGAAGATCATAAAGATATCCGGCTCTACCTGAAAGTGTTGTTTAGTAAAGAATACGATATTCTTTTAGCTATCAATGGTCAGGAAGGAATCGATATGGCGCAGAGAGAGCAACCCGACCTGATATTATGTGACGTCATGATGCCTGTAAAGGATGGGCTTCAGTGCTGTAGGGAGATAAAGGAAGGGCTCGATACTTGCCATATACCTTTCATTATGCTTACAGCAAAAGTGGAAGATGATGACATCATACATGGTTTGGAAATAGGGGCGGATGATTATATATTGAAACCTTTTACACCGGGAATCCTGAAAGCGAAAGTGCGTAATCTCATCAACGGGCGCATCACTCTGAAGCAGATGTACACCAGATTGTTGGTCTTGCCGGATGCGGAGAACGGACAGAAAGAAGGAAAAGGTGAAGAAGAACCGGGAGACCCATTTATTAATATGGTCATTAAGGTTGTAGAAGATAATATCCGGGAGGCGGACTTTAGCGTAAAGAAACTGGCTGCGGAAATGAATATGAGTCAACCGACTCTTTATCGTAAAATAAAGCAGACTACGGATTTTACCGTCATAGAGTTGATAAGAGGGGTGCGTATGCGTAAGGCTGCCATAATTTTGAAACAAAAGCGGCATGCAGTGCAGGAAGTTGCCGAAATGGTAGGGTATAATGATATCCCGACGTTCCGTAAACATTTTGTAGATACTTTTGGGGCAACTCCTTCAACCTATGCGAATACGGTGGGAAGTGATGACTGATTTCCTTGAGGAGGCAATCCGGTTTTGTGTGAGTAAGGGAAGTCGTGTCAAAAAGTCCAGCGCTTTTTGACACGACTTTTTGCTTTCTTATTCAACAGGCGGCACATCCGAAATACTGCCATAACGGTGATATTCGAATGAAATGCTCTGTTCCTTAATATAATGGATGAGTTCCACCCGTCCGTCCTTTACCGGTCTTGCCGTAGCGATATACTTATCCGTGCGGGCAGCTTCCACGTACATCTCCATCGGAATATTGGCGCCGCAAGTACGGATGCGTTCATAATCTTTCATTGTTTTCAGAAAATCTTCCAGCGTCTCCTTCTTCAATGTACAGCCGACGGAAGATAATGCTGCTGTGCGATCATCATCCGGACCGAAACTGATTGTCAACGGAGTATGACAGAGTATGGCTGCAAGTGCAATCATTTCCGCTTCTTCGTTACTGTCTCCCGGGAAAAGGCGGAGCACCATATTCTTCAACGGCAGATAGCGGAACACATTCTGTTCGCCATACAGATGGTTGATGTCGCGGGCATGGGCAAATTCTTCTTCATAGGCATGAGCATAGCTTTGCTTATAATTCGTGGTACTCTTCGCTTTGTCGGTGATTTTCACGAAGCAGGTGCAGTAGTTGGGCCCTCCGGCTTTCACGCCGCCACCGAAAGCAGATAACTTCATTCCACCAAAAGGCTGGCGATTGACGATGGCTCCCGTAATGCCGCGGTTGATGTACAGATTACCCGCCATGATGGAGTCTTTCCATAACTTCTGCTCGTTCTCGTCAAGACTTTGCAAGCCGGAAGTCAAACCATAGTCCAGGCTGTTCACCAGCTTTATTCCTTCCTGTAGATTCTCAATGCAAGCTACACTCAGCAGCGGACCGAACAGTTCGGTGCGGAACGAGTAATTGTTCGGCTTCACTCCCCATTTCACGGTGGGTGCGAGGATGTATTGCTTTTTATCTATGAACCGAGGCGGAACCAACCACGACTCTCCCGGTTCCAGCGTCAGAGCTTGAAGCAACTTGTCGTTCTGGTTCGTAATCATTGGTCCCACTACATTTCCGGCTTCCCATACGCTGCCCACCTTCATGCTGGTGGCTGCATCTTTCAGTTTATCCTGGAAGTTCTTGTCTTCATAAACCGAACGCTCCACGAGCAGTAGGGAACAGGCTGAACATTTCTGCCCGGCATTGCCAAAGGCAGAAGCTACAATATTCATAATGGCATGGTCGCGGTCGCCCGAAGCGGTGAGAATGATGGTGTTCTTGCCACCTGTCTCGGCCGAAAGCGGAGTAGCCGGATTGCTGTGTGCAATGTTCTGGGCGGTATCTGTGCCGCCTGTCAGGATAATATGCCGGATGGCGGGAGCGGTGGTCAGCTCTTTCAGGGCGGGGCGGTCGGTAATGATGACTTGGAGTGCTTCTTTCGGCACGCCTGCATCCCAGAAAGCTTTGGCAAACAGCCACGCTACGGGTGCCGCCACGGTTGCGGGTTTCAGAATAACTGTGTTCCCACCTGCCAGTCCGGCTACGATGCCGCCGATGGGGATAGCGCACGGGAAGTTCCAGGGGGAAATGACGAGGATGGTTCCTTTCGGGACAATATCCACATCGGGCAGTGCGGTAAACTTCTTCATGGTGGTGGTGTAGAAACGGGCGTAGTCTATACCTTCGGATACTTCCACATCGCCCTCCACAACGGTTTTGCCCGTCACGGCACACATGCAACCTATCAGGTCGCCGCGCATATCACCCAGACGGTTGGCGGCTTCGAACATGATCTTGTGGCGTTCTTCCAGTGTAGTCTTCCGCCAGCCTGCCGGGTCTTTATCGGCTATGTCGATAATCCGGCGTACTTGTTCCGTATCTGCCTGCGACATTTCACATATGCATACTTCGTCGTCCTGACAACGGTCCATATACTTGTGGCGTTTCTCGCAAACCACCGTTTCAGAGCCTATCTGCAAAGGAATGATTTCCGGAGTATCACCCGGAGACTTCTTCCATTTGGTAAAGATATTCTGCACCCATTCCTGATTTTGTGGAAGGTCGAAATCCGTATCTGGTTCGTTCTTTATTACATCGGCCGGCGCAACAGGAGGGTAAGGAAGTAGCCTGTTTTGCGTGCGGGTAGGCGTGTGCGAAACACTGTCTTTCCGGTGATAGGCTTCTTCGAACTGCTTTTGCAAGAAGTCCCAGGTGTCAGTTCCCGGTTTCAGATTGAACGAGTGGGTAAGGAAGTTGTCGGGAGCTGTGTTCTCGTCCATACGGCGCACCAGATAGGAAACGGCATTCAGGAAGTGCTCGTCTTTTACTACCGGGGCGTAGAGTATGACGTGGTTTCCCAACTGGGATTGTGCGCGCCATACGTGGTCCGCCATGCCTTCCAGCATCTCGAATGTCATGTACTCCGCGCTGCCGGACTTCTGGCTCAGTAAATATGCATATGCAATAGTGAACAGGTTGTGCGAAGCCACACCGATATAAAGTGCCTTGGCGTTTTCGGGCAACAGAGCGCGTTCCAATATATGCAGATAGTTGGCATCTACTTCCGTTTTACTCGAAAGTATCGGATTGGGCCAGCCGCGCAGGGAAGAAATCACG
Source organism: uncultured bacterium (assembly GCA_905215555.1). Lineage (GTDB taxonomy): Bacteria > Bacteroidota > Bacteroidia > Bacteroidales > Bacteroidaceae > Bacteroides. The sequence continues at coordinate 23,708 of CAJMQU010000055.1, forward strand.
GTTTCCATTTCCAGATTGCACCCTTTTACGAGGCGCATCTTGAGCGGTGCGCCACCATTCGCCATGCGTGTTTGGGCAAATTCCAGTAGTTCCGTCTGGAAATTATAAGCATCGGGAAGATAGGCCTGCACTACGATTCCTGCCGAATAATTTTTGAATTCGGGCTTGCTCAGTACCGTCTTGAACAGTCGCAGGGTGAAGTGCGTATCCTTATATTCTTCCATATCGAGGTTGACGAACTTCGCATGCTTCACGCCCTTTTCGTCCGTATAGGGGAAATCCATCGCTTTCTGGTACAGGGCGGACATGCGTTTCACCAGTTCGGGGAAACTTTCTTCGTAGTTCAGCGCATGCGTCTGGGCATAGATGCCGGATATTTTGACAGAAATATAGTTGATGTCCGGGGCTTCCAACGCTTCCAGATAATGATGGTAGCGGTGGTCGGCTTCTCCGTTCCCCAGCACGACTTCGCCCAACAGGTTTACGTTCTGTCCGATTTTCTGTTGCGAGCGGGTGGCGAGATGTTTGGTCAGCTTGGGGCGCGCTTCGTCGAGGATGACTTTGGACGTATCCATGCGCAGGCGTTTCTTTATAATAGGTATGGCGATAAAGTCGAAGTGATGTCCGAAGGCTTGGTACATTTTGAAGAGGAAAGCATCCCGTTGGTTCAGGAATTCGGGCACACCATATCGGTCTATCAGGGTTTTGATGCGGGCGGCAAGTTTTTTGCGGTCGCGTATCTGCGAGGATTCATCGAGCATTTTCACCAGGAACTTCTTATCCTGCGGGCGTTGCACCATGACGGCGTATTTGTGCTGCTCCCGGCGCTCTTCGTCTGTAATGGTCTGCTCACACGTGTTGTACAGCTTCAGTACCCATTCTTGTACTTCGGCTATGGAAGGTCTGTTATCCATAATATATTCATGTTTAGTAAATGATTGAAACTAACTATCACTCGTGAACTGAAAACATGAATAAAGGGTAGGGCTGAACATTACGGCACGATACCGGTGCAAGGTCTGAAGAGCTTGCTGCGAAAACCGGTCAAAGAGTAGTCTTCTGCCCATAGTATGGTTATGTTAAAAGGTTAATGTATGCCTACTGCAAATATACACTAATTCTTTTATAATCAAAGGGAAAAGAGGGGAAATTAGTGATTAGTGGTTAGTGATTAACACCATGCGGCATGATAACGCAGCCCACTAATAACTAAACGTTAATCACTAATCCAACGTTCCTTCCGGAATTGCTGGAATGGAATTGAATGTTCCGGTGATGGAATAGTTGGTATCATCCACGGTCATTCTTAACGTAGGACTTATGATGATGTCAATTCTTGTAGAAGTATCTTTGGGTGTAAGCGCTTCCCAGTCTACATTCAGATAGTGCTGTATAAGGCCAAGCACAGCATAGCTTGTGGCTCCTTCTTCCATCATAAACCTGAATTCATGAGGAGTGGGCGGGATTGTTGCATCTGTAAAGTTCCCTTTCTCATCAGCCGGATAAGTCAATGTGAGATAAGGTATGGCATAAGTAGCGGATGAAACTTCCGTACCATGTTCTGTTTTCACTGAGAAGTCGTATGTGCCCCTAGCTATAAGTTTGTCCGAAACTTTGTGTTCAGAATCGATATAGGGGAAGAAATAGCAATCCCGCTTTTCATTATTAATCAAATACATTACAATATTTGATTTGAGTGCCGGATGATTGCTTTCTTCTATACCATAAACCAAATAGCGGTCAATGACTTTCATTTTCAGGATTTCCGTTTCCTGTGTTGTCGGGTCTGTGAGGGTTATACGGGTTTCTCCCTTTTGTTTCCCTTCTATGCGGACAATCCCTAAGCAACTATTGTCGGATGTACCTTCCTGATAGCTGGCGCTGATTATCTGAGGGTCTTCTATGGAGAAGTTTATTTTGCCGCTACCGTTATGGATGTATATATGAGTATATCCATCCTTCATGACTTCGTACGATTGTTTTTCAATCTGAAACGGCTCAAGGGGTTTGTTCTCTGAATGGTCGTGGTCACAGCTCATGAAACTGATAATGGATACGAACAGGAGTATCCCGAATAGAAGTTTTGTTCTCATGTTATTTCTCTTTTAGTTTTGTTATGGGCAAAGTTATGGATATTTTTGGAAATTTATGCCGTTGGTTGAGTTAATTTATTACCGTTGCGGGATGTAATCTGATTACACTATTTACCACCCATACCCCTTCCACATCCTTCTCTTTCTTTATTCATCGGCGTTTACGGGTGGAAGGGGGGGAAGGAGGCGGGAGGGAGAATTCATAACTGTTCAGGAAGTATCCCGTGCAAGGCATAAGCTACCGGCACGTTACAGCCCGAGAGCTATACATAACTCCCAGAATGTTTACTATTCAAAGTGAACGACTAGAGTTGTTTGACTAAATAACCGAAGTCGTTCAGTCGAACAACTCTAGTCATTCGTATGAACAACTCTGGTAGTTCACTTATGAAACGCCGTTATAATGCAGTGATAAAAGCTTTTAAAGTTTAAATCCCCAATATTACGAAGAAACCTCATTATCGTTGTTCTATAAAGTACTAACGATAATGAGGTTTCTATCAGAAGGGAGTATCGTATTCGTTTACTTTACTTCCCAGATATCATTCGTCATCAGCAACTCCTTGAAGTTATGATACTTCTTCTTTGCCGATACTTCTTCGATCTGTTCCATGACGGCTTCGTCGTAAGTCGGGGCTTCCACATCACGGATCACACCAAGTGCAACCGGGAAGTCAGGACCTTCCATCAAGGCAAGTTTCAGTTGCAGCGTATTATCCATGCAGTGTGCATCGTGAACGAGGATATCTTTTTCGGTGATACCGTTCTCACCCAACTTCACGACCTTCAGTCCGAAACCTTCCTGCATCAATCCGAATTCTTTGTTCTCGCCGAAGAGCATCGGTTTGCCATGTTCCAGATAGATGGCATTCTTGGCACGTCCGTCCTTGTTGTACACAGAGTCATATGTTCCGTCGTTGAAGATAACGCAGTGTTGCAGAATCTCGCAGACAGCAGTGCCTTTGTGCTTGGCGGCAGCTTTCAGAACCTCTCCCGTGCCGGGACCGTCCGTAGCTACGCAGCGCGCGAAGAAACGGCCGCGGGCGCCGAAACAAAGTTCGGCAGGATGGAAGGGATCTTCTACCGTACCGTAGGGAGAAGACTTGCTGACGAACCCACGGGGAGATGTCGGGGAATATTGCCCCTTTGTCAGGCCGTAAATGCGGTTGTTCAGCAACAGAATATTGATATCTATGTTACGACGAATAGCGTGGATAAAGTGGTTGCCACCGATGGCCAGACCGTCACCGTCGCCGGAAACCTGCCAAACGCTCAGATTCGGATTAGTGACCTTGCATCCCGTAGAGATGGCGGCTGCACGTCCGTGGATGGTCTGCATCGCGTATGTATTCATATAATAAGGCAGACGGCTGGAGCAACCGATACCTGAGATAACGGCAGTTTCCCAAGGTTTGACACCGATTTCTGCCAATGCTTTGTGCAGTGAATTCAAGAAGAAGTGGTCACCGCAACCCGGACACCAACGGGGCTGTCCTTTTTTGAAATCTTTAGCTGTATATTCGCTCATGATGTTTCGTTTTTAAGTTGACGAGGTGACAAGTTTACGAGGTGACAAGGAGAGACCCTGTGCCTTGCCAACTTGTTCCCTTGTGCCTGTTACTATTTATTTAATATCTCGGTGAAGGCAGCCACCAGTTCGCTCACTACGAACGGTTGTCCCTTGACTTCATTGAATTGATACGGAGTGAAGTTGTCCACTTTCATGCGGAGATAACCGGCAAATTGTCCCAGATTCTGTTCGGCGACTACCACTTTCTTGTATTTTCTCAATACTTCAGCCGTATTCTTCGGCAGCGGATTGATGTAAGAGAAGTGTGCCAGAGCAGTTTTCTTTCCGGCTTTGTTCAGTTCTTCCATAGCAGAATACAAGTGTCCGTATGTTCCGCCGAAACCGACAATCAGTAAGTCAGCGTCGTCAGCGTAACCTTGCACCTCTACATCGGGCACGGCAATCTTGGCTACTTTTTCTGCACGCAGGTGGCACATCAGGTTGTGGTTTTCAGGATCGGTGGAGATGGCACCCGTATTGCTGTCTTTTTCCAGACCGCCAAGGATATGAGTGTAACCTTCCTGTCCCGGAATAGCCCAATAGCGTACCTGGTTTTCCGGATTGCGTTTATACGGAGTATAGTTGTCTTTCATTTCGGGAGTCACATACTGCGGCTTGATTGCAGGGTATGTGTCCAGATCAGGCAGTTTCCATGCACCCGAACCGTTGGCTACGAAACCATCGGTGAGCAGCACTACCGGAGTCATGTGTTCCAGTGCCATCTTGCAAGCTGCGTAAGCCGCATCGAAGCAGTTGGTCGGTGACGTAGCAGCGATAACCGGCATGGGACTTTCACCATTGCGGCCGAACAATGCCTGCAATAAGTCGGTTTGCTCCGATTTGGTCGGCAGGCCGGTGGAAGGACCACCACGCTGTACGTCCAGTATCACCAGCGGAAGCTCGGTGATAACCGCCAGGTTCATGGCTTCTGATTTCAGGCAGACGCCCGGACCGGAAGTCGTAGTAACGGCCAGTGCACCGGCAAATGAAGCGCCGACGGCTGTGGCGCAACCGGAAATCTCATCTTCACACTGAACGGTGATGACGCCCAGTGATTTATGTTTGGAAAGTTCGTGCAGAACGTCCGTTGCCGGAGTGATAGGATAAGAACCCAGGAACAGTTTCAGACCTGCTTTCTCGGCAGCAGCGATGAAACCGTAGGCTGTAGCCTTGTTGCCCATGATGTCCATATAGACACCGGGAGTCTTAATCTTGCTTTCTATTTTATAAGTATGGGCTACGGAAGCGTGGGTATTGTGTCCGTAGTCGTAACCGGCATGGATAACCTTGATGTTGGCTTCCGCTATTTCCGGTTTCCGGGCGAATTTCTCTTTCAGGAAGTCTTCGGCTATTTTCAGGTCACGGTTGAACAACCAGCAAACCAGACCGAGGGCGAACATATTGCGGCATTTCAGCATAGATTTATTGTCCATGCCGGTTTCAGCCAGGCAATCTTTCACCATCTGAGAGATAGGTGCTGCAATCACATCTTGCTTGATGCCCATTTCTTCGATAGGATTATCAGTCTTGAAGGCAGCTTTCTGTAAGTCGGAAGCTTGGAAACAGTCTGTGTCGATAATGATACAAGCAGTGGATTTAGCAAACTTATACTGTGTCTTCAGAGCAGCGGCATTCATAGCCACCAGTACGTCACATTTATCGCCCGGGGTGAAAACTTTACCGGCACCGATGTGCACTTGGAATCCAGATACACCGGTCAGAGAGCCTTGCGGGGCGCGGATGTCTGCCGGATAGTCAGGGAAAGTACTGATGTCGTTCCCCACCGTAGCTGATACTGTTGAAAAGATGTTGCCGGCGAGTTGCATACCATCGCCGGAGTCTCCGGAGAAGCGGACTACCACTTGATCCAGTTCTTTTACCATCATGTCGTTTGCCATAATTTCGTATTACTATGATTAATTTATAGGATCGTTTTAAGTTGTATTCTCATAGAAATGGAAAACTCTTGCTAAAAGTAATACACTTTTAGAGATACGTTTGCAAATGTCGCAAAGTTATGTGACTTGGCAAAATCTTTTGGAGGTAATCTGTGATTGTGTACTAAAAGAATTAAGAAATGAGAGTTTTTTGATATTTGGAGTGAACAAAACTCTAACTATGTGTACGGGATGGAGGAATAAAAGTTGCATATTATCATTTGTTTTCGGTTTGCTGTGTATTGACAAAATGTAGCTGTTTTGACCTGTGAAGCTACTGTTGTCGGCGAATTTGGCTTTACATTTTGATAAAATCTCGTAAGATCTGGTTTTTCTTAACTTTTCAGTTTCGAGTGCTTTGTATGTCTGTAGTTTTGTTTTCCAAACCATAATCTTCTTGATAAAAGATTCGTTCTGCCTTGTTAAATCGGGAGAATACTTTATCTTTGCAACCGCAAATGATTTCGGTCCTGTAGTTCAACGGATAGAATAGAAGTTTCCTAAACTTTAGATAGGGGTTCGAT
>CAJMQU010000056.1 GCA_905215555.1 uncultured bacterium
CAACAGTTTGTCAAGCACAGCGTCCGATATTTGATCGGCCACTTTGTCGGGGTGCCCTTCAGACACCGATTCGGATGTGAATAAATATCCCATTTCAAATTAAAAATTAGAAATTAAAAAATAGAAAATGAAGGTAGTAGAGATAAATGTGAGTAGAAGCATCAGCACGAAGCTGCCAGAAAAGGATGTTGTTTTAGCATTTTTTTCTGTGGTTGCAAGCTACTCAAATCTTTCCACATTCATTTTTCGGGTGCAAAGATAAAAGTTTTCTCAGGAAATAACATATAAATAAGAAAGCATTAACATTATATTAGCAAAAGAAGTGCGCCGATATCCCATCGCCGCACTCCTCAGTTTGTAATCTCTATATTGTTAACTTAAAAACGATTCTCTACTTCAGCAGGTTCCGGTAGTAGCTCTCCACGTCGCTCCACTTATAGAAGGGGAACATATCCGTCTGCACCGGAATATGCACTTCGTGCTCATTGTGCATTATCTTCACCAGGATATCGTCCGGATTTCCCTTTTCATTCCTGAAGAATGCAATCTGAACATTAGCTGCCATCGGAACAACTTTAAAGTCACTCCATACTTTATACACCTCGTAGGGGTCGTCAACGGCAACGTTGCAGTTCTCAATCTGCATCAATGCAACCAAAGGTATCACATTGCCGTCATGACCGAAACGGAGAGTGGCCGCTATACCGCCTTTCCGGATAGCCTCATCGGCACTATCCAGGATATTCTGCAATAACGACTTCGCATTGGCTACCACAATTCCCTTTCCATCGGCATGGTTGGCATTGCCCACATAGAAACGGTAGTTGATGCACTGCCACAAGTCGAACAGTTCTTGCGGTTCAAACAGGTCGTAGAAAGATACCTGCGTCTCCGCATTCTGCATATCACTGGCTATCCAATACATACCCCACATCACTTCCTTAGGATTCACCTTCTTCTGAATGAAACGTTTGTCCTTGAACAGCGAAGCAATCAGCCTGTCGGGATTCGTATGGGCATCCTCAAACTTCCTGTATTCCTCAGCCCACGGACCATCGTGTGAAGAAGTAAAACGATTGGATTCGTCTGTATGATAATTCAGATAGTCCATATACTTCTGGCTGGCTTCATAAGATATGCGCAAGTCGGGGTTCAGCTCTTTCAGACGGTCGCCAAAAGCCACCATACTCATCGCGCAACGCAACACCACCGTAGAACGGGCGGAAATAGAAGCCTTGCCCTTAAATGCTTCGGGAAATGCAGCAAACATCCGCTCTGCAATGCCCCGGTGCTGCCTGACACCCAACGGAGTCAAATCGCCGCCATGCCCTTCGGCTTCTTCCCATACCTTCAGCAAACGCTGGTAAGCATCTTCTCCCAAATCAGAAAGGGCACCTTCGCGATGTGCCTCCCCAAAGAGGTCGACCAACCATTTATAGTCGCGGTCTGCAATCAGATAGCGGGAACCGTGCCGGCCATAATGACTTACATAAAACGGCTTATAGCCTTTGGGAGCCCGGGTCTGTGGAGCAAAATCAAGCGGATAGGCCCAATAGACTCCACCTGTCTTCTCAATGGTGGAAAACATTTCTTCTTTGGACGTCTGTGCCCCCAGCGGAACGCAGCACATCCACATCATAGTACATAGCAGTACTTGCTTCAGTTTCAGTCTCATTCTATTACTAATTTATTTGTTTATAGCCGTCATTTTGTTTCAATGCCGGATTATTCGTCAGTTCGCTTTCCGGAATCGGGAACAGTTTATATTTGTCATCCACATCTTCTCCTAGACGGGCGCCATTCTTCCAGTCCCAGTTGTTCCCTTTCGTATATTTGCCGAAACGAATCAGGTCGGTACGCCTTGTCAGTTCGGATGCCAGTTCTTTCTGACGCTCGCTCAGGATAAAGTCTAAGGAGAGTTCATTGAGGCCTATTTCTCCCGAAACATCGGAACGGACACCGGCCTTTGCATACTTGCCGGACATATATGCCCTTGCCCTGACTTCATTGATATAGCCCAGCGCCTCAGCATCCGTGCCATTTGCCCCGCGCAAGATGGCTTCGGCTGCCATCAGGTAGGCGTCTGCCGTACGGAACAACGGGAAATCAATAGAAGTATAAGCATCGCCCGAAGCGCACAACTGGTCGTCTTTCGTCACATTTCTCCATTTGATATAACCATAGCCACACGTAAAGGTACTGGTCATGTTCAGTTCCGAATCCCAGGTTTCTTTCACCTGATTGGGAAGGGCGGTCATGAACTGGGCACGCTTATCTTTCTTTCCGTTGCCCCAGGTGTCATTCACATCGAAAGCCACATCATCCGCATCAAAAGCATCCACCAGCGTCATCTTGGCACGGACATTGCCCCAGCCTCTCGAACCTACACCGGTCCTGTACAGCTCATCCATCGGACCGTTCACGAAAGCTTTCACGTAGAAGTTCGTTCCGGCTGAACTTTGAGCACGTTGCCCGTCCTGCACCAGTCCCCAGATGATTTCCCGGCAAGTCTTGTTGTCGGCCAGGAAGATTTCACGATAATCGGAAGCCAGCGGATAATGCCCGTCTGTAATGACTTTCTTCGCATAAGTGTAGGCATCCTGATATTTATTCTCGTTAATCCAGGACTCCGCATTCAGATACATGCGGGCGAGCAGGAACCAATCGGCCACGCGGTCAATCCGGCCATACTCATTCCCTCCGGGTGCTTTCAGTTCATTCTCGATGGCCAGCAGTTCGCTTTCCGCATACTCAAAAATCTGTTTACGGGTGTACTGAACGGGGATTTCCTTCACACCGGTATATTCGTCCACATAGGGCACGGAACCGAATAAGTCGCAAAGCATGGAGTAGCAATAGGCACGTATGAACCGCGCTTCGGCCCGGTAGCTGATATACTCGTCCTTCATTTCTTCCCAAAGACCTCTACTCTGCAATTTCCCTTCCGTACATTCGCGCAACAGTTCGTTGCAATAGGCTATGCTCATATAAAGCCGTTGGTAAGTCCAGGTGACAACCGATGCATTAGAGGCATCCCATTGCAGGTTCAGGCACTTGCGCAGGCCGTTAGAAGAAGAAGGCATCAGGAAGTTGTCCGTACTCATCTCCTGCAAGTAGAACAACAGACGCACATAGCCGGAATATCCTTCATTGGCGCCTTCCAGGTCACCATCACCGCCATCACCGCCCTTTTGTCCGGTCAGGATCAGAGATGAATAGCACTTTGCCAACACGCCCGTATAGCCGTCCTTAGTCTTATATACCTGGTCGCTTACCAACTGATTATTGTCCAATGGCATGGTGTCGAGGTCACCCAGACACGAAGTCAGACACGTGACCAAGAGAAATAGATTGAATGAATAGATAATTATCTTTTTCATATAGCGTAGTTTTTTTAATCCGTTAGAAATTTAAATTAGCACTTAATGAGAATACGCGTGGACGGGGATATATTTCCTTATCGATGCCACTGTAGATTTCCGGGTCGATGCCGGAATAACCGGTAAACGTAGCCACATTCTGAACGCCGAAGGTCAGTCGCAAAGAGCTTGAATTATCCCAAAGCTTCTTGAAAGTGTAACCCAGCGAGATGTTATCAATCCGGAAGAAGTTTCCTTTCTCCAGGAAATAATCCGAATAGAGCTGCTGATTCTGGAAACCTGTATCTTTGGTTCTGCGCAGGATATTCGAGAAGTTGCCCTGGTCGCTATAAACAGACTGCACGTATTGGTCGGCAGCGATGTAATTGTAGACGTAATTACCGAAAGCGCCGTGTCCGCTGATGGCAAAATCCCAGTTCTTATAACTCAGCTGGGTATTGAATCCCAGATAGGATTCGGGAAGTGCGCTCTTGTTGGTGGCATACTTGGTTTCCGTTGCCGATACGGAACCGTCCGGCTGTACATATTGGCCTTCTATCGGCTTGCCATTGTCGTCATAAGCCTGTTTTGCCAGATAGAAAGTATAAGGACGTTCTCCTACCATGAATACCTGTACCGTTTTACCGGTACCCGAAATGGCTCCGGTCTGTACAAAGTTGGCTTCCGAATCCACTACATTCAGTTTTGTGATTTTTGAATCGTTCCATGTATAGTTCATGCCCACTGTCCACTTCCAGTCCTTCGTATGTACCGGCACTGCGTTGATGGAGAATTCGAGTCCTTTATTATCCATCTCACCGATATTCGTGGTAATCACAGAAGAATAGTTGGTTCCCGAAATCACAGGAATCGTATTCAGCAAATCCTTGGTGTGGCGTTGGTAATAGTCCACAGAACCATAGATGCGGTTATTAAGGAAACCATAATCCAATCCGATGTTATAAGTTTCGGTAGTCTCCCACTTGATGTCAGAGTCGTAACCATTGGGACGATAGGTATTGTACCACTTATCACCAAACTGATAGCAGGACTCAGGATAAGATACCGTAAAGGTAGTCATGTAGGGATAGTCGTTCAGGATATCCTGTTGTCCGGTCTGTCCGTAGCTCAGGCGCAACTTCAAGTCCGACAGAATGTCCGAATCCCTCAGAAAAGCCTCCTGGCTGATTTTCCATCCCAATGCCACGGAAGGGAACAAGCCCCAACGGTTACCCTTCGCAAAACGGGATGAAGCATCCGAACGAAGCGTGGCAGTTATCATATAGCGGTTGTCATACGAATAGTTAAGACGACCGTAAAATGAAAGCAGATAGTACTCCGATTCATAATGATTGGGAGAGAAAAGTTCCTTACCCTCCGGAGAGAAGGTAGTAGCGTCGAACTTCTTCCAGAAATGCTGCCAGCCGTATCCGCCCATCGCACTGAAATTGTGTTTCTCATTGAACACATGCGAATAGTTTGCATACAAGTCCAACAGATAATTCCGCTTGTTCTGCTTGGAATCGTACACAAGTCCCGTACCATCCTTCATGTTAGAAGTGTACATCATACCGGCCATTTCGGGCACTTCCTTCGAATATTTGCTTGTCAGCACATCATATCCCAGATTCATGTTCAGTTGCAAGTCTTCAAGGTGATGCACCTTATAATTGAAAGATGCATTGCCGATAGAACGTGTCACCTTATTACGGATATCCTGCAAGTCAAGTTGCGCCACAGGATTATCCGTCTGGATAGCCATAGGAGAATTACCGTTCATCCAAATAAAATAGCCCAGTCCGGGATCGGTAGCCGATGTGGCACTTCCGGTCTTGACGGGACGCGTAGGGTCGTAACGGAGCGCGTTGTTCACTACACTTTCATCGACTTTCTTGTTATTCTCATAAGACACTTTCAGGTTCAGGTCTACCGTGAGGTGCTTATCAAAGAATTTGGGAGAGATACCACCGTTGAATGTAAATCTCTCATAATTGTTGGTGCGTACGACACCGTTCTGGTTGGTATATCCCACAGAAACACGATAAGGAGCATTCTGTTTCACCTTACCCGAAACGGAGAAGTTGTGTTCTTGTCCGAACGCAGTCCGATAAATCTCGTCCTGCCAGTCTGTGGATGCAGTGCCCAAAGTTACAGAAGACGGCACTCCGGATACGGTAGGCACAAACTGACGGAATTCGTCGGCAGAGAGAATATCCAGCGTTTCCGTAACCGTACTCACCGACAGATTGGTTGAATAATTAAAGCGCAGATTGGTATCGGCTCCTTTCTTCGTAGTGATGACAATCACACCATTCGAAGCACGCGAACCGTAAATGGCAGTAGCCGAAGCGTCTTTCAGCACTGTAAACGTCTCTATGTCATCCGGGTTGATACCACCGATAACATTGCCGCCGCCTTCGATAGTAGAGTTATCCACAGGCACGCCGTCAATCACAATCAGCGGGTCGTTGGAGGCGGACAGGGAAGCACCGCTTCGGATGCGAATCGTGGCTCCTGTGCCCGGAGCACCGGAGCTGGACACTACATTCACTCCCGGCACTTTACCTACCAGGGCATCTTGAGCAGTTGTGCGCAGTCCCTTATTAAAATCATCCGGTTTGATGGCAGTCACCGAACCTGTCGCGTCCGATTTCTTCACGCTTCCGTAACCGATGACAACCACATCTTCAAGCATCTCGCTGTCTTCCGTCATCACGACCTTCATGTTGGCAGAAGCAGGCATTTCCACGTTTTTATAACCTATATATGTAATCAGCAATGTAGCCCCAGGATTTGTTATCGAGAGAGTAAAATTACCGTCCACATCACTAATCGTTCCGTTAGACGTCCCCTTTTCCAAAACATTCGCTCCAATAATAGGCAGATTATCCTTATCGAGGATATTACCTTTCACAACCGTTTTCTGTGCAGCAACATTCACACTGAAAACCAAAGCAAACAGTACCCAAACATACCGCCACCTACTTCCAAAAGTTTCCGGATTTTTCTTGTTCTTCATAATAGCTTTTAATTAGTTAAATTATACGTGTAACAAAGGTATCATGTGACTCACATCATACATTCAATTCATTCAAGGTTAACTGCATCTCAAATGGTATGAGAATCAGTTATGAGTTATGGAAGCAAAAGTAATTTCAATGATAGCGCGGCACAACCAAACGATATGAAAAAGTAAGTAAATCAAGAAAGGAATAAACAGTAACCCTCTACTTATCAAAACATTAAGCTTTGGCAGCAAAAGATTAAAAGTAAGCTCAGAGGAAGTATAAAACTACAGTTTCTGTACCTGAACAGCCAAGTCCTTGCCCGAAACGATGGCTTTATTTCTCATTTTCATCCGGTAATTATAAACTGTCTGAAGTGAATAATGGAGGAAGTTGGCAATCTTCGAATTATCATTAATCCCCAAACGTATGAGAGCATATATACGCAGTTCCGGGGTCAGCAGTTCACCCTCTTTGAGCTGCACGCGCTCTTCCTCTTTCAGCAGGGCATTGAACGCCTCTACGAAATTAGGGAAGATAGAAAGGAAGATCGTATCGAACTTGCTGATAAAAAGCTTGAAGTCCTCAGAAGTGGAAGATTGTCCGCGGAGCACCTTCGATATATCGGCCATAGAACCCGTATTGGCTATTTTCAGCAATGCTTTACGGCTATTCTCCTGCTTATAGATGTATTCGGAACAAATGTTGAATAACAGACCGATATATTCCTCCTTGATATGGTTTGACTCCTGAATCTGTCCGTTCATCCGGGTCAGATTCTCAGCCATTTCCTGCAAACGCAGGTTTTGTTCGGCCAACGATTGCTTCACTTTCAGCAATTTACTGTTTTTCTTACGGATAAAGAAGAAAGCGGAAATCAAAGTGAACACCAGCAGCAACAGCACCATAAGGAATATAAGCACCCTGTTTTCATCAGCCCTGATACGGGCATCGTTGGCAGCCTGAATAATGGGAAGATACTCCGCAATGTCGACAAAGCGATAACGGGCTTTCCCGAAATTCACATCCTCCAGTGAACAGGAGATGTAGTTGTAAGCCCTCGCAATGTCCCCTTCCTGAAAAAGAAGTATCGCCAGGCGCTGCAGAGACATATAGACTTTTTTGGCATTGGCAATGTCTGTCAACGACGACAGGATAAGATAATGCCTTGCCTGCAACGTATCTTGCTTGCCAAGATACAATTCCGCCAGCAGATACTCCATCCTCGCCCTGTCCGGATTGTCCTCCATGCTTTGACTGTAATAGTCCTCCAGAAGCCGGATGGCCTCATCCCACTGTCCGGACATACTTAAACGCCCGCACTTATTGGTGATGTAGCTGGAAGATTGCGGTTCGCTTATGGCAATCAGCGTGTCTTTATAAGCCCTTATCTTCTGCCAGGCCAATCGTTTTCCGGCATCATCTATCGCTTCGTTATAGCAGGACAAGTAAATGGTATGATGCAGATAGTAGAAATAAGTGTCTTTCTTCACACTTTCCGTCCGTTTCACCCTGCCGAGCATAATCAGCGCATTTTCATGTTTCCCCATCTTGTTCATCACATCGGCTACATTCATTACTCCCTGGTTGACAAGCTCTTCATCTTTCAGCTTTTCCGCCAGTTGCAGCCTCTCCTTTGCGATGATCATAGCCGTATCAATGCGGTATGAACGGTACTTGTTGAACAAGTTGCCCAATATGTCAAACCTGCGTTTATCGTCTTCCGCATAGTCCAGCATCCGGCGGAAATCAGCTATTTCTTTCTCTACCTTTTGCCGGTAGACCTCACGCTGCTCAATCATCTTATCCAGTTTCAAGAGCAGGGCATCATCCGTCTTGTCCGCAGCCGACAGACCGGAACAAAAACAAAGGCAGACACAGAATAAAATAGAAACAGAATATCTGAACATCAGACTACAGGTTAATATACTTCGAAGCAAAGATATGGATTTTTTCTCTACAACAATTCTCGTATTGCCTTTTTTAGCAAGCCGGGAACAGCTATTTCTTATTGCCAACCTTAATCAAAACCATTCCGATAGCTATCCACAGCAGCTCGCGGATGCGGGTGATCAATCCCACATAAACACCCAATGCCGCGGACATATGCAATCCGTCCACAGCTAATGCCAGCCCGCCCTCTCGCGCGCCCAGTTGCATCGGGAAGAAGAATATCAGATTGCTGAACAAGGAAGAGAAAGACAGTATCAGCACACAGTCCCACCAGTTGACGTCCGGCGTAAAGACACTCAGAATAATGTAGATTTCGAGACTGGAAAATATACGCGCAGAGAGTTCCAGCAGTAACGAGCTATAAAAAGTAATCTTATGCTGGCTATGCAGCAGAGCAATCTGGCTGTCTATCTGCTCCAACGTACCCTTTTGGGTGGTGATGAAACGACACGCCCACTTCTTCACAAACGGAACCTTTTGCAGAAAAAGAAAAGTTTTCACTGCCATTCCGTTCTTATAACCACGGGAAAAGAAGTAGATAGCCAACAGACAGAAAGCAGCTACGACAGCAAGCAGCACAGCCATGAAAGTATTTACAGGATACAGGATGACATAGAGGAAGATGGAAAGAAACCAAAACCAGAAATGAGAAAAGATGTGCATCATCACATACAGAATGACGGAGGAAGTGGCTTTGCTGACGCCGACGTATGGAGTCAGTTCCATAATCCTGTATGGCTCGCCCCCCATCAGTCCGCCGGGCGTGGCATAGTTAATGGCAAAACCTGTGATGGATAATTTGCAGACTGTCCGGAAGGGAACGCGGTATTTACGGTCGTCTCTGATTATCAAGTACCAGGAACAGGTATTTATCAGATAAACAAAGAACCACAACAGCATGATCACAGGAAACCAGAAGCCTACACGTTTCAGGTTCTCCCAGATGTCGGAATAATCCATATCCATTGTGCAGAGCATAATGGATATGGCGAGTATACCGAAAAGCAGGAATAAGTTGCGGAATTTATTCTTCATTGAAAAACCGGTTATCAATCAAGCAAATCACGATAGATATTTCCCAGTGTTTTCCCCAATACCGGATGCATCACATCGGATGCAATCTCCGCCAACGGCTCCATCACGAAGCGGCGTTCCTGCATCAGCGGATGGGGAAGTCTCAGGGTGGGAGTATCAAGAATAAGATTACCGTACAGCAACAGGTCAATGTCTATCACACGGTCACCATACACACCGTTCACTGATTTATGGGTACGCCCCATCTCCTTCTCGATGGATTGGGTTACGGAAAGTATCTCCAACGGCGGAAGGGAAGTTTCCACACAAACAACGGCATTCAGGAAAGCATTATCAGAAGCAAATCCCCACGGGGCAGTAGCGTAAAAAGCGGACAGGGAAACAACTTTCCCTATCCGCTCTTCTATCTGCTGCACGGCAAGACGGAGGTTCTGCTCCTTATTGCCGAGATTCGTTCCAAGTCCGAAATAAACGTGCATCACTTGTCCGTAATCAACATCGCGTCCCCATACGTACCGAAACGGTAACCTTCCTTCAAAGCCACATTATAGGCTTCCATCACCTGGTCGTAGCCACCGAAAGCGGCAACAATCATCAGCAACGTGGAAAGCGGCATATGGAAGTTGGAAATCATCGCATTGGCTACGGTAAAGTCATAGGGAGGGAAGATGAACTTGTTTGTCCAACCCTCATAGGATTTCAGATGTCCGTCGGTGCTCACGGTGCTTTCGATGGCACGCATCACGGTAGTACCTACGGCACAAACCTGTCTGTTCATGTCCTTCGCACGGTTCACTATGCTCACAGCGTCTTCGTTCACAATCATCTGTTCGGAATCGGTCTTGTGCTTCGTGAGGTCTTCCACATCAATGTCGCGGAAGTTGCCCAAACCGGCATGCAACGTAATATAAGCAAAGTCGATACCCTTGATTTCAAGGCGCTTCAGCAATTCGCGGCTGAAATGCAGACTGGCGGTAGGAGCCGTCACCGCACCCTCATTACGGGCAAAGATAGACTGGAAACGCTCGGCGTCATCCGGTTCTACGGGACGGTTGATGATGCTGTGTGGCAGCGGGGTTTCACCCAATGCATACAAAGCCTTCTTGAACTCATCGTGCGGGCCGTCGTAGAGGAAACGGAGCGTACGTCCGCGAGACGTCGTATTGTCGATAACCTCAGCTACCATAGAGTCGTCGTCACCGAAATACAGTTTGTTGCCAATACGGATTTTACGGGCCGGGTCCACCAGCACATCCCACAAGCGGAGTTCTTCGTTCAATTCACGCAAAAGGAACACTTCAATACGTGCGCCGGTCTTCTCCTTGTTGCCATACAGACGGGCGGGGAACACCTTCGTATCGTTGAAGATGAACACGTCCTTGTCATCAAAATAATTCAGGACATCCTTAAATTCCTTGTGTTCAATTTCGCCTGTCTTTCTGTGCAGTACCATAAGGCGCGACTCATCTCTGTACTTTGTAGGGTGCAAAGCAATCTTCTCTTCCGGAAGCTTAAATTTAAATTGCGACAGTTTCATATCTATTCTTTCTTTAAGTTATTCTTCTGTTTCTATCTCCTGAGCATCTATCCACTCCTTGAAATTCATCGGATCGAGGCAATCCGCCAACCGGACATCACCCACGCGGGTACGTTCCAAAGCCGTCAGATGGGCGCCACTGTTCAGCGCTTCACCAATGTCGCGGGCCAAGGCACGGATATAAGTACCTTTACTGCATACCACACGGACTTTAATTTCCGGCAGATTACATTCCAGCAACTCTATCTCGTCAATCACCAGCAACTTCGGTTTCAACTCTACCTCTTCGCCCTTACGTGCCAGGTCATAGGCGCGTTTGCCATTTACCATACAGGCCGAAAAGGCGGGGGGAACCTGCTGTATCTCACCGATAAATGTCTTCAACGTTTCTTCCACCAACTCCCGCGTGATATGCTCAGTAGGGTAAGTGGCATCTATCTCGTGTTCCAAATCGTAAGATGGAGTGGTGGCGCCCAACTGAATGGTGGCAACGTACTCCTTCGTATGATACTGAAACTCTTCAATCCGTTTCGTAGCCTTGCCTGTGCAAACAATCATCACCCCTGTGGCCAAAGGATCGAGCGTGCCGGCATGACCCACTTTCAATTTCTTCACTTTCATCCGCCGGCAGATGTGGTAACGCGCATGTCCCACCACCTTAAACGAGGTCCACCCCAGCGGTTTATTGAAATAAAGTACTTCTCCTTCTTTAAACTTCATCCGTTAACCTTGCATTTGTGACAGAACGATGGTTACGATACCGGCAATCGCACAGTAGACAGCGAAATATACCAGCTTGCCTTTCTTCACAATGTTAATCATCCACTTACAAGCCAGACAACCCGATACAAAAGCGGCTATGAAGCCTATCAGCAATGATAAGGTTGAAATGCTGCCTGCAATATCTTCGCCTTTCATCAGTTTCATGCCATCCAGCAATCCTTCACCCAATATCGGCGGCATCACCATCAGGAAAGAGAACTGGGCCAGCTTCGCTTTATTATCACCCAGCAACAAACCTGTAGCAATCGTGGTGCCCGAACGCGAAAGACCCGGAAGCACGGCACAAGCCTGTGCCAGACCGATAATAAATGCATCTTTCATAGAGATTTTCTCTTTCTGCTTCGGCTTATAATAATAAGAGAACGACAGTAAAGCAGCAGTCACCAGCAACATACAGCCCACAATCAGCAGTCCTGAACCAAAGACAGACTCTACTTCATCTTTAAAGAACACACCTACAATACCGATAGGTATCATGGAAATCAATATATTGATTACATAACGCGTCTCATCATTCATCTGCCACTTGAACAAACCTTTGAATATCCATTCGATTTCCTTCCACAGGACCACCATCGTACTGAATACCGTAGCTACATGCACCACTACCGTGAACGCCAGATTTTCTTCTCCCTGAATACCAAACAACGCCGAACCGATAGCCAAATGTCCGCTACTACTTACCGGCAAATACTCCGTCAAACCCTGGATCAAGCCCAGAATGAGCGCCTCAAACCATTCCATGTAATCTAATTATGAATTATTAATTATGAATTTTAATTGTGCCGTTTTTTTCATTCTTGCATGCCTTCATTCTTCATTTGCCCGCCACGCGGCTTACGCAATACAGCGTATATCATGAGCAAGAAGCCTGCAAGACAAACCACCGGAGCTACCTTAATACGTCTCGCACTAAAAATATCCGGTTCAAAGTGTGTCGGTGTGGATACAGGACCGGTCATCAGAATAAAACCGATAATCACTATTGCCATTGCAACGGCAAGCAGGATAAAGTTGGTTTTATCGAAAGCAAATTTCTGTTTACTCATCTCTTTATATTATAAATAACATTACTATTCTACTTATCTACTCCAATCATATATAGTACAGCGCCCCCGCCTTCATCCGCAGGAACTTATTAATGGAGAGGTATGCACAAAACCACGTGATACACACTCCGAACACAAGTACCGAAACGGAAACCAGCAGCATGACGTCGGGCGTAATCACACTGATTAAATCAGGTTCATACACCACCAGCCAATATGCGGCAGCCCACAAAATACCATCGGCTATGATAGCTGCCAGCACACCAATCCAGAAATTGCGCCACAGGAACGGGCGCCGGATAAAGCTCCAACTTGCTCCCACCAGCTTCATCGTATGAATGAGGAAGCGCTTGGAGTAAATTGTCAGCCGTATGGTGTTGTTTATCAATGCAAAGGATATGAAAGCCAGCAATACGGCCAACCCCAGCAACAGCAAACTGATATTGCGGATATTCTCATTGACCATATTAATCAAGTCTTCCTGATAGCGCACCTCCTGCACATTGGTATTCTTTTTAATCTCCTTCTCTATTTTAGCTATGCTGTCCGTATTCGCATAGTCGGAATGCAACTTCACCTCGATGGAAGCGTGCAGAGGGTTATATCCCAGAAAGTCTTGCGGATCTGTCCCCATCGCCTCAATCTGCTCATGGAGCGCCTGCTTCTTCGAAATATACTCCGTAGAGCGCACAAAAACTTCCTTGTCCAGCTTCTTCTGCAATTTCAGAATGTCCGTCTCCTTCATATCATCGCTGATGATAATGGAGAAATTGATATTCTCCTTCACATACACTGAAAGGTTATGGGCAGTCAGCACAAAAAACACCACCAACCCCAACAGCAGCAATACCAACGTCGTACTAATGCTGGACGTGATGAACTGCATATCAAAATAGGATACGGAATTATTTCTGCTTTTTCCTGAATACATAAATCATCGAACTGCTTTGTTCTTTTCTTCCTAACGCGCTGAACCACGCCAGCGTGCCGCTGAACACTCCCCGGAAGAAAGTAAGGGAATGGCCCATATATTTTTCACTCAACATCGACACATAAAATGCATCGAACGGCATCGGGTGATGTGCAGCCAATATAAAATCATGTTTGGCCCCCAGCCTCTGAATGGTGCCGGGCGTAAAGTGCCACAAATGACGGGGAACATCGTAGGCAGCCCAGTGCGCACCGTATTTCTTCGCGTCATACGAAGAACAGTTGGGCACGGCAATAATCAGCACGCCTTTCTCCGTCAGCAGGTTATTCAGTGTGTCCCACGTCTCATTCAGATGCTCCAGATGCTCCATGACGTGCCACAACGTGATGACGTCGAAACTGCCGGGAGCAAAATGCTGCAATGCTGTGTCGGGCTTCACATCGAGATTGAAGTGCTCTTTGGCAAATCCGCGGGCCTGTACATTCTTTTCCACCGCTTCCACCTCCCAGCCCCGCCGCTTCATGGTGTCGGCAAAATAACCTGTTCCCGTACCGATGTCCAGCAAACGTCCCGTTTTGCGATGCGCTTCACGAGCCACCAGACGTGCTTTACGACCCAGCATATAACTGCGTACCCAATGATATACCCTGTTCATGAGTCCTTTTTTCGTATCGGAATGGGAGATGTAATCGGGAGTCTCATAATATCTGCCTATCTCAGCCTCCACAGGAAAATCCTGCGTAAAGAGGAAACTGCAATCCCGGCAACGACATAAATAAAATGCCTCGCTGGAAGCATAATGGTCTATGCAAGTCATAGCACGCTCTATATGCGTACCACCGCATACCGGACAGGCTTTTATGGTGAGTTTATTCATTGAACGTTCTGCAATAATGAAGTGCAGCCCGAAACGAACGGACCACACTATACCCGAATTTGGTGCAAAATAACAAATAAAAAGCGACGTATAGGGCTTTCTTTAAGGAGATTTAATAAAAGAGGAGAAAAAAAGAAAGAGGTTGTCCGAAAACTCGTGCTTCGCTTATATTATGCCATTTTTTAGGCACGGATTATCGGACAGCCCGTTACTCTTCTTACTCCTCTCCTACATTTTCATAAGTACGTTCTTCGCCTATTCCTTCCACCCCCGAAAAATCCGCATAATACTCATGAGACAGTTTCAGGTATTTATCAAACAGCCTGCGGGTAATGTCCAGCTCATCTCCACGAGTGGCGGGTGTACGTGCCTTGCCCGTCCGAGCCACATAATCGAGTTCCCAACCGGCCAACTGATTATAGAAATCATTCGCACGGAAATCCTCCCGACCGTAAGCCAGCGGCAAACCTTCTTCCTGATAGTCAGTGCCCGCGTCCAAATGCTTTTGAAGCATTGTATAGAATTTCTGCCACCGGGGCAGATAATACCCGTTAATCAGTCCGGACCATTCGCGCCACGAATAATCAAAAATACGCGGATCTCCATCGGCCCCCCAAATAGTGACCAAAGAAGTGGCATCACGCTCCATCAGGTCTTTCTCCTCTTCCGTTTCTCCCCAGCTGCGAGCCTCTGTCAGCCATCTGTCAAAACTGTATTCGCTGCGCGTATAAAGCAATTCGTCCATATCCTTCAGCAATTCCAGAAAGCGCCCGGAGTGCAAAGCAAAAGCCGCTTTGTCTTTAGCGGTAAACGCCTCCGCCGCTTTCTTGTGAACCAACTGACCCAAATTGGTCATCATCTGGCGCTGTACGTCCACAATATCAAAACGATAAGGCCTGGAAGCTGCCAACTTATCAGCATCCTTCAGAAGCGCGGACTGTGCCCGGATGACTAACATCGGCTCATAAGGAATACCCAACCCGGCATTAGGGCCGGACTTCTTCACGTTCAATGCCGGGCGGGCCGCCACGATAGAGCTTCGCTCCGTTCCGTTTGTCCCCTTCCGGTAAGGGCCTTCCAACAGATACATCCACGCCTGTACGGCAGCTGCCGATTTTGCCCCATAGCGGCGTTCGGCATAAGCAGCCAGCCATTCACGCAAACGAATGCTGTCAGCATGATTGGGCATTTCAAAAGCCAAGTCATAATAAACAGGGTTCTGCTCGATGGCCTCCATAAAAAGTCCGGAACCACATACATTAGGATAGCGCATCTTCGCCTTCTTGTATTGATTGGAGGCAAGCAGAGCCAAATCGCCGTGCATATTGATGCGTCCGCCAAAATTATGAAGGTTACCCGCTATCACCGGATATCCCCAGCCGCCATTAGAAGCAGTCTTCGAGCCATTCAAATCCAGTATCAGCAAAGATTCTTCGGGAACAGCTTTCACAATATGTTCCCGCATGCTCCATGCCTGCATCACCCACAAGGCCCCTGCATCAAATGTCTGAAAAAGCTTGTGTATAGTCTGTCCCACCCCTTTCAGATATTCGGGCGTATCTACCGGAGGGGCACTTTCATGGAAAGGATCGGCGGCATATACCCCATAACTGCCAAACAGTTTATCCTGTTCTTCCAGAAAGGCCAATCCTATTTCATGAAACAATGGGTCGGTAGGATCCAGTTGGGCAGTAGCGTCAAAACCGCACCATTTCCGCTTCATACTGATTTTAGCTTGTGGATATTTCTCTTGCAATTCCCGTGGAACATAGCCCGAAAACCCTTGCTGAATGGGTTGCATACCCAGTTCCAACTGCCGTGCTATTATCTTCTTGCCTAAAGCCACGTGTTTATCTATCACTGATTTCGGCAAAGGGCCTCCATAGCTTTGGATATTCTGCATCCATTGCCATGCCGAATGCCCCGGCCCGGTAAGAAAAGCGCGAGCTTCTTCTTCCGTAAAGTTAAAACGCAACAATGTATTATACCACACACCGTCCAGCCCCACGGAAAAAAGAGGCATATTGATAGCGTTCATTGCCATATAATCCAATTCCTGCTGCCAGCGTTCCCAGTTCCACCAAGCTGCCGTGTAACTCACCGTGCAATAGTTCATATATACACGATATTTACCATTAATAATCCTCCGCTCCCTTTGCAACGGCTGTGGCAGTTTTGCAGGCAGCTTCAACTGATTGCCAAACCAGGACACATGCGCCCGGCACGTATACTTCAGATACCAATTGAAAGCAGTGGCCAAAGACACTGCATTATTCCCCCGCAAAATGATTTTCTGTCCGTCACCGTCCACTTCATACACATCGTTCCCTCCTTCCGGCTCTATCATTTCCAGCCGGTACTGGGAAGCGTAACCGGGAGTAACCCGCTCTATCAGATCAAATACAGCTTTTTCAGGTGATCCGGCACTCCATGCCGACAGAGAACTGAAATAAAGAAATAAGATAATTAAATAGAAGTTTTTCATTGTATATTCATTTTGGAAGCAAAAATAGCAGTCTTAACCATAAAGGACTGTTGATAGTGTGCCAAATATTTGCATCCTTGTCTCAAAATAAACAATTATTCAAAATCATTCTTGCGGTCAGTGTTCGATAATAAGCGGACAACTGTCCGATAATGAACAGACACAATTCCACATCAATCTTTGATTATCAACCACTTACCACTTTGGCACAGGAATTGACTATTATTAAGCGAAAGCGGTCAGCAAAAAAACAAAGATTGTCTGCCACTTTTCAACAAGTAGTTCCGTCTAACAGATAGAGCGAAATCCAATAGAAATAATAACAATTAAAAAATAAAGATTATGAAAACTACAAGTTTATTTAAAGCAGTCGCATTGGTAGCTATAATGATAGCAAGTGTTCTTAACTCCGAAGTGAAAGCTCAGGACGGTTTCATAACTAATCAGGTGATGAACGGCGAATTAGTCGCTTCAAAAACCATCTTCAAACAAGACGGCTCTTATCTCCGCCGCCATATGCAATACACTTTCACTTACGATGACCAGAATCGCCTGGTAAGCAAAGAAGCCTCCAAATGGGATGGTGCAAGAGATGCATGGGTGCCCTATTTCAAGATGACTTACCAATACAGCGATAATGAAATAACCATGAATTACGCCCGCTGGAACGAGTCTCACAAAGCTTTTGACGAAGCCGTTCAGAAAAGCGTCTACGACTTGAATGATGAAAATATGCCGACGGCCTACAAAGCCTACAAGCAAGATAATAAATCAGATTGGACTCTGGTTGACCACAAACAGATGGACCTGACAACTAATCTATTGGCAATTGCAAAATAAGAATACAGAAATTAAAGTAAACAATTAATTTAAGAGCACGGATCGGGAGATTCGTGCTCTTTTCCTTTAAACACCACACCTCAATGTGTTTTATGAAAAACATTCCACCCATGTCTTTAATCCATATTATTCTTTTTCAGTCCATTAGCACAGTTGCGATTAGTAAGAATGCGCTGCTGATACAATAAATTGATATGGTTCTTTAAGGTAAGTAAGTCCTTCAGATTAGTCTTATACGTTGCAGCCAATGAAGATAAAACAATATATCTTCTTCTTCCCAATACTTTTTTATATAATAACCATTCATCTTGAAGTAACTCAATAAGCATCATAACAAATGCCGACAATATTCACCAGTTGCACCACTGTGCTCTGATTGGCACTCTGCTGGGCAAAACGTTTGTGATCCAGTTCAGCACGCTTCTTCATGAACAGCCAGACGCATGCTATATAAAGTCCATTACCGCCCATGAAGATAAAGAATATCATCCAGTTATAAAGTAACAGTACAACGCCGAAGACTACGATGTTGAATGTAGAGAATACCACGCTCAGACTGCTCCCCGTCAGAAAATTCTGAATACGCGTATGATCGTTGATGCGCTGTAGGATATCCCCTGTCATCTTAGTATCAAAGTATCCCATAGGGAGCTTCATTAGTTTAATAAGGAAATCCAAAATAAGGGCAATGCTAATACGTGTTCCCAGATGCAACAATATCCAACCACGGATAAACTCCACGGCACTGCTACTGAAGCTCAACATCAGTTGAGCTAGCAGTATCAGATATATAAAGTTAAGGTTTTGGTTATTAATTCCAAAGTCCACGATGGACTGGGTGAGAAATAAATGAGTGATGAAAGATATCTCCCTCATTTCATTAAGCGTATAGTGCTTCCCATAGAAAGCAGCTATCATGCGGAGACAAGTAGGCCCACAATCCATCTGATCATGTTGAGTAAAATGAGGGAATGATTTCATTTATTTCTGTCTATTATGTTCCTACAATCGGCAAAAGAAGTGAATAAACAACTCCCGTCCTCTAATCTGTTGCTGGCTTATAAATGTTGATAAACTACCGGTAAGCGTATAATCATATATACGATTATTCAACAAATTAGTCGCATCCAAACTTACCTCATACTTTTTACTTATCCGATAAACAGCAGAGGCATCAACGAAAAAGATATTTTTAAATTCATCATCTCCTATTTCATTACGATAATATTCACCACTTGCCCGAAAACTAATTTTAGGGGAAAGATTCCAAGCTATATCAACCTTATTAGAAAGCTTCTTGCTAGAAAACAGACTATTTTTATTAACGTTTAAAGATGTTGAAGAATAACTGATACCATAGTTCCAATCCAGCTTATCACTCAATTTACCATTTAATTTGCCAAACAAAGAAAATAATCTGGTCTCAAAAGGCATTAAAATTTCAGCTTGATACATTTTACTAAATTGTGCATAATATATGCCTTGCAATGATACTGAACCATCTATCAAATCTATACTTTTACTCACCTCTCCCGTTAGTAGTTGCTGCCGGGATAAGTATTTTTCAGGAATAACAGAACGCGCTATCAAATTCTCATTTAAAAAAGCTTGGCTCTCGATATATTTCTCATCATTCCATTGCAACGAAACTTTAGCATTAGCAAAAAGTAGCAATGAAAGGTTTTTGTATGAAACATCCATATTCATTGTTCTTCCATTTTTCTTTTGATCAATCATACCTCCTTGTCGAATAGTCCTATAATTTTGGACTATCCACCCATTATACCATAAAGACTCGTCTGGCTTCTCTTGCAAAATTCCTCCCGAAATAGTCCATTTCAAATCAGGCGTTAAATCCCATTGCACCTTTAATGAAGGAGAATACATACCATAGTTCATTGTTTCTTTTTGCCTTTCATTTCTATATGTGTAATGATAATAGCTTATTGGACATTGGACAGTCAATAATAAAAATCTTTTATTTAGTTCTATCTTAGGATTCAGATAGCTACGAATATAATTCGTCTGTATACCATTAGACAACAACGCACTTCCAACAGGAATATGAATATTTTGTTGATTGCTATCCATCTGCCGGAAGAGGAAATTTATTCCCCCATTCAGAGATAGAACAAATTTTCCTAAAGCAAAACTATAAATAACATGATTGTTATTAAATAGAGAGCTTGAAGAAACAGATTGTCTTTGATTTTCTCTTTCATCAGTAGAAATATCCAATGTATGCGGGTCTGATTGCCACAATATAAAAGAAGAAAAGGAAATAGACTGATTACCCAATCGTTTGACCAAATTGAAATTATTACTAATTTTACGAGAAGGAAGATTTGCTTTTTCTTTAATAAAATTCTTATCATTCTGAGTCACCAGATTAGTATTACGCCATTTCCATTCTGTATTTAATGTATTGTTCAGATAAAAATTATCTTTATTACCAATAAAAGTCAGATTTGTAGCCAGCATATTTTGATGTGATTTTCCATCTTCAGCTTCTGCTAAGATATAGTTATCATTTGGCAAATAGTATATGGTCTTTGAAGTAGCTTCTGATTTCATGTCATCATTCAGGTAATTAATTTGTCCTTTCAGTTGATAATCATTCTTCAATCCCCACAATTGATTGGTACTGAACAAATGTGAGCGATTATCCAACGTGCGTTCAGTTGCTAATGAAGGAGCTGATGGTAATGAGACATCAATATCCTGACCCTGATTATAATAATCATCCTGATTAAATATTCCACGAGCAGTAACCGTTTCACATTCGCGTGACAAGTCGTGCCCCCTGTTATTACTTTTCAGTACAGAAATATTCTGTTGATTTTTCTTAATAATCATAGCAAATAATTTCACTTCCCATAGTGGAAGTGGAAACCCACTCCCCAAATCAAGGGTAGATATCCAATGAGCTTTAGCACCTTCTTTAAGTTTGATATTAATGGCAGCCTGGTCAGAAAATGATAATCCTTCCAACGCTCTAATTGGTTGATGATCTTCATACACTTCCACGGCTCCTACTTCTTGTTGAGGTATTCCATTGGTAGCAATACCATATTTTCCCTCAAGCAGGTCCTGCCCTTCAATATAAAATTTATTTATCTCTTTGCCATTGTAGGTAATTTTGCCTGTGATATCCACATTAATTCCTGGCATTTTCTTTAATACATCTCCAATGGTCTTATCCTGAGTTGATGAAAACTGATTAACAAAATACGTTAATGTATCTCCCTGTCCACGGATTTTCGGAGCTTTTATAACCACTTCATTAATTGCAAAAGATTGTGGATATAACTTCACCATTATTACCTCTTGAATATCTGCCATTTTAATATTAACAGGCTTATACCCTATTAAGGAAAAGGTCAGTACATCTTCACTTCCATCTTCCTTTTTTCTGATCTTGAAATGCCCCTCTTCATCTGAATAAGTGTACTGGAGCACTACTTTACCATGTTTTATTGTAACCTGCACATTAGATAACGGACTACCTTTCTCTGCATCCGTTATTGTACCTTGAACAACCTGTTGTGCATGCCCAGAGATACAAAATAACAAAGTAATATAAAAGTACGCAATGCGCATATTTAGTGATTTAATGAATATCCAATTCCATCAGATCATATCCTTTCTTTTCAAGACTTGCATCTGTTGCAACATTTATTCCTGATTCAGCCGCCATTACCAAACCAAAATGTTTCAGGAAATTCCGATAAGCCCGCACAAATTTCTTACGATCTGTCTTAATGAATTCTTTTTGTTTAATAGGGATATCCATTTTTATAGGAAGCACTTTCTTCTCAATTCCCTCTATTTCATAATTATATTCTTTATCTACATCATTCAACTTGAAAATCAGTCCAGGTAGACCGCCAAACTTCATTGGCCCCTCATTAATTGGAATTTCAGCAGCAAACCAGGCTTCATACCGGCGTCCTCTCCATTCCGTCACAGCTTTCTGGCATGTATATCCTAAAATAGTCATTGTGTCTGCTTGTATTTCCCAATTCTGGGAGTTAAGCTTATCAATATATTCATATTGTTTACTATTGATGCGATCAAGCACAGTCATCTTTCCTTTGGGATAATTCTTATAAACAACAACTCTATCACGAACAGGCAATATACCGCTACTTTCTATCGCATCATCCAGTTCCATTCCACCCATAACAGATTGTCTGACTTGTTCACTCATTTGAGTAAAACGTGCCTGATAGTTTGGTGACAGTTCAAAAGAATCACTACGCGCACTATACACACTATATGATTTGGATATGTTTTTCCCAATCTCCAGACGAATCAAGTCATTCATTGGAGCCTGTGCAGTAATCTTAATCGTATTTGCCTTGTATTGGCAGACAAGGATAGTACTATCCAATGTTTGAGCATGCACAAGAAAACATATCAATAAAAAATGTATCAACAAAAAAAGTGTTTTCATATCTCATTCATTTCTAAGATATCACTCAATATATATTTAAAGTCACTGACACCATAGTATTCTGATAATATTTTGCCGTTAATCAGAACAGTTGGATTTTTATCAATTTTACTTTGCCGTAATAGGTTTAATCTATTATAAAAAAATAGTTTCGTTTGTTCCGATACATCACAATCTGGAAGGATATATTTATCAGTTTTGGTAAACCCCTGTAATCTACTTATAAACTTGTGTTTATCAATTTTATATAGTTCTTCCCAATACAACTGTTGATTATTAATATACTGATTTTGCAAAGATATCATTCCATCCCAAATTATGACCCATTTAACAGAATAATTATCTAATAAATTAAACATTTCTTTAACTACAGCTTTACAATATGGGCAATATGGACTAATAATCGTTGTTATTGTCATTGATGAACTTTGATCTCCCAATGAAATAGCATTTTCATAGTCTAAATCAATATAATTTCTTTTACAGAGAAACTGCCGAATAATACTTCGGTTCCTTTTGAGAGTCAAAAGGCTTACTTTTTCACGTTTATATTGCACCAATGAATTAAGATGTTTTTTGGAGAGTTGTAATATAACTAAAGCTATGAATAAAGCAAAAAGGACAATTGAGAGTATTTCTTTGTAGAATAATAAACTATCTATTAAATGAACTCTATAATACATAAAGTAACACCCCAATGAATAAATTTAAAATGAAACATAAGGGTTAATTATATATTAAGTGATAATTCTTCTTCAAATCCGAATTACCATCTAATAATCACAAAATGAAATCTTATTTGCCACCCATAGCCATTAATCCACAAGATTACAAAAAGAAATGCCCTTCCAATGAGATTTCATCAGAAATGATCTCTATCATATAACCTCCGGTACCGTTTAAGTTTATAGAAAACATTGCAGGATTAATAAGTTGCTCCGAGTAAACTGTTTCTCCAGTAGTTTCATTAATAACATTAACCGTAACAGCAGAGAATGCTGCTTGGAAATCAACAGTTACTACCTTATTATATAAGTAAGCATACACAGGTTGGGAAATACTGCGCTTTATAGGAGTATTTTCATCACCAACTTCAGTCCTCTCTTTTGGACTTTTATTATTAGAATATTGCAATGTGATTTGTCCGTTACCGGGAGTTTGGGCATAACTATTAATGTTTCCAACACAAATTAATAAAAAAAGCACTAGTACTCTCATAAATAAATACAATTTAATCGTTTAACATGCCTCAAAGTTAGCAGCATATTATATGAGTAAGTGCCTAAAAAGTGCCCGATTTCACTCAGATAGTGTATAAAAGTTACTTATAAATTACTTTTAAGTTCTTGAGACAATGAAACCAGCACATCTTTCAATAGCCTACCTTGAGGAGCTCCTATTTTCTTTATAATATCTCTTGCTTTTAGCTGAATCGTACTTCGGGCATACCCCTTAACAAAATGCCCCATATAGCTAACAGCAATTCCAGCCAAATAGAGACAACATATCTGAATCTCCTCTGCCGACAAATTGTACTTCGTGTTTAAATAGGTAATAATTCCATTCCATTTCGCATCTGTCATAATAATTAATTGTTGCCACTCCTCTTCGCTAAGATTATCTTTAGTTTCAACTTTAATTAGTGTCCGTGCGATATTTTTCAATTTGATATAAGATGTCGAACTTTCATATTCCCCTTTTATAAGAGCCTGCTTTTTTAAAGTCAGCAAATCAACTTCTACTTTTAGTTTCTGCTTCCGTTGTTCATCTTCCAATTGCCGCTTCCTACTCTGCTTAATATAATAAACTATAATGACACTCCCTACAATAAAAACAATCAGAGCCAATATGATAACAATGTATATATATTGCTTCCAATACCTCTCATTATCTTTTTGATTTTGGGATATAATACTTTGAAAAATAGCATGCTCTTGCTTATACTTCTGCGCACTGTCAGTATAAGCAATCTGTTTTCCTCTCATCTCTGCAACAACTCCTATTTCTCCACGAACATTTGCAATCTCTGCCAATTTCATGCATGCATCTGCCTTAGTGTCGTAATATCTAGTGGCAGTGAATATTTTCTGCAAATATATCTCAGCAGAATCATATTGTTCATTTTTAAAATAAGCCTCGCCCAACAACAAAAAAGTTCTGTAACAATGTGATGTATCTCTTACCGAAAAGTAGTTAAGTTTAGCATACTGAAGCGCCTTTTCCGTATTCTCCATTTCACTATAAAGTGTACTCAATGACGCATAGATAGGAATTTTAACCGTAGCGTCTGAAAAATGTTCAGCCAACAGCAACGCTTGTTGCATTTGTTTCTCCGCATCCGGATAATAGCCTTGTCCTCTTTCAAGATTAATCATGCCACGTTGTGACAAAGCATAAACTAAAGCAACTGTATCCCTTTGTTGAACAGCGAGTTGTTCTGCCAGCCGATATATAGAATCAGCCTCGGAAGTAAAGTTTTGAATATAATATAAATACCCTACATTACTATATATCAACGACGGTAATTCTGTATCTTTTCCTTTTTCACTCAGAATTTGAGCTCTATGATATTCATCAATAGCTTTCAGATAATCACCTTTATCCCGACATACACATCCCCAATAATAATGTGCTTTTGCCTGCATCCCTACATCTCCAATTGAATCATAATAGCAGACTGCTACCCGTATCAGCGAATCATCTTTTTGCATTATACGGTTTTTATCCCTTGCCTGCGTCAACAACAATGCATAATAAGCACTATCAGCCTGTGTAGCAAATTTCTCCATTGAAATACCCTGTAAGACATTCAATGCACTGTCCGGACGCGATTGCATAAGAGAGTCCGCCAATATCAATTGCCTGTTATTACTCTGCCGCTCATTGCAGGCCACCAGTAAAAAAGCAATCAAAAGAATTATTAAAGCTATATTGTTTTTCATCGTATCCGTCATATTATTATAAGTTGTAACACAAAGATAGAGTTTTATATCAGAATGTAAGAATTGTTTGGTAATAGTTTATTTCAATACAAAGAATATAACTTTAACCCCGTCAACCAGGTTGTGAAAAGGCTACACCCTTTCACCCCGATTATGCCAATGCCATTTTCAAGAAAGCCTTTGACTGTACATTGAGTCGCTACGTGACAGAGGATTACCAGATTCAGATATTCTTTGGTGGCATACAAAAAAGCATCTCAAAGATATCACGCATGGGGCATTCTTGAAACTACGGCGTATCAAATATGTTTTCCTTATACAGCGGCGCCCCATGATGATAGTGAAATATGCCGATACGAGTTAAAATTCAGATTATCAAATTTATACTATTTATAATTCAGATTATAATAACCGCAATTATAAACACAAGGATATGATTCTTTTTATAGAATCATCCATATTCTCCCAACTTTTTGCAAAAACAGCCACGGATGGCAGGCTTTCTTTTGAAGAAAAATTGCAACAAACCATTTACAATACCCGCTCTACACCTACTCCATATCTGCTCCACACCTGCTCCACTATTCTCGTCCCCGCATAGGAGTGGAGAAAACGCGGACATGACACGGATCGGAGAAAACCCGGACTTCAAATCAAAGAAAAACAAAGCGAATGAATGCTTCGATAAACAAAAAATAAGACATAAACCACTGATTATCAATTAACAAAAACTACAAACGCAAGATTATGATAAACTTTATTTCAAAAAGGCCGATTTTAAAAAAAGATCCTATATCTTTGCCACTGCAACGGAAACAAAACACCGTTGCAAACTGAATAACACGATGAAGATTGCTGCAGAAGTCTTTTAGCGAGTTCACACAGAAAACTAAATTATTTACAACACAAAAAAGAAAAATTATGGGAACAATCAAACAGGGAATCCTCGGAGGATTCTCAGGAAAAGTAGGAACAGTAGTAGGTAGCACATGGAAAGCGGTACACTATATGCGTGCACTGGCAGTGAATATCAACAATCCGCGCACAGAAAAACAACAGAACCAGCGCTCTAAATTTGCGGTAACCATCAATTTCGCAAAAACAATGACGCCTTTTCTGCGATTTGGATACAAAGAGTATTCCGGGCAGCAAACCACATTCAATGCAGCCGTATCTTACGTTCTGAAACATGCACTGAAAGGTAGCGGAACAAACGTCTCTATTGACTACAACAAGGCTTTGGTGACACATGGCAGCCTGATGCCGGCAATGGATGCCACGGTAACAGTAAGCGGAAACAAGGCCGCTTTCGCCTGGACCGACAACAGCGGCATGGGCGATGCAGCACTTACAGACGCCGCCATGCTGCTGGCATACAACAAGGATAAGGGAATGGCCGTCTACGACATAGCCGCAGCCACGCGTTCCGATGCCAAAGCAGAACTGAAACTGCCCGCCAACTGGAGCAGTGACGCACTGGCCATTTATCTGGGATTTTGTAACGAAAACGCCACCAGCGTTGCCAACAGCGTATGCCTGCAAGACACTCCGGTGAGCGGAGACTCGGAAGGCAGCGGCTCGGAAGGCGGCGGCTCGGGCAGTGGAGGCGTGGACGAAAATCCGCTGGGGTAAAATGACGGCAGACTGCCGGAACTGAAAAAAAGGAAGGGAAGCTGATTGGAGATAAAGACTCCGGCAGCTTCCCTCTTTTTATAATGGTTGTTATAGTAATCTTTTTACTCTACTTCTTCTCCCTTCAGCGTTGCCGAACTTGCTTCAGTAATCTTCACCTTCACGAAATCGCCCACCCGGTGCGTTCCACGGTCGAATACCACTACACGGTTCTGCTCAGTACGCCCTACCAATTGTTCGCGTGAACGTTTGGAAACTCCTTCCACCAATACTTCATACGTCTTGCCGATGCAACGGGCATTCGACTCGGCAGAAAGACGATTCTGCAAAGCGATAATCTCATTCAACCGGCGTATCTTCACTTCTTCGGGCACATCATCCGGCAAATGCTTGGAAGCATACGTGCCGGGACGCTCGGAATATTTAAACATGAAAGCAGAGTCATAACCACACTCTTCCATCAGAGAAAGGGAAAGTTGATGGTCTTCTTCCGTCTCGGAATGGAAACCAGAGAAAATATCTGTAGACAAACCGCAATCGGGGATGATACGGCGGATAGCATCCACACGCTCCAGATACCACTCACGGGTATATTTGCGATTCATCAGTTTCAGGATGCGCGAACTTCCGCTCTGCACCGGCAGATGGATATGCTTGCACACATTGGGAACCTGCGCAATCACTTCCAGCGTTTCATCGCTCATATCCTTGGGATGCGAAGTGGTGAAACGGACACGCACGCCCGGCGCAGCCTCAGCCACGGTGCGGAGCAACATAGGGAAAGAGACAACTTCACCATCCGGCTTCTCAAAGCGGTAGGAGTTGACGTTCTGCCCCAAAAGGGTGATTTCCTTATAACCCTTCGCCACCAAGTCGGACACTTCGTTCAGGATGCTTTCCACATCACGACTACGCTCACGACCGCGGGTATAGGGGACAATGCAATACGTGCAGAAATTATTACATCCGCGCATAATAGACACAAATCCGGAAATGTGGTTACCGCAAATGCGCGAAGGAATGACATCCCGGTAAGTCTCCGTTGTAGACAGTTCCACATTGATGGCTTTTTCACCCGCCTCTACGGCGGCAACCAAGTCGGGAAGAGTGAGATAAGCATCAGGACCTACCACCAGGTCAACGTGGTGCTTGGTAATCAGATCATCCTTTACGCGCTCGGCCATACATCCCAACACACCCACAATCAGGTTGCGTTTCTTCTTCTTGAGCGAGTGGAAAAATTCCAAACGATTCAGAATCTTCTGTTCGGCATTGTCGCGGATAGAACAAGTGTTCATAAACACTGCATCCGCTTCTTCCAGCGTGTCGGCTGTTGAGTATCCCGCCATCTGCATCACAGAGGCAATTACTTCACTATCTGCCACATTCATCTGGCAGCCATAGGTTTCGATGAACAACTTCTTGTTGTCATCAGCAGTTGCAGATTTAAAGTCTGCTCCCGTTACTTTTTCCATAATTCCTTTTTTTATTTCAGCCGCAAAGATACGCCTTCGAGTCTAATTTACAGACGAAACGAGAAAAAAATAACACTCAATAGTTAGATTTTGAGACCTTTCTGATAATTAATGTTAAGAGAGTAAACATTTTCAAGGCAGTTGTTTGGCATAGTTGGAAATATTTCACAAATTTGTGCAATGAAAGAAACATTAGATTTTTTCATAGTTAAGGTTTAGGTTAAAA
>CAJMQU010000057.1 GCA_905215555.1 uncultured bacterium
ATATGGAGCATTGTACGTTGATAAGACATGCCATTAAGATAATGAAATGGTTATTGGTTCCATATAACATCTGGAAGAAATAATATGTGTGTACCTTTATGAAAAAATAAGGGCTTTAAAACTTACATTAAAGAGATTTTGGAATCTTTTTTATAAGTATATTCGGTGTCATGATTAAAGTAAACAGGTTATATGTAAAAAATGTGTGATATAAAAAAACTGTTCTTATTGTAGGGGAGTACTATTGATATAAGCTCCTTTATTAAATATGTTGTGTTCTGTAGAGAAATGAAAGTACTTGTATTTCTAATATTCAAATAATCAGAACTTTACAACTTTTCTCCAGAAAACCTTTGTTTCCACCCTTTTTTCTTCATTTATTAGAGATTAAATCTTCACCTTTGCAGCATCGTTGATCAGCGAAGTGAACTAAAAACAAAATTTAAATCTCTAAAAGAAAAAAGTATGAGTGTAATTTTTAGAACGGTGGAAAGACCGTCAGACCCTCGGGTTGAGGATTCTCCCAAGAAGTATTTCCCACAGTTAATAACATTAGGACAAAGTGTAGACTTGGCATTTATTGCTCAAAAGATGCAGGAATGTTCTTCACTTTCTATCGGTGATATCCGGAGTACGATGCAGAACTTCGTGGAAAAGCTGAAAGAACAGTTGTTGGAGGGTAAAACGGTAAATATTGCAGGATTGGGCGTGTTTATGCTGTCTGCTAAGTCTAAAGGGGAAGACAAAACTGAAGATGTGACTGCCAAAAGTGTGGAAAGTGTCCGTATCTGTTTCCAGGCCAATAGAGAGCTGAAGATAACCAAAACAGCTACCCGTGCCGGTGAGAAACTGGATTTGGTGAGTCTGGATGATTACCTGAAAGGATTATCGAATGTTCCTTCAGGGAGTGGCTCGGATAGTGGTTCGGGCAATACGCCCGGTGGTGGAGTAGACGAGAATCCGCTTGGATAAATTGATAATTAAAAATTAAGAGATCGCTATGAAGAAAACGAGTTGGAATGTGATATTGAAAGTGATTATTGCCATAGCCAGCGCCGTTGCCGGTGTGATTGGCGGACAGGCGATGACTATTTAAGAATAGGTTTGATATGATGTAAAGAGCTATTTCCGAAAAACCGGGAATAGCTCTTTTTTTGTTTGATAGAATAGGAGTATTTTTGATTAATAAGCATTATCTTTGCCATCCCCTTTTCTGAAAAGTATCAGTGGAGAGGGTATAGGTAATTTATAATTTGTAGCATTCAAGAAATGGCAGAACAGAAAAGAACTCCCCGAAGTAATTCTAAAACAAAAGTGCAGCCGGTAACTGATTACGGACGTATTCAGCCGCAAGCACCGGAGTTGGAAGAAGCTGTATTGGGAGCATTGATGATAGAGAAAGACGCTTATTCATTGGTAAGTGAAATTCTGCGTCCGGAGTCTTTTTATGAACACCGGCACCAGTTGATTTATTCCGCTATCACCGACCTGGCCGTGAATCAGAAGCCGGTGGATATCCTGACTGTGAAAGAACAGCTTGCCAAACGCGGAGATTTGGAAGAGGTGGGTGGTCCGTTCTATATCACCCAGTTAAGTAGTAAGGTCGCTTCTTCGGCACACATTGAATATCATGCCCGCATCATCGCACAGAAGGCATTGGCTCGCGAACTGATTACATTTACCAGCAATGTGCAGAGTAAAGCCTTTGATGAAACTCTGGACGTAGATGACCTGATGCAGGAGGCCGAGGGAAAATTGTTTGAGATCTCCCAGCAGAACATGAAGAAGGATTATACACAGATTAATCCTGTTATTGCCGAAGCCTATCAGCAGATTCAAACGGCTGCTGCCCGTACTGATGGTTTAAGTGGTTTAGAAAGTGGCTTTACCAAACTTGATAAGATGACTTCCGGTTGGCAAAAATCCGACCTTATCATTATTGCGGCACGTCCTGCCATGGGTAAAACGGCATTCGTTCTTTCTATGGCGAAGAATATAGCTGTGAATTATCGCAATGCGGTGGCTGTGTTCTCGCTTGAAATGAGTAACGTACAGTTGGTGAATCGTTTGATCTCCAATGCGTGCGAAATCCCGAGTGAGAAAATTAAGAGTGGACAGTTGGCGGATTATGAGTGGCAACAGTTGGATTATAAGTTGCGTGACCTTCTGGATGCCCCATTGTATGTAGATGATACGCCTTCGTTGTCAGTATTTGAACTTCGTACGAAAGCTCGTCGTCTGGTGCGCGAACATGGGGTGAAAATCATCATTATCGACTACCTTCAGTTGATGAATGCGAGCGGTATGTCGTTCGGTAGTCGTCAGGAAGAGGTAAGTACCATTTCACGTTCGTTGAAGGGGTTGGCGAAGGAACTGAATATCCCCATTATAGCTCTGTCGCAGTTGAACCGTGGTGTGGAAAACCGTGAGGGTGAGGAAGGTAAACGTCCGCAGTTGAGTGACTTGCGTGAATCGGGAGCCATAGAGCAGGATGCCGATATGGTATGTTTCATTCACCGTCCTGAATATTATAAGATTTATACTTCGCAAGACGGTACGGATTTGCGCGGTATGGCGGAGATTATTATTGCCAAGCATCGTAATGGTGCGGTAGGTGATGTGAGGTTGCGCTTTATCGGTCAGTATACCCGTTTCCAAAATCCGGAGGATGATATGATGATTCCGCAACCGGTAGAAGGCGGTGGCGGGTTAATAGGTTCAAAGATGAATGCTGCAAGTGATGGCAGTATACCGCCTCCTGTTGACTTTGCCCC
This sequence comes from uncultured bacterium, assembly GCA_905215555.1. Lineage (GTDB taxonomy): Bacteria > Bacteroidota > Bacteroidia > Bacteroidales > Bacteroidaceae > Bacteroides. The sequence continues at coordinate 2,775 of CAJMQU010000057.1, forward strand.
TCAAACGGATAATCCGTTCGGGGGAGTGGGGACGGATGGACCGTTGCCGTTCTGAGTTTGGGATAATTTACGGAAGTATTTTAATAGGGTAGCCGGAATTACTTTTTATCAAGTAGTTTCGGCTCTTTTTATTATTTTCTTTTCAGATAATTCCCTGTCATCCAAAAAAACTTTGTAATTTTGCGGGTCACTTTTGAAAACAATAAAAAATTAATGATATGAATATCTCTTATAATTGGTTGAAAGAGTATGTCGATTTCGATTTGGCACCGGAAGAAGTTGCGGCTGCATTAACTTCTATTGGCTTGGAAACAGGAAGTGTAGAAGAAGTACAGACGATTAAAGGCGGACTGGAAGGGCTCGTTATCGGTGAAGTGTTGACATGCATTCCTCATCCGAATTCAGACCACATGCACGTGACTACTGTGAATCTGGGACAAGGGGAACCTGTGCAGATCGTATGTGGTGCGCCGAATGTGGCTGCCGGTCAGAAAGTGGTGGTTGCCACTTTGGGTGCTAAACTCTATGACGGGGATGAATGTTTTACGATTAAGAAGTCAAAACTTCGTGGCATTGAGTCTAACGGAATGATTTGTGCAGAAGACGAAATCGGTATCGGTACGGATCATGCTGGTATCATTGTATTGCCGGCGGATGCGGTTCCGGGTACTCTTGCCAAAGACTATTATAACATCAAGAGCGACTATGTGCTGGAAGTAGATATCACTCCGAACCGTGCTGATGCTTGTTCGCACTATGGTGTAGCTCGTGATTTGTATGCTTATCTGGTGCAGAATAATAAACCGACCTCCTTGAAGAAGCCGTTGGTAGATGCTTTTGCTGTTGAAAACCATGATTTGGACATCAAGGTGACAGTTGAAAACAGTGAAGCGTGTCCTCGTTATGCCGGTGTGACAGTGAAAGGTGTGACGGTGAAGGAAAGTCCGGAATGGTTGCAGAACAAACTTCGTATCATCGGACTGCGTCCTATTAATAATGTGGTAGATATCACGAATTATATCGTTCATGCGTTCGGTCAACCGCTGCATTGCTTCGATGCGGATAAAATAGAAGGTGGCGAAGTTATCGTGAAAACGATGTCCGAAGGAACTCCGTTTGTTACGCTGGATGGTGTAGAACGTAAATTGTCTGACCGCGATCTGATGATTTGTGATAAGGAGAAACCTATGTGTATCGCCGGTGTATTTGGTGGTCTGGATTCCGGTTCTACGGAAACCACTAAAGATGTCTTCCTGGAAAGTGCTTATTTTCATCCGACATGGGTACGTAAAACCGCCCGCCGTCATGGACTGAATACGGATGCTTCTTTCCGCTTCGAAAGGGGAATTGATCCCAATATCACTATTTACTGTCTGAAACTGGCTGCTATGATGGTAAAAGAACTGGCTGGTGGTACCATTTCTTCTGAAGTGAAGGATATATGTGTGGCTCCCGCTCAGGATTTCGTGGTAGAACTGGCTTATGAAAAAGTAAATTCATTGGTAGGTAAAGTTATTCCGGTGGATACTATCAAGAGCATCGTCTCCAGTCTGGAAATGAAAATAACCAATGAGACGGCAGAAGGTTTGACGTTGGCTGTACCGCCTTATCGTGTAGATGTACAGCGCGACTGTGATGTCATTGAAGATATTCTCCGTATTTACGGATATAACAATGTCGAAATTCCGTCTACGTTGAAGTCAAGCTTGACTACGAAGGGGGAACATGATAAGTCTAATAAATTGCAGAACCTCGTAGCTGAGCAGTTGGTCGGTTGTGGTTTCAATGAGATTCTGAATAACTCATTGACTCGTGCTGCTTATTACGACGGAATGGAGACCTATCCTTCCAAGAATCTGGTGATGTTGCTGAATCCGTTGAGCACAGATCTGAATGCTATGCGCCAGACCTTATTGTTTGGTGGTTTGGAAAGTATCTCTCACAATGCCAACCGTAAAAATGCCGACTTGAAGTTCTTCGAATTCGGGAACTGTTACTATTTCAACGAAGAGAAGAAGAATCCGGAAAAGTCGTTGGCTGCCTATACTGAGAATTATCATCTTGGTTTGTGGGTAACAGGTAAGAAAGTTTCCAATTCATGGGCACATCCTGACGAAGAAAGCTCTGTATATGAACTGAAAGCTTATGTGGAGAATATTTTCCTCCGTTTGGGGCTGAATATGAGAAATCTGGTGGTAGGTAATCTGACGGATGACGTCTATGCAACTGCCTTGTCTGTTCAGACGAAAGGCGGAAAGCGTCTTGCAACTTTCGGTATTGTAACGAAGAAGATTCTGAAAGCTTTCGATATTGACAATGAAGTGTATTATGCTGATTTGAACTGGAAAGAGTTGATGAAAGCCATCCGTACTGTAAAGATCAGTTATAAGGAGATTTCTAAGTTCCCGGCTGTGAAACGAGACCTTGCTCTGTTGCTTGATAAAAAGGTGCAATTCGCAGAAATAGAGAAGATAGCTTACGATACAGAGAAAAAGTTGCTGAAAGAAGTATCTCTCTTCGACGTTTATGAAGGCAAGAATCTGGAAGCAGGAAAGAAATCATATGCAGTGAGCTTCTTGTTGCAGGACGAGACACAGACATTGAATGATAAGGTGATTGATAAAATCATGTCGAAACTCGTGAAGAATCTGGAAGAAAAATTGGATGCCAAGCTGCGCTAATTAATAATTAAATAATTAATATTAAAATATAAAACCAATGGGAAGAGCGTTTGAATATAGAAAAGCTGCCAAATTGAAGAGATGGGGTCACATGGCGAAGACCTTTACAAGACTGGGTAAACAAATTGCTATTGCTGTAAAGGCTGGTGGCCCGGAGCCGGAAAACAATCCGACGTTGCGTTCTGTTATCGCTACTTGTAAACGTGAAAACATGCCGAAAGATAACATCGACCGCGCTATTAAGAATGCGATGGGTAAGGACCAGAGCGATTACAAAGGAATGACTTACGAAGGATACGGTCCTCACGGTATTGCTGTATTCGTAGATACCTTGACCGACAATACTACCCGTACAGTTGCTGATGTACGTTCTGTATTCAATAAGTTTGGTGGAAACTTGGGAACTATGGGTTCATTGGCTTTCTTGTTTGATCATAAGTGTATGTTTACTTTCAAGAAAAAAGACGATGTGGACATGGAAGAACTTATTCTCGACTTGATTGATTATGACGTAGATGATGAGTTCGAAGAGGATGAAGAAGAAGGTACAATCACTATTTATGGAGATCCGAAGAGCTATGCGGCTATTCAGAAGCATCTGGAAGAATATGGCTTCGAAGATGTCGGTGGTGAATTTACCTATATTCCTAACGATACAAAAGAGGTTACTCCTGAACAACGTGAGACTATCGATAAGATGATAGAACGTCTCGAAGAATTTGATGACGTACAAACGGTTTATACCAACATGAAACCGGAAGAGAGTGAAGACTAATGAAGTATATTTATAAAACTCAAGGTACGTGCAGTTCTCACATTGAATTGGAAATAGAAAATAATATAATAACGGATATTGCATTTTGGGGAGGTTGTAACGGTAACTTACAGGGTATCTCTCGATTAGTAAAAGGAATGTCGGTAGGTGATGTGCTTTCTCGCCTGGAAGGAGTCCGTTGCGGAAGACGTTCCACCTCTTGTCCGGACCAGTTGTGTCGCGCACTGCATGAAATGGGATTCTAACTCAATCCCTGTACTTTTAGAAAATATAGTTAGCCTCGGTATTTCAAAATACCGGGGCTTCTTTTTTGAACTGAAAACCTAGTTCGCTTGTTATTATTTCGTAATTTTACGCCATTAAAATAACGAACAATGAAAAATATTCTGAAAGACTTGAAACGTCGAGACCACAAACGATATCTGGGCGGGCTGGACGTATTTAAATATATCGGTCCGGGGTTGTTGGTAACGGTTGGTTTTATTGATCCGGGAAACTGGGCTTCTAACTTTGCAGCAGGTTCGGAATTTGGTTATTCCTTGTTGTGGGTAGTAACTTTATCAACGATAATGTTGATTGTATTGCAGCACAATGTAGCCCACTTGGGTATTGTAACGGGGTTGTGTTTGTCGGAAGCAGCTACAAAATATACTCCTAAATGGGTATCCCGTCCGATTCTAGGTACTGCGGTGCTTGCTTCTATATCGACCTCACTTGCTGAGATTCTCGGAGGGGCCATTGCATTGGAAATGCTTTTTGATATCCCGATTATCTGGGGGGCAGTATTGACAACGATCTTTGTCGTGATTATGCTTTTTACGAACTCATATAAAAAAATAGAACGTTCCATTATCGCATTTGTCTCTGTAATCGGACTTTCTTTTATTTATGAACTTTTTCTGGTAAAGATTGACTGGCCGTTGGCTGCGGAGGGATGGGTGACACCGGCTTTTCCAAAAGGAAGTATGCTGATTATTATGAGTGTGCTGGGAGCGGTTGTGATGCCACATAACCTGTTTTTACATTCGGAGGTGATACAGAGCCACGAATACAATAAGCAGGATGATTCTTCTATACGGAAAGTGTTGAAATATGAATTGTTTGATACGCTCTTCTCTATGATTGTAGGCTGGGCTATTAATAGTGCCATGATATTGTTGGCTGCTGCTACTTTCTTTAAAAGCGGCATTCAGGTTGAAGAGTTGCAGCAGGCTAAGTCTTTGTTAGAACCCTTGCTTGGAAATAGTGCGGCCATAGTGTTTGCTCTGGCATTGCTGATGGCGGGTATATCTTCCACCATTACCAGCGGTATGGCGGCAGGTTCTATTTTTGCCGGCATCTTCGGAGAGTCTTATCATATCAAGGATAGCCACTCGCAGGTAGGGGTGATTCTTTCATTAGGTATTGCGTTGCTGCTGATATTCTTTATTGGTGATCCTTTCAAAGGATTGCTGATTTCGCAGATGGTGCTGAGCATACAGCTACCGTTTACCGTTTTCCTGCAAGTGGGACTGACATCTTCGCGCAAGGTAATGGGACAATACGTCAACAGTAAATGGAGTAGTTTTGTGCTGTATGCTATTGCCGGCATTGTGACGGTATTGAATATTATGCTATTGATATCCGAATTGCCATAAGATGGGAATATTTGATGAATCGAATTTCAAACTATATATTGGAATGAAAGATATAATACAAAATAATAAATGATATGAAGATTATTACATACAATGTAAACGGCTTGCGTGCAGCTGTCAGTAAAGGTTTGCCGGAATGGCTGGAACAAGAGCAGGCTGATGTGGTATGCATTCAGGAAACAAAGTTACAGCCGGATCAGTATCCGGAAGAAGCTCTGAAAGCATTGGGATATAAACACTATTTGTATTCTGCACAGAAGAAAGGATATAGTGGAGTCGCAATTCTTACTAAGCAGGAACCGGATCATGTAGAGTATGGCATGGGTATAGAGGAATACGACAATGAGGGGCGTTTTATTCGTGCAGACTATGGCGATATATCTGTGGTAAGTGTATATCATCCATCAGGAACGAGTGGAGATGAACGCCAGGCTTTTAAAATGGTATGGCTGGAAAAATTTCAGGAATATGTGACTAAATTGAGGAAATCACGTCCGAAACTGATTCTCTGTGGAGATTATAATATTTGTCATGAACCTATAGACATCCATGATCCCATTCGCAATGCCACAAACAGTGGCTTCTTACCGGAAGAGCGGGAATGGATGACAGGTTTTCTGAACACCGGTTTTATTGATACTTTCCGATTGTTGCACCCTGAGCAACAGGAATACACTTGGTGGAGTTATCGTTTCAATTCCCGTGCAAAGAATAAGGGATGGCGTATTGATTATTGTATGGTGACCGAACCCGTCCGTCCGCTGTTGAAGGAGGCACGCATTCTCAATGATGCTGTCCATTCCGACCATTGTCCCATGCTGTTGGAAATAGAAAAATAGGAAGGGAGGAGAATTATGTTTGAAGAAAGAATTGAGAAAGCGGCAGAATTGTTTAAGAGTGGTTTCAATTGTTCCCAGTCTGTTGTGCTCGCTTTTGCCGATATGTATGGATTTACAGAAGAGCAAGCGGCACGAATGGCTGCTTCTTTCGGAGGTGGTATAGGGCGCATGAGGCAAACGTGTGGTGCTGCATGTGGTATGTTCTTGCTTGCAGGCCTGGAAACCGGTGCAACAGACCCTAAGGATCGTGAAGGAAAGGGCGCCAACTATGCCGTAGTGCAGGAATTGGCTACTGAGTTCAAGAAACGCAACGGATCTACCATTTGTGCCGAATTGTTGGGTCTTAAAAAGCCCGAAGGAGTTTCAATGCCCGAAGAACGTACTGAACAGTATTATGCTAAACGCCCCTGTGTCAAGATGGTAGAAGAGGCTGCACGCATCTGGGCTGAGTATCTAGAAAGTAAACGGTCTATTTGACTGGAACAAACGATATGTTTGCTTACAACAGACGGTCTGTGTTGATAGGATGAACTATTATTGGGGGGCTTACTCGCTGAAAAAATGCTCTTTTTATGACATATGATGCAAAAAACAGATAATAATGTGTTATATAACATAAAAATAACTATCTTTGCCCCTGAAATAAAATCTGAACCTCTTTTCTGAGAGAATTAAGATGAAAGCATGTATAACTAAAAACAAAAAGAAAATGTTAAAAGAAAAAGCTGGTGAAACTGCAGGAAAAATTTGGAATGCACTGAATGGAACTGAAGGTTTAACTGCTAAACAAATCAAGAAAGCAACAAAGTTGGTAGACAAAGATTTGTTCTTAGGCCTTGGCTGGTTATTGAGAGAAGAAAAAATCTCTACTCAGGAAGTAGAAGGCGAACTGTTTGTTAAGTTGGTTTAAGAGAGAGTGACATTTATCTTATAAAAAGAAGCGTTGATACATTGTATATGTTATCAACGCTTCTTTTTTGTATTCCATTCTTCCGATTGGTTAGGGGGCAAGTCTTTCCTGCTTCCAATTGCCGTCTTCCTGTGGGGTGTACAGGATACGGTCGTGCAAACGGTTTTCCCGTCCCTGCCAAAATTCGAAACGGGTAGGGGTTATTGCAAATCCGCCCCAGTTGTCGGGACGTTTAATTTCATGTCCCGCCAGTTTGAAAACTTCTTTGACAAAGGCCCGCATAATCTCCATGCGGCTGTTTATAACCCGGCTTTGCGGGGATATCCTTGCGCCGATCTTGCTTTTATAGGGTCTGCTTGCAAAGTAAGTATCTGAAATAGTGCCGGAGCATTTCTCCGCTTTGCCCTCAATGTGTATTTGTCTTTCGAGCTTATGCCATACAAAAGAGAGGGAGACATGCGGATTGCCTGCCAGTTGCCTGCCTTTACGACTCTCATAGTTCGTAAAGAATATGAATCTGTCATTTTCTAATCCTTTCAGCAGAACGGTGCGTGTGGAAGGTTGTCCTTCGGCTGAAACAGTTGCCACTATCATAGCCGTAGGTTCATCTTCTTGGCTGTTGATGGCCTCATTGAGCCATTCTTCAAACTGTTTGAAAGGATTCTCGTTGATGACACATTGTGCTAGCTTGCCTTGTGTATACTCTTTCCTTATTTCTGATATTTGGGCTTTCATATTTTTGCCTTTGTTGCAGTATCGTAGTGATATAGGTTAGATATTATTTATTTCTGTATCGGGTAAATAGGATTTCCGGATTCGTCTACCTCTGTCCAGTCTTTGATGTTTACATTGGGAAATGATACGGAATTCCCGTCTATGACGGCACTGAATACATATGAGAATCCTCCTGCCAGTTTGCCGGGAATGGGGATTTCGGCAGTGTAGGTTCGCGGAGTGGTTTCTCCGTCTGCCAGTACCTTTAATGTTATTGCTATGGGGCTGGTGGCGCGTGTCGGCAGGACGATGGCTTGTGCCAAAAGGCCGTTTTTACCCATACTGAGCGGAGTGGTGTCGTAGGTGGTAGTGGCTTCAATGATACCTGTACGTAAGTCGAGGCTGGCCCCTGGGCTTGGAGGAAGAATACTTGCCGAAACCAAACTGTCAAGTTTTAATCCTTCACCGGCCGACAAGTCGATTACTATTTGGGAAGCTATGTGCTGAAATACGATAGGCATATGAATTTGTGAAGCTATGATGTCTTGTTGCAGATTCTCCCACCACAGATAATCGACACCGTTCTTTAAAGGGGCGGAGACTCCATTGGTGATGACGGGAGGATAGCTTGAAGAATTCGTTGAGAAGGCATACATATTATATGTACCATTACTTAAATACATTTTATATCCATCCACTCCTGCCAATATGCCTGCGGAAGAAGTGGTATACAAACCTTCGGCAAGTGGTTCCCTGAAATTGCTGTCCGATGCCTTGAAAGCGTAAATCTGGCTATCTAATCCTTTGGACATAGGCGACATAGATCTGGTCACCTTACGGTTTTCGAGTGAAGCAGAAAATGTGATGAGCGCTTCAGTGTTGTTTGACGTCTCTCCCTGACCGGACTCTCCGTTTTCGGGAGCCGAACCATAAATGATAATTTCGTTTTTGGAACATCCGGCAAGCACCAAAAGGGTGCATGCAAAAATAATATACTTTCTCATTTCAGTTATGTGGTTTAGGTTAATATTCATACATAACAGTGTGATGATGGAATAGTTTTGTGGAATCTATAATTTTGTTATAGCCGTCGAGGTCACCATATTTTTATTTTTTTTGCTCAAAAAGCGAAGATAAGCTGCACCTTAGCGTTAAAAATAGGCAAGCTTATTTTGTACTGCCTTCGGTTTGCATTATCTTTGCGCACGAAAAAACAGAGTGAATACAATTAGATAATCGATTTAGGATAAAATATAGATGAAGAATATACGTAACTTTTGCATTATAGCCCACATTGACCATGGTAAGTCTACTTTAGCCGACCGTTTGCTTGAATTTACCAATACGATACAAGTAACCGGAGGACAGATGCTCGATGATATGGATCTGGAAAAAGAGAGAGGGATTACCATTAAGAGTCATGCCATTCAGATGGAGTACACATACAAAGGTGAAAAATATGTTCTGAATCTGATTGACACTCCGGGACACGTTGACTTTTCTTATGAGGTATCCCGTTCTATTGCTGCCTGTGAGGGTGCATTGCTGATTGTAGATGCTTCGCAAGGTGTACAGGCGCAAACCATCTCCAACCTTTATATGGCAATTGAGCATGACCTGGAAATCATTCCGGTTATCAATAAATGTGATATGGCAAGTGCCATGCCTGAAGAGGTAGAGGATGAAATTGTAGAATTACTCGGTTGCAAACGCAGCGAGATCATTCGTGCATCCGGTAAGACAGGAATGGGCGTAGAAGAAATTCTGGCGGCAGTTGTCGAGCGTATACCTCATCCCGAAGGTGACGAGGAAGCTCCCTTGCAGGCCTTGATTTTTGACTCAGTATTCAATTCTTTCCGTGGCATCATCGCTTACTTCAAGATTGTGAACGGAGTGATTCGCAAAGGAGACAAAGTGAAATTCTTCAATACTGGTAAAGAATACGATGCCGATGAAGTCGGTGTTCTCAAAATGGAAATGGTGTCGCGTCAAGAATTGCGCACAGGAGATGTAGGATATATTATTTCCGGTATCAAAACATCTAAAGAGGTAAAAGTGGGAGATACCATAACTCACATAGCCCGTCCGTGCAAGGAAGCTATTGCCGGATTTGAGGAAGTGAAGCCGATGGTTTTCGCCGGTGTATATCCGATTGAGGCGGAAGACTTTGAAGACCTGCGTTCGTCTTTGGAAAAATTGCAATTGAATGATGCTTCGCTGACTTTCCAGCCGGAGTCTTCATTGGCGTTGGGATTTGGTTTCCGTTGTGGTTTCCTTGGATTGCTGCACATGGAGATTGTGCAGGAGCGCCTTGACCGTGAGTTCGACATGAACGTGATAACTACTGTACCGAACGTTTCCTATAACATTTACGATAAACAAGGTCATATGACGGAGGTGCATAACCCCGGAAGTATGCCTGACCCAACTTTGATAGACCATATCGAGGAGCCTTACATTCGTGCTTCCGTCATTACAACCACCGACTATATCGGGCCTATCATGACATTGTGTCTGGGCAAACGTGGTGAACTCGTGAAGCAGGAATATATTTCGGGCAATCGTGTGGAGATTTACTACGATATGCCTTTAGGAGAAATTGTTATTGACTTTTACGATAAACTGAAAAGCATCTCGAAAGGATATGCCTCTTTTGATTATCATGCCAGTGGATTCCGTCCGTCCAAGTTGGTGAAACTGGACATTTTGCTGAACGGTGAACCGGTGGATGCTCTTTCAACGCTGACACATTTTGACAATGCTTACGAATTGGGGCGTCGTATGTGCGAGAAGTTGAAAGATCTGATTCCGCGACAACAGTTCGATATTGCTATCCAAGCAGCTATTGGAGCTAAAATTATCTCTCGTGAGACCATTAAGGCAGTGCGTAAGGACGTGACGGCGAAGTGTTATGGTGGTGACGTCAGTCGTAAGCGTAAGTTGTTGGAGAAGCAGAAAAGGGGAAAGAAACGTATGAAACAAATTGGTAATGTTGAAGTGCCGCAGAAAGCGTTCCTTGCGGTGTTGAAATTAGATTAATATAAAAAAGCCTAAAAACAGATTCATATTAGCCGGAGGATTGTTCTCTTTCTGTAGGACTGTCTTGACAATCCTCTTTATGTTGACAACTCTAACTGATAATAAATGAGAAAAGTTCTATCGTTTTCGGCATTCCTGGTGGTAGGTCTATTTGTTGCTCAATATCTTCCGGCATGGTCAGGTAATGATTATAGTACGGTGAAAACGGTGTCTGATGTGCTGTTATACATCTGCTTGGGATTCATTATGATTAATGTGGGACGTGAATTTGAGGTGGATAAGTCCCGCTGGCAAACCTATGCGAAAGATTATTTTGTGGCAATGGCTACGGCAGCTATGCCTTGGTTTCTGATTGCCATTTATTATATCTTTATTTTGCTTCCGCCCGACTACTGGAATAGTTGGGAAGCATGGAAAGAAAATCTGTTGCTGAGCCGTTTTGCCGCTCCTACTTCCGCCGGTATATTGTTTACGATGTTAGCCGCTATCGGTTTGAAATCCAGTTGGATTTATAAGAAGATTCAGGTGTTGGCTATTTTTGATGATTTGGATACTATCCTGCTGATGATTCCTTTGCAGGTTATGATGATCGGTCCACGCTGGCAGTTATTGGTGATTATCTTCATTGTCTTTGTGCTGCTTTCTTTCGGATGGAAGAAGCTGGGTAAATACAATATGCGTCAGGACTGGAAAGCCATTCTTTTTTATTCTGTTCTGGTGTTTGCCGCCACACAATCTTTATACCTTATTACGAAGAATTTATATGGCGATGAAGCTAGTATTCATATTGAAGTGCTGCTTCCGGCATTTGTCTTGGGTATGGTCATGAAGCATAAAGAGATTGATACGGCTTGGGAGCGGAAAGCTTCAACAGGCGTCTCATTCATCTTTATGTTCCTGGTGGGTATGAGTATGCCCCCGCTTCAGGGAATCAGCCTTTCAGGAGATGCCGCGGGAGTGGTTTCCGTAACCGGTTCTCAGGAAATGATGCCTTGGGTTCTGATTATCATACATGTGATTATGGTGTCGTTACTATCCAATGTAGGCAAATTGTTTCCGGTATTCTTCTACCGAGACCGTAAATTGAGTGAGCGTCTGGCACTTTCCATCGGTATGTTTACCCGTGGTGAGGTGGGAGCAGGGGTTATTTTTATTGCATTGGGATACAATTTGGGAGGTCCGGCATTAGTAATTTCTGTACTTACTATTGTGCTTAATTTAATATTAACAGGTATATTTGTGCTCTGGGTTAAAAAACTGGCGTTAATGAGCTATCAAGAATAGCTTACAATGCTGGAATCGTCTTTAAGAAGCTAATACTTAAAATCGGATAAATAATGATTATTCTACGTACTGTGAAAAACATCTCGTCGTTGAATGTGGTGGCGAGCGTTCTACTGTTCCTGACGGCTATTTTGGCTGCTATTGTTGCCAATTCCTCGTTGGCTTCGGTATATCAAAGTTTCCTGTCGCAGGAGTTGCATTTGCGTATCGGGGATTTTAACCTGCTTTCGCATGGCGGTCATAATCTGACGATGATTGAGTTCATCAATGACTGCCTGATGACGATCTTCTTTCTGGCTGTAGGGTTGGAGATAAAGCGTGAGTTGCTGGTTGGGGAGTTGTCTTCTTTCCGAAAAGCGATTCTGCCGTTTATAGCGGCATGCGGAGGTATGATACTTCCGGTAATTGTCTATTCATTACTGGTGGTTTCCGGTACACCCGAAACGCAAGGCATGGCTATTCCTATGGCTACAGACATTGCTTTTTCGTTGGGTGTATTGAGTTTACTGGGCAAGCGGGTTCCTCTGAGCCTAAAAATCTTTCTGACAGCTTTTGCGGTGGTGGATGACATTGGCGGCATTCTGGTGATTGCTATTTTCTATAGCAACGAGGTCGCCTACGGTTATCTGATTGTGGCAGCTATACTTTACATATTCCTATATTATATGGGTAAATTTGGCATGACACAGAAGATTTTCTTTCTTTTCTTTGGTGTGATTATTTGGTATTTGTTCTTGCAGTCTGGCATTCATAGCACTATATCCGGTGTGATATTGGCATTCGTTATTCCTGCCCGTCCGCGACTGGATGCAGGTAAATACATAAGGCGTATCCGTGCCATTGTCAGTTCCTTTCCGGTGTTACAGTCCGACACTATTGTCTTGACCAACGAACAGATTGCCACGCTGAAGCAGGTAGAGAGAGCTTCTGACCGTGTAATCAGCCCGTTACAGTCTTTGGAAGATAATCTGCATGGAACGGTGAATTTTGTAATACTCCCTTTGTTTGCCTTTGCCAATGCGGGAGTAGTGCTCAGTGGGGGTGGGGATGTTGTAGGAAATGTGGGACTTGCTGTTGGATTGGGTTTGCTTTTTGGTAAATTCTTGGGTATTTATCTATTTACCTGGCTGACTATTAAAAGCGGACTTGCCCGTATGCCCGAAGGCATGAACTGGAAAAACATTGCCGGGGTGTCACTGCTGGGTGGTATCGGCTTTACTGTATCTTTGTTCATTGCCAATCTTTCTTTCTCCGGTGTCTATCCAGAATTGCTGAATCAGGCAAAGTTCGGTGTGTTGTGCGGCACGGTCATTGCCGGAATATTGGGGTATATTGTACTGAACCAAGTGCTTCCGAAGAAAAAGAAAGCATAAATATAATAAGGTATATTGACTAACTACTGGTAATATTAGTTAAACTACTACTATTTTTAGTTGAATAACTAAGAATGGTAGTAGTTTGTTTAAAACTAATTTCTATCTTTGCATTGTTCACCCCGATAAATAGAAAAAGACTATGAAGCGATTGACTGCAAAGGAAGAAGAAATCATGCAGATGTTTTGGGAACACGGGCCGATGTTTGTCCGTGAGTTACTGGCTTTTTATGAAGAGCCGAAACCGCATTATAACACTGTATCCACTTTAGTACGTGGATTAGAGGAAAAAGGCTTTGTAAAGTATAAGCCTTATGGCAATACCTATCAGTATTATGCGGCTGTGTCCGATAAAGACTATAAGCGCTCTGCGCTGAACGATGTGGTAGCCCAATATTACAATAACTCCTATACCAATGTTGTATCTGCATTTATTGAAGAAGAAGGGATGTCCGTTGATGAGCTGAAAGCCCTGATTGCACGTATCGAGGGCAAAGAGGCAAACGGATAAGGATACTCATACTCTATAAATGTATACATCATGGGAGCTATATTATTTTATATATTTGAGTCTACCTTGTGTCTGACTGTCCTGTATTTTCTATTCAGGCTATTTTTCAGGAGGGACACGCTCTTCCGCATGAACCGCCTGCTTTTGCTGATAGGGACGGTAGCTTGCACATTGTTGCCGTTGATGCAAATAGATGTTTCCCAATATACACCTTTACAGTTGCCTGTAGCCACTGTCAGAAATCTGTTGACAGAGAAAGAAACCGGTGTTGCCGATGCAGGAGAGGGAACCGGTAAGGAATATATGACTGAAAGAACAGGCACTTTCTCCGGAGAGGCAGAAGAAGGAAATATTATAAAAGAACCTCGTGGCAGTATTATGTCTGGTATTCCCGTGATTGTGTATCTGAGTGCCTGTTACTTTTTGGGAGCGTTAGTCGTATTTTGTTTCTTTTTGTTTTCCACTATCCGTATGTATCGGCTTGTACATCGTTTCCCTGCCTGCGACTACGGGGAGTACAGACTAGTCATCTGCCCGGAAAAGATTGTCTCTTTCAGTTGGGGAAACACGATTGTGCTTTCTCAGGAAGATTATGAAAAGAATCCCGGAGAAATATTGCTGCACGAGCAGATGCATTTACAGCACCGGCATACATTGGATTTACTTTGGATGGAATGTCTCATCATATTCCATTGGTTCAATCCTGCTGCATGGCTTCTGATGCGCGAACTCCGGGAACTGCACGAATATGAAGCTGATAACAGCGTCATCAATCATGGCATCGATGCAACTCAATATCAACTTTTGCTGGTGAGGAAATCCGTGGGTGCAAGGCTCTACTCTATGGCTTGCGGTTTCAATCACAGTAAACTTAAAAACCGTATCACAATGATGTTAAAAAGAAGAACAAACAATTGGGCACGCTTGAAGCTATTGCTTTTCGTGCCGGTGGCTGCCGGAACGCTTTATGCGTTTGCGCGGCCGGAAGTAAAAAAGACAATGGAACAGGTGATGACTCCTGTGGAGGTGAAACAAGGTTCAATTCCCCAAAGTGAACTGGTGCACTTAGAAGATTTCTTCAAACGTAAGGCTGAAGATGCTGTTGGTGGGAAGAAGAATTATAGGATTGAAAATGCGATGGGAGTTTTTCATCGTTTTTTTGTAAACATGAACAATAAAATGATGTTTGATAATGAATTGATCAAAGAATATGACGTGGAAACTTTGTCAGCAAAGCTTACGGCTTCATTGAGAAAAGAGTACCAGGAATCTGTGAAGAACAATGCTAAGCCGATCACTGATTTGTCAGTTTGGTATGATCGCGGTTCATCATCGGATGCCATCACCTCTTATCTTCGGACAATAAAAGACTCTTATCTGCAAGTGCGTAGTGAAATCTCTGAGGAGTTGGGAGGGGGGTCAGAAGCCCGTTTGGATAGTGTATTTCCTATATTAGTTCATTTTGAAGAGCCTAAAGCTTATAGTTCCAAGTATAAGACGGCTACGGATATTTCTTTGCCGGTTGAGATTTCTTTATTTTCTGACAAAGGAAGTGTCGGTCCGGTTCTGAAGAATCCTTCTCTTCAGGAGGTAGAACGGAAACTTAAAGATTATAAAGCAACTGCAAGTAGTGATATATTTACGGTGAGCCTGAAGCTGGACAAGGATGTCACTATGGGAGTAGTGGAGGATGTGAAAGAAGTTATTCGTAATACCTTATATGGTAAATAAGATGTTATAAATAAATAAGGTCATTTTGTGTATGTGCGAGCGAGTAATTATTCGCCCGTACATACGCAAAGCCCATATTTTTATCTGATTTTTATTTTGCAATTCTCCAGGCTTTCTATAATCGCCAGAGACTCCACATGAATACCTTGTTCGCGCAATTCATCTCCTCCATGCTGGAAAGCTTTTTCTATGATGAAGCCCATTCCCACTAATTCGGCGCCTGCCTGTTGCACAAGTTCCATAATGCCTTTGGCTGCATTTCCATTAGCCAGGAAGTCGTCTATAAAGAGTACCCGGTCTTCCGGACGGAGAAAATCCTTACTGACGCATACCTCATAAGACCGTTGTTTGGTAAAGGAATA
The DNA here is from genome assembly GCA_905215555.1 of uncultured bacterium. GTDB lineage: Bacteria > Bacteroidota > Bacteroidia > Bacteroidales > Bacteroidaceae > Bacteroides. The sequence goes on from CAJMQU010000057.1 coordinate 18,631, forward strand.
AACGGAAGTAACCAACATGTTCTCCATTGTACTGGGTCTTTTTTTCTTGGCAAAAACAACGGGAAGTTCCAACAAATATCCCACCATAATGGCAGGAGCAATGCCACTGGCTTCTACTGTGATGATTTTGTTGATTGTGGTGGAGGCAAAACGCCTGACAAATTCCACACCAATAGATTTCATCAGGATAGGATCCATCTGGTGGTTAATGAAATTATCCACTTTTAATATGCCTCCCGGATAACATCTCCCGTCTTTCAGAATACGCTCTTTTAGGATTTTCATGTTTTATATATCTTATTTGTTGAATGTTTATTTTACCTGTTCGCTTGTTTCCTCTTCTTCTTCCTCCGGTTCTTCATCTTTGGGCAATAGTCTTGCTGATATTCGTTTTTTGGGAGTGAGGCTCATGCCTCTCAGCATTTCCGCCTGTTTTACTACGCTGCCGTTTCCGTCGGAAAGTTGGTTAAACGCTTTGTCATAGTCTTTTTGCAGTCCGGTCAGCTTGTCTCCAATGCTCAGGAACGTATCGGTGAAACCTACAATCTTTTCATACAATGCTGTACCCCGTTTGATGATTGCCTGCACATTTTTTACCTGATTTTCCCGTTTCCAGAGGTCAAGGGAGAGGCGCAGGGCACTGATAAGGTTAGTGGGACTCATCAGCACGACTTTCTTGGTGTAGGCATATTCCCAAAGATTGGTATCACTCTGTATAGCCAGCAAATAGGCTCCCTCGGTCGGGATAAACATCATGACAAAGTCCGGTGCCTTGACATCGTAGTGGGAATAATCCTTCTGGCTTAACTCGTCTATGTGGGCGCGGACAGATTGTAGATGAGCTTTCAGCAAACGGGCCCTTTCGTCCTTGTGTTCGGCAGAAGTATAGGCACTGTAAGCCGTGAGGGAAACTTTGGAGTCTATTATCATTTCGCGGTCGTCAGGATACCTGATCAGGACGTCCGGCTGCATTCTCTGCCCGCTTTCCTCACTGATGATAACCTCACCCCGTTCATCTTTCAGGAATTCCTGACGGAAATAATGTTCGCCTTCGATCAGACCGGATGCTTGGAGCAGACGTTCCAAAATCATTTCTCCCCAGTTACCCTGCATCTTCGAGTCGCCTTTCAGGGCGCGGGTCAGGTTATTGGCATCTTCGCTGAGCCGATTGTTCAGCTCTACTAATTCTTTGATGCGTTCGCCCAGTGAGAAACGTTCTTTGGCCTCATTGCTGTATACCTGTTCCACCTTTTCCCGGAAATCTTTCAGGTTCTCACCTAAGGGACGGAGCAGGGTGTTCAGATGTTCGGCATTCAGTTTGGTAAAGTCTTCTGTTTTGCTTTGGAAGATACGGTTGGAGAGATTTTCAAACTCTATATTCATGCGCTTATGCAAGGCTTCCGCTTCTTCAGTTTGTAGTTTCAGACGTTCTTCCCATTGCTTCTGCTGTTCTGCCAGCCTGAGGTTGAACGATTTTTCCTGTTCCGTCAATCGTTCGGCGGTTATGGTTTTCTCACGTGCGATACGTTCTTCCGAAGTGCGGTTCAGTAATTCTTCCCGTTCGCGGGTGGCTTGCAGTTGTGCTGATAGCGCGGCGCTTTTTCGTCCGGCTATCAGATAACCTACACCCGCACCTGTTGTCAGTCCGATGATTAGAAAAACAATCTCCATGCTTATTCCGTCAATATTTCGTTTCCGGTTTCAGTAATCAGAATCATGCTTTCCCATTGTGCCGAGGGCAATCCGTCGTCTGTGCACACAGTCCATCCGTCCGCTTCATCGATGAAGACTTCGTATGTCCCCATATTTATCATCGGCTCGATGGTGAACGTCATTCCCGGAACGATAAGCATACCCGTGCCACGTTTACCGAAGTGTTCCACATCCGGCTCTTCGTGGAATTTGATGCCTACACCATGTCCGCAAAGGTCGCGCACTACGCTGTATCCGTTCTTTTCTGCATGTTCCTGGATGGCTGCACCCACATCTCCGAGTCGGGCCCACGGTTGTGCGGTCTGCACACCTATATCGCGGCATTCTTTTGCCACCTGTACCAGACGCCGCATTTCCGGTTTCACATCTCCGATCATATACATTCTCGAAGCATCGGAGAAATACCCTTTATAGATGGTTGAAACATCCACGTTCACAATATCTCCGCTGCGCAGTAACTCTTTGGTACTCGGGATGCCGTGACATACCACATCATTGATGCTTGTGCATACACTTTTCGGAAATCCTTCATACAGGAAAGGGGCGGGGATGGCATCATGGTCTGTCGTATATTCATATACCATATGGTCAATCTCTGCCGTAGACATACCTTCGCGTATGTTTTCCGAAATATAATCCAGCAATGCTGTGTTGATTTTCGCACTTTCACGGATACCGGCCAGTTGTTCTTCCGTACGCAGCAGATGGCGCGACGGAAGTTTATAACCTTCTTTCTTATAGTGTTGAATTTTCTCTTCTACCTCGTCGGAATAGTTTTTAGGAGTAAACCGAACTCCTTTCACGAACTTTTTCATTGTCTTTTTGATTTATAATGACTACAAAAGTACATAATAATATAGAGCCTTGTATTTGTAGGAACAAAAAAATGATAAATTAGCGAAGCTTCGCAGTTGACAACTGATTTATCATTTACAGCATTCTCACTGTCCTGATCTCGCTTCTCGAATTATCAATCCGCTTCACTTGTATCTGAGTTTTGATTCGTTCCCTCAATCCCTCTACGTGGCTGATGATTCCTACTTTCTTTCCACCCATCTGATGCAACTTCTCCAGTGTATCCATCACCGTATTCAGATAGTCGCTGCTTAGCGTGCCAAATCCCTCGTCAATAAATAGCGTATCCACAGACAAACTGTGTCGGCTGAGCGAAGAAAGTCCGAGAGCCAGCGACAGAGAAACCAGGAAACTCTCTCCGCCGGACAGCGTACAGGCCGGTCGTGCTGCGCCTCCTTGATAGAAGTCACGCAACAGTATGGTGAGCGCTCCCGCCTGACATTCCAGTTCGTAGCGGTCCGTCAACCGTTGCAGATAAAAATTAGCTCCGTTGAGTAACTCTTTCAGTACAAAACTTTGGGCTATATTTCGGAAATTCTTCCCCTTCTCATCACCGAAGTGCTGGCAAAGACGGTCCCATTTCAGATAAACCTCCCGTAATTCGTCCGCGTGTTTTTTTTCATCCTTTATCCGGGCAATGTTCTTCGCGTTTTCTTCCAGTTGTATTTTCAGTCGTAGGGCGGTCTGGGTTCCTGCCGTAATCTTCTCATCTAAAGCATTGATCAGATTGTTTAGAGTTTCCAGACTTTCATTTTCCTCTATTTCAGGTTTCTTACTCAAATGTTCTTCCAATTGTCCGGTTGTCAGCTTGAAGGCTGTCTGTGCAGCTACTTCTTCCTCTTTAAGCCGTTGTTGCTCGGTGCGCAGACGCTCTACATATTCACCGGAATAAGAGGTGAGGGCGGTGATGCGCGGTTCGTTAATGTCCGGATGCGAGGCATAGAAAGCTGTCAGGTTTGCTTGCAGCTCATCCATATTCTTCTGGGTGGACAGAATATTTTGGTTCAGTCCGCCGGCATGGGAATTTAGCGTATTCCAGGCCATTCCCAGATTCTTTATTTCCTGTTTTTCCCCTATCGGAAGATTCTTCCATTCAGGAAATGTGTCACAGATGATTTTCCGGGTTGCCGATATACTTTCCAGTTCTTTACCGATGAGAGCAATGGCGTTTTTCAGTTCGGTTTGCCTGTTCTGCGCCAATTTGTAATTCCCGGCAGATTTTTGCAAGCGTTCGATGAATGTGGCGGGAGAACTGTTCCATTCCGTTTGCCATTCGTCCCAGAGAATCAGAGGATTGACGCGTTCCAAAGTCGTATGAATAATCTCCTTTTCATTTTCTTTCAGCGAACATTTGTTGGTGATGTCATTTTTCAGTCCGGTCAGATTCTTATCAATGGCATCAAACGCTTTCCGGGCAATTTCCACTACTTTCTGGTATTCGTCTTTCTGATGTTGCAACCGTGAAATATGGTTGGCCAAGGTTTGCACTTCATTCAATCGGGCGTTGATATTCTCAAAATCCAGCCTGTTTTCCATAATCAACCTTTCCAATACTTCCTTTGTGCTGTCGGAGATGTCCGGGATATGGCAACAGTTACATTTGTTTTGTGCTTCTGTGCAGGCAAGGTCATATCCCTTCTGAGCTTTCTCCGTTGACAAACGGCTGTTTGCCATCATGTCCTCGTATGTTTTGCTCTCTGTCTGGTTACCGTTCAGCGCTTGTTCCGCTTCCTTATATTCTTTCTCTTTCGCTTCTAATGACTGCCGGATGGGGGCAAGTACAGATTGAAAATCTTCATCTTTATAAAGTGACTTTACCTTCTGCCCGCATACCGGGCAACTGTCTCCTACGGAAAGGCGAGCCCGGGCTTCCTTTGCCCATTCTTCCACAGCTTCTTTCTGTTTGTCATATAGTGTCCTGATGTCATCGTATGCTTTCTTTTGGTTGTCGAAACCGGTTTTCAGCTCTGCATATCGGCTCTTACAACTCTGCAATTTCTTGTCCAGCGACTTCTCATATTCCTTAGCCGCGTCCAATGCTTCCTGTTTTTCTTTCAATACCATCAGGGCATTTTGAGCTTTCAGCAAATTCTCCCTGGTAGTTTCCAGAGTGACCTTTTTTTCTTGCAAAGCACTCCGGTTCATGGATGCAAGTTGTGCATTCAGATGGTTGATTTCCAGTTGTTTGGTTTGATTCTCTTTATTTTTCAGGTTGAAGTCATTCTCCTTGTCCGTGCGTTCCTGTTCCCGAGCAGGTTGTTGCCGGGTCAGTTCTTCTATTTGCTTCTCATAGGCGGTGATGCGTGAGTGAGAAGAAAGTATGGCATTGAGGTCAGTGATGATGGACTGGCTCTGCTCGAACATGGGGAGAAGCGGGGCATGGGTTTCCAGATACTCTTCAGCGAGAAGCAGTTTGGCTTGTTGTTCTTTCATGCTTTCCTTCAGCCAGATGCAGCCATTGTTGAGGCGGATGAAATTGGCTTTCAAGTTTTCGGCTTGTTGGATGTTGCTTTCCTGTTGTCGTTGCTGCTGTTTCAAGGAAAAGAACCAGTTGCGGGCGTCTGCGGTGTTGCTCCAGTCCTTGATCAGCAATTCTTTCTGTCGGAAGTCATCTGATTGCTGCTGCTCTTTTTTCGTTTCCCATGCTTTCTGTTGTTTTTCCAGGTCGAGTATAAGTTCTGTTTGTCTTTTCAGCCAGTTATGTTTCAAGGCGGCTGTATTTTTTTGCAGGGTATTTCCACTGATTTCTGTGTTTAGTGCCGATATAGCCTCGTTGATTTCTTCCGTTTCCTCGTCGGTCAGGATATGAATGCCTTCCAGTTTCCGGTTTTGATTTTCATAATCCGTACGCTTCTCCTTGGTGATGGCATAAATTCCCGCGCCTATTTCAGAATAGATTCCAGTACCGGTCAGTTTCTCCAGAATGTCCGACTTCTCGCTTTCTTTGCTTTGCAGGAATTTGGTGAAGTCACCTTGTGCCAAGAGGGTGGTGCGGCAGAACTGTTCGAAGGTCAGTCCTACGGCAACTTGTATCTCAGCTTTTATTTCATTCTTCTTAGTGAGCTGGATACCTGTTTTCCGGTTCTCTAAAGTCCATTTTGCATTCTGAATGGCACCGGAGGCTTTCCGATGTGCACGAGCCACGTACCACTTGGCGGTATAAGGCGTTTCATTCGAACCGGTAAATTCCAGTTCAGTCCATGCCTCATTGGTATTCCGACGCATCAGTTGGCGGCTATCGTTAATGGCTACCTCTTCTTTTTTGGATGAGAAACTTTGCCCCACATCTTTGTATTTCTCGTTTTCTGCACGTTCCATGCGGGGCGTTTCATTATAGAGCGACAAGCAAATTGCGTCTAGCAGCGTTGTTTTTCCGGCTCCCGTCTCACCGCAGATGAGAAACAGTGACTCTTCGCCCAACGGTCCGTTTTCAAAGTCGATGACAGCGTCTTCTATAGATGCTAGATTTTTTATGGTCAGTTTTTGAAGTTTCATGATTCGCTACAGATTATGCGGATTAACGCAGATTGTTTTTTTCCTTCACTTTTTGTACGGCGACATTCATCAGTTCACAGAGTTCTTCGTCCATCTTTTCTCCTTCCGCTTCCAGATAGTAGAGTTGCGCTATCTCCAGTGGTGACATTTCCTGCATCTCCTGGATGGAGATGTGCCGGGTTTTATCGTTCGAAGCCTGCTTTTCGCGGTTGGACTTGATGTAGCAGTATTTGCAACTTTTCCCTTTAACTGCATTCGATGCCCGTTCGTTGCAGTCAGGTGCCAGATAATCTTTTATCAGAACGTTCAGTCGGATATAAGCAGGCTTGTCGTCCGGATATTCTTCCAGTAGCTTGATGGCTTCTTCAAAGGATGCTGCTTCTTTGGGCAGGGTGACGAGCGGCATGGAATTTTCTATTTCCACTGTTCTTATTTGCGGTTCTTCCCCTCGGCGGATTTCGACGATAGAGACAGAATGGGGATAAGTTTCGTCGAAACTTACGGGCAGGGGAGTTCCGCAATATCGTGCGTGGCGGCCATTTCCCTTGATGTTCTGCGGACAATGAATGTGCCCGAGCGCCAGATAATCATATCCTTCACCCATCGAGCCGATGGGAACATATTCTATACCGCCCACGGTCTCGTCATGACCTGTCCGGTCACTGCCTTCTATGGAGAGATGCGCCATCAAAACAACGGGCAGTCCTTTCATATTTATTTTTTTCACTTCGTCTTGCAATGCCTGGAAAAAGCGAGTCTGCCTTTTTTCACGTGGTGTCTCTGTGTCCAGCATCGGAAAGTTCTGCGGATATACGTGGGGGACGGCGATGATGTATCCTTTCAGATTTCCTTCTTTGTCTTTTACTTCTACGATATGCTTTTCCAGATTCACTTCTTCCTGGTTCCGTTCGATGTTTCCCACCACTCTTACTCCGAAGTGATTCCACAGATTGCTGTCTATTTCCAGTTTGGAACTGCTGTCATGATTGCCGGCTGTCACCACGATGGTCATTTCCGGGCAAGCTCTGTGAATTTCGAGCATACCGTCCGTGTACATTTTCTGTGTACTTGCAGATGGGGTGGAGTAGTGGTAGACATCTCCGCTCACTACCATTGCATCCGGTTTCTCTTCCGCTGCGATGCGGGTCAGTTGTTTCAGAAATGCTTGTTGTTCCAGGCTGCGGTCATAGTTATACAATGTATGTCCTAGATGCCAGTCGCTGGTATGGAGTATTTTCATATTTATACGGTTTTATGCTTTCAAAAGTACGCAGAATATGGGAGATAAGCAAATAATTATTATTTAACGCGTAGGCGGAATTAATTCCCGAAATTATGTATTACTTTTGTAAAAGTATCATAGTAAAGAGCGTAATAAAGTAAGTATGATAAAGGATATAACCATAACAAACTTTAAATCCATAACAGAAACATCTCTGTCTTTGGGCAACGTGAATGTTTTTATAGGTGCCAATGGTTCCGGAAAATCGAATATATTAGAAGCTGTAGCGATGGTTGCTTCTGAGCGTTCGCTACAAATAGAAGTGAAAGATATGATTCAGAAAGGAGTTCGTATTGCTAAGCCGGAACTGATGATTTCCTCATTTTATGGACAAAGGGCTAATGAAAAGATAGGATTACGGATACTCTCTTCTATAGGTAGCGCTGTCAATTACAATATATGGAATAATAATCCGAATGATATATATGCAACTTGGAATTGTACTTTAAGTTCGTTGGCAAAATCCGATGTATCTTCTACAGAAATGAATGAGAAATATGTTGCTTTGCAAAAATATATATCCCAGTATTTAATCTATTCCTTATCTGTCAGTGCTTTACGGGGATTTGTTTCTGATAGTCTTCAATATCCGCTTGGCATTAATGGAGAAGGACTGGATGTATTGTTGAATAACTTGCCCAAGGAGGAAATCCTGCAAATAAAGGAAACAGCAGCAGGATGTATTTCCTGGATTGAAGATGTCTTTTTTGATACGGAAGAGATTTACAAAATGCAAGGCTACAAATTAGGACGAAGCAAGTCTAATCTTTATTTTCGTGATAAGTTTATGCAGAAAAAGAATAATTTGTTTTCGGCAGAAAACGCAAACGAAGGAGCATTGGAACTTTTATTCTATTTAACCTTATTCATTAGTAAAAAAACGCCGGATTTCTTCGCTATAGATAATATAGAGAATGGCTTGAATCCGCGGCTCTGCCGATTTTTGATGAAAACAATTAGTGATTTGGCGGTGAAGAATGGAAAGCAGGTTTTGATTACTACTCATAATCCGGCTATATTGGACGGCCTTAATCTGAATGATGATAACCAGCGGCTTTATGTCGTAAAGCGTAATGATGAGGGACAGACTTCTGCCAAGTGTGTTCGGATGAAATCGCAAACCGAAGAGAATCACATGATGCTTTCTGAAATGTGGATGAAAGGCCTGATAGGTGGCATTCCTGATAACTTTTAATAATATGAGAATTGGGGTTATTGCAGAAGGACATGCAGATATTGCTATCATAAAAGCAATATTAAAAGTTTTGAAAGGTATTGATGGAAGTGATATCTATGCTATTCGTCCTAATGAATTATATGATGAAACAGATCTTGCTGAATTAAAATTCAGCAATTGGAATCTTGTCTTGAAATCATGTGCAGACGAATGCTTGTTGCAGTCTTTTTTTGATATGATAGAAGAGGATGCTGTGTTGATCATTCAAATAGATACGGCAGAACGAGGGGAAATAGGATATGACATACCGGAACCTCAGCGTACAAAAGGTGTAGATTGGAAAGTATACAATGAACAATTATATATGCTTGTGCGTGAGAAAATAACTTCGATAATTCCGGAAGCATATCGGAATAAAGTAGTTTATGCCGTTGCTGTAGAAGAAACTGACGCTTGGCTGATTCCCTTGTTTGATGCTTCGTGCGAAGAAACGGCTCAATATGCAAATCCGAAAGAGCGTTTACACTATCTGATAGGAAAGATGGACAAAAAGAAAAAATGCAATTATATAGATACAGGTAAGAAGAACTTAAATTATGCTACTATTGGTAAAGAGCTAAAAAAGGGGATAAAAACTTGCCGATTAAAAAATAAGAGCTTAGATCTATTCTGTTTGGAGATAGAAGAAAAAATAGAGAATATTCTCTGATTTGAGAATATGTGGAGTGATTTCTGCGATAAAAAAACTTTTTTCTAAAACTATGAATTCACTGATTTTTAATTAGTTTTGCAATGAAATTCATCTGTGAGACAGCCTTTTTACCTTGTGTTCGGTAAAGAATAGATACACTTGCAGAATAAACTGTGATTTAGATGAAATATTTGCATAAAATAACCAAGACATTTGTTATATTAATAATACTCTTGTAAATACCGTTAATGTATTGAGTGAAGTTCTTCGGTTTTTAAACCGAGGTATGAAGATAAGGTGTTGGTTTTTAATGTATACGGCGCCTGTTGTCGGCGGAGTAACGACTTCATTATCTCCATTAACAATCCTTACCAGCATAAAAAATCACCTTTTATGGTAGATGTTGAGCATATGGGTGGTAAAATCGGTGTGGAATAGGAAGAGGGCAAAGGTTCCACTTTCTGGTACGATACTAAAACATATGTCAGATTAAGTCTTGACTAATTCACTATATTATCTGTCATGCTGAGCGTAGCCGAAACATCTACTCCATCTTATGATATAGTGGATAGCTTCGGCAGACTCTGCATGACAGATATTGCAATACCATCTTTTTGACCCTATTGGTCTGGTCGGCTTTTAGTTTTGGAGTAGCTTCAGAATATATTTTCCTGGCATTACAATCCTTGC
>CAJMQU010000058.1 GCA_905215555.1 uncultured bacterium
GAACCGCAACAACAAGGCGCTGAAATTCTATGAACACATGGGGATGAAAATATTTAGGGAAGGAGATTTCCCGATAGGAAACGGATTTTATATGAATGACTATATAATGGGACTGGAAATAATTTAAAAATAAAAGGCTGCGCAATTCAAAAGAGAACTTTGCGCAGCCTTTAATTTTTAATTATTAATTATTTCGTCACTCTTTCCAGCCACTTCACCATAGCAAACATGACGCCCATTGATACAAGGCAAATAACAAAGAACACAGTCCAGCATTGCCAGATAGGAATCTTGTTATACATCATAGGACCAAGGAATAAGAAAAGGTTTCCTATTGCCGTCGCACCAAGCCACAAGCCTTGACACAGACCCTGGATATGTTTAGGAGCCACTTTGGATACGAATGAAAGACCCAGCGGTGAAATGAAAAGCTCAGCCACAGTCAGGAAGAAATAAACCACAATCAGCACCCACGGTCCGGCTTTCAGTCCCGCTTTAGCAGAATCTGCCATCGCCTTGAATTCAGTGCCGGAAGGATAGCCTTGCATGGCCGAATAAACTGTAAGGAACAAGAAAGCGAGTCCCGCAATCCCCATACCGATAGCAATCTTCTTAGGAGTGGAAATCTGCTGGCCACGACGGGCAAGCGAACCAAAGAAGAACATGATAAGCGGAGTGAGTACTATCACAAAGAATGGATTCACAGCTTGCCAGATTTCGGGTGCAATGCTATCAGTCACCACGAAGTCGCGGGCAAAAAGCGAAAGCGACTGTCCGTTCTGGTGGAACGAGAACCAGAAGAAGATCACGATACCCAATACTGCAAACAATGCATACAAGCGTTGCTTTATTTCTTTTGCCATAGCGGCTTTCTCTTCAGGAGTATAACCTACCGATTCTTGTTTCTCTTTCTTACCCGGCGTAGGGAATACTTTTCTGCATGCAATGAAAATGAAAAGCGAAATAAGCATAGCTACTACCGAAGCTATGAATGAATAATGGATACCTGTATTAAAGACATCAAGATATTGGGTACAGAATGGAGCCAAATCATTTGTCACCGTACCACCCACTTTGACAACCAGCTCATTCAGGTTAGCGAGATTGTCAGAAGCCATTTCTGCACCTTCCTTTAAGTATTGATGGCACAATGCAGGAAGATCGGCATTATACATCATGCTGTGAACTTTCAACCACCACTCTCTGAGCAGGGGAGCAACAAAAGGTGCAATCAGACCACCGATATTAATAAATACGTAGAAAATCTGAAAACCTGAATCACGACGGCTCTTCGCCAGTTTCAAGGCTTCAGGTCCTTTCTTCTCAGCTTCCTTCTCAAGATTGTCGTACATCTGGCCCACAATAGCCTGCAAGTTTCCCTTGAAAAGGCCATTACCGAAAGCAATGAAAAACAAGGAAACACAAGTCAAGGGAAGCAACCAGCCTATATTATCGGCAGTAGACAAAACCGGAATAGACAGGATGACGTAACCCAACGACATCACTATCAGTCCTGACATAATTGTTCCTTTATAGTTTTGCGTCTTATCGGCAATGATACCGCCTACCAAGCTTAACACATAAATTCCGCAGTAAAAGACCGAATAAATAATGGAACTGGTCTCGTCACTCAGGCCAAACTTGGAGCATAGGAACAACACCAGCACAGCATTCATGATGTAGTAGCCGAATCGTTCGCCCATATTGGAGATAGCAGCTGCAACCAGACCCTTAGGATGATTCTTGAACATAGATATAAGTTTTTAAATTAGTAATTAGATTGATTTTTGTTTATTAAATGCAAATATATACATTTTGCTGAAATATCGTGTAAAAAAGTAAAATTAGTCATGAAAAAGGGCACAAACTTCAGCATGAACCTCCTTAATCAAATCATTTGGATCTAATTTTAGCTGCAATCCACGTTGGCCGGCACTTATGTATATATATGGATAGTTCCGGCAGGACTCATGAATGTAAGTCGGGAAAGGCTTCTTCATGCCGATAGGTGTACATCCGCCACGGATATAGCCCGTCAGAGGAAGCAGTTCCTTCATCGGAATAAGATCGCACTTCTTGTTACCGGAAGCCTTGGCTGCCAACTTTAAGTCCACTTCATGCTCACCGGGAATAACGCATACGAAATAACCGTTCTTATCACCATGCAGAACAAGGGTTTTGAATACCTGTTCGATATTCTCACCCAGGCTGGCAGCCACATGAATGGCACTTAAATCGTTTTCATCCACTTCATAAGGAATCAGTTCGTATGCGATTTTGGCTTTATCCAAAAGCCTGGCCGCATTTGTTTTATTGATTTTCATAATTTATCCTTTCAATTCTTCTTTCAGGAATTTAGGGGTATATCCCTTCTTGCTTTTCGCCACTTCTTCCGGCGTACCGAAACTGAGGAGTTGTCCCCCACCCTTACCACCGTCAGGTCCCATGTCTATGATGTAATCCGCCATCTTGATGACATCGAGGTTATGCTCGATGACAATAACCGTATTACCTTTATCCACTAATTTATTAAGCACATTCATCAGCACGCGGATATCCTCGAAATGAAGTCCGGTTGTAGGCTCATCAAGGATATAAAGCGTCTTGCCGGTGTCCCGTTTGGAGAGTTCGGTTGCCAGCTTCACACGTTGGCTTTCACCACCGGAAAGCGTGGTGGAAGACTGCCCCAGTTTGATATAGCCCAAACCGACTTCCTGTATCACCTTAATTTTATTCAAAATTTGCGGCACATTTTCAAAGAACTCTACAGCACGGTTGATTGTCATATCCAACACATCGGCAATGGATTTTCCCTTGAAACGCACTTCCAGTGTTTCGCGGTTATAGCGTTTGCCATGACACACCTCACAAGGTACATATACATCGGGCAGAAAGTTCATCTCAATGGTTTTGTAACCATTACCCTGACAGGCCTCACAACGCCCGCCACTGACATTGAAAGAGAAACGCCCCGGTTTGTAACCTCGTATTTTAGCCTCCGGCAGCCCAACGAACAAGTTGCGGATATCAGAAAAGACACCGGTATAAGTCGCCGGATTAGAACGCGGAGTACGTCCCAGCGGAGACTGGTCCACATTCACCACTTTATCAATGTATTCAAGTCCTTCGATGCTGCCATATTCCAAGGGATCCTGAAGCGAACGGTAGAACTTTTGCGACAGGATGGGCTGCAAGGTCTCATTAATAAGCGTCGATTTTCCGCTGCCGGACACACCGGTCACACAAATCAGCTTGCCAAGGGGAAATTCGACATCCACCCCTTTCAGATTATTCCCACGTGCACCACGAAGCCACAGACTATGTCCGTTGCCCTCACGCCGTTTGGCAGGTATTTCAATCTCACGTTCACCGTTGAGGTACTGCGAGGTCAGTGTATGCGTTTCGAGCATCTCTTTCGGAGTTCCGGCAAAAACGACTTCACCGCCCAGGCGACCGGCTTTCGGCCCCATATCGATAACATAGTCGGCAGCCATCATCATATCCTTGTCATGCTCCACCACAATAACAGAATTACCAATATCTCTCAATTCTTTCAAAGAATGAATAAGCCGCTGGTTATCCCGCTGATGCAGACCGATACTCGGTTCATCGAGAATATAAAGCACGTTTACCAACTGTGAGCCGATTTGTGTAGCCAGGCGGATACGCTGGCTCTCACCTCCGGAAAGAGTGACCGAGCCACGGTCGAGGGCAAGATAGTCCAATCCGACATCCAAAAGGAATTTCAAGCGGGTACGGATTTCTTTCAGTATCTCAGCAGCAATCTGCCTCTGTTTGCTATCGAGGTGTTCATCTACGTTCATCAGCCAATCGTAAAGTTCGTTGATGTCCATACAGGAAAGTTCGTAGATATTCTTATCATGGATGCGGAAATGCAGAGCTTCCTTATTCAGTCTTGCCCCTTTACATTCCGGACATACGGTGGTCTTGGCAAACTGTTCCGCCCACTTCTGCGCCGTAGCGGAAGCATCTTTCTCCTGCAACATCTGAATGTACTTCACCACCCCTTCAAAAGTTACAAAATAGTCGGAGGAAGTTCCGATAAGGGAACTCTTTATCTTAATGCGCTCATCCGAGCCATAAAGGATTTCATCAATCGCTTCATCCGGCAGTTCCTTGACAGGTGTTTTCAAGGTAGCTTCATATTTTTCCAGCAAAGCGGCTATCTGCCAGAAAATCATACTGTTCTTATATTTACCCAAAGGAATGACAGCGCCTTCATAAATGGAAAGTTCCCGTTCAGGAATGACTTTTTCCACGTCAATCTGATTAACGACTCCCAAGCCTTTGCATTTGGGACAAGCGCCTTGAGGAGAGTTGAACGAAAAATTATGAGGTGCCGGTTCACGGTAGGACAATCCGGTGACAGGACACATCAACCGCTTACTGTAATGGCGCACACTCTCGGTTTGCAAATCGAGGATCATCAACAGTCCGTCACCTTGCTGCATAGCAGTAGCCACACTGTTTTTCAGGCGGACATCATCCTTGTCCGTCACAATCAGTTTGTCGATAACCACCTCAATATCATGATTCTTGTAACGGTCCAGTTTCATACCGGGCAATGCCTCACGCACCTCACCATCTACACGGACATAGAGATAGCCCTTCTTACGGACCTGTTCAAACAACTCCTTATAATGTCCCTTACGGGTACGGACCAACGGAGAAAGAATATAAATCTTCTTGCCTTTATAATCTTTCAGAATCAGATCGAGGATTTGCTCTTCGGTATATTTCACCATTTTCTCACCCGACAGATAAGAATATGCTATACCGGCACGGGCATAAAGCAAACGTAAATAGTCGTAAATCTCCGTTGTGGTTCCTACCGTGGAACGGGGGTTCTTATTCGTAGTCTTTTGCTCAATGGAGATAACCGGACTCAATCCTGTAATCTTATCGACATCAGGACGTTCCAGATTTCCCAGGAAATTGCGGGCATACGCGGAAAAGGTTTCGATGTAACGGCGTTGTCCTTCGGCAAAAATCGTGTCGAACGCCAACGATGATTTACCGCTTCCACTCAGTCCCGTAATCACAGTAAGACTGTTACGGGGAATCTCCGCATCGATATTTTTCAGATTGTGCACGCGCGCACCATATACATTGATGTATTCTGTTTCTTCAGCCATTTATCTTAATATATTAATATCACTTTTTATCTTATAATTAACTCCATCCGCTCCTTCCGCTTCTACCACAATGAAATAAACACCCTCAGGAACGTTTTTCCCATGAGTCGTCCCATCCCAGCCGGCATCTATATTTTGCAACCCCCAATGATAAAGCTGTTGCCCCCAGCGGTTGAAGACATACGCGTTGAAACGGACCAACGATTTATGCTTCACGCGAAACACATCGTTCACCCCATCTCCATTAGGTGAAAAGGCATTCGGAACTTTAAGCTCCGACTCTGCAATGCGGATAACGAAAGTATCGGAGGACTCTGTGTCTCCTGTCTCCGTATCTGTCATAATCAGGCGGATATAGAACAGACCGGACTCCTGAAATGTATAAATAGTCTCAGCTTCGAAACGCGTCAGGAAGATATCATTGAAAGCTGCATCACGCGAAAAGTTCCACTCATAACGAATATTTACGATTTCATCCGGTGTCTCTCCGGAGTCCGCGGACTCTTTCCACTGAAAACGGAACTCAAGGGGAGCGGAACCGGTATATGTATCACCCGGATAAACAGAGACACTTTCTTCGGGGAGCGCTCCATTTTCAGAAAGCAAAATTGCTACGGGAGACATATCCAACAATCCTGTCTTTCCCCCGCCAGCCCACACCGGTAAATTTCCGAGCAGCAACATCGCCGCACAACCGATATATAAAAACAATCCGCATCGCATAATACCTGCAAAAATAACGGTTTCCGTGCGAATATCAGCGCATACATAGAATTTTTCAGTTTTAAAATGCACAATATTATTTCTTAACTCATTCCATTCGTTAATTTTAGGCAAAATTCTTACCTTTGCGGCTACTTTGGGAAATTGTAAACATAAACCAACGATATCGAATGAGAACGATTAACCGGATTTTCTGCTCCATGCTGCTTGCCGGTGCATGCAGTTTTGGTGCTTTTGCGCAAGAGAACCAATCATATTTTCTGCACACCATTGAAAAAGGGCAAAGCCTTTATTCCATATCCAGCATGTACGGTGTCACACAGTCGGACATCGTGAAGTTAAACCCCGGAAGCGATGAGAAAATCTTCGTAGGACGCACACTTCGCATTCCGCGTACAGCCGCCAATACTCAGACAGAAACTTTCCATACCATAGCACAAGGCGAAACCCTTTATCGGTTGACCGTCAAGTATGGCGTATCTGCCAAAGCGATCTGTGATGCTAACCCTGGGCTGAGTGCTGAGAACTTCCGCATAGGCCAGGTGATACGTATCCCTTCTGCCGGCGAGACAGGTGCTGTCACCACGGAGACTGTGACAGAAAGCACGATTCCTCCTATCCAGGGTCCCGTGCAATCCCGCTGTAAAGAGATGCACAAAGTGAAGCGGAAAGAAACCGTATACAGCATCAGCCGCGAATATGGCATATCGGAAGCTGAACTGATAACTGCCAACCCTGAACTAAAAGGAGAAGACAAGATAAAGAAAGGGACATTTCTTTGCATCCCCTTCCCCACAGCACAGGTGGCAACTCCGACTCAACCGCAAGTAGCCCCCAGCAACAGCGAACTGTTTAGCGAGAACAAGAAAGCTACAGAGCGTTTCAGCACCATAAAGGCCGCTATCATACTACCTTTCCTGGATGTCCCCAAAAACGAAGCGGCTCGCATGGTAGAATATTACGAAGGATTCCTCATGGCCGTAGACAGCCTGAAACGCAGCGGAGTTTCCGTTGATTTATATACTTATAATTCTGGTTCTGAAAACGTTTCTCTGAATAACATACTGTCCAAAAAGGAGATGAAGGATATGGATATCATTTTCGGCCCGTTGCACCAGCAGCATATCAAACCGCTGGCAGACTTCGCCCAAAAGAATGACATCCGGTTGGTGATACCATTTACTTCAAAAGATAACAGCGTTTTCCGCAATCCGTCTGTTTATCAGATCAACACTCCGCAATCCTACCTTTACTCTGAAGTATATGACCACTTTGTACGTCAGTTCCCCAATGCAAATGTCATCTTTATTGAAGCAAGCACGGGTACAAAAGATAAAGTAGAATTCATCAAGGGGCTGAAAGACGAACTAAAGAACCGTTCCATCCCCATGAAGTCTCTGAAAGAGGATGCAACTGTGGAATCCCTGAAAGCCGTTCTGCGCGCCGATCGGGAAAATATATTCATCCCTACATCGGGAAACAATATAACCTTGATAAAGATACTTCCCCAACTGACTTTGTTAGTTCGCGACAACCCGGAAAGCAACATTCATTTGTTTGGCTATCCTGAATGGCAGACTTACACCAAAGATCATCTGGAGGCGTTCTTTGAACTGGATACTTATTTCTATTCATCATTCTACACCAACAACCTGCTGCCTGCGGCCATCAACTTCACCAAGAGTTATCGCAGATGGTACGGTAAGGATATGGACGAGCGTTACCCGAAATTCGGAATGTTGGGCTTCGACACCGGTTATTTCTTCCTGAAAGGACTGTCACGCTACGGCTCCGAATTAGAGAAGAATATGCAACAGATGGATTTAGTGCCTATCCAAACCGGATTCAAGTTCCAGCGTGTAAACAACTGGGGAGGACTCATCAACAAGAAAGTATTCTTTGTTCGCTTCACCAAGAACTACGAGCTGGTTAAGTTGGATTATGATTGACAATAACAGAAGTTTCTAAACCTGAAGATAATGAAGATAAAAAACATCATAGGAGTCGCTCTATTACTTACTTTATGGGCTTTATCCGGCCGTGCGCAAGTAGGCGAACAACGCCATAACCTTGCAATAGGTTTTAACGGTGGCATCAATCTCAACAGCGTCAGCTTCTCTCCCACTGTCCGACAGAAAAACCTGATGGGCATCAATGGCGGTTTAACGGCTCGCTATATTTCGGAGAAATATTTCAGCATGATTTGCGGTGCACAAATTGAGTTGAACTTCTCACAGCATGGCTGGGATGAATTTTACGAAGATTATCCCGACTTGCAATATACACGAAAGATGAATTATGTAGAGATACCTCTATTAGCGCATCTGGCATTCGGCAGAGACCGGGGAGTGCAATTCTTCGTGCACGCAGGACCGCAAATCGGATTCTTTATCAGCGATACCCGAACGATAAACGATGCATGGGATAAAACAGCCCACAATCTGACCACCGAACAGCATGATAAGAATGTAGAGAATAAGTTCGATTATGGTATTACGGGGGGCGCAGGATTGGAACTACGTACCAAAGCCGGGAATTTCCTTATAGAAGGAAGATACTATTATGCCTTATCCGACTTTTATAAAAGTACAAAGAAAGACTACTTCGACCGTTCGGCACATGGCACTATAGTAGCAAAGATAACCTATCTGTTCGATCTTAAAAAATAGCATCAAGGAGATTTTCATATATAAAAAAAGAGAACGCCCCGGAACTTTTCATTGAAGTCCGGGGCGTTCTCTTTTTATACATGGTCTCCTGTTATTTCCTCAATCTGAAACTATCCGCAGCTTTCACCATCAGTTCATCACGATAAATAGCACGGAAAGACAAATAATTCAATATGATAGAAACCGCAGGAAGGCAAAGCGCCCAGCCCAACTGAAAAGACATTGCATTCAGGTCATCCTTCAACATATACATAAACACGAAAAATGCCGTATAATATCCTATCAGAAGAATACTATTGAATATCGTCATACGCACTTGTAACATACGGTTACGGAACAGGAAAATGGTACAAAATGCCACGACAGCACTTAAAAACAATATTCCGAATAATCCCCACGTAGACTGAAAAGCATCAGCCGCCAGCGTTACACCCAATGGTTTGAAAACATATTCAGTTACTCCGTCTGCAGCAATAAACCGCCCTACAGGCAAACACATGGCAGCTACCAGCAATCCTGTCACAATCAATAAATAAACAGATTGAATTCGTTGTATCATACTCTCTTTTCTTGGTTAAAACAACAAAGGTGTGCCCAAGCAAATTTTACTCGGGCACACCTTTATAGTAATTTCATTTACTGTAATTTCTCTTTCTCTTTTGCCGGGTTACGATAGTATATCTTACCCTCAACATACTCCTGCGTTGCAATCAACGTCGGCTTCGGCAATTTCTCATAATAGCGTGAAATTTCAATTTGCTCCCGGTTCTCGAACACTTCCTCCAAGTTATCATTATAGGAAGCAAACTCTGCCAACTTTTTGGAAAGATCATTCTTGATTTCCACACTGATCTGGTTTGCACGCTTACCTATAATAGATACGGTTTCATACACATTACCGGTATCCGCACACAACTCCATCATGTCACGGGTCACCGTGGTGCCAGGAGCATTTGTCTTCTTGTAATCCATAAATATCTAAATTAATATTATCCTAAATCTGTTTATCATCATTCAATATCTTCTCAGAGTCTTTGAATATCCTTTCGGCTTCCTTCATATATTTACTTTCAGGAAATTCATTCTTGAAGGCATAATATTCATCCACCGTTTCACGATAACGCTCCGCTCTTTTATCCTCCACACTATAGATGGCCATTTCATATTTGGCACGCAGGATCAGAATGGACAAATCTTCGCGCAGGTTCGTATAAGGATAGTCCTTCAAAGCATTTTGCGCGGTAATCACACAAGACTGGTAGTTATTACCCAAATAGTTGCCCAGATTATAATATAACTTTGCAGAAAGATATTCCTTCATCACCAGTTTATCCTGCAATTTGAATATCATGTCCTGAGCCTCTTCTTTCTTTAAACTTTGTGGAAAATACTCCATGAACATCTGCAATTGCTGAATGGCACTGTATGTCCCCGACTGGTCGAGGCGAGGCTCCGGGGTATCCAGATACAAGGCTTTGCCGGCATGGAAACGTGCCAGTTCGGCAAATGTACCACGGGGATATACATTATAATATTGAACGAAAGTCTGAGCTGCCGTCTGATAATCTTTCTGATTATAATAGCTCATACCCAGCATATAGAGGGATTCCTCCGCTTTGTCCGTACCCTTGAGGATAGCGATTAACTCATTAAGCAATGTTGCCGCACGATTGTACTGCCCCTTTGCGAAGTAGTTCTTTGCCGCCTCATACTTATACTCATAGTCGGTGCTTTTTAACAGCTTATTGTATTCTCCACACGAGGAGAGCAATACTGCTGCAAGCAAAGTTATTAAGATGTTCTTCTTCATTCTTAGCTTTTCAAATAATGTGCAAAGATAAAGGTTCGCATCGAATAAAGCAACGATACGAACCTTAATTTTTCAAAAACCAGAAAATGACCGACAAACGCCCGTCTATTCACGACGAAACGGGATAATGGCCGGTCTCAAAAACAGTCATTATAATTTATATAAATCACTTGCCGCAAGCAAGTCTACTTTCCTTTCAGTCAGCACGCGGATGCAGTTTTCCATGTCATTAGGACGAATAATGACATTTGCCGTATTGCCGTTGGCAAATGAATACATATATTCAATGAAAACACCTTCATCGGACAAGAAGCGCAGGACTTTCGACAGTGAACCCGGTATGTTGGGACAACTGATGCCTACCACATCCGTCACATTCACGGCAAAATGATTATCTTTTAAAGCTTTATATGCCTTATCCGGTTCAGACACGATGCCACGAAGAATACCGAAATCAGCATTCTCGGCAATACAGAGAGCGGAAAGATTGACACCTTCTTTCGCAAGCACTTCAGTCACTTCAGTCAGACGACCGGACTTATTCTCCAGGAAAATAGAAAGTTGTTTTGCTACCATGATCTTAATTATTAAATATGAATTATGAACTATAAATCATGAACTATAAATTATTAATAATGGACATCCCACAGGTTATTAATACTTTATAATCAACAATTTATAATTAATCAAAGTTTACGATTGTCTATTACACGTTTAGCCTTGCCCACGCTACGTTCAATGCTGCGAGGTTCAACCAGCCGGACATCAACTCCCAAACCAAGTACACTTTGCAGACGGGATGCCAGTTTCTTCTTTAACGCCAGCATTCTGTTTATCTCATCCGAATAGTATTCCGGACGAACTTCAACCTGCAACTCCATAGTGTCGGTGTTATTCTTGCGGTCTACGATCAGGAGATAATGCGGCTCGAATTCCGGCATCTCCAGAATAACGGACTCTATCTGAGTCGGGAATACATTGACACCACGGATAATGAGCATATCATCGCTGCGCCCCAGAATGCGGTCCATACGGACAAGTGTACGCCCGCAAGGGCATTTGTCGTAGTGCAAAGCGGTGAGGTCCTTCGTGCGGTAACGCAACAGGGGCATACCTTCCTTTGTGAGATGAGTGAAGACAAGTTCGCCCGTCTCACCCGGAGCCACCGGCTCCAATGTATTCGGATTGATGATTTCGGGAAAATAATGATCTTCGTTAAGGTGCGTACCATGCTGACATTCACATTCGTAACCTACACCCGGACCGGCTATTTCACTCAAGCCATATATGTCATAGGCTTTAATGCCTAATTTTTCTTCTATCTCATGGCGCATATTCTCAGTCCAGGGTTCTGCACCGAAAGCACCAATCCTCAATTTGAATTCCTCACGAGGCAAACCGGAATCTTTAATGGCATCCGCCAGATAAAGTGCGTAAGAAGGGGTGCAACAAAGCACTGTAGAGCCGAAATCATGCATCAGAGTAATCTGTTTTTCCGTATTACCACTCGACATCGGGATGACGGAAGCACCGATATTCTCAGCACCAGCGTGCGCTCCCAGTCCACCGGTGAACAAGCCATATCCATAAGCTACATGGAAAAAATCGGAACTGCCCGCACCGTATGCCGTAAATGCACGCGACAGACATTCTGCCCAGGCGGAAAGGTCTCTACGGGTATACCCTACCACAGTAGGTTTACCTGTCGTACCTGACGAAGCATGTATACGTACTATCTGACTCATGGGGACGGCACAAAGTCCGAATGGATAATTATCGCGCAGGTCGTACTTCGTAGTAAAAGGAAGTTTTACAATGTCGTCTATACTATTGATATCATCCGGAGTGACTCCCAGTTCCTGCATTTTTTTACGGTAGAAAGGAGTGTTGTGATAAACATGCTCCACGATCTTCTTCAGACGGATACTCTGGATCTTATGAAGGCTTTCGCGATCCATGCATTCGATATTTTCATTCCAAATCATGTCTTCGTTGTATTACATTGATGGTTATTATTAATTCTTATTTCCTGCAAAGGAATAAAAAAAATTTGTTTATCTCAAGCATTTTCCCGAATATTGCCGTCCATAAGGAGAGAAAATGAACAAATTTGAATTAACATCCGCTTATAAGCCGACCGGTGATCAGCCGGAAGCTATCGCACAACTCACTGACGGTGTGGTTCAGGGAGTTCCTGCACAAACTTTACTTGGTGTCACCGGTTCTGGAAAGACTTTCACCATCGCCAACGTTATTGCCAATATCAATAAACCAACGTTAATATTAAGCCATAACAAAACATTGGCAGCACAGCTCTACAGCGAATTCAAAGGCTTTTTCCCAAATAATGCCGTAGAGTATTACGTTTCTTATTATGATTACTATCAACCGGAAGCCTATCTTCCTTCTTCCGACACTTATATAGAAAAGGATCTCGCTATCAACGATGAAATCGACAAGTTGCGCTTGGCCGCCACCTCTTCTCTGCTTTCCGGACGGAAAGATGTAGTGGTCGTATCTTCCGTATCCTGTATATATGGCATGGGAAACCCATCGGATTTCTATAATAACGTGATAGAAGTACAGCAAGGAAAAGCATTCAGCCGGAATGTATTTCTGCGCCGTCTGGTGGACAGTCTTTATGTACGTAACGACATTGATTTAAACCGTGGCAACTTCCGCGTGAAAGGAGATACGGTAGATATCTACCTGGCATATGCGGACAATCTGCTGCGTATCATTTTCTGGGGAGACGAGGTCGACAGCATCGAAGAAGTGGACCCGATTAGCGGTGTGACCATCGCCCGTTTTGACGCTTACAAGATATACCCCGCCAACCTTTTCATGACCACCAAAGAAGCCACGCTGCGGGCTATTCATGAGATAGAAGATGACTTGCACAAACAGGTGCAATGGTTTGAAAGCCAAGGAAGAGCATTTGAAGCGAAACGACTTCAGGAACGGGTGACGTATGATATGGAGATGATACGCGAATTAGGACACTGTTCCGGTATCGAAAACTATTCGCGCTATTTTGACGGACGTGCCGCAGGCACCCGTCCTTACTGTCTGTTGGACTTCTTCCCGGACGATTTTCTGATTGTCATAGATGAAAGTCATGTGAGCGTGCCTCAGATACGCGCGATGTATGGTGGTGACCGTGCCCGCAAAATCAATCTTGTAGAGTATGGGTTCCGCCTTCCGGCGGCTATGGATAACCGTCCGCTGAAATTTGAGGAATTTGAAGAAATGGCGAAGCAAGTGATTTACGTCAGTGCGACGCCTGCGGATTATGAGTTGATTCAATCGGAAGGTATTGTTGTGGAACAGGTTATTCGTCCTACCGGATTGCTGGACCCGATAATAGAAGTGCGTCCCAGTCACAACCAGATAGACGACCTGATGGAAGAAATCCAGATCCGCATAGAGCGCAATGAACGCACGCTTGTTACCACACTTACCAAACGTATGGCAGAAGAGTTGACGGAATATCTTCTGAATAATAACGTGAAGTGTAACTATATCCATAGCGATGTAGATACACTGGAACGCGTAAAAATCATGAGTGACCTGCGCGAAGGATTATACGATGTACTCGTCGGTGTCAACCTGTTGCGTGAAGGACTGGACTTGCCGGAAGTTTCACTCGTTGCCATTCTCGATGCAGACAAGGAGGGCTTCCTCCGTTCTCACCGTTCATTGACACAAACCGCCGGACGTGCAGCGCGTAATGTCCATGGCATGGTCATCATGTATGCCGACCGCATTACCGACAGCATGCGCCTGACGATTGATGAAACCAACCGCCGCCGTGAAAAGCAGTTAAAATACAATGAGGAACATGGCATCACACCGCAACAAATCAAGAAAGCGAAAAGCCTCAATGTATTTGCTGCAAATGCCACAACGGAAGAAGTTTTTGCCAACAAAGGAGCAACTATCGCTCCCCGCCCCTACATCGAACAGGAAAGTACTGCCGGAATCGCAGCTGACCCCATTGTACAATATATGTCTCGCCCGCAACTGGAGAAAAGCATCGAACGTACCAGAAAGCTTATGCAAGAGGCTGCCAAGAAGCTCGACTTTATCGAGGCGGCACAGTATCGTGATGAGCTACTAAAGATGGAGGATTTATTGAAAGAGAAGTAGAGAAAAAAAGAGTATTTTCTTAAAATAGATAGAGCGGAAGCGTGTTTTTACTAATAAGTGTTATAAAACATACTTTTTTCTTTGGATAATTTGCAGATTTCTCAAGAGTCCGTATCTTTGCAATGTGTTTTTCATAGTATTAGATTTAAGGTTAACAAAGGTTGGAGTACAGCGGTACTCCTTTTTTTATGCCTATATGTCTCGTCTTCTTATGCCCCCTCTTATTTTCATATCCCCCCCTAATTACAATGCAGTACCCAATAAAGTGAAAAGTGAAGAAAAAGAGACCTTACCTCTCATTATTAAAAAGGCATCTTAAAGAAGGTATCAAAAGAAGTCAGGAGTATACTGATTATTCCATGTTTTTTGCGTATGTTTGTAGCAAAGTTCAATCCCGCAAATCGACATGGAATTATTAGTATACAAAGCCTCAGCCGGCTCCGGAAAGACATTCACCCTAGCCGTAGAATACATCAAACACTTGATTCTGAACCCAAGAGCTTATCGGCAGATACTTGCCGTGACCTTTACCAATAAAGCTACGGCAGAAATGAAAGAACGTATCCTGCAACAGCTTTATGGCATCTGGGTAAATGATCCGGCATCGGAACCCTATCTGAACCGTATCCGCGAAGACTTGCAACGAAAAAAATTATCTGATCCCGATATCCGCCAGGCAGCGGGAACAGCATTGCTATATATGCTGCACGATTACAGCCGCTTCCGCGTAGAAACCATCGACTCCTTTTTCCAGTCCGTCATGCGAAATCTAGCCCGCGAACTGGAGTTAAGCCCCAATCTGAACATTGAACTGAACAATGCCGATGTACTGAGCGATGCCGTGGACAGCCTCATCGAAAAACTGACACCTTCTTCTCCTGTACTGGCATGGTTGCTGGATTATATCAACGAACGTATTGCTGATGATAAACGTTGGAATGTTTCTAATGAAATCAAACGGTTCGGATGGAATATCTTTGATGAAGGTTACATAGAACGCGGAGAAGGACTCCGGCAACAACTGAAACAGCCGGATACCATCAAATTATACCGCAACGAACTGCGCGAAATGGAGACGGAAGCCCTGGAACAGATGAAAGGCTTTTACGACCAATTCACAGGAGAACTGGATGCCCATGCCCTAAGTGCCGAAGACCTGAAAGGCGGAGTCCGAGGAATAGGCAGCTATTTCCGCAAATTGAGGGACGGTCGGTTATCGGACAAAGATGTGCTGAATGCTACATTGAAGAACAGTCTGGACGATGCAAAGAACTGGGCAACCAAAACTTCAGCACGGAAAAATGATATTATCCACCTTGCCGAAACAAGCTTGCTTCCTTTATTGCAAGATGCAGAAACATACCGGCCTAGAAACAACAAGATTGTAAACAGTTGCCGATTGTCACTGCAACATCTGAATAAATTGCAATTACTTGCGCACATCGATGAAGAAGTGCGCGAACTGAACCGGGAGCATAACCGCTTTTTGCTGTCAGACACCAATGCCCTACTCCATAACCTGGTACGGGACGGAGACTCTTCATTCGTATTCGAGAAAATCGGAGCCAATATCCGGAACGTAATGATTGACGAGTTTCAGGATACCAGCCGGATGCAATGGGACAATTTCAAAATCCTATTGCTGGAAGGTCTTTCGCAAGGAGCCGACAGCTTAATTGTAGGTGACGTGAAGCAATCCATCTATCGCTGGCGCAATGGAGACTGGGGAATATTGGATGAATTGACAAAAGGACGAGGGGGGAAAGCGGTAAGTGATAGCGGCACAGACAGCACTGCCAACTCTCAACTCTCAACTCTCAACTCCCAACTTAACAATTTCCCCATACGTGTGGAAACACTGAAGACAAACCGCCGAAGTGAAACCAATATCATCCGGTTTAACAACTTCCTGTTTGCAGCCGCAGTAGAGTATTTAAACATGCTTCACCTGAAAGAACTGCAGGAAGATTGCCATCCGTTGCAACGAGCTTATGCAGACGTAGCACAAGAATCACCACGAACAGAAGCGAAGGGATATGTCAAAGTAGATTTTCTGGAACCGGATGAAGAGCACAATTATGTAGAGCAGACACTCACCGCATTAGGAGAAGAAGTACAACGACTTTTGGATGCAGGCGTGAAACTGAATGATATCACCATTCTGGTACGTAAAAACAGGAACATCCCTCCTATTGCCGACTATTTCGACAAGGCCATGCACCTGCCTGTAGTTTCTGACGAAGCATTCCGACTGGATGCTTCCCAAGCACTCTGCATGCTGATAGATGCTTTGCGTTATCTCTCGAATCCGGAAGATCAAGTTGCCCGGGCTTCATTGATTACCAATTATAAACTGCAAATTAATAAAGAAGAAAGCGCCGTCAATTGGGATGCCTTGCTGACCGCTGAACCGCAGGATAGTCTTCCGGAGAAGTTTGTTTCACGTATGGAGACTCTCCGGTTAATGCCGCTATACGAATTGCTGGAAGAACTTTTCAGTCTGTTCGGGATGAACCGGATTGAAAAACAAGACGCTTATCTGTTCTCTTTCTTCGATGCCGTGACGGAATATCTGCAAAACAACTCGTCGGATTTAGGAACCTTTATCCGTTTCTGGGAGGAGACGTTATGTAATAAAACCATTCCCAGCGGTGAAATGGATGGTATCCGTATTCTATCTATCCATAAATCGAAAGGTTTGGAATTCCACACCGTCCTACTCCCTTTCTGCGACTGGAAATTAGAGAACGAAACTAATAACCAGTTGATATGGTGCTCTCCCGCTGATGCACCATTCAGTGCGCTCGATATCGTTCCGATAAATTACTCTTCCACCATGGCCGAATCCGTCTATCGGCAGGATTACCTGCATGAACGCCTGCAACTGTGGGTGGACAATCTTAACCTGCTTTACGTAGCGTTCACCCGTGCCGGAAAGAACTTGATTCTATGGAGTAAGAAAGGACAGAAAGGAACCATGTCCGAACTGCTTGCCAATGCACTGCCGCAGGTAGCAGCAAAGGAAGGGAAAGAAGGTTGGGATGAAGAAGAACCTTACGAAAGTGGAGAACTCTGTCCATCCGCAGAGACGATTAAACACTTGTCCGCCACACGTAATACTCCCCTCAACCGCCTCGCCCAAAAGCCCGACAAACTTCCCGTACACATGGAGAGCATGAGGCATGACATCGAATTCAGGCAATCAAACCGTTCTGCAGATTTCATCCAAGGAGTTGATGAGGAGGAATCCGAAAGTCGTTTCATAAACCGGGGACGCTTACTGCATACTCTTTTCTCTGCAATCGAAACAGAAGATGACATTGACAACGCCATTACACAACTCGTATTCGAAGGTATCATTGGCAAACCGGAAACGGAAACAGAAATACGGGAGCTGACTGACCGAGCTTTCTCTTTACCACAAGTACAGGACTGGTATTCGGGGAGCTGGCAATTATTCAACGAATGCGACATCATCTGGCAAGAGAACGGAGAACTGCATACCCGCCGACCTGACCGCGTAATGATGCGTGGCAACGAAATTGTCGTCGTAGATTTCAAGTTTGGAAAGCGGAATAAGAAGTACAACAAGCAAGTGAAGGGATATATCCAATTGCTTGTCCGCATGGGATATCCGGCAGAGAACATAAAAGGTTATCTGTGGTATGTGGAAGAAGATTTAATAGAGAATGTATAACCTCAAAACAAGATAAATTGACTCTGATAATATGCAAACATTTCTCCAATTAGTTGCCCAAGATCTACACCAAAAGATAGGAAACGACTTGTCACGAGTTGCAATCGTTTTCCCAAACAAACGCGCCAGCCTGTTCTTCAATGAATACCTGGCAGCCCAAAGTGACCATCCGTTGTGGTCGCCCGCATACGTCAGCATCAGCGAACTGTTCCGGCAACTCTCTCCATGGAAGTCGGGCGACCCAATCCGTCTGGTATGCGAACTCTATAAAGTATTTCGCGAAGAAACCTGCAGCGAGGAAACCCTAGATGATTTTTACTTCTGGGGCGAGTTGCTGATTAGTGACTTTGATGATGTAGATAAGAATCTTGTAGATGCCGACCGTCTTTTCTCGAATCTGCAAGACTTGAAAAATATAATGGACGACTATGATTTCCTCGATCCCGAACAGGAAGAAGCCATCCGCCAGTTTTTTCAGAATTTCTCCATCGAAAAGAGGACACAGCTCAAAGAGAAGTTCATTTCTCTGTGGGACAAACTTGGTGATATCTACCACCGCTACCGCAGTACCCTTGCTGAACTCGGCATCGCTTACGAAGGTATGATGTATCGTCAGGTAATGGAAGAACTGCAACCGGATAAGTTAAAATATGACCGCTATGTATTTGTCGGTTTTAACGTGCTGAACAAAGTAGAAACCAGATTCTTCAAACGTCTGCATGATGCAGGAAAAGCACTGTTCTACTGGGATTACGATATATTCTACACCCGATTACCTCGTGAGAAAACCCCACCCTACACCCACGAAGCAGGAGAATTTATCCTCCGCAACATGAAAATCTTTCCTAACGAGCTTCCCGAAACAACATTCGATGTATTGAGGAATCCAAAGAAAGTTCGTTTCATCTCCGCACCCACCGAAAACGCACAAGCGCGTTATCTGCCGGAATGGATACAAGGTGTAAACAGAGATGCTCATTCTTCATTCAAAGAAAAAGAAAACGCAGTAGTGCTTTGTAACGAAGCACTGCTACTGCCCGTATTGCACTCTATCCCATCGGAAGTGAAGAATGTAAATATCACCATGGGGTTCCCACTTGCACAAACCCCTGTATATAGTTTCATCAATGCCTTGATTGAATTACAAACCAGCGGATATCGTACTCATACGGGACGTTACTTATACGAAGCTGTACAAACTGTGCTAAAGCATCCCTATACCCGGCAATTATCGGATTCCGCCGAAAATCTGGAGAAACAGTTAACCAAAGATAACCGCTTCTATCCCCTGCCCTCCGAACTGAAACAAGATGCTTTCCTGGAACGGGTATTCACTCCGCAAAAAAGTATATCAACTCTCTGCCAATATCTTACTGATATGTTACGTGAAGTATCTGTTCTCTATCGTCAGGAGTCAAACGCAGAAGCAGACGACATATTCAACCAACTCTACCGGGAATCTTTGTTCAAGAGTTATACAATCATCAATCGTTTGCTCAGCCTTATCAATAATGGAGATTTAAGTTTGCAGGTTGACACTCTGAAACGTCTTCTCTGCCGACTGCTTGCCACTTCGAACATACCTTTTCATGGTGAACCGGCCATCGGCATGCAGGTTATGGGAGTTTTGGAAACGCGTAACCTCGATTTCCGCAACCTCATCATGCTTTCTCTCAACGAAGGACAGCTGCCCAAAGCAGGCGGAGAGTCTTCTTTCATCCCCTACAACTTGCGGAAGGCCTTCGGCATGACCACCATCGAGCATAAGAATGCCGTTTATGCCTACTACTTCTATCGGTTGATACAACGAGCTGAAAACATCACTTTATTATATAATACTTCTTCGGACGGGCTAAACCGTGGAGAAATGTCTCGCTTCATGCTGCAATTTCTCGTGGAATCCCCCCATGATATCTCTCATGAATATCTTGAAGCCGGACAATCTCCCCAAAGCAGCAGAAATATCAGCATTGAAAAAACACCGGAAATCATCGCAAGGATGTATAGAAGATATGACGTCACCCACCATCCGAAAGCTGTTTTTTCCCCTTCTGCCCTCAATGCCTATTTGGATTGTCGGCTGAAGTTCTACTATCGCTATGTAGCCGGGCTGAAAGTTCCCGATGAAGTAAGTGCCGAGATAGACTCCGCACTGTTCGGTACCATCTTCCATCGCTCAGCCGAGCTAGCATACAAAGATCTGACTGCCAATGGAAAAGAAATACGGAAAGAAGATCTGGAACAATTGCTGCGTAATGACATCCAATTGCAAAATTATGTAGACATTGCTTTCAAGGAGGAATTCTTCCACGTTTCCCCTACTGAAAAACCGGAATATAATGGTACACAGCTCATCAATGCCAAAGTCATCACGTCCTATCTCCGTCAGTTGCTACGCAACGATTTACAATATGCCCCTTTTTCTATGGAAGGTATGGAAGAATCGGTAAACGAAATCATGGAAATAGAAACCACGCAAGGAAAACTGACACTGAATATTGGCGGAACCATCGACCGGATGGACAGTAAAGGGGATACCCTGCGCATTGTAGATTACAAAACCGGCGGTACTCCCAAAACTCCCGAAAACATCGAGCAGCTCTTCACCCCTGCAGAAGGACGTCCGAACTACATTTTCCAAACCTTCCTATATGCATCTATCATGTGCAACAAACAGTCGTTGAAGGTTGCACCTTCCCTGCTCTATATCCATCGTGCAGCATCGGAAACTTATTCTCCCGTCATCGAAATGGGAGAACCGCGTCAACCGAAGATACCAGTCAATAACTTTGCTTTTTATGAAGACGAGTTTCGCGAACGTCTACAAAGCCTCCTGCAAGAGATCTATAATCCGGAGGAACCTTTCACCCAAACAGAGGATACAAAGAAGTGTGAGTTTTGTGATTTCAGAGATTTGTGCAAACGATAAAAACAGACCGTCTGTTCACTTGAGACAGACGGTCTATATGACTAACAGACCATTTGTTTTACCTCAACAGATGGTCTGTTTCTCTTAGGTATATCAATTATTTCTTCAACGGAACCGAGAAACTGAATATAGACCCCTCACCTTTCTTGGAAGCGAACCACAGCTTACCGCCATTCTTCACTACGAAATCCTGGCATAAGAGCAACCCTAAGCCCGAACCTTCTTCATTATTCGTACCAAACGTACTGAAGTGGGTATCTGTATGCAACAGTTTCTTTTGGCCTTCTTCGTCAATACCGCAACCATAATCCTGTACACTGACAACTGCCATGCCATCCTTTTCTTCCAGTTTCACCAACACTTCAGAGCCTTCGTTACTGAACTTAATAGCATTACTAATCAAATTGCGCACTACTGTCTTCAACATATCGATGTCTGCGAAAACACCTAATTTTTCTGGTTTCTCTTCGCGAATCGTAATCTTCTTCAAACCAGCTACCATGTTAAAGATGTCAATTACTCCATCTACCACTTCCACCACATCGATGTCCTGATATACTACATTCAACTTACCGATCTGGCTCTTTGTCCACTTCAGCAGGTTGTCCAGCAGAGAGAATACATCTTCTGTAGTCTGATTAGCCATCGTCAACAGTTCATACATCTCAGCACCAATCTTTTCTGGCGGCAGGTTCAGTATCAACATGTTCAACACCATCTTGATGGAGCCCATAGGGGAACGCAGGTCATGAGCAATCACCGAATAAAGTTTATCACGTCCGGCAATGGTGCGTTGCAGTTCTTCGGTCTTATTCAAAATAATACGCTTGGCAGCTACCAACGAAATCTGGTGGGTAACACGGATAATCAGCTCTTCCTTATTGAAAGGTTTGGAGATAAAGTCGTTTGCCCCCACCTGGAAACCTTTTACAATATCTGTCGTGCTGTTCAGTGCAGTCAGAAAGATGATAGGAATCTCCGCAGTCTTTGGGTTAGCCTTCAAATGCTGCGCTACTTCAAAACCACTCATGTCCGGCATCATTACGTCCAGCAACACCAAATCCGGGTTTTCCTTATCTACCTGCTCCAAGGCTTGCCGACCGTTACTTGCCGTAGCGATTGCAAATTTTTCATTTGTCAAGAGTACTTTCAACAGTAATACGTTAGACATCACATCGTCAACGATGAGAATCTTGTACTCAGAAGGATTTATTTCCATATTCATCTTATACTATATTGTTTCCCGTTTATCTACTAATCTATATAACGATATTCTCTAAAATATTCAACTATTCGGCACAAACCATCTTCCAGTTCAATAGTTGGCTGCCAGTTCAGTTTCTCCTTTGCCAGCGTAATATCTGGCTGGCGTTGTTTGGGATCATCGTGTGGAAGTGGTTTGAACACCACCTTCGATTTAGAACCGGTCAATTGTATCACTTTCTCTGCCAATTCGAGGATAGAAAATTCATGCGGATTTCCAAGATTCACCGGACCGATAAATTCATCCTCCGTATCCATCATCCTCACCATACCTTCTATCAAATCGTCAATATATTGAAAGCTTCGCGTCTGATCTCCGGTTCCATAGATTGTTATGTCACGGTTCTGCAATGCCTGAACAACAAAATTAGAAACCACCCTACCGTCATTTGGTAACATTCTCGAGCCATACGTATTAAAGATACGAATAATTTTGATTCGGATGTTATTTTGCCGATGATAATCCATAAACAAAGTTTCTGCACAACGCTTCCCTTCATCATAACAAGAACGGGGACCGATTGGATTTACATTTCCCCAGTAACTTTCTACCTGAGGATGCACCACCGGATCTCCGTATATCTCACTCGTTGAAGCCTGCAAAATCTTGGCATTTGTTCTCTTAGCCAATCCCAACATATTAATAGCTCCCAACACGGAAGTCTTAATCGTTTTGATTGCATCATATTGATAATGTATAGGTGATGCCGGACAAGCCAGATTGTATATTTCATCAAGGTTCTCAACATGATAGGGAAACTCAACATCATGATTGACAAACTCAAAAAGAGAATCGTTTTTCAGATGTTCGATGTTTGCCTCAGCACCGGTAAACAAGTTGTCCAGGCATATAACATGATGCCCTTCGTTTATTAACCGTGTGCACAAGTGCGAACCTATAAAACCGGCACCTCCGCTTACCAATATATTCTTCATGTAAGTATTTTATAATGTCCGAAGACTTATGAGACCTGTTCGTTTGTTTATGATGACAAAAGTAGGAGATTTGGTTAACTTATGCAAGTTTGTAACAAGATATTTCACTTGTTAACGAGAACAAAAGAACATAATAGAAATAAAAATGCCTCAAACGAACTTTTTACTCTTCGGGAACCGGCGCTTCAATCGGATTTGGGATACTAAAGTTCTTATCCGAAAACAAAGCTGCCAAACCGGAAATCTGCTTTAAACGAAGAAGTTCATCACGATCCATGCCAATATTTTTCATGATCCACTGGTCAGACATTCCCGCTTTATCCAATTCGGCAACAATGTGGCACATCAACTCTATATTGTGCGAACCACGCGCACGGTTATGCCGAATGGTGGATGCCATACGGTTAGACAATTCCTTATCAATCACTACTACAGGCAACAAGCCGTTTTCTCGTTGATAGATACGCTTAGAACTTCTCAATACACTATAACGATGATACCCGTCTACTAAAATGTAGCGGTCTGCCTCATTATCATAATAACACACACAAGGCATCGTAAAGCCGTCTTCCCAAATAGAAAGTTCCAGTAGTTTCATTTCTGGCGGTGCTACAATATTGGGATTATAATCATTTGCCACAATTTTCTCCACCGGTACAGCTTTTACAGAATATACCGGACTTAGATTTTCACTCATAACATCATATTTTTGAATTGTTCCATTATTTTATCTCTCTTATAAGCTTCTTCCTTATTTAAGGCAAAGCCCATGTATTTGCAAGCATGATCGTTCTTCAGAATGCAAACACACATTCTTTTGTAGGTCGGTATCTCACGGAATTCAGAGATATCAATATCATCCAGATAATCCATTTTCACTGGTTTCTTATTCGTTTTATAATTAGTAGTATTCACTACTTCCAGTGATACACCGGCTTTTAAGAGCTTCTGAATAGTTTCCTCACTGAGGCATCCACCCTTAGTACGCCAAAATTCGATGCTGACGGTCAACTTCTTCAAATAATTGCGCCGAGTATCTTCAGGTAACGTAGATAGCAGAAATTGCATAAACTCTTTCCAGGTATATCCTTTCGGCAAACGGACAGTCTGCCAACCCATTGCATGCGTTCCTCCATAAATACCGGTAAAGTTCACTCCGTTGACACGGCCTATCATTTTTCCCCAAGTGGAGGGGTCGATAACTTTATAAAGACGCAGACTCTCCTGGGCTTCGCAAAGAAAAGGACTTGCCACACGCTGACGTTCAATGTTTACACCAGCTTTATAGTATAAATCATATAAATAATTATAGTCCCAACCGAATTTTCCATTAGCCGTCCATATATCCGTTGTCTTCCAGTCATAAATAGGATAAGCATTGAAAATATCATTCCCGATTTTAGAAGTCCAGCGGTAATTATGATACATTTGATATTTTCGGGCAAGATGGATACTGCGCCAACGATTGAAACTCTCTTGCGTACGAATACCTATTAGAAAACAGGAACGGACTGCATCTTTCTTTTCATGTAGCCACTTGGCAAAATGCATCTGAAACTCATAATCCCACATCGCATCCGTATAAAAAGGAAAGTGTTCCACAAGCATGCTATCTTTCGGCATTTTCCGTACCCATATATCACGCATCTCGGGGTCCCACGGACGCCAATAGCTCTGATGCATGGATGTACAAGTAGTCACCTTAAAAGGAACACAGACCCGATACACATCCAAAATATCCTTATTGACTTCCAAAATACGATCCACATAATCGATAGTCATACTATATTGGATTTCATAATCCATATGATAGACACAGAGTTTCCGTTTCAAGTTATGCCGTCGGATATAGTCAATACACAAATTCAGCAGTACTCCGCTATCCTTTCCTCCTGAAAAAGAGACGCAAATATTATCAAACTCTTTGAAAATAATATCTAGCCGTTCTTCTGCCAACTCATACACATTCTTCTGAAGTTCTGCCATCTTTATTTCTCCTTATTCATTTTCACGTAGCGCTTCCACATTTTCTCTACAGAAAACCCTAACTCCTGAAATGTCTTCAAGTGTTCGATAAACGTAACCGAGCTTAATTGTTTATCTTCATCTATGCTAGCAATAACTTTTTCTAAAAGAGCTTTCAACACCTCAGCATTATTTCCCTTTATATAATAGTTATTAATAACTACCTCCCGTTTCTTATATTCCAACGGCAGAAAACCAATCACTTCCTTCCCATCCACCGCAATAAACCATATAAAACTTTCCGATGTACGAAAAGGATAATTATAGTTCTGCTTCAATACTTCAGGATTCATAACCAAGGGAGCAACAAGTTGATATAACCGTTTCTCCGTACCTTTCAATTCTACTATTTGTGTCATGACCGATTAATTATTTATTATGGTTTGAGTTCATATTCCCAAATAAAATAGTGCAGACAAAATTAAGGAAAAAAAGAATAAAGACAAGTAGGAATAAAAGAAAAAAAAGATAAAATTATAAATAGAGAGTAACATATCTCTTAAACTTGAGTATAGATTCATAAAATAGGTTATCAATTCATGCCCAGAAATGTCTTATATAACGAAGCCGGACAAAACAGAGAAAGCATGAATCAAAACATACATAAGCCCCCACTTCATTTCAACATCATTATAAATTAATTCCGCCAACGGACACGCACCATAAAGTACTTAATAAATATTGTAATTGATACATTATTGGATGAGAATTATAAGTAACATTACGGCAATTCACCAATGCATCTATAAACAGTAACATTTTAGTCAACCATAGCATGAACAATACGGCAACCCTGATGTTTATCTTTTGTCACACTTGGGCTATGCTGACACATCCCTGCTGACGGTGTTCGTTATTACGAAAAACCTGTAAATCACTCAAAATGGATGTACAGCGGTAATCGGTGGTTATCAGCATATTCACCCCTATAACCTCCTAAATTACAATCTATTACATCCATTATTAAGAAGGGGAAAAATAGTAGTGTAAAAATTAAAAAGCTGCTGCAAAGTCCAGTCATCGTTTTACAATATAAAATGAATGAAATATATGAAAACCATTAAAATTCTCTTATTGACAGTCCTAACACTCACATACGCCATCAGTATGTATGGACAGGACAAGAACCACTACGTGCCCAAATTTGCAATAAAAACAAACGCATTATACTGGGCTACCACTACTGCCAACCTTGGATTCGAAGTTGGGCTCTCCCAAAAACTGACTCTTGACATATCCGGCAACTATAACCCTTGGAAGTTTTCGGATCATAAGCAAATCAAGCATTGGCTGGTACAACCGGAACTCCGCTATTGGCTATGCGAGCGTTTCTACGGCCACTTCTTTGGTGTACATGCACATTATGCAGAGGCCAATGTAAGCAATCTGAATATATTTGGTTTAGGTCACGAACGTTATCAAGGTAACATCTATGGCACCGGTATCTCTTACGGTTATCAATGGATACTGAACAAACGTTGGAGTATGGAAGCCGAAATAGGTGTAGGCTATGCCCACATAGACTATGACAAGTACAATTGCGGCAAATGCGGAACCAAACTCAGCAACGGATACAAAAATTACTTTGGCCCCACCAAAGTAGCATTAAACATTATATACGTCATAAAATAACAATAGTCATGAAAAAGAAACTAATATACTTCGCCCTGTGTCTCATCGCCACACTTCCGACTTATGCACAAAAATTTTATAAAGATGCTATCGATATTATGAATGCCTCTTTATGGCAACAAGGAGAATCGCTCTATGTAAACATGCAAATCGATATGCGAAAGCTAAAAGTCAGTAACGACCGTACTCTGACACTCACTCCCATCCTGTCAGGTCCCGACAACAATATTGCACTGCCGGAAATCGTCATCAACGGACGTAGAAGACAGAAGGCCTATTTGCGTGCCATGGCTTTGGATAAAGTCACTAATATAGAGATACCATATAATGCCAACGAGGTGTTGAACTATACGCAAGTCATTCCCTACAAACCATGGATGGAGAATGCCTATCTGAATCTGGAAGAAAATTTATGCGGCTGTGGCGGTTATCAAGAAATATTAACACAAGAAATAATCATAAACGAAGTTTCTACAGAAACCAAGCGTTTGGCTGCCCTACTCCCCACTCCCTCTTTCATTCAGCCGCAAGCTGAAATCGTAAAAGCACGTAGTGAACAATATGAGGCTCATCTTGACTTTCCTGTTGGCAAATCTGTTATCCTATCCGATTTTATGAATAATCAGACCGAATTACGAAATATCCAGAACATGCTTAACAAGATACAAGATGATAAAAAATTAACCATAACCAATGTTTATATAGAAGGATTCGCATCACCGGAAGGTTCATTACAACTGAACGAGCAACTATCCCAAAGCCGTGCCGATGCGTTGAAAAAATATCTATCCATTCATGAACAGATCCCCGCCACACTCTATAAAATCTCCTTTGGAGGTGAAAACTGGGACGGATTGATCAAAACCCTTGAAACTTCCAACCTAAAAGAGAAAGCTGAAGTTCTCAATATCATCCAGAACACCAGCGACATTGTACGCCGAAAAGAGCAAATCAAGCGGCTAGGTAGGGGTGCACCGTATCGCATTATACTGAAAGAGCTGTATCCGGCACTCCGTAAGGTAAATTGTCGCATTGACTACACCATCGCTAACTTCAAGGTGGAAGAAGGGAAAGAAATCATCAAGACACAACCTCAGTATCTCAGTCTGAACGAAATGTATCTAATAGCCAACAGTTATCCGAAAGGCAGTGACAACTTTATCAATGTTTTCGATATTGCCGTACGCATGTATCCTGATGATACAGTTGCCAACCTTAATGCTGCCGCCGTAGCTCTATCTAAAAAAGACCTTCCCAGTGCAAAGAAGTATCTGGATAAATCGGACAAGCAAACAGCCGAATATGCCAATAATAGTGGTGTCTACTATCTGTTGACCGGCAACACGGCACAAGCCATTTCTGAATTCACTAAAGCTGCCCAAAACGGTAACGAAAATGCCCGACATAATCTGATAGAAATAGAAAAAGTGATGCAGATGAAATAATCATAAACGAGAAAAACTATCTCAACAAAAGGAGATGTGTCAAAACTAAGGCACATCTCCTTTTTTTATATTTAAATGGTTGTT
>CAJMQU010000059.1 GCA_905215555.1 uncultured bacterium
AAATCCTGTGGATTTTCTTCGGAATACATACGGCAAATGCCATACTGATGATTGACAAGATCAGGAACAGAACGGAGAAAACTGCATGATATGGGTTTACTGAAAGAATCAGAAGAGGTCAGCAGACTTCTTCCGCAGCGTCATGTCTTGCCTGATAAGAGTATAGGAGAAAATACAGAAAAATGACAATAAAAATGGCATATGAAGTGATTATGCTCTATCATCTTCATATGCCATTGTATTTTTTAGGGACATTTACTGAATGTCCCTAATTAAATGTGTCGGCTCTAACCAGTCGGAGTATTGGGAGTTGAGAGGGGCATAAATGTCTGTATCATAATAACTCGAAAGTCGTTACCCGGATTCTTGTGAATAAGTTTGGCTTTTATTATCTTTGTCTCGTTTGTTAATCTTGTGGGGGAGTCGTGAGGAAGAAATAAAATAAATCTTGAGACAAACAGGTTTTATGGGTATAAAGGAAAAAACATTATCATTGTTTGAAGATTCCTGTAGGAATTCTGAACGGGGGTTGAAAACTATCTGTGAAGCAGAAAGATATCTTCAGCAGGCGTATGAAGGTCGTTACTTCTTCGAATTAATACAGAATGTGAGAGACGCCAACAAAGAAGCATCACAAGAGGGGGATATTTATGTTGAACTTAAGGACAATGTACTGTCAATAGCAAACACAGGTGCCCCTTTCAGTGAGGAAGGAATTGCATCAATCACTTCCATTGGACAGAGCCCAAAACAGAGCTTGGATTTTATAGGATTTAAGGGTATTGGTTTTAAATCGACACTGGAAGTCTCAGATACACCTCGCATCATTACTACTGGGGGAGCTATATATTTTGATAGGAAGCTTACGATGGAGGTACTGAATCAGTATAATAGTAATCTTGTTGAAAATCAATTGCCATTGTTCTTTTTCCCCCATTACCGTTCAAGGGTATTGACAAACGAAGAACAAGAGAAAGGCATCGTCACAAAGATTGAACTCCCTCTTAAAGAAAGTTTTGCAGAGAAAAGAATTTGTGCTGATTTCGGAGAAATTAAAGCCAAGCAACTTGTGTTGTTGGGTAACATACGGAAAGTGGATTTTATAAGCCCGACTCAAAGGATAATATATAATATCCAGAAAGATATTCAGAAAAATCTTTTAGTTGTTGATGATGGTAAGGAAATACTAAACCGATTCAGGTATTACGTTCCAAATGAAAAAAACTTCCTTCCTGACGATATTCTGAATAGCCTTGAAGGAAAAGAAAAGGAAATATACAGTAATAGCACATCTATTGATATTCATATTGTGCTTGAACTTGATGAGAAGAATCTGTTTGTACCTGATGAAAATGCAAAACTATACTTGTTTTACCCGCTCAATATTCGTTCTGGCTTTCGCTTTATGATACATAGTTATTTTTTAGTTAATCCGGAACGAACACGGCTTCGTAAGTCCCCTTTGAACCAATATCTGCTTCGTAAAATAGGTGAGTATATTGGAAGCGGTATGTTGAAATTATTAAAGAGAGGGAAATACAATACAAACGAAATCCTTTGTTTCAAAAGGAATAAAGATGCCGGACTGGAAGAACTTTATGATGGAGTGGTTGAAACATTGAAGGAACAGAAGTTTATTTATGATCAACACTCACGGAAATATTATAAGCCATCGGAAGTGATTATTGCGGATGGATTCGATAAAGGACTTTTCCCCGATGATCGATTTGATGATAAACCTATTGTATATATTGGGGCAGCCCCTGTTGTTGAATGGTTGATAGCAGAGTTTGACATATATTACTTAAGTTATGAAGATATTGCCAGTGGCATCGAACAGGAGGCTAAAAAGCAGGCTAAATGTAAGAATCTTAACTTTTTCCAGAACCTCTACCAATATATTGATAAACATAAAAATTTAAACGTCTCAGGAAAGAGGATATTATTGACCAATAACTGGAAATTGATGTCCAACGATGAGGATGTGTTTTATGGAGGTCGAAGGAATCCGGTTTTTCTACCTGCCAGTATCCAGAAGTATGTGCACTTTATGCATAATGGTATAAAACTCGAAATTAGAGAGACACGTATTGGAGTGAGAGAGTTTAATACTAATGAGTTGATCCGAAGGTTGATAAAATTATTTGATGAAAAGACTGTACCTAATGTAGATATACTGAATGCTATCTATCATTTGTATCCCCAAGATGCACGATCCGAGCTGGATATAAAAGAGAAGATACAACTTCCTGTCAAAGGTCAAAAAGAATGGATTTTACCTTTTAAACACCCGGTATATTTTGATAAGGAAGAATTGCGGGAATTATATCCTGAGGGCTATTTTGTTGATGAAACACTATTGAAGCAAGAAGAATCGGGAGGAGAAGGAATAGAAGTGGAAAATCGTGTTGAAGATTTCCTTAAGTTGTGTGGAGTATGGGAGATACCGGCATTTTATATCAGCAATGATGTGCAGACCGCATACCGTGGAAATGGTAATATCCGGGTGAAGCACATCCAGCGTAACACGAACCTGAGTGATACGCCTTTTTATATTGAAAATGACCGTATGCTGGACAAGCCCGTAAAGTATACAAAATGGTTTACTGACACAATTGTAGAAAATTGGGAAGTTTATAAATCCCTTATGAGCGCTACGTGGTTGCCTAAAATGAAATATTCCAATAGTTTTAGCTATAAGCATGATGCCCAACCATCTGCAATAATGAAGTTTTCATCATTTTGCGAAGAATTGTCCAGAATGCAGTGGATTGTCTTGGATGACGATGAAAAAGTATATTCACTGGCGTATATTGTAGGTATGCGTTTGGCTGATATCTCAAAAGTTCATAATAAAGTTATATATAAGTATCTCAGGCTTTTTCCGATAGATTTTGAAAATAACCGTGATTTTATAGAGTCGGTGGGATTGTGTCATCTGGATGGAAATACTGTGGATAATTTTAATCGGCTTCTCAAACATATTTATAATAGATACCATAAATATATACCTGAAGGGAAGGATTTTATAGATTTCTATAATCGTATATTAAGCAAGGTTTTCGATTTCTATGACAGGAATGAGATTTCGGATAATGATGTGAGGGCAATTTGCAATACACCTATGTTATCCATTAATGAATCCACCGGAAGGTCAAAATGGGAGTACCCGGAAAATATCTATTATATTGACGATAAACTTAACTATGATTTGTTGCCTGAATCTGTCAGAGCAGAAATACAACCGCATTTCACCAATCGGGATAGAAATACATTTGGGAAAATTGCGGCAAAAATAGGGAGACGTTTTTCCAGTTCAATAACTAAAAAACTAGTTGAATCTCCTGCCTTAAAAGAAATTTTTTTAATAGATTTTTTTACTGACTTGCCGCAAGCAATTGCATTGCTGGAATATAATTTTGATATTTCCATGTCTTCATACCTTGAAGCTTTGAAGCTTGTGGAAGTCTGGAAAAAAGAAAGAGTAGAGACCGAAATATTTGTTGGTGAGCTGTCAGGCTTGATTATTGAATCTGATTATTATATTGAGAAAACCAGAAAAAATTATATTCTTCATATTCAAAATGACAGTTTAGAGCAACCGAAACTTATTGCTACCTGTTTGACAGAATTATTTATGAGTATGCTGGACCGTGATTTAAAAAGGTTCAATATTGATTTGTGGAAATTTGTAAAATCAGAAAATAAAGCGGCTTACCTTGCGGATTATGACATATCAACTACTCGGATAGAGGAAATCCGACAGATACTGTATGCTTCGGATTTTACCCAGCTACAAAAATTCTGGCAAGCTATTTATATAACAAAAAAGATACCAAATTTTGATAGGATTATAGTGAATGATACGGTCGATATAAAAGAAATAGCTTCATCAGCGGGATTGGATATTGAGGCTGTAAGGAAGATAAATGAAGAAGTTAATTTTGATAATATCAATCGGTACAAAAATGTTCCGCTGTTATCTTCTTTATTTCACAAACTTGGCATATCAAGAGGGCAGATAAATCTGCATATATATCCGGAAGTGGATTTCTATCCTTATTATCAGAATCTGCTTAATCAGGAAAAGAATAAATTTGAAAATAAGTTTATGTTTATTCTTTACCAAAAAATGAGGGTTTTATCGTTGAAGGAACAGTCGACTTATCAAGGATGGATATATCAATATACCAGTATTTTTCATCCTGTAGTTTCTCAAGAGGTTATTTGGATAGATGTAAAAGCTCATTTTATAGAGTGTCTTAATGACTTTTATCCTTATATTGATTTTACTTTGAATGATCTTAATGTAAAGGTGTTGTTCGATCTTCAGTCTCTTTATAGGAAAAATCTGGATAAGTTAATTTCTTTATTATCTGGTACGGGATATTCGCAGGAGGAATTAACTCTTTTCATTGAAGATAAAAGAAGGCAAAGTTTGCTTTATTTCAATCATGTCAAACATCTTTCAAATGAAATGAAACAATGGCTGATAGAGCAGAGAAAAAATACATCCACTAACGAGTTACAGCTTTCCCCGGAACAGGTAGCTATGAAATATGCCAATCAGCATAAACCGGCCATTGAAAATGTCAAAACTGGTTGTGTACCGGAAAAAACGCAATCAACAGGTAAGCAATATGGAGCAGGCAATGGGGCTTACAAGTATGATGGGCAAAAGAATAATAGACAGAAGCAAATCATAGGGATGGTGGCGGAAATGATTGTTTATGAGAAATTGCAGGAAGATCAGAATATTGAAAATGTTAAATGGGTATCAAGATATGCTGCCCGTGCCGAACCTGCTTATTCTGGTTACAATCCGCACGGTACTGATGGATTGGGGTATGACATTGAATATACTGACAGAACTGGAAATAAAAATTTCGTTGAGGTTAAGGGAAAAGCAGATAATCAGAATTGTTTTGAAATAACGATACAGGAAATAGAAAAGGCCAAACGCGAGAAGGAGTTTTATCATGTTATTTTGGTGACTAATGCTCTAAATGAAGAGCTAAGAAGAATCAAATATCTTGGAAATCTTTTTATGTTTGAAGAAGGGGAAGATTTCTTAAATAATAAACGCTTCTCAGCAGTGACTAAAAGTTATGAGATCAGGTTTAAAGAATAGGAAATATAACAGAAAAACAGTATTGAATATGAGATACGAATCAAC
Source organism: uncultured bacterium (assembly GCA_905215555.1). Taxonomy (GTDB): domain Bacteria; phylum Bacteroidota; class Bacteroidia; order Bacteroidales; family Bacteroidaceae; genus Bacteroides. The sequence continues at coordinate 5,177 of CAJMQU010000059.1, forward strand.
TTTCAGAGAGTATAAAATTCTTGTTTCTTTTTTCTTGCTGGCAGTTGTTCCGGCAGGGCTTCGTGGTGGAGATCATCCGAGGATTAAGAGTATACGCACAGTGGTTTACGAACCGGTGTTGAAGGACACTTCATGGGTGACGGGCAGAGTTGTGGATTACATCCAGTTTGTGAAATTTGACAGCAAAGGTCGGAAAGTGGTGGAGAACAGACTGAAACCGGACGGCAGTCCGCTTGGCAAACTGGTATATTGTTATAATACGGAGGGACGAGTAGCGCGGGAGATCTACGCATCGGCCGATAAGGGAGTGAGCGATTGCTGGGATTATACGTATGACGCGAACGGACATCTGAATTGCATTGTTACCATGGATGGGCAGGGAGACACGATTCGAATTTACTCCGCTCAATACAGTGAAGACGGAAAGGTGTTGAAGAAACTTAGCAATGACTATAAGAAGAAGACGCTGTTTGGAAGACAAGTTGTGTACGATAAAGATGGACATCCGGAGAAGATTATTACAATGACAGGTCTGAATGGTGAAATGAAACTGTTGGGAGAATCTGGGGTTGAGAGATGGGATACAGCGGCTCTGAAAAGGGAGGGCATACGGTATCTGACTAAATTGAGCATCGTGAAAGATGACGAAAAGAAAAATCCTATAAGAAAAATAGATGAAGTCGGCAATTGGACGGAGAGATTTGAAGGTCTGGGAGCAGACGGCGAACCGAAATTCATTGTTTGTCGAGATATAGAATATGTCGGCAGTGGAAATGACTGGGAGAAATTGCCCGTGCATGGTAAAGTGAAGAAGGTACGGCAGACTTCGTATGTGGCTGTGCCGAAAGGTCCGCAGGCTGTGGACAAGGGGGAGAAGAAAGGCTGCTTTTTTACCTGTGAGTTTGATAAGAACGGAAAGAAAATACGGGAGGAAATTTTCTCGGATACGGGAAAACCGTTGAGGAGTATTCAGTATGAGTATAATGAAGAGGGAAATTTATCAAAAGAAAGTTATTATACTCTGGCAGGGGCACTGATGGGAAGCAAGGACTATGCTTATGATAGGGAAGGTCGGCTGAAACATTGTTCGGTGTTGAATGACAAAGGAGAAACGGTGCGGAGAGACATGCTGCGTTATGATCTGGAAAATAATCCGGTGCAGGAGGCCGGTTACAAGACAGATGGAACAAAATGCAGTGAATTTCGTTATATGTATGATTCCTATGGGCAACAGATAGAGCGTCAAGTGTTCATTCAGCCTGAAGGGGAGGAGCCGGTTTATTCTGTCCGGAGAGCGTACAATTTTCAAGGGCGCGTTGTGTGGGAACAGTTCCTTTTGCCTTCCGGAACCGGAAGTAATACTTATACATATAGGTATAATGTGAAAGGTGAACTGGTTTCCGGTACCGAACAGCTTGACGGGCAGCCGGAGGAAACGAAGTATATCTATAAGTTCCACAAAGACAACCGTGGGAACTGGAAAATCAGGATTAAATATGTGAATGACGTACCTGTGGTGTACGAAGAACGTGAGTATGTATATTATGAATAAGACTATATAAAAAAAGCGAGACTGTATGAAGAAGATTATTAACCCGTGGAAAGACTTGGAAGGATACAACTGTTTCGGTTGTGCGCCTAACAATGAGGCTGGTGTGAAAATGGAGTTTTATGAGGATGGCGACGAGGTGATAAGCATCTGGAAGCCGCGTCCGGAGTATCAAGGTTGGTTCAATACGCTGCATGGCGGAATACAATCCGTATTGCTGGATGAGATTTGCGCATGGGTGATATTGCGTAAGTTGCAAACCACGGGAGTGACTTCGAAGATGGAGACACGTTTCCGTAAGTCGGTGGCTACCACAGACTCGCACATTGTACTGCGGGCATCTATCCGCGAACAGAAACGGAATATCGTAATCATTGATGCGAAACTCTACAATGAAGCCGGAGAGGTTTGTACCGAATCGGTATGTACTTACTTCACATTTTCGCAGGAGAAGTCGGAGAAGGAGATGTTCTTCCATCATTGTGAGGTGGAGTCGGAAGAAATTCTGCCGCTAATCTGATTGGTAAAACTAAGAAAATGATAGTAAAACGAAACTTTTTGTGATAATTCTTTGGAAGTTTCAAACAGATAGTTTACTTTTGTTGCATCAAAACAAAAGAATCGTATGAAAAATATTGTTGCACATCATCACCATCATCATTACCTGACGAATATTCGGTAGGCGTATGGTTGTATGTGTATAATTGAAGATACAATGAATGACGAGGCTTGCCGGATGATGGCAGGCCTCGTTTTTTGTTTTCGAGAGTTTAGTTAAGTCTGGTTTAGTTTTTGTAAATGATTAAATCGTAAAATTATAAATAGAGTTATGTTATTAAGAATTGCAGTACAAGCTAAAGGTCGTCTGTATGATGAGACGATGTCGTTTTTGGGAGAGTCGGATATTAAACTGAGTGTAATGAAACGTTCGTTGTTGGTGCAGTCGTCTAATTTCCCCATCGAGGTGTTGTTTCTTCGTGATGATGATATTCCGCAGTCGGTGGCTACGGGAGTGGCAGACATAGGTATCGTGGGCGAGAATGAGTATGTGGAGAAGAATGAGAATGCGGAGATTATCAAGCGTCTCGGATTCAGTAAGTGCCGTTTGTCGCTGGCTATTCCCAAAGATATAGAGTATCCCGGGGTGCAGTGGTTTGAGGGACGGAAGATCGCGACATCTTATCCGGGAATCCTCACTACTTTCCTCAAGACGCAGAAGGTAAACTCGGAGATACATGTCATTACCGGATCGGTGGAAGTGGCACCGGGCATCGGACTGGCGGACGCGATTTTTGATATCGTAAGTTCCGGTTCTACGCTGGTGAGTAACCGGTTGAAAGAAGTGGAAGTGGTGATGAAGTCGGAGGCATTGCTGATCGGTAATTGTAATATGTGTGCTGAAAAGAAAGAGATTCTGAAAGAGTTACTTTTCCGCATGGATGCAGTGAAGACGGCGGAAGATAAGAAGTATGTGTTGATGAATGCACCGAAGGAACGGTTGGAAGAGATTATTCAGGTGCTTCCGGGTATGAAGAGTCCGACGGTGATGCCGTTGGCGCAGGAAGGCTGGTGCTCGGTACATACGGTGCTGGATGAGAAATGTTTCTGGGAGATTATCGGAAAGTTGAAGTCGTTGGGGGCGGAAGGCATTTTGGTGTTGCCGATTGAAAAAATGATAATATAATAATCATGAAATTAATAAATAATCCGGATAAGTCACAATGGGCGGAGATACTGAAACGTCCGGTGATGAATACTGAGAATTTGTTTGATACGGTGCGAGGGATTATCGACCGTGTGCGTACAGAAGGCGACCGTGCAGTGCTGGAGATGGAAGCGAAGTTCGATAAAGTGGAACTGACATCATTGGCGGTGACGGAGGCGGAACTGAAAGAAGCGGAGATGCTGGTGGATGAAAAGCTGAAAGCGGCTATCCGTCTGGCTAAACAAAATATAGAGACTTTTCATGCTGCCCAGCGCTTTGAAGGCAAGAAGGTGGAAACCATGCCGGGCGTGACGTGCTGGCAAAAGGCGGTGGCTATTGAAAAGGTAGGTCTGTACATTCCTGGAGGAACGGCTCCTCTGTTCTCTACCGTTCTGATGCTGGCTGTGCCTGCAAAGATTGCGGGTTGCAAGGAGATTGTGCTTTGTACACCGCCGGACAAGCAAGGACAGGTACATCCTGCCATCCTTTTTGCTGCACAAGTGGCAGGCGTGAGCCGGATATTCAAAGCAGGCGGTGTACAGGCAATTGCTTCAATGGCCTACGGAACAGAAAGCGTGCCGAAGGTTTACAAGATATTCGGTCCTGGAAACCAGTATGTGACGGCTGCGAAACAATTGGTCAGCCTGCGTGACGTTGCGATTGATATGCCTGCCGGACCGTCAGAGGTGGAAGTGTTGGCGGACGAGACGGCAGACCCGGTATTTGTGGCTGCGGACTTGCTGAGTCAGGCAGAACACGGTGTAGATAGTCAGGCTATGCTGATTACAACTTCCGAGGTTTTACAACAGGCTGTGAAAGCGGAAGTGGAACGTCAGTTGGAGCTTTTGCCTCGTAAGGAAATTGCAGAGAAATCTCTTGCCAACAGCAAGCTTATTGTGGTGAAGGATATGGAAGAAGCACTGGAACTGACGAATGAATATGCTCCCGAACACTTGATAGTGGAGACTGCGGATTACATGCAGGTTGCAGAACGTGTGGTGAATGCAGGTTCTGTATTTCTGGGGGCGCTCTCACCGGAAAGTGCCGGTGACTATGCGTCGGGAACAAATCACACCTTGCCTACCAATGGTTATACGAAAGCTTATAGCGGTGTGAGTCTTGACAGTTTTATCCGTAAGATTACATTCCAGGAAATCCGTCCGGAGGGGATGAAGAATATCGGTCCGGCTATTGAAGAGATGGCGGCGAACGAACATCTGGATGCACATAAGAATGCGGTAACCGTAAGAGTTGATAAGTTGAAAATGGAGAGTTGAGAGTTACTTTGGTTATAAATTATAAATCATAAATCATCAGATGAAAACATTGCAAGAACTGACCCGTCCGAATATCTGGAAGCTGAAACCTTACTCTTCGGCACGTGATGAATATAAAGGTGTAGCTGCATCGGTATTTCTCGATGCCAACGAGAATCCGTATAACCTACCGCATAACCGCTATCCTGACCCGATGCAGTGGGAGCTGAAAGCGGAACTTTCGAAAATAAAGAAAGTATCTCCCGAACATATCTTTCTGGGAAATGGGAGTGATGAGGCCATCGACCTCGTGTTCCGCGCATTTTGTGAGCCAGGGCGTGACAATGTGGTGGCTATCGACCCTACTTACGGTATGTATCAGGTGTGCGCCGATGTGAATGATGTGGAATATCGTAAAGTGTTGCTCGATGAGCATTTCCAGTTTTCGGCAGACAAGTTGCTGGCAACTGCGGATGAACGGACGAAACTGATTTTCCTGTGCTCGCCCAACAATCCTACGGGAAATGACCTGCTACGCAGCGAGATAGAGAAGGTGTTGCGAGAGTTTGAAGGACTGGTCATTCTGGACGAGGCGTACAGTGATTTTTCTGCTGCCCCTTCATTCTTGCGGGAGTTAGATGAATATCCGAATCTGATTGTACTTCAAACGTTTTCCAAAGCGTGGGGATGTGCGGCCATCCGGCTGGGAATGGCATTTGCCTCTACGGATATCATCGGCATTCTGAGTAAGATAAAATATCCCTATAATGTGAATCAACTCACTCAGAAACAGGCAATAGAGATGTTGCACAAGTATTATGAGATAGAACGTTGGGTGAAGAGACTGAAGGAGGAACGCGACGATCTGGCTAAGCGCTTTGTCGAACTGCCGCTGACGGTAGAAGTATTCCCCTCGGATGCCAACTTCTTCCTGGCACGCGTGACGGATGCGGTGAAGATTTACAATTATCTGGTAGGTGAAGGAATTATTGTCCGTAACCGCAATTCGATTTCACTTTGCGGAAACTGCCTGCGCGTGACGGTGGGAACGCGGATGGAGAATGATAAATTGATGGAAGCGCTGAAAGGGTATAGCGCATAGCTTAAAAAGATATTATGAAGAAAGTTTTATTTATAGACCGTGACGGGACATTGGTGGTAGAACCGCCCGTCGACTACCAGTTGGATTCGTTGGAAAAGCTGGAGTTCTATCCCAAAGTGATGCGTAACCTCGGCTTCATCCGTAGCAAACTGGATTTTGAGTTTGCTATGGTAACTAATCAGGATGGACTGGGTACTGTCTCTTTTCCGGAAGAAACCTTCTGGCCGGCACATAACTTGATGATGAAAACTCTGGAAGGGGAAGGAATTACCTTTGATGAAATTTTCATCGATCCCAGTATGCCGGAAGACAATGCACCCACGAGGAAGCCACGTACAGGAATGTTGACCAAGTATTTGAATAATCCGGACTATGACTTGGCGGGCAGTTTCGTAATCGGTGACCGTCCTACGGATGTGGAATTGGCGAAGAATCTGGGATGCCGGGCTATTTTTCTGCAAGATGACACTACGTTGCTGAAACCTGTATCGGAAGGCGGTATGGCAGTTTGCGAAGGGCTGGAATCAGTGTGCGCCTTGGTTACGAAAGATTGGGATAAAGTAGCTGAATTCCTCTTTGCCGGAGAGCGGACAGCGGAGGTGCGGCGCGCAACGAAGGAGACGGATATCTTTGTATCTCTGAACCTGGAAGGAAATGGTATCTGCGAGATTCATACCGGTTTGGGCTTCTTCGACCACATGCTGGAGCAAATAGGCAAGCATGGCGGGCTGGATCTGACTATTCGTGTGAAAGGTGATCTGGAAGTGGACGAACATCATACGATAGAAGATACGGCTATCTCCTTGGGGGACTGCATTTATCAGGCTTTGGGCAACAAACGAGGCATTGAGCGTTATGGCTATGCCTTGACTATGGATGATTGCCTCTGCCAAGTATGTTTGGACTTCGGTGGCCGTCCTTGGCTGGTGTGGGATGCTGAATTCCATCGCGAGAAGATAGGAGAGATGCCGACAGAGATGTTCCTACATTTCTTCAAGTCGTTGAGCGATGCCGCCAAGATGAACCTGAATGTGAAAGCGGAAGGGCAGAATGAACATCATAAGATAGAAGGTATCTTCAAAGCGCTGGCACGTGCAATAAAGATGGCTGTGAAGCGGGATATCTATCACTTTGAATTGCCAAGTTCGAAGGGAGTGCTTTGATTGAGTATTAAGGTATAAACAATGTAGCGTCACAGCTCAGCTTTTATACCTTATACTTTCTTATGTCTATATTTTATCCTTTCCTTTCTCTCTCACCGTTCGTAAATGAACATCTCCACTGTCCGAAAACGAACACTTACCCCCACCTGGTGGGCTTCTGTCGCTTTGGCACACTCTTTGCTTTTCTGTTTATAACAATTTTTTTATAAACATGAAAAGGAATATTTTACTTGCAGCTTGGATGCTATTTCCGTTCGCCGCTTTTGCACAGAACGATACATTGACAAACGAACGTGAACGTCTCATCACTTTAAATGAAGCAATAGCTTTGGCACGTACACAGTCAGTGGATGCCGCCGTAGCACTGAACGAATTGAAAACTGCCTACTGGGAATATCGTACTTTCCGTGCGGACTTGTTGCCGGAGGTGAACTTGAACGGTACATTGCCCAATTACAATAAATCTTACAGCCGTTATCAGAACTCGGATGGTTCCTACTCTTTTGTGCGTAATAATACGCTGGGACTTTCGGGAACTCTCTCTATTGATCAGAATTTATGGTTCACGGGAGGAAAACTGTCACTCGCATCTTCACTTGAATATATCAAGCAATTGGGCTCCGGAGGCGATAAACGGTTCATGTCTGTTCCCGTCAGTCTTGAATTGACGCAGCCCATCTTCGGAGTGAATACTCTGAAATGGAACCGCCGTATCGAGCCGGTAAGATATGCCGAAGCAAAAGCTGCTTTCATCACTGCCACGGAACAGGTGACGATGACGACTATCACCTATTTTTTCAACTTGTTGCTGGCAAAGGAGAATCTGAATACTGCCCATCAAAATAAAATGAATGCCGACCGTCTGTATGAAGTAGCAATAGCTAAACGCAAAATGGGACAGATTTCTGAAAATGACTTGTTGCAGTTGAAACTGAATGCTTTGCAAGGTAAGGCAGATGTGACGGAAGCGGAAAGCAATCTGAATGCGAAAATGTTCCAGTTGCGTTCGTTCCTCGGGCTGTCGGAAGATGAAAGCCTGAATCCGATATTGCCGGAATCTGCACCGGATATGAAGATGGAATATAACCTTGTGTTGAACAAGGCACTGGAACGTAACTCATTTGCACAGAACATTCGCCGCCGTCAGTTGGAAGCCGACTTTGAAGTGGCTACGGCCCGTGGAAATCTGCGCAGCATCGACCTCTTTGCAAGCGTGGGATATACGGGGCAGGACAGAACCCTCACTTCTGCTTATCAAGACTTGCTCGATAACCAGATAGTGCAGGTAGGCGTCAAGATTCCTATCCTGGACTGGGGAAAGCGTCGCGGGAAGGTGCGTGTGGCAAAGAGTAATCGTGAAGTGGTGCTCTCCAGAATCCGCCAGGAGCAGATGAATTTCAATCAAGACATTTTCCTGCTGGTGGCTAACTTCAACAACCAGGCGCAACAGCTTGGGATTGCCCAAGAGGCTGACGGTATTGCCGAGAAACGCTATAAAACCAGTGTGGAGACCTTTATGATAGGTCAGATCAGTACGCTGGACTTGAATGATGCACAAAATTCGAAAGATGCAGCAAGACAAAAACATATTTCTGAGCTTTATTATTATTGGTACTATTTCTACCAGATACGCAGTCTGACGCTTTGGGATTTTGAACGTAATTGTGAACTGGAAGCTGACTTTGAAGATATTGTGAGAGGGTAGGATGGGGCACAATTTACACGGATTAAAAAAATAATCCGTGTAATTTGTATTATTTGCGTTCCATTTCTTTATTTTTGCAAATCATAAAACAACGGAAACCTTATGATACTGATAATTGATGATGATAGTGCTGTACGCTCTTCCCTCAGTTTTATGCTGAAACGTGCAGGTTATGTAGCGCAATCCGTTCCCGGACCGCGTGAAGCAATGGATGTGGTTCGTGCAGAAGCTCCTTCGCTTATTCTGATGGATATGAACTTCACCCTCTCCACAACCGGAGAGGAGGGCTTGACCTTACTGAAACAAGTAAAGGTGTTCCGTCCCGATGTGCCCGTTATCTTGATGACGGCATGGGGCAGCATTCAGCTTGCTGTGCAGGGGATGCAGGCAGGCGCGTTCGATTTCATCACGAAGCCGTGGAACAATGCCGCTCTGTTGCAACGCATTGAGACAGCCCTCGAACTGACTGCTGTCTCGAAAGATGCACCGGAGGAACAGAGCGAAACACTGAACCGCAGCCACATCATCGGAAAGTCACAAGGTTTGATGGAAGTGCTGAATACAGTGGCACGTATCGCCCGAACCAATGCTTCGGTGTTGATTACCGGTGAGAGCGGAACAGGTAAGGAGTTGATTGCCGAAGCCATCCACATCAATAGCCAGCGGGTGAAACAGCCATTTGTGAAAGTCAATCTGGGCGGTATTTCGCAAAGCCTTTTTGAGAGTGAGATGTTCGGTCATAAGAAAGGTGCTTTTACGGATGCTTCCACCGACCGTATGGGGCGCTTCGAACTGGCAAACAAGGGCACCATCTTCTTGGATGAAATCGGTGACCTCGATCCTTCCTGTCAGGTGAAATTGCTCCGTGTGCTTCAGGATCAGACGTTTGAAGTGCTGGGCGACAGCCGTCCCCGTAAGACGGATATCCGCGTGGTGTCCGCCACGAATGCCGACCTCCGCAAGATGGTGTCGGAACGCACTTTCCGCGAAGATTTGTTTTATCGTATCAATCTGATAACCGTAAAACTGCCTGCATTGCGTGAACGCCGCGAGGATATTCCGTTGCTGGCACGCCACTTTGCCGACCGCCAGGCCGAGGTGAACGGGTTGCCTCGTACGGAATTCTCGGCAGATGCTCTGAATTTCCTTTCCCGCCTGCCTTATCCGGGAAATATCCGCGAGTTGAAAAACCTCGTGGAACGTACCATTCTTGTCAGCGGAAAGCCAACGCTGGATGCCTCAGACTTCGATGCACAATACCTGCGCCATGATGAGCCGGTGAAGGCTTCGGACTCTTCATCACTGGCAGGTATGACGCTGGATGAGATTGAGCGTCAAACTATTATGCAAGCGATAGACCGCCATAAGGGAAATCTCAGCCAAGTAGCTATGACGCTCGGCATCAGCCGTGCCGCACTTTACAGGAGGTTGGAAAAGTTTAATATAACAGTGAACGAAAAGTGAGAATAAAGTTCTATTTCTCCATTCTTGTCCTTTTCCTTTTGGGTTTAGGTGGAGTGCTTATCTACCTGGCAAAGGGGATACAGCCGTTACACCTCTATATCGTAGAGGGTATCATCGCAGCTATCCTGGTGTTTCTGATTATTTTCTATCGCAAAATAGTGAAACCGATGACTATCATCGGCAGTGGTATGGAGCTATTGCGTGAACAGGACTTTAGTAGTCGACTTAGCAAAGTAGGACAATACGAGGCGGATCGCATTGTGAATGTATTCAACCGCATGATGGAGCAATTGAAGAACGAACGTCTGCGCTTGCGCGAACAGAACCATTTTCTGGATTTGCTTATCCAGGCATCGCCGATGGGAGTTGTCATTACTACACTGGATGGTGAGGTATCTCAACTCAATCCGATGGGGTTGAAAATGATGGGGGTACACCTGGAGGAGGTGATGGGCAAGAAGATGGAGAACATCGATTCTCCCTTGGCTGAAGAACTTGTCGACATTCCTAAAGACCACACTTCTGTGGTGCGGCTGAATGATGCGAATATTTATAAGTGCACCCATTCCTCCTTTATCGATAGGGGATTTCATCATCCTTTCTATTTGATAGAAAAGATGACGGAAGAGGTGATGCGTGCCGAGAAAAAGGCGTATGAGAAGGTGATTCGTATGATTGCGCATGAGGTGAATAATACGACAGCAGGCATTACATCCACGCTCGACACTGTAGAACAAGCGCTTTCCACGGAAGACGATATGGAAGACATCTGCGAGGTGATGCGGGTTTGTACGGAGCGTTGTTTCTCCATGAGCCGTTTTATCACTCGTTTTGCCGATGTGGTGAAGATTCCCGAACCGACCTTGGTTCCTGTGAAGGTGAATGAGTTGGTGTCTATGTGCAAACGTTTTATGGAGGGGATGTGCAATGACCGAAACATCCTCCTTTGGCTGGAATGTGATCCGAAAGTGGAATCTGTGCGTCTGGATGCCGCACTCTTTGAACAGGTGCTGGTGAATATCATCAAGAATGCCGCTGAGAGTATAGAGCATGCCCCTGAAGGAACCATCAAGCAAGGAAGGGTTGTAGTACGCACGATTGCGCCTACCACGATTGAAGTGGTGGATAATGGTCCGGGTATAACAAAAGAGACTGAAACAAAACTCTTCAGTCCCTTCTTTTCCACCAAGCCGAACGGGCAGGGAATCGGCCTGGTGTTTATCCGCGAAGTATTGACGCGTCATGGCTGTACGTTCTCACTGCGCACGTATAGCGATGGGCTGACGCGGTTCCGTATTATTTTCCCGTAAATGATAATTTAGTGCATAGCGCTAAATTATCATTTGTTTTTTTTCCAATCTTTCGCATACTCATCCAGTATCCTTTTGATTCCTTTTCCAATGACCGCGTAATCCTTCTCGTTCAGATTGGCAAGCGAAGCACGTATGCTCCATTCCGGACCATCGAAACCACCGCCATTGAGCAGCACAAGAGATGTTTCCTTCGCCAGTCGGAACACAACATTCAGTGGGCTGTAAGTGCGTTTCAGATATTCCACAAACTCATCTCCATAGAATTTCTTTGCCCATACCAGCATGTCAATTTCCGTGTAATAGCCTACACGCAGCGGGTCTTTCAGTAATGTAAATCCCGTATTATCCCACAGGGCATGCAGACGTTTTTCGATAATCTCCATCATCTTTTGTTTATACTTGTTCTCCTTGTCCAGCAAGGCGAAAGAGGCGAACAGACTCATCTGCATCTGTTGCGGCAATGACAGGCCTGCGGTATGGTTCAGTGCCACCTGACGGCTGTCGGCCACCATGCGGTCGATGAACTTCAACTTTGCAGGTTCCAGCGTGAGGCTTGAGTAACGTCGGTTCAGTTCCTCACGTTTCTCTTTCGGCAGACGGGCTATTTGTTTGTCGAAGATGTTGTCTTCGTGCAGGGCGATGACAGCGTCGCGCCAACCTGTGGCTCCGAAGTATTTGGAGAAGGAGTACACGCAAAGCGTATTGTGCGGCAGTTCAGCCATGAACGAACGGAAGTGCGGACTGAATGTTCCGTATACATCATCCGTGATGACCATCAGATTCGGGTTATCATTCTTCACGATACTGACGATGCGCGCCATCGTCTCTGGACTGAGAGCATAACTGGGTGGATTGCTGGGGTTGGTGACGAAGAGTGCTTTGACAGCCGGGTCTTTCAGGCGGTCGATATCTTCGTCAGTGTATTGCCAGAGGTGGAAACCATCGTCCGTCATGCGATTGGCATGTATCTCGGTCATGTTGAATTGGTAACGGTTCAGTTGCGGTATCTCAATATAGGGGGTGAAGACGGGAACCATAAGGAAGATGCTGTCGCCCTTGTTCAGAAGGAAATTCTCCTGTAGGGAGTCGAAGACATAACACATGGCAGCGGTGCCGCCTTCAGTGGCAAAGAGGTCGTAGGTGCCACGTGGCGGACGGTTGTCACACATTTCTTGTGCCAGATAATCCTGTACAAGTATTTCGGTGAAGTGCAGGATGCGGTCGGGCACGGGGTATTGGTCGCCGATGACGGCTTCCGCCCATTCGTGCACCAGTGAGTCAGGGTCGGCGGCATGCTGCATTAACAGGTAGTTATAGGTTTGTTCCAGCAGTTGGGCACCGTGGGCGGCATTGTTTTTTTTGAGGAATGCTTCGAAGCGGGAGGCAATGCCGGATTTTTCGGGAATGCCTGCGATGCCTTCGGGAAGGTTCATGATGCGGCGGCACTCTTCAAGCCCGAACTGCCCCAGCAGGAAGAAAGCTTCGCGTGGGGTGGTAGCTATCCAGTTGGGATTACCACGCCCGGCATTCAGCATGGTGCGGGCGGTTTTCTTCAGGCTTTCGTCAGCCATATCGATGAGACGGTTCTTCAGTTCGAAGGGGCTGATGGTTTCCATTTTCTTTTCAAAATTCTTGGTATCCATATAGTTAAGTTTAAGTTTGTATTATATAATTTCTTCGTATACGATAAACTAATCTTGCATCGCAAAGATTACTTTCTGGTAGGCCGTAGACTCTTTGCTTCCTACGTGCCCGGAGTTAAATAAGGAGTACGATGACGACTCCCCATATTATTAATAAGGTGTTACCTACAGCATAAGTTACAGTATACCCCAGTGCAGGTGTTTCGCTCTCTACAGCATCCTGTATGGCACCCAGTGCGGCCGTCGTGGTGCGTGCTCCAGCACAGCATCCCAAGGCAATGGCAGGATGGAATTTAAAGACGTATCTTGCAAGTAACAGGCCTATGATTAACGGTAGGGTAGTGGCTGCTGCGCCTACAATGAACAGGCTCAGTCCCACGTCTCGGAAACCTTGTACGAAACTTGGTCCGGCAGCGATGCCCACTACGGCGATGAACATATTCAATCCTACATTATTCAGTACCCACAGTGACGCTTCGGGAATACGGCCGAACGTGGGATGCTTGCTGCGCAGCCAGCCGAAGAATAATCCGGCTATCAATGCACCACCGCTTGTGCTCAGACTGATGGGGACACCACCGATGTGAACGGACAGTGCACCGAACAGACCGCCTATCAGAATGCCAAGCCCCACGAATATCATGTCCGTCTGGTGTGTCGGACGGTCGACATAACCTATACGTACGGCAGCATTTTCCACTTCTTGTTTGGTACCTACCACTTCGATGACGTCACCGGAATCGAGCTTGGTTTGTGCCAGTACTGGGATTTCGATTCCTGCGCGTTTGATGCTGCGGATACTGACACCGTGCATGAATTTCTGCCTGCGGATGTTGGCTACCGTCTTTCCGGCAAATGTCTTTTTGGTGATTGTGACGGGCAGGGTCTCTGCCGGGAAGTCGAGCAATTGTACATCCTGTACTTCTTCGCCTATCCAGTCTTCTTCACCTATGACGTACTCACGGCGTCCGCTGAGCACGACTTCATCTCCTATTTCCAGTACGGTGTTCGGGCTTACATCGCGGACTACGCCTTTCTTGCGCAGGCGTTCCACAAACAGGCGTTTGTCATGTTGCTGGAAGTAGACTTCCAGGTCTATCACACGGCGTCCTGGTTTGAACCATTCGTTTTCAATCTTGTAGGCGCGAAAGGTTACGGGACGGGCAGCATGCATGAAACCCGGTTCGTCAGCTTCGGAATTGCCCATTTTAGCTTCCAGATCCTTGCAGGCGGCTTTCACTTTTTCCAGTCCGCCCAGAAGTTTAGGACCGAGAGTGGAGAGTACCCAGGCGGAACCTGCCGTACCGAAGACGTAAGTTACAGCATAAGATACGGGGATGATATTGATGTAACTCTGCCGTTGTTCTTCGGTGAGTCCCATGTTCGCCATAGTGTCTTCGGCTACTCCGATAACGGCGGAGATGGTTTGCGAACCGGCTAAGAGTCCGGCTGCTTCACCGGGATTGTAACCCATCACCAGGGCGAGAAGCCAGGTCACTACCAGTACGGACACACACATCAGTACGGCAAAACCGACCTGCGGAAGTCCGTCCTTTTTCAGTCCGCGGAAGAATTGCGGTCCTACTTTGTAGCCGACTGCAAACAGGAAGAGTAGAAAGAATACGGATTTGATGGGACCGGGTACGTCAATGTTCAGTTGACCTACCAATACGCCTACAAGCAATACGCTTGTGACTGTCCCCAGGCTAAATTTGCCGATGCGTAGCTTGCCCAGCCAGAACCCCAGGAACAGGGTGAGGAATATGGCAAGTTCGGGGCGTTCCCTGAGCTGGTTTATTATCCATTCCATAATTAAGTTGTTTAGGTTGTTAATTGGTTTTTTCCGAGGCTTTTCTGCGTCGTTTCTCTATACAACAGCTTATATATGGAAGTGTTTTGCATGAAAGTGTTTTTTTAGAACATTTATTCAGCAAAACCGAACTTGCTGAAAAAAAGAAATGGCATGAAGTCCTTTCCTACCGCGGTTTGTACGGCAATTTGAGCGACAAGAATAATCCGTCTGTCAGCAATGATCTGTTCCTTTTCACGCTCACAACCTCTTTTATGGTGGATACTCCGTATATGGAGGCGGACGTCGGTGTGGAAAATATTTTGAAGGTCCTCTGTTTCGATTATGTTTGGTGATTAACTTACAGAAATCTGCCCAGAATTGATAAATCCGGCCTTAGAATCAGCCTGCATATGACGTTTTAACTTAAATCTTACTAATAGAGCATTAAATCGGATAAAATGACGAGTCTTAATTGAACGGAATAGTTTAAATTTGAGCAATTTTTTAAACTTTAAAATATACAATGGCAATGAAAGAAAACATTAAGCCGGCAACCGGTCGTTTGGGTGTACTGGTAGTCGGAGTGGGTGGTGCAGTCTCTACCACTATGATAACGGGTACGCTTGCTGCCCGTAAAGGACTGTCAAAACCGATCGGGTCCATTACACAAATGGCCACAATACGCATGGAGAACAACGACGAAAAACTGATCAAGGACGTGGTGCCTTTGGCCGATTTGAATGATATTGTTTTCGGTGGATGGGATATCTTCCCTGACAACGCATACGATGCTGCAATGTATGCAGAAGTCTTGAAAGAAAAAGATTTGAATCTCGTGAAAGAGGAGTTGCAGGCTATCAAACCGATGCCCGCCGCCTTTGACCATAACTTTGCAAAACGTCTGAACGGTACGTATATCAAGAATGCAGATACCCGTTGGGATATGGTGGAACAACTGCGCGAAGATATTCGTAACTTCAAGGCTGCCAACAATTGCGAGCGCATCGCTGTGTTGTGGGCTGCAAGTACCGAAATCTATGTTCCGCTGTGCAAAGAGCATGAATCTCTCGCTGCGCTGGAAAAAGCAATGAAAGAGAATAATACGGAAGTGATTTCTCCGAGTATGTGTTATGCGTATGCAGCTATTGCAGAAGGTGCTCCGTTCATCATGGGTGCTCCTAACCTGTGCGTAGACACTCCGGCTATGTGGGAATTCTCTAAGAAGATGAATGTGCCCATCTCCGGTAAGGACTTCAAGAGCGGTCAGACACTGATGAAGACTGTTCTTGCTCCGATGTTCAAGACTCGTATGCTGGGCGTAAGCGGTTGGTTCTCTACCAACATTCTGGGTAACCGCGATGGTGAAGTGCTCGACCAACCTGAAAACTTCAAGACTAAAGAAGTCAGCAAGTTGTCTGTTATCGACAATATCTTCGAACCGGAGAAATATCCTGATCTCTATGGCGATGTTTACCATAAGGTTCGCATCAATTACTATCCTCCCCGCAAAGACAATAAGGAAGCATGGGACAACATCGACATCTTCGGATGGATGGGGTATCCGATGGAAATCAAAGTAAACTTCCTCTGTCGTGACTCTATCCTTGCAGCTCCTATCGCACTCGACCTTGTTATCTTCAGTGACTTGGCATTGCGTGCGGGTATGTGTGGCATCCAGACTTGGTTGTCATTCTTCTGCAAAAGCCCGATGCATGACTTTGAGCACGAACCGGTACACGACCTGTTCACTCAATGGAGAATGGTGAAAGAAACAATCCGCACGATGGTAGGTGAAAAAGCACCGAGCTATTTGGATTAATAAATAATAATAAGGTGATAAGGTGGTAGAGTGACAAAGTGGTAGTGTAGTCTTGTTTTACCACCTTGTCACCTTATCACCTTTTTACTCTTTTATATCTTTTTTCTATGAAGAAACCTTCATTCTTTCCTGTTCTTATAGGCACGGGCTTTGGTTCGGGCTTTTCTCCTTTTGCTCCGGGGACGGCGGGTGCTTTGCTGGCTACGCTTGTTTGGTTCGGACTTGCTGCGTTTGTATCAGAAGTTTGTTTGTTGTGGACGACTGTCGCATTGGTGTCGCTGTTCACTGTAGCCGGTATATGGGCTACCGACCGACTGGAACCCTACTGGGGAGAAGACCCTTCGCGTGTGGTGGTGGACGAAATGGTGGGAGTGTGGATTACGCTTCTGGCAGCTCCGGCTGGTCATATCTGGTATGGGCTGGCAGCATTTGTGCTGTTCCGCTTTTTCGATATCCTGAAACCGCTGGGAATCCGGCGGATGGAAAAGCTGCCGGGCGGAGTGGGAGTGATGATGGACGACGTACTGGCGGGGGTGTATGGTTTTATAGTTTTGATTGTGGCAAGATGGCTGATAGAGTAAAGGAAAGGAGCAAGTTGGTTGGTTGGCGTAGGGAAGTGTGGCTTTTTATGAAGGCTCAGCTCTCTGCACAGATAGCTACTGTGATAGACTTTATGATTACTATTCTTTTGGCTAAAATATTCGGTATATATTATTTGTATGCCACATTCATCGGTTCGGTGGTTGGCGGTATTGTCAATTGTGTGATAAATTACGAATGGGTGTTCAAGGCGGAAGATTGCAAGAAGTTGCATGTAGGGTTGAAGTATTTCATTGTGTGGGGTGGTAGTATTCTGATTAATACATGGGGTACTTTTGCTCTGACGGAGTGGCTGGCACGGATGAAGTGGGTGAACGGATTGTTGGGATATTATGTCTACGACGTGTTTATCTTGTCCAAGATTACCGTGGCGATGCTGGTTGCATTTTTCTGGAACTATTACTTGCAACGCTTCTTTGTTTACCGGAACCACAACTTAAAAAGATTTCTGAAACAACGTTTGGAACATAAATAGAATGAACATGAATTATAGAGATTGGCTGCAACAGGTGATATACAATATTATCAATCCCGTTGTGCGTGGTATGATTAAAATAGGCATTACGCCTAACTTTATTACTACTACCGGATTAGTGCTCAATATGGTGGCCGCCGGTGTATTTGTTTATGCAGGTATATTCACTGATTCCGAAGAAGACCTTTCTTTGGTGGGCTGGATGGGAGGACTCATACTTTTTGCAGGATTGTTTGATATGATGGATGGTCGTGTGGCACGTTTGGGTAACATGTCTTCCAAGTTTGGTGCATTGTATGACTCGGTGCTCGACCGTTACAGTGAGTTGTTTACTCTGTTCGGTATTTTTTATTATCTTATATTGCAGGGATATTTGTTAGGCTCTATTATCACATTTATTGCTCTGATCGGTTCTTTGATGGTAAGTTATGTACGTGCGCGTGCCGAAGGTTTGGGGCTGGAATGTAAAGTAGGTTTCATGCAGCGTCCCGAACGGGTGGTGCTGACTGCGTTGGGAGCCTTGTTTTGCGGCATCTTTTCTGATTGTACACTTTTCGATCCGATGCTGATATTGATTGTTCCGTTGGCGGTGATTGCCGTATTTGCTAATCTGACAGCTTTTGTACGTCTGGCACATTGCTATAAACTTTTGAATAAATGATAAAACAATATTTTCCCCCGGTAAGAGAAACGGTGTTGGTAGTGGTCATTACGGTGATTTTTCTGTTGCTGACGGCTGCTTGTATCGGGCTTCGTCCGGAACATTTTCTGATGGCTGGGTTGTTTCTGGTTCTGTTCTTCGCAGGCAAGACGACTCGTAAACTGGCAGTAGCGTTACTGCCTTTTGTTATTTTCGGGATTTCGTATGACTGGATGCGGGTGTATCCTAATTATCAGGTGAATCCCATTGATGTGCAGGGATTATATGAGGCTGAAAAGGCTCTTTTCGGTATATCAGTGAATGGTACAACGCTTATTCCCTGTGAGTTTTTTGCCATACATCATTGGTCTGTTGCCGATTTTTTTGCAGGAGTGTTCTATCTATGCTGGGTGCCCGTACCCATTGCTTTCGGCTTGTGGCTTTATCTGAAAGGTGACCGTCGGATATATCTGCGTTTTTCAATGGTTTTTCTACTTGTGAATCTGATTGGTTTTGCAGGGTATTATATTCATCCTGCCGCACCACCTTGGTATGCCATGAATTATGGCTTTGAGGCAATGTTGGATACTCCCGGAAATGTAGCGGGATTGGGACGCTTTGATGAATTACTGGGATGTCGTATTTTCGATTCAATTTATGGGCGTAATGCCAATGTGTTTGCTGCCGTGCCTTCGTTGCATGCGGCGTATATGGTTGTAGCATTAGCTTATGCGATAATGAACCGTTGCAAGGGTTGGCTGATAGCATTGTTTGCCTTTATCATGGTGGGCATCTGGTGTACGGCTGTGTATTCGGGGCATCATTATCTGATTGATGTTCTGTTGGGAATCTCTTGTGCTTTGTTGGGTATCCTGGTTTTCGAGAAAGGGTTGATGAAGTGGGGAGCGTTCAAGCACTTCTTTGAGAGGTATAGTAAATACATTAAATGATAATTTAGTAAACTGGTTTCCTTGTTTCTTGCGAAGCTTCGCTAAATTATCATTTATATCTAATATATGAATTATGAATAATTTCGTCTTTTACAGTCCGACCGAATTCGTCTTCGGTAAAGCAACAGAAATGCAAGTCGGTGCACTGGCACGGAAGTACGGTGCGCGGAAGGTGATGATTGTGTACGGTGGTGGCTCCGTAGTGCGGAGTGGTTTACTGGACAGAGTGAAGCAATCTTTGCAGGAAGCAGGGATTGAATATTGCCTGATGGGTGGTGTACAGCCTAATCCGGTAGATACCAAGGTGTATGAAGGCATTGATTTCTGCCGCTGTGAGCAAGCCGACATGTTGTTGCCCGTAGGTGGTGGTTCCGTCATTGATACGGCAAAGGCCATAGCAGCAGGTGTGCTCTATGATGGTGATTTTTGGGATTTTTATATTGGAAAAGCCAAAGTAACAAAAGCCTTGAAAGTCGCTGTAGTCCTGACTATTCCTGCTGCCGGTAGCGAAGGATCCGGTAACACTGTTATTACCAAACTGGATGGTTTGCAAAAGCTTAGCCTGCGCGTGCCCGAAGTCTTGCGCCCGGTGTTCTCTATCATGAATCCGGAACTAACTTACACTTTACCGCCTTTCCAGACTGCCTGTGGTGTAGCCGATATGATGGCGCACATCATGGAACGTTACTTCACCAATACGCAAGAGGTAGAGATTGGCGACCGACTTTGTGAAGGTACTCTGATGGCTATCATCAATGAGGCTCCTAAGGTGATGAAAAATCCTGAGGATTATGGTGCTCGTGCCAATCTTATGTGGTCGGGTATGATTGCTCATAACGGAACATGTGGTGTGGGCTGCGAAGAAGACTGGGCTTCCCACTTTCTGGAACATGAAATCAGTGCCATTTATGGTGTTACTCATGGAGCGGGTTTATCCGTTATTTTCCCTGCTTGGATGACATGGATGGTGGAGCATAATGTAGGTAAGATTGCTCAGTATGCAATCCGCGTATGGGGCGTTCCTGAATCGGATGATAAGAAGTCGGTTGCCTTTGAGGGAATTCGTAAACTGAAGGCTTTCTTTAGTTCCCTGGGCCTTCCTGTGACGTTTAAGGAATTAGGCATTGAGAATCCTGATATTGATCGTCTGGTGGACAGTTTGCACCGTAATAAGGGGGAGTTGGTAGGTAATTATGTGAAGCTGACGAAACAGGATAGCAAAGAGGTATATCTGCTGGCTTGTAATTAGTAAAATAAACCGAGTATTAGAGATAAAGTCATTTGTGGCTACATCGTCTCATGCTTGTACAAGCATGAGACGATGCAGTTGCAAGTGTATTTGGTTACGTTTTAAAAATACAGTGGTATAAATGAGTGTTTTATTTTTTTCTATTAGGAGAAAAATAATTTAGTAGTAGGCTAA
>CAJMQU010000060.1 GCA_905215555.1 uncultured bacterium
CACTTTCATTTACGTATATGCACTTCATTAAGCAAATTCGTCCGATAAAATTCTGAAATGATATCATTTTCATTTATAATTTCTACTTAACGCTTCTTCTTCCAGTTTGTCATATTCCTCTTTCAGAATCTTATTTCTCCTTTTCAGTAACTGTTTTCTTCATTATTTGCAACTTCATGCCTATATTTGCGGAATAAAAATGGTATAAAAAGGCTTTTTTTGAAAATTAGACCGTTTTTATTCCGTCCTTTCTGTTTTTTATCTAAGGGATTTTAGTACTTTTGGGCTCGAATCTAATAAAAAAGGGAAAAATCGCAATTATATAATTATTAAAATAGCTCCTGTGGATATGGAAAACAAAATTCAAGAGTTAACTGATAAGATTTACCGTGAAGGGGTCGAAAAAGGTAATACCGAGGCCCAAAAACTTATCGCTAACGCTCAAGATGAAGCCAAGAAAATTGTAGAAGATGCTCGTAAAGAAGCTGAAGCAATTGTGGCTGCCTCTCGTAAATCTGCCGATGAATTGGCAGAAAATACCAAGTCGGAATTAAAATTATTCGCCGGTCAAGCCGTGAATGCATTGAAATCTGAAATCGCCACTCTTGTGACGGATAAGATTGTAAATGCTGACGTGAAGGCTTTTGCTGCCGACAAAGATTATCTGAATGCCTTTATTGTTGCATTGGCTTCTAAGTGGAGTGTGAACGAACCTATCGTGATCTCTAGCGCTGATGCAGAAGGTCTGAAGAAGTATTTCGCCGTACAGGCAAAGGCATTATTGGATAAAGGCGTGAAAATAGAGCAAGTGAATGGTAATAAGACGTTGTTCACTGTTTCGCCTGCCGATGGTTCCTATAAGGTGAACTTCGGTGAAGAAGAGTTCATGAATTACTTCAAAGAGTTCCTGCGTCCGCAATTAGTGGAAATGCTGTTCTAAACCCACAGGATATGAGTAAATACTATTACTACTTGGTAGCCGGTTTGCCCGAACTCACTCTGGAGGACAGCAAGCTAAGCTATACGGTAGCTGATTTTAAAACGGAACTGTATCCGAATTTGTCTGACGAGGATAAAAAACTGATTGATTTGTTTTATCTGAAGTTTGACAATGCGAATGTTCTGAAATTACTGAAGGACAAGGATGCCGCCATTGATCCGCGTGGAGTTTATTCTGCGGAAGAATTGGCGGAGTTCATCTCGTTGCTGAAAGATGGCGATGAGGTGGCTGATGCCGTGTTCCCTTCCTATCTCTCCACCTTCATTTCCGAATATTTCAATACTCCTGTTGAAGATGAGTTTTTGCATGAAGACCGTCTGGCTGCACTTTATTACGATTATGCGATGAAGTGCAGGAATAAGTTTGCGTCTTCCTGGTTTGCGTTCAACCTGACGATGAACAACATACTGGTGGCACTGACCGCACGGAAATTCAAGATGGACATCGCTCCGCTGATAGTGGGTGATACGGAAGTGTGCGAGGCTTTGCGCACATCCGGTGCCCGTGATTTCGGACTGACGGGGGAAGTGGATTTCCTGGATCAGTTAGTGAAAATCAGCGAGACCGAGGAACTGGTGGAACGGGAAAAGAAAATAGACCAGTTGCGTTGGAATTGGATGGAGGAAGCTACTTTCTTCAACTATTTCACGATAGAGCGTCTGTTCGTCTTCCTGTTGCAACTGGAGATGATAGAACGGTGGATTTCTTTGGATAAAGAAAAGGGTAATCAATTGTTCCGCAGCATCATAGCGACGCTGAAGGACGAAGTGCAGATACCCGCAGAATTCAGATAAAATAAATAACATAATTATATGGCAACAAAAGGAACTGTTAATGGCGTTATCGCCAACATGGTAACCCTCGTCGTTGACGGCCCGGTGGCACAGAACGAGATTTGCTACATCTCGACCGGTGGTGACCGGCTGATGGCGGAGGTGATTAAGGTGGTAGGTACCCATGTGTACGTGCAGGTGTTTGAAAGCACCCGCGGACTGAAGGTGGGAGCCGAAGCCGAATTTACCGGACACATGCTTGAGGTGACATTAGGCCCGGGTATGCTTTCGAAGAATTATGACGGTCTGCAAAACGACCTCGACAAAATGGATGGCGTTTTCCTGAAACGCGGTCAGTATACGTATCCGCTGGATAAGGGAAGCAAGTGGCACTTTGTACCATTGGCGAAGGTGGGTGACAAGGTGGAAGCCGCTGCCTGGCTGGGACAGGTGGACGAGAACTTCCAACCGCTGAAAATCATGGTGCCTTTCAACCAGAAAGGCGTATGTACTGTGAAATCCATCGTAGACGAAGGTGACTACAGTATCGAAGATACCGTTGCTGTGCTGACCGATGAAGAAGGCAACGATGTTTATGTGAACATGATACAGAAATGGCCGGTGAAACGTGCCATGACGAACTACAAAGAAAAACCGCGTCCTTTTAAACTGTTGGAAACAGGTGTGCGTGTGATCGATACCGTTAATCCTATCGTAGAAGGTGGTACGGGATTTATCCCCGGTCCGTTCGGTACGGGTAAGACGGTGCTCCAGCATGCCATTTCAAAACAGGCGGAAGCGGATATCGTAATCATCGCAGCCTGTGGTGAGCGTGCCAATGAGGTTGTAGAAATCTTTACGGAATTCCCCGAACTGGTTGACCCGCATACAGGCCGTAAGCTGATGGAGCGTACAATCATTATCGCCAATACTTCGAACATGCCTGTGGCCGCCCGTGAAGCGTCTGTGTACACAGCCATGACGATTGCGGAATATTATCGCAGCATGGGACTGAAAGTATTGCTGATGGCAGACTCCACTTCCCGTTGGGCACAGGCATTGCGCGAGATGTCTAACCGTATGGAGGAGTTGCCCGGACCTGACGCATTCCCGATGGACTTGTCGTCTATCATCTCCAACTTCTACGGACGTGCCGGATATGTGGTGCTGGGTAACGGTGAAACAGGTTCCATCACTTTCATCGGTACGGTATCTCCTGCCGGTGGTAACTTGAAAGAGCCAGTAACGGAAAACACGAAGAAAGTGGCCCGTTGTTTCTACGCTCTCGAACAGGATCGTGCCGACAAGAAGCGTTATCCTGCCGTGAATCCGATTGATTCTTACTCTAAATATATCGAATATCCTGAGTTTGAGGAATATATCAAGAAGCACATTAACGGTGAGTGGATTGGTAAGGTGAACGAAATCAAGAACCGCCTGCAACGTGGTAAGGAAATTGCCGAACAGATCAATATCCTCGGTGATGACGGTGTGCCCGTGGAATATCATGTGACTTTCTGGAAATCGGAGTTGATCGACTTCGTAATCCTGCAACAGGACGCATTTGACGAAATTGACGCTGTAACCCCGATGGAACGTCAGGAAGATATCCTGAACATGATTATCGACATTTGTCATACGGAATTTGAATTCGAGAACTTCAATGAGGTAATGGATTACTTCAAGAAGATGATTAACGTCTGCAAGCAGATGAACTACTCGAAGTTCAAGTCCGAAGAGTACGAAGGATTCCGTAAACAGTTGCAGGAATTGATTGAAGAACGTAAAGTATAATAAGAATAAGATGGCAACAAAAGCATTTCAAAAGATATATACCAAGGTCACTCAGATTACGAAAGCTACCTGCTCGCTGAAAGCAACAGGGGTAGGGTATGACGAGTTGGCGACCGTAAACGGCAAACTCGCCCAGGTGGTGAAGATTGCCGGTGACGATGTGACTTTGCAGGTATTCGAGGGTACGGAAGGTATCCCTACCAACGCAGAGATAGTATTCCTGGGCAAGTCGCCTACGCTGAAAGTGAGCGAACAGCTTGCCGGACGTTTCTTCAACGCTTTCGGTGATCCGATTGACGGAGGTCCGTCCATCGAAGGCCAGGAAGTGGAAATCGGTGGTCCGTCGGTGAATCCGGTGCGTCGTAAACAGCCGTCTGAACTGATTGCGACCGGTATCGCGGGTATCGACTTGAACAATACGCTGGTATCCGGACAGAAGATTCCGTTCTTTGCCGATCCCGACCAGCCTTTCAATCAGGTAATGGCAAACGTGGCGCTCCGTGCCGAGACAGACAAGATTATCCTGGGTGGTATGGGTATGACGAACGATGACTACCTGTATTTCAAGAATGTATTCTCCAATGCCGGTGCACTCGACCGTATTGTCAGTTTCATGAATACGACTGAGAACCCGCCTGTAGAACGTCTGTTGATTCCGGATATGGCATTGACGGCAGCGGAATATTTCGCAGTGAACAACAATGAGAAAGTTCTGGTATTGCTGACCGATATGACCTCTTACGCCGACGCGTTGGCCATCGTATCCAACCGTATGGACCAGATTCCTTCGAAAGACTCTATGCCCGGTTCTCTTTATTCGGATTTGGCAAAGATTTACGAGAAGGCAGTGCAGTTCCCAAGCGGTGGTTCCATCACGATTATCGCTGTGACCACCCTGTCCGGTGGTGACATCACGCATGCTGTGCCCGATAATACGGGTTATATCACCGAAGGTCAGTTGTTCTTGCGTCGTGATACGGATATCGGTAAGGTTATTGTTGACCCGTTCCGTTCGCTGTCCCGTTTGAAACAGCTCGTTACGGGTAAGAAGACGCGTAAAGACCACCCGCAGGTGATGAATGCTGCCGTGCGTCTGTATGCTGATGCTGCCAATGCGAAGACCAAGTTGGAGAACGGATTCGACCTGACGAACTATGACGAACGTACCCTTGCATTTGCCAAGGATTACTCCAACCAGTTGCTTGCCATTGACGTCAACCTCGATACGACAGAAATGCTCGACGTGGCATGGAGCCTGTTCGGAAAGTATTTCCGTCCGGAAGAAGTGAATATCAAGAAAGAACTTGTGGACCAATATTGGCCCACGAATTAATAATTAAAAATTAAAGTTGCGCAGTGAAGACGGATAGCGTGCTTGATCAAAGGGCTGTTGCTTTTGGGGGTTGGATAGTAAAAGTTGGTAGATTTTTGCAGGAAAACCAAAAAAGCAGTTTGTGTTGTCAAAGCAAGTCCTCCGGTCGGGAACAGCTATAGGAGCCATGGTTAAAGAGCGTGAATTTGCTGAAAGCAAGGCTGATTTTATTCATAAATCAAGCATTGCATTGAAAAGAGGCAGATGAAACAAAATATTGGCTGCTTTTATTGCACGAAAGTGGGTATTTAGATGATAGTTCTTATGAATCGGTTTATGAAGATTGTTTGAATTGGATTCGTTTACTTGTTTCCATTGTTAAGCGAATGAAATGCGCAGCTTGATTTTTTATTAATGTATGATGTGATAAGTATAAGCCTTTAATTTTTAATTTTAATTTTTTAATTAATAAAGTGGCTATAAAGTTTCAATATAATAAGACCTCTCTCCAGCAGTTGGAAAAGCAACTGAAGGTGCGGGTGCGTACACTTCCTATCATCAAGAATAAGGAGAGCGCGCTGCGCATGGAAGTGAAGCGCTGCAAGTCGGAAGCTGCCGTGCTGGATGAGAAGTTGGAACGGGAAATCCAGGCCTACGAAGCGATGTTCGCCCTTTGGAATGAGTTTGACCCTTCACTGATAAAGGTCAGCGATGTCCATCTCGGTGTGAAGAAGATTGCCGGTGTGCGGGTTCCGTTGCTCGAAAGCGTAGATTTCGAGATACGTCCCTACAGCCTGTTCAATGCCCCCAAATGGTACGCCGACGGGGTGCATTTGCTCAAGACGCTGGCACATACGGCCATCGAACGGGAGTTTATCGTCGCCAAACTGGGCTTGCTGGAACATGCACGTAAAAAGACTACCCAAAAGGTAAACCTTTTTGAGAAAGTGCAGATCCCAGGCTATCAGGATGCTCTGCGAAAAATCAAGCGCTTCATGGAAGACGAGGAGAACCTCTCCAAGTCATCGCAGAAAATCATGAAATCCCATCAAGAGAGTAGGAAGGAGGCAGAGGCATGATTACAAAAATGAAGAAGCTCACATTCCTTGTATATCATAAGGAGTACGAAGCGTTTCTGGAAAGAATCAGGGAACTGGGAGTTGTGCATATTGTAGAAAAACAATGGGGCATGATGGATGACGAACTGCATAGTTTCATGCAAAAGCGTACGCTCTATAAGAATATGCTTCAAAATATGTATGCTTTGGCTGATAAGCGAACGGACAAGGACGTTTATATCAATTTATCCGCTGATGAGCTGGTTAAAACCTATGAAAATCTGCAGTTACGAATACAGAATCTGAATCAGTTATTGCCGCAGTTGGGCAAAGACATCGCACAGATGGAAATGTGGGGTGAGTTTGATTGGAGTTCGATCGGCAGGCTGGAGGATGCAGGCTGGCATATCGCATTCTATACATGCCAGGAGCGTGATTATGATAAAGCATGGGAAGAGCAATACAATGCTATTGTCGTGAGTGAAAATGGTGGACACCTGTATTTTGTGACCGTCACTCCCGAACCGGTAAGTTTGGATATGGAACCTCTTCGCTTACCCGCCTCAAGTTTGTCGGAATTGGTTAAAAAGAAGGCAGATGTGGAAGCGGAGACTATGCGGGAACGCAAAGAGTTGATCATATTCTGTCGGACTTTTTATCGGACACTCGAAGACTATAGTCGTCAGCTTGATAGCGATATTGACCTATTGAAGGTGAAGCTGAGCAGCGAGCAGATGGCTGAAGGTACTGTTGTGTTGCTGGAAGGGTGGATACCTGAAGATTGCGAAACGGAGGTAAAAGAGTATCTTGACAATAGTGGGGCTTATTATGAAATAAGAACTGCTACGCGTGATGATAATGCTCCCATAAAACTGAAGAATAATTCATTTACCCGGATGTACGAGGTCTTGACCAAAATGTATGGTATGCCCGATTATGCCGAGTTTGACCCGACGCCTATATTGGCACCGTTCTTTTCACTGTTTTTTGCATTTTGTATGGGGGATGCAGGTTATGGACTGGTGCTGATTGCTTTAGGCTTCTATTTGAAGAGGAAGTTGTCGAAGTCACTAAGAGGTATGATGAATCTGGTGATTACATTAGGCATCTTTACGGCTGTTTTCGGAGCTGTTTTGGGAACCTTCTTCGGTGTCAGTCTTTTTGACTTGGAGTTGCCTGAAAAACTTAAGCAGTTTATGATTGTAGGGAAAATCAGTGAAACTACTTATGATAAGCAAATGCTGTTAGCGCTGATAATCGGTGTGATACACATCTGTATAGCTATGACGGTGAAAGCTGTCGGCCAGACAGTGCGTTTTGGATTCAAGGAATCGCTCAGTGCATGGGGATGGTTGTTGCTGGTGGTCGGATTCATCTGCACCGGCGGACTTTCTTTCTTCGAAGTTATTTCGGAAGACGTATCGACATGGGCTTTTATCGTGATTGGCGGCATCTCAGCTATCGGCATTTATCTGTTGAATAACATTCATCGGAATGTATTTGTCAATATAGGTGCCGGTGTGTGGGACACTTACAATATGGCTACCGGATTGATGGGGGATGTACTTTCCTATATCCGTCTTTATGCTCTTGGTTTGGCAGGTGGTATGTTGGGAGGAGTTTTCAATCAGCTCGCTTTCATGGTGAACGATTCGGCTGGTCCGGTTTTGGGCTGGTTGTTCTGCGGATTGATACTGATATTCGGTCATACGCTGAATATCGCTATGTCTTGTCTAAGTGCTTTTGTTCATCCGCTTCGTCTTACTTTTGTAGAGTATTTCAAAAATTCCGGTTATGACGGTAAGGGTGAAGCCTATAAACCGTTCACAACTGTGGTAAAAAATAAATAAATTAGAAACAAATAAATTAGAAAAATTATGAATGAAATTTTAGGTTATCTCGGTTTGGGCTTGATGCTGGGTCTGGCCGGAATTGGTAGTTGCTTTGGTACAACAATCGCAGGTAATGCAGCGGAAGGTGCATTGAAGAAAGATCCTTCTAAATCAGCTAGTTATATGATTCTGTCAGCCCTTCCGGCTACACAGGGACTTTACGGATTTGTGGCTTTCCTGATGTCTATGGGTAGAGATTTTGCAACGGACGGTCCTTTGATGTTAGGTATCGGCCTTGGTGTGGGATTAGTTTGTTTGTTTTCTGCCATTCGTCAGGGACAAGTTTGTGCTAATGGTATCGTCGGTATTTCACAAGGACATGATGTACAAACTAATACGATGATTTATGCCGCTCTTCCTGAATTCTATGCTATTTTGGCGTTGGTAGCAGCTTTGATGGTATAACAAACAGTCTCAGAATAATTCTCTTAACCCAGGGTTGCCCATTCCGGCAGCTCTGGGTTTATTGTTTCCAATACGGAGTCTATGGTTTCAGATGCCACACTTCGACGGACGCAATGCCACACCTCATCGTCTCCAATGCGAGGCATTTCAACCTCCCACGTGAGGCATTGCATCCGTTGGAGTGTGGCATTGCGTCCGTCGAAGTGTGGCATCTGAAATATTAAACTATGTTTCAATCAGCCTATTTCGCAAACGATTGTTTATGCATATTTCATTAGTTTTTTCGATTAATAGGCTATTTTTCAAAGAATAATGTGTACTTTTGCAGCCGGTATTAAGTAATAGAGATTAAAAGTAATATGACTAAAGAGCTGTTAACCCCCGACTACATCTTCGAGTCTAGCTGGGAAGTATGTAATAAGGTTGGAGGTATCTATACGGTTTTGTCCACGCGAGCAAATACCTTGCAGACAAAATTTCATGATAGATTGTTTTTTATAGGACCTGATTTTTGGCAAGGGAAAGAGAACCCTCTGTTTATCGAGTCCGACAACCTTTGTGCAGCATGGAGAAAGCATGCAGCTGAAAAAGATAACCTTTCCGTCCGTGTAGGACGCTGGAACATTCCGGGCAATCCTATTGTTATATTGGTTGATTTTCAACCGTTTTTCGCACAGAAGAATGATATCTATACAGAAATGTGGAACCGCTACCAGGTGGATTCACTGCACGCATACGGCGACTATGACGAAGCGTCCATGTTTTCGTATGCTGCCGGAAAGGTAGTGGAGAGCTTCTATCGCTACAATCTGACGGAAACGGATAAAGTGATTTATCAGGCACATGAGTGGATGACCGGTATGGGCGCCCTCTATTTGCAGACTGCTGTTCCTGAAATCGCCACGATTTTCACCACGCATGCCACGTCTATCGGACGTTCCATCGCAGGCAATGGCAAACCCCTCTATGACTATCTCTTCGCTTACAACGGCGACCAGATGGCCGAAGAACTCAATATGCAATCCAAACACTCCATCGAAAAACAGACTGCACATTATGTAGACTGTTTCACGACAGTGAGCGAGATAACGAATAATGAGTGTAAGGAACTGCTTGATAAGTCGGCCGACGTCGTACTTATGAACGGTTTTGAAGACGACTTCGTGCCGAAAGGCACTACGTTCACCGGCAAGCGGAAACGTGCGCGTGCTGTCATGCTGCGTGCCGCCAACTGCCTGCTGGGTACGGATATGGGCGATGATACGCTGATAGTGGGTACCAGCGGACGCTATGAATTCAAGAACAAAGGTATTAATGTATTCCTTGAATCGCTGAACCGCCTGAACCGTGATAAGAATCTGAAAAAGAATATACTGGCGTTTATCAACGTGCCCGGATGGGTGGGAGATGCCCGCGAAGACCTGCAACAACGTCTGAAGAGTAAAGAGAAATTCAACACTCCGCTGGAAGTGCCTTTCATTACCCATTGGCTGCACAACATGACGCACGACCAGGTGCTTGACATGCTGAAGTACATGGGCATGGGAAATCGTCCGGAAGATAAGGTGAAAGTGGTTTTTGTGCCCTGCTATCTTGACGGAAAGGACGGCATCCTCAACAAACAATATTACGACCTCATATTGGGAGAAGACCTCAGCGTCTATCCTTCCTATTATGAGCCCTGGGGATATACTCCGCTGGAAAGTGTAGCTTTCCACGTTCCCACCATCACGACCGACCTTGCCGGTTTCGGACTCTGGGTGAACAGCTTGAAGAACCAGCATGGCATCAATGACGGGGTAGAGGTGCTCCACCGTTCGGATTATAACTATTCCGAAGTGGCCGATGGCATCAAGGACACCATCTCCGCATTCTCCACAAAGACGGATGCCGAGGTGAAAGAAATACGCAAGCGTGCCGGACAAGTGGCTGAGCAGGCTCTGTGGAAGCATTTTATCGAATATTATTATGAAGCCTACGATTTTGCTCTTCGCCGTGCGAAACAGCGTCAGTTGGGCTAAAGAAATATGAATTATTAATCAATCAAGTAATCATACAATGAAGATTAAAGTTAGTAATGTAAACACTCCGAACTGGAAAGATGTAAACGTGAAATCTCATGTTCCTGCCGAATTGGAGAAATTGTCCGAATTGGCACACAACATTTGGTGGTCTTGGAATTACGAAGCTACCGAACTGTTTAGAGACCTTGACCCTGCTTTGTGGAAAGAAGTTGGTCATAACCCCGTCCTCCTGTTGGAAAGAATGAGTTATGCAAAACTCGAAGCACTCGCAAACGACAAAGTGATTCTGAAGAGAATGAACGATGTGTACTCCAAGTTCAAAACATACATGGATGTAGAACCTGACAAAAAACGTCCTTCTGTTGCTTATTTCAGCATGGAATATGGTTTGAACCAGGTACTTAAAATATATTCCGGTGGTTTGGGCGTTCTTGCCGGCGACTATCTGAAGGAAGCTTCCGACAGTAATGTCGACCTTTGTGCGGTTGGTTTCCTGTATCGTTATGGCTATTTTACCCAGACCCTTTCTATGGACGGCCAGCAGATTGCCAACTACGAAGCTCAGAATTTCGGTCAGTTGCCCATCGACCGTGTATTGGATGAGAACGGCAATCAGGTAGTGGTAGACGTTCCTTATCTGGATTATTTCGTACATGCTAATGTTTGGCGCGTAAACGTTGGACGTATCTCTCTTTATCTGTTGGATACAGACAATGAAATGAACAGTGAATTCGACCGTCCCATCACCCATCAACTCTATGGCGGCGACTGGGAAAACCGTCTGAAACAAGAAATCCTGCTCGGTATCGGTGGTATCTTGACACTGAAGAAATTGGGTATCAAGAAAGACGTTTATCACTGTAATGAAGGACACGCGGCGTTGATTAACGTTCAGCGCATCTGTGACTATGTGGCTGAAGGCATGTCCTACGATCAGGCTATCGAGTTGGTACGTGCTTCTTCTCTCTACACAGTGCATACCCCGGTTCCTGCCGGTCACGACTACTTCGACGAAGGCCTCTTCGGCAAGTATATGGGCGGTTATCCTGCCAAGATGGGCATCACTTGGGACGACCTGATGGACCTCGGCCGTAACAATCCGGGCGATAAGGGTGAACGTTTCTGTATGTCTGTCTTCGCTTGCAACACTTCACAGGAAGTGAACGGTGTGAGCTGGCTGCACGGAAAAGTATCTCAGGAGATGTTTTCTACCATCTGGAAGGGATATTTCCCCGAAGAAATGCACGTAGGTTATGTGACCAACGGTGTACACTTCCCGACTTGGAGTGCAACCGAATGGAAGCATCTTTATGCTGCCAACTTCGACGAGAACTTCTTGTATGACCAGTCTAACCCGAAGATTTGGGAAGCTATCTACAATGTGCCCGATGAAAAGATCTGGGAAACCCGTATGGCCTTGAAGAACAAGTTGATAGACTATGTTCGCAAACAATATCGTGAAACTTGGCTGAAGAATCAGGGCGATCCTTCACGTATCGTGTCTTTGATGGACAAAATCAACCCGAATGCACTGTTGATTGGTTTCGGCCGTCGTTTCGCTACTTACAAACGTGCTCACCTGTTGTTCACCGACCTCGACCGTCTGGCTAAGATCGTGAACAATCCTGACTATCCGGTACAGTTCCTGTTCACCGGTAAGGCTCACCCGCATGATGGTGCAGGTCAGGGTTTGATAAAGAGAATCATCGAAATTTCCCGTCGTCCGGAATTCCTGGGCAAGATCATCTTCTTGGAAAACTATGATATGCAGCTGGCTCGCCGCTTGGTGTCCGGTGTGGATATTTGGTTGAATACTCCGACCCGTCCGCTCGAAGCATCCGGTACTTCCGGTGAGAAAGCGTTGATGAACGGTGTTGTGAACTTTTCCGTACTTGACGGATGGTGGTTGGAAGGCTACCGCGAAGGTGCAGGTTGGGCGTTGACTGAAAAGCGCACTTACCAGAATCAAGACCATCAGGACCAGTTGGATGCAGCTACTATCTACAGCATCCTCGAAACTGAAATCCTGCCGTTGTACTATGCACGCAACAAGAAAGGCTATTCTGAAGGTTGGGTGAAGACTATCAAGAATTCTATCGCACAGATTGCACCTCACTATACGATGAAGCGTCAGTTGGACGACTACTACAGCAAGTTCTACGGCAAGCTGGCTAAGCGTTTCAAAGGATTGGCAGCCAATGACAATGCCAAAGCTAAGGAAATTGCAGCTTGGAAAGAAGAAGTTGCATCCAAGTGGGACAGCATCGAAGTTGTTTCTTGCGAAAAAGGCGAAGAAGTGGCGCAGGGTTCTATCGAAAGCGGTAAGGAATATACCATTACTTACGTAATCGATGAGAAAGGTCTGAACGACGCTATCGGTCTGGAACTGGTGACAACTTATACTGCCGGAGACGGTAAGCAACACATTTACTCTGTTGAGCCGTTCAGTGTAGTGAAGAAGGAGGGTGACCTTTATACCTTCCAGGTGAAGCATAAATTGGAGAACGCAGGTAGCTTCAAGGTATCCTACCGCATGTTCCCGAAAAACTCCGACTTGCCACATCGTCAGGACTTCTGCTACGTTCGTTGGTTCGTGTAAGAGTCTGATGTACTAATATTTAGAAGCTGCCTGAGAAAGTTTGCAAACTTTCCGGGCAGCTTTTTTATTTACCTTAACAGACCGCTTTTTGAGGTTAACATACCATCCGTTTTTCGATTGAACAAGTTCCTGCAGATACGTGTTTTACCTATACGATTAATTTAAAAGAAATTCGTATGAAGAAAATTGTATTGCTCCGCCACGGTGAGAGCGCATGGAACAAAGAGAATCGTTTCACAGGTTGGACCGATGTGGACTTGACGGAAAAAGGTATTGCCGAAGCTACGAGAGCCGGACAGCTATTGATAGATAATGACTTCCAGTTCGACAAAGCATATACTTCGTATCTGAAACGTGCAGTAAAAACTCTGAATACAGTGCTGGACCGTATGGACCAGGACTGGATACCGGTAGAGAAATCATGGCGTCTGAACGAGAAGCATTACGGTCAGTTGCAAGGTTTGAACAAAGCTGAAACGGCCGCTAAATATGGTGAAGAACAGGTTTTAATCTGGCGTCGCAGCTATGATGTGGCTCCGCATCCCCTCGATGAAGAAGATCCTCGTAATCCCCGTTTTGAAGTTCGCTATAATGAAGTTCCCGATGCTGAACTCCCCCGTACCGAGTCGTTGAAGGACACCATTGAACGTATCATGCCTTATTGGAAATGCGTGATTTTCCCAAATTTGAAGACCGCAAACGAGCTGTTGGTAGTGGCGCATGGCAATAGTCTGCGTGGTATCATCAAGCATCTGAAAGGCATTTCTGATGAAGAGATTGTGAAACTGAATTTGCCCACTGCCGTTCCCTATGTTTTTGAATTTGATGATGATCTCAATCTGGTGAAAGATTATTTCCTGGGAGATCCGGAGGAGATAAAGAAATTGATGGAAGCGGTAGCAAGTCAGGGGAAGGCGTGAGAGAAGCTTTGCAGTAGTAAGTAGTCAGTAGAATAGTCCAGTTTATAAAGGTTGTTATATTCCGGAATATCTTTTACCAACTACTGACTACTTTACAATATAATCAAGCTACTACCTCATGGAATATTGTTACGCTCAGGAATACTCCGATTGCCACACATAGTGCGATCAGTATCCAGTTCGTATATTTGGCACTTGGTTTGGTTTCCTTATGCAGATTTTGGTCAAAGTAATTCTTGAAGAACAAGTAAATGGCAGGTACGGTTGCGCTTGCCAACAGCAAATCTTCGGGAATCTTATAGACATAAACCTTTGAGAAAGCAATCAGAGCCCAGTGGCAAAGGAAAAGTATGACGAGCAGATTGACTTTTCGTGAAAAAGCCAGCAGCAATCCGATAGTGAACACAGCTACCGAGCAAGGCATCACACTTGTAGTCATCATCGGAAACTCCATGCCTCGCGCCCATGAAAGAAGAGGGTAGAGGAACGGCATGGCATACAATATATAAGTCAGTTTATCATATTTGTGATAACGTTCAAACGGAGTATAGTTTGTAAAAAGATCCCATAGCCAGATGAGAGCAATCACTCCCCAGAAGATGGCAAGTATATAGTTATAACTCCGTTCACCACAATAAACCATGTAGTAGACAATGGCAATCCAACTGTTCAGGAATACCATATACCCCTTCATCAGCCGCTTCACAAGCATAGTAGGCTTTTGATAGAGAAGTACGGTCAGCAGAATGCCCACGACAGTGATGATAACCTGGGCAATCCAAGTCCCCTCATTATATTGTGCGATTGTTTTCCAAAAAACTTCCATACGCAATCTTTAATTTTTAACTTTTAATTATTAATTCTTTTCGTGTCTCGTCATAGAGAAAGCCCGTTTGATGAACAGGAACAACGGTATGGTTGCGCCCACCGCCAACATGAAAATAACGCTGCAAGTGATAATCGTATTCGTGAATAAATCGATCAGATATTTTTCCTGCAATTCGGGCACTTTCAGGTTCTGCATGAACATGATGAGCGAAAATACGATTTTATAGGCATACATACCCGGAATCATAGGCAGCAGTGCCGGAATATAAAGCACGGTCATAGGGCAGTAAATGCGCTTTCCCAACACAAGACTTCCCATACCGATGCTGAAAGAAGCGAACAAAGAAGCGGTTGCAATGTCCACCCCCAGATACGTCATCAGGCAGAAACGCAGTGCATGACCGATGGCAGCAAGCAAGGCAATGGAAGGAAAAGCGCGCAAAGGAGGATCGGAAATGGCTCCGAAGCCGATAGCGGCGATGGCGGCAAACATACCGTCGGTAAGTATATCAACAAGTATCATAATAAACTGTTTCTAATTAACATAAGTGTACAAGAAAGTCCCACGGCAATACACAGCACCAGTAGCAATGCTTGGATAAGCCGTGTGCATCCGGTCAGTACATGACCTTCCACGATGTCGATGACTCCATTCAGCAGGGGTACGCCCGGTACCAGATATAGTACGCTTGTCGCAATCGCTATTTCAGCGGTAGTTTCCAATGTCAGGGCTGAAGAAGCGACCAGAGAGGCAGCAAGGGCAGAGATGATGAAAACAATGTAATGGTTGATTTTCTTTTTCTGCATGACTTGTTTGATATAGAAACCGATCAGGGTAGCAGAAAAGACAATGAGGCGTGCAGTCCAGTCTCCACCGAACAGGGCACAGAATGACGCATTGGCAAAACCTACCAGAAAGAGAGTGCAAAGCGGATCCATTTTGGGCCGTGAGATGATTTTCTCATATTTGTCCCATAATGTCTCCAGAGGAAGCCGGTTGTCATAAGCTTCCCAGCTGAGTGCGCTCAGTTCAGAATTCAATTCAAAGCTGATGGGGAAGGCGGGGATGATGGCTACTTCATTGTAAACTTCCATGCTGTCGATATCACATACGCTTACAACCATGGTCTTCTGAAAAAGACTCATCTTGACGTCCACGTCCAGTGATTTTCCGATGCGGCGGGTATTTCGTATCACACGCGAAGTGTGCACGCCCGAACCCATAAGCCGATTGGCATACTCCAGCAAAAACCGGGTAATTTCTTTTAATTCGTTTGGCGAATTCATACTCTAAAATGTTATCCTAAGTTACCTATTCTTGAAAAGCGCCGCAAAGGTACGGTTTTTAAAGGAAAGAAAAAACAGAATGCAGAGTATAATTCATTCTTCAGGCAATACGGGGAATCGGATTATAATTGTACGTTACGATTTCTCCCGTCTTTAGTGAAGCGGGTACATCAATCAGACGTTGGTTTCTGCTTCCACGGAAACACAGGCTTTCGTCCCGGAGTTCCTGTTTGAATTTGCCGTCCACCAGTACGTCAATGTATTGCAATAGCTTGGACTGGAGCGGATTGCGCAATAACGTTTCAAAGGTATATCCCGTATAGCACCAGATGCTCTTATTGCTCTTCTCTTTAATGGCGCGTGCCAGTTCCGTGAATCCTTCCGGTTGGTACATCGGGTCTCCTCCGCTGAACGTTACATCTGCAAAGCTGTCGGCAAGCACCTTTTCCAGTATTTCATCTGTCGTCATCCAACGTCCCCGGTCGATGTCCCAGGATTCGGGATTATGGCAACCGGGACACCTGTTCGGACAGCCCGCTGCATAGATGGAGGTCCGGAAGCCCGGACCGTCCACTGTAGTATCTTCTATAATATCAAGAATTGAAAGCACGGATAAATTGATGAATTAAAGATTAAATGTTGTGTGGGAGAGTGAAGATTCCATTTTTAGTTATGAACCACCCTGTCATTCAGTTCTGAGAGCTTGGCATTGTTCCAGCGGTCAGTGGTGCCTACCAGGTAGCCGGTGATGCGTTGCAACTTGTCGATGTGTTTGCTTCCACACTTCGGGCATACTTCCAGGTTGGGAGTCGAGTTCTCGTAACCACATTCGAGGCAGCGGTTGCGGTTGTGGTTCACCGAGCCGTATCCAATATTGTACTGATCCATCATGTCCACTACACGCATAATGACCTCCGGATTGTGGGTTGCGTCTCCATCTATTTCCACGTAGAAGATATGGCCGCCACGTGTCAGATCATGGTAAGGAGCCTCTATTTCCGCTTTATGGCGGGCACTGCACTTATAGTATACAGGCACGTGGTTGGAATTTGTATAATAATCCCTGTCCGTGATTCCGGGCAGCACACCATATTTCTTGCGGTCTACCCGTGTGAACTTGCCCGATAAGCCTTCGGCGGGTGTAGCCAGCACGCTGTAGTTGTGATGATACTGTTCAGAGAACTGATTAGCGCGGTCGCGCATATAGGTCACGATCCGTACTCCCAACTCCTGTGATTTCTCCGATTCTCCGTGATGTTTTCCGGTAAGCGCTACGAGGCATTCCGCCAGTCCGATGAAACCGATGCCCAGCGTTCCCTGGTTGATGACCGAAGCGATTGTATCGTTAGGTTTCAGTTTTTCGCAGCCTACCCATAAAGCAGACATCAACAGCGGAAATTGTTTGGCGAATGCGGTTTTCTGGAATTCCATGCGTTCGTGTAGCTGGCGTGCGGTTACTTCGAGCATCGCGTCCAGTTTGGCGAAGAATTTTGCAATGCGCAACTCTTCGTCTGCGGTTTCCATGCACTCGATGGCGAGGCGTACGATGTTGATGGTGGAGAATGAGATGTTTCCTCGTCCGATAGAAGTTTTCGGACCGAAACGGTTCTCGAATACACGTGTGCGGCAGCCCATTGTTGCCACTTCATGCTGATAACGTTTCGGGTCTTCCGCTTTCCACTCTTCGCTTTGGTTGAAAGTAGCGTCCAGATTCAGGAAGTTCGGGAAGAAACGGCGTGCGGTCACCTTGCAGGCAAGCTGGTAAAGATCGAAGTTCCGGTCTTCCGGCAGATAGCTTACACCGCGTTTCTTTTTCCATATCTGGATAGGGAAGATAGCTGTTTCGCCATTGCCCACGCCCTGATAGGTGCTTTTCAGTAATTCGCGGATGATGCAGCGTCCCTCTGCCGAAGTATCTGTACCGTAGTTGATGG
This sequence comes from uncultured bacterium, assembly GCA_905215555.1. Taxonomy (GTDB): domain Bacteria; phylum Bacteroidota; class Bacteroidia; order Bacteroidales; family Bacteroidaceae; genus Bacteroides. The sequence goes on from CAJMQU010000060.1 coordinate 17,827, forward strand.
AGCTGAATACGACCTGGTTTCCACCGCGTGAATGGATGGTATTCATATTATGGATGAACGCTTCCATGGACTGATGCACGCGTGCCACTGTTTTGTTGACAGCATGCTGTACGATTCTTTTCTCGTCAGTGAGTCCGTCCAGAGGCTGTTGCAGATAATCTGCAAGTTCTTTCTGGTAGAGATGCGAATAATCTTTGCCGTTCAGTTCTTCCAGATTTTTGATTTCTTCAATGTAGCTGTTGCGCACGTAAGGAGCCAGATAAAAGTCGAATGCCGGGATGGCCTGTCCTCCGTGCATTTCGTTTTGTGCGGTTTCCAATGAGATACATCCCAGGATGCTTGCCGTTTCAATGCGTTTAGCCGGGCGGGATTCGCCGTGTCCGGCGGAGAAACCACAACTCAGAATGCGGTCCAGCGGATGCTGTACACACGTCAGGCTCTTGGTGGGGTAGTAATCCTTGTCATGGATATGCAGATAGTTGTTGTTTACCGCGTCCAGTACTTCTTCGCTCAGCAGATAATCATCTACGAAAGGTTTGGTGGTTTCGCTGGCAAATTTCATCATCATGCCTGCCGGAGTATCGGCGTTCATGTTGGCATTCTCCCTTGTGACATCGTTGGATTTGATATCTATAATCTCCAGAAACATATCGCGGGTCTTTGCTTTTCGGGCAATGCTGCGTTGGTTGCGGTAGGCGATGTATTTCTGTGCCACATCTTTGCGGCTGCTTTTCATCAATTCCATTTCTACGGCATCCTGAATGGCTTCTACCGTCATCTGCGCACTTCCCTTGAAAGATATGTGGTCTGTGATCTGGCGTATCAGTTGCATGTCTTCGCCTTTATCCGTATGCAGCATTGCTTTACGGATGGCAGTGACTATTTTTTCTTCGTTGAAGCCTACTACGCGTCCGTCTCTTTTGATTACAGTCTGTATCATGGTTTCGTTTATCTTATTAGTTACTCTTTTTTGAAATTAGGATTGCAAAGGTATAAACTTATCTGCAAGTTTTTGTTTTTGGAAAACTTTTATCCATCTAAAATATGTTAATCTATTGATTGTCAAATGTGTTTGTGGTGCAAATGGAAAACTTTCTGTTTTGATAGGCTTTCTAAAGTTGCTCAAAATGGAAAACTCTAAGTAATAGGTAGATACAAAAAACTCCCCTGTTACGAGTGTCTGTAACAGGGGAGCCATGCTATAAGAAGTGTTTTCTCCGTGAGGAGTATTTCTCTTTCAGGCAGAGATTATTTGATTACTTCAGCCAGTTTTTCCTGCAATTCTTCGCCGTGCAAACCGCGGGCGATGATTGTTCCTTCACCGTCAATCAATACAGTGTGGGGAATGCTGCTAACCGCATACAACTGGGCGCCTTCACAGTTCCAATATTTCAGGTCGGACATTTGCGGCCAGGTGATGTTCAGCTTTTCGATAGCTTCTTTCCATGCTTCACCGTTCTGATCCAAAGATACACCCACGATTTCAAAGCCTTTGTTCTTGTATTTGGCGTAAGCGTCTACCAGGTTCGGCATTTCACGACGGCAGGGGCCGCACCAGCTTGCCCAAAAGTCGACGAGCACAACTTTGCCTTTGCCTACATAGTCAGACAGTTTCACCGGTTTTCCGTCAGGAGTTTCCATTGCGAAATCAGTGAATTTCTGGCCTACGGCAGTAGCTTTCATTTTTTCTACGTTTGCTTTGATTTTAATGATAACCTCGTCGTTGGCGAATTCAGCGGGGATTTGCGGCATCAGCGGGTCAAGTTCATCTACTTCAAGGTAGTAATAGTTGTTCTTCAGCAAGTGAACGCCTACTATGTTCGTGATGTTCTTGGCGATGCCTGCTTTGGTGATTTCCATTGTTTTCTCTTGCAGAGCATTCATCTCTTTCATTTTGGCTTCACGCTGTTCGTCGGTGAGGGTAGTGTCTGACATTGATTCGTATATGGTCATCATTTGTTTGTTCAGGTCGTTCAGTTGAGCTCTGATTTCCTGGTAAGCATCATTGTTCGGCGTGCCGGTGGCAGAATCGTTGTCACGTGTCAGATTGATGTTGATTTTACCGTTTTCAAGGAAGAAGTCCATTAAGATGCCTTCTTTGCCTGCAGGTCTGTAAGTTACGTAACGGTTCACAGCAGTGTCTTGCGTACCTTTGAAGGTAAATGTCCCATTACTGATGACAGCCGAATCCATTTTAACAAGATTCCTGCCTTCTACTTTTTGCAAATATACAGTGTCACCGTCGGCTCCACCCTCTACAGTTCCGGTTAGCACATAACCTTTGTTTCCGCTACAGGCAGCAACTATGGCAGCCACAGCGAGCAAATAGATAATTTTTTTCATTGCTTCTATTTTTTATAAATATGATAGTTGGTTACAAAGATAATCAATAAAAAATCCCCTCCGGCATAACCGGAGAGGATTTTATAGTTTTAATCCCATTTTTTGTAATCGTACTGTGCCTACTATTATTCAGCAGCAGCTTCAGCTGCAGGAGCTTCTTCGGCAGGTGCCTCTGTTGCTTCTTCTGCGGGGGCTTCGGCAGCGGCTTTTTCTGCTTCTTCAGCAGCTTTCTTTTCAGCCAATGCTTTAGCTTTTTCAGCGTTAACTTTCTTCTCGGCTTCCAGACGTGCTTTAGCTTCAGCTTTCTTAGCTTCTTCGTCTTTTGCTTTCAAAGCAGCCAGACCGCTTTGCTTGTTGCTCTTCCAAGCTTCGAATTTGGCGTCAGCTTCTGCTTCGCCGAATGCGCCTTTAGCCACACCACCCATAAGGTGCTTTTTCATGTAAACGCCTTCGCGTGACAGGATGTTACGAACAGTGTCGGTAGGTTGTGCACCTTTCATAACCCAGTCAAGTGCGCGGTCGAACTTCAAATCTACTGTGGCAGGATTGGTGTTCGGATTGTACGTACCAATCTTCTCAATAAATTTACCATCACGTGGTGCTCTTACGTCTGCAATAACGATAGAGTAGAAAGCATAGCTTTTACGTCCATGTCTTTGCAATCTGATTTTTGTTGCCATTTTAAATAATGTTTTTAATAAATGATTTGAATAATGCTATTATCTCGTAATAGCGGGTGCAAAGGTAGGGCTTTTATTTTGATTGACAAAGAGTTCGTTAAAAAAAGGATGAATTTCATTGAAATTCATCCTTCCTTAGTGGTGTATTATCTGAGAATAATTAATTCTTCGGTAATGCTTCTTTAACTACCATCGGACGGCCTACATATTCAGCACCGTTCAATGCATTGATGGCGTTAGATGCTTCTGCAGAATCCGGCATTTCGATGAATGCAAATCCTTTGGATCTTCTTGTTTCGCGATCAGTGATGATTCTTACTGAATCTACTGTTCCATACTCTTCCATAACATCTCTCAAGTCTTGTTCTCTAACCTTGTAATTCAGGTTACCTACATACAAATTCATAAATCTAAAAAATAATAAATTAATAATTCAATAAACAAAGTTTTTGGAAGTTGTTAGGTCAGAGATGGAAATACTCAATACAGAGGAAGTACATATGTGAAATAATCAAATCGAATAAACTTTCTTATTGTTCGGATGCAAAGTAACGCATTCTTTTTCAATAATGCACTATCTTTTGCTGTTTTTTTTCAAAAAAGTCGTTTTTTTATGGTTTTGAATTAGTTAACCCGCTTCTTTGTTATCCGCGTCCCCCTTCACGAATATCTTTTGGGATATCTTATCAATATGGCCAGCAGTGCGCATGCCCCCATTGTAAACGTATAATATAAACTGCCGATGATGCTGATGGGCGAGATGCCGGCCAATCCGGCTGCAATCAGCAATTGGGCACCGTAAGGGATGACGCCCTGTATCAGGCAGGAGAAAGTGTCCAGGATACTGGCTGTTTTCCGCCGGTCGAGGTGGAAGCGCAGGGCGATGTCCTTGGCTATCGGTCCGGTGGTGATGATGGCGATGGTATTGTTTGCCGTGCATAGATTGGCGATGCTGACAAGGGCGGCGATGCTCAACTCTGCCCCTCGCTTTCCTTTTACGCGGCGTGTCAGGCGGGAGATGATGAAGTCTATGCCTCCGTTGTAGCGGATGGTTTCGAGCATGCCTCCGGCAAGCAGAGTGATGATGATGAGTTCGCCCATGCCTGTGATGCCTGTTCCCATGGCGCCGAACCAGTCGAAGAAAGCCGTGCTCATGTCCGTTCCGCTAGTGACAACGCCTATGATGCCCGTGCTGAGAATGCCCAGTAGCAGAACCAGCATGACATTGACGCCTGCCACTGCCGTGCCCAGGACAATGAGATAGGGGATCACTTTTGCCCATTCAATAGCTTGCGCCTGTGCGGGAGCTGATATGGATAACCCCTGGAATATGTAGATACATAGCACGATCAGTGCAGCCGGTACTACAATCATGAAGTTTACCCGGAACTTATCGCGCATTACGCAATCCTGTGTTTTGGTGGATGCTATTGTCGTATCCGAGATAAACGAGAGATTATCTCCGAAAAAAGATCCGCCTACTACGATGGCGACCATATACGGCAAGTCGATACCCGTCTTTTCCGCCAGTCCGATGGCTACGGGGGTAAGCGCCACGATTGTCCCCACGCTGGTACCTATGGAGAGTGAAATGAAACAGGCGGCAATGAAGATACCTGCCAGCAACAGGTTGTCCGGCAGGATGCTCAATGTCAGATTCACCGTTGCGTCGATTGCCCCCATTTGTTTGGCGCTCTGTGCGAAAGCTCCGGCAAGGACGAATATCCATATCATTAATATGATGTTCTTGTTGCTCGCCCCTACGGAGAACTGGTATACCCGCTTTTCCAGGCTCAGTCCGCGCGTCAGCGCAATGGCATAGCAGGATGATAACAGGAAGGCCACCGTAATGGGAACCTTGTAGAAATCATTGACAATCAGCGAGGTCACCAGATACAGGCATAAAAACACTGCCAGCGGACTTAATGCCCACCATCCGCCTTTCTTCTTATTTATTGTATTTGTAGTTTCCAAGAATTCAAATTTTAAAAAACCGTGCAAAGATAATGCAAATCGGAAGCAGAACTTTCATGCTCGCATGAAAAAGTTGTGCTGAGATGCACTTCTCTTATTCTAAAGATAAAAACAAAAGGGCAGAACCTCTGAATTGTTCCGCCCCTCTGATTCTTTTTTTATTTCAACTTCCAATTTATAGAGTAACTCCCGTCTTGAAAATTGCGATTTCTTTGTAACCCTTCTTCTCATTATTTACGAATTCGCCGCTTGCTACCCGGATGATATAATCGATGAACCGTTCACAAGTCTTTTCCATCGGCTCGTTCTCTACGATCACTCCGGCGTTGAAGTCGATCCATCCCGGTTTGTTTTTCGCCAATGTGGAATTGGTTGAAATCTTCATAGTCGGTACATACGTCCCGAACGGCGTGCCGCGTCCTGTGGTGAACAGCACCATGTGGCAGCCGCAGGAAGCCAGTGCCGTTGCTGCCACCAAGTCATTGCCCGGAGCCGATAATAGGTTCAAGCCTTTCACTTTCAAGCGCTCGCCATATGGCAGTACGCCTTCCACATAACTTTTACCGCACTTCTGCGTGCATCCCAGCGCCTTGTCCTCCAGGGTCGAGATGCCACCGGCTTTGTTTCCCGGAGACGGATTTTCGCCCACCGGTTCACCGTGTGACAGGAAATACTCTTTGAAGTCATTTATCAGTTTCACAGTATCCTCAAACAGCTCTTTATTGCGGCAACGGTTCATCAGTATGGTTTCCGCACCGAACATTTCCGGTACTTCCGTCAATACACTCGTCCCACCCTGCGCTACCAGGAAGTCGGAGAACATACCCAGCAACGGGTTAGCCGTGATGCCGGAGAAGCCATCCGAACCACCACATTTCAGTCCGACACGCAGTTCGCTCAGAGGCACATCCACGCGTTCATCCTTGCTTGCTTTCTCGTATAGTTCGCGCAGCAGGTTCATACCTTCTTCGTATTCGTCACCCACCTTCTGTGTTACCATAAATTTCACGCGGTCTTCGTCATATTCGCCCAGAAATTCGCGGAATACGTCCGGCTGATTGTTCTCACAGCCCAATCCCACTACCAGTACTGCGCCTGCATTGGGGTGCAACACCATGTCACGCAGGATCTTCTTCGTGTTCTCATGGTCGTCGCCCAACTGTGAGCAGCCGTAATTATGCGGGTATGCCATGATTGCATCCACCCCCTTGCCGCCCGTTTCCCGGCGCAGACCTTCGGCAAGCTGGTTGATGATGCCGTTCACGCAACCTACAGTCGGGATAATCCAGATCTCGTTACGGATACCCACATCGCCATTCTTACGGCGATATCCTTTGAAAGTCAAATCCTTTTGCGGTATATCCAGCGTGACGCTTGTCGGGTTATATGTATAGTCCAGCAATCCAGCCAGGTTGGTCTGGATATTGTTTTCGTTCATCCAGTCACCCTGCTTTTTTGCCATACGCGCATGGCCGATGGGATAACCGTATTTAATGACGTTTTCGCCTTCTGCAAAGTCTTTCAATGCAAATTTGTGTCCGGCGGGAACTTCCTCATTCAGTGTGATTTCTATGCCGTCCACTGTGAGCTTTTCTCCTGCCGGCAGTGTCACGATGGCTACTGCTACGTTATCCGCAGGGTTGATTTTAAGGTACTTAGTTTCCATATTCTTGTTTTTAGTTAGTTGTTACTCCTCATTATTTATTCGAATAAAATTCAATATTTTCCTTCGTCAACAAGTCAATCGGCATAAAGTTTTCTCTCGGCACCTCTTTCTTGAAAATCAGGTGGTCGCACAGCGCCTTGATGCCATCAAACCCCTGCAGCTCCGGCTGTTGGGCGATGAGGAAGAAGACGCTTCCCTGTTTCAGGCAGTTTACGTTGCGTTCCAGCAAGTCATACCCCATCAGGTTGAAATCCGTTTTCTTTTGCTTCAGCAGATACTCCCCGACGATGTATACTTTCGAATTGAAAGTGATTCCGTTCTTTACATCCGGATGCTTCCTGAAGAACTCATCCAGCATCTGCGCATCATCGCTGTCCCGTTTGGCATGCAGGTTCAGTTCCCAGATGCGGCAATCGGGATGATGCTTCAGCATATATTCACGGAAGCCTATCTCCCGGCGTTCCTGTTGGTTAGAGCCCACGATGCCCTCGTTTATCTTACGGAAAATCACGATCTCCCGTTCCCCTCCGGCAAGCAACATCAGCATCTTAGCGGCGAAATATCCGCTCTGATGAGAATTCTGTCCGAAGAAAGAGAGGGCAGGTTGGTCTTTCAGGTTCGAGTCTATATATATATAAGGTATAGAGCGGTTGTTCAGTTCCTCCGTAAAAGGCTTTGTATATTGCGGTACGGTGGGGGCAAACATGATTCCGTCAGGTTCCTGCTCCAGAATACTTTGGGCCACATCGACAAACGAATGATAATCGAACGGATCATAATAGGAGAGGTTCACGGAGATGTTGAAGTCCGAATACGCCACCAGTGCTTCATGGATCCCCGCTTCCACAGCCGTCCAATATTCGCCCTCCTCGTGTTGCGGCAATAAACAGGAGAAAGCGTATTTCTTGTTCGATGCCAATGCGCTGGCATACATATTAGGTTGGTAATCCAACTGTTTCAGAATTTCCTCCACCCGTTTCCGGCTGGCCTCCGACACACCGCTTCGCCCATGTATCACGCGGTCTACTGTTCCCACTGATACATCCGCCATCTTGGCGATATCTTTGATACGTATTCTTTCAGATCCCATATATTTTATAATTTATCGGAACTTGTGTCCGCACACAATAATAATCTTAATATTTTCGACACAAATATATGACAATTTTTGTAATTACGAAAATTGTTGTATCTTTGTGCCCGCACACGAAAGCT
>CAJMQU010000061.1 GCA_905215555.1 uncultured bacterium
TGTAGGTGGTCGTGAAGTGGGCTATATGTTCGGTATGTATAAGAAACTGACACGTGAATTTACAGGTACATTTACCGGAAAAGGTATGGAATTCGGCGGTTCACTGATTCGTCCGGAAGCTACTGGGTTCGGTGGATTGTATTTCGTGAACCAGATGTTGCAAGCTAAAGGCATTGATATCAAAGGTAAGACCGTCGCCATTTCCGGTTTCGGAAATGTAGCTTGGGGTGCTGCTACCAAAGCAACCGAATTGGGTGCCAAGGTGATTACTATCTCCGGTCCGGACGGTTACATCTATGACCCGAACGGTATCAGTGGCGAAAAGATAGAATATATGCTTGAACTTCGTGCATCGGGCAATGATATTGTGGCTCCGTATGCAGACGAATTCCCCGGCTCTACATTTGTTGCCGGCAAACGTCCTTGGGAAGTGAAGGCTGATATTGCATTGCCTTGTGCCACGCAGAATGAACTGAACGGTGACGATGCCCGTCAGTTGATTGAAAATAAAGTGATGTGTGTAGGTGAAATATCCAATATGGGCTGTACGCCGGAAGCTATCGACCTGTTCATCGAACATAAGATTATGTATGCTCCGGGTAAGGCTGTCAATGCCGGTGGCGTTGCCACTTCAGGTCTGGAAATGTCGCAGAATGCAATGCACCTCAGTTGGAGTGCTGCCGAAGTGGACGAGAAACTACACGCTATTATGCACGGCATTCATGCACAATGCGTAAAATACGGGACAGAACCTGACGGTTACATCAACTACGTGAAGGGTGCCAACATTGCAGGCTTCATGAAAGTGGCTCACGCTATGATGGGTCAGGGAATTATTTAAAGGAAACTTTGTTTAGTTGTATTTGTATTTGTGGTTTGTGCTGCCCCTGCCTGTGAAGGTGTAGGGCAGTACTTTTTTTATAGGGGCATACCGACGATTAGGTATATTCGCACTCGTAATGTCACTATCGGGCAAACTTAAGACTCAATACCTCCTGCTTAATACCTAAAATTATTACCTTTGTGCCTTGAAAATCATAAATGACAAAGAGATGTTACAACCGGAATTGAAGTTGAGACGCGATAAGATACGTGTTCTCATGGCTCAACAAGAGATTGATGCCGCTCTTATTACCTGCAATGTAAACTTAATCTATACGTATGGACGTGTTGTCAGCGGTTATTTGTATTTGCCGTTGAATGCTCCGGCCCGTTTGTTCATTAAGCGTCCTAATAATATCGAGGGTGAGCATATTCACCCTATCCGTAAACCCGAACAATTGCCTGATTTGCTGGAAGAGTGCGGTTTGCCGTTACCGACAAAGCTGATGCTGGAAGGTGATGAACTGGCTTATACGGAATATACCCGTCTGGCGGCTTGCTTCCCGGAAGCTACTGTGGTGAATGGAACACCTATTATTCGCAAAGCGCGTAGTGTGAAGACGAACATTGAACTTGAAATGTTCCGTCGCTCAGGTATTGCTCATACAAAGGCGTATGAGCAGATTCCTACAGTTTATAAACCGGGGATGACTGACCGGCAGTTGTCTATTGAGATAGAACGTCTGATGCGTCTGGAGGGTTGCCTCGGCATTTTCCGTACATTCGGTCAGAGTATGGAGATATTCATGGGCAGTTTGTTGGCTGGAGATAATGCCACGGCACCTGCACCTTATGACTTTGCTTTGGGGGGCGAAGGACTTGATCCTTCACTGCCTATCGGTGCAAGCGGTGCTTTGTTGCAGCCGGGACAGAGTTTCATGGTTGATATGGGTGGAAACTTCAACGGTTATATGGGAGACATGAGCCGTGTGTTCTCTATCGGCAAATTGTCGGAAAAGGCATATGCAGCACATCAGACTTGTCTGGAAATACAGGAAGCAGTGATTGAGAAAGCCAAACCGGGTGCTGTGTGTGAGGAGCTTTATAACACAGCCATTGATTTGGTGACTAAAGCCGGTTTTGCAGATTACTTTATGGGAGTAGGGCAGAAGGCGAAGTTTATCGGTCATGGTATCGGCCTGGAAATCAATGAAGCTCCTGTGCTGGCTCCACGCATGAAACAGGAATTGGAGCCGGGCATGGTGTTTGCTCTTGAACCGAAGATTGTATTGCCGGGTGTCGGTCCGTTGGGAATTGAAAATTCATGGGCAGTGACGGCAGAGGGAGTAGAGAAACTGACGTTGTGCAAGGAAGAAATAATTGAATTGTAGAGTAAATGTTAATTATTAATTATTAATTATTAATTGCGGGAAGCAGTGTGCATTCTAACGCTGCATGGCAATTAATAATTAATAATTATCTTCATACTCCTTCGTAATATTCACTCAAGAAGTATCGTGCAATGAAGTCCCAATACTCATGCAGCACCTCTTTTCCGCCAGGGAAGGGAAGTTGTAAATCGGAGAATAGACCTTTCACCATACCATATTTCAGGACATCAAAAGGACAGGCGCCCGGATACATGAATAATTTATATCCTTTAGTTGCAGCTTTTTCTGCATCGTAGGTCGGATTATTAGGATCGCGGAAACAATAAGAAACATTCGGGGCTACCAGCATGCCTTTGGCATTGGCATAAATCACAAAATTCTTCTCGTCCTTTAGTTCGGGCAGCAAACTTTCATTTTTATTCTCCCATTTCAGTTCCTCTACAAAGAATTTGCACAGTTCGTTGTAAGTCGTAAAATAGAGTAGCGGCTCCCCTTTGCTGTATGCCAGGCATCTCTCTACATCCTTTTTGAGTGGCATGCCGGGGGGGATTTCGGGAAGCGGAACCTGAGGTATTTCCAGTAAATCAAGTTTCATTACCCAAATAGGGGATGATGCCTCGTCACAGATGGGCGCTTTTTCAAACGAGGCATCCATGACATCATATACTTTTTGGCTGAGCTCCAATAAATCAGGGGCGTAAGGATTCTGAATGATGACTTGGTCTTCCTCAAAAACTGCATACCGGGAGAGAAGTGTCCATTGGATGAACGAAATATCCTCTATATTGATTTCGTCGGGAACATATGTATCTGTCTGGCTATAGAAAGGCAGATAAGATTGGTATAATTTATAGTATGCATTTGAGAATTCCTTCCACCCCCCTGTTTGGGCAATAGCATCTTGAAGATAGAGAGTTAACGAGATGGCCGCATTCACTTTTTCTTCTTCAGACTTTTTGCTGTATAAAGGAGATGGGGCAATTAACGAAAGTAACTGGTCGGCGAAGCTTAGATACCAGGAGTCTGTCGATACTTGTTTACTGCGTTCGTTAGCTCTTAGCCAATGCTTCATGTAAATTCTTACTTGTTTCATATTGTTTGTTGTTAATTCTGCAAATATAGAGCTTTCCCTTAAACTTGTTCTTTTATCGTCGAAACTATTTACCGTGTTAGGGAGAATTTCATGCTGAAACCGAAATCCGCACTGACCACCGGGTATGAACTGGAAGATATTAGCGGAGTATTTTGCTGCCGGTCGTAGTAGAGGCGTAAGGTCAGCAGACGGCTCAGAGTATAATCGGCCGAACAGGAAATCTTTAGAGTTTTGTTGCCATTGGTTGCTTGTGCAAAGCCTTGCTGAATATCCCGGCAGAGGGCGGACTGATTACGGAATGAGATGTCGGCACGCAGGGCGAGGTCGTGGCTGATGCGGTTTTTGCTGTCCTTCACGTTACGGCGGCTGAACAGGTTGAAGTTTATAATCTTATACCCCAGCCCGATGACAAAGTCGCGGGAAGCGGTTTCCACCAGTTGGCAGGCGCTCATGCTAAGGTTGAGGATGCGGCTGGTCTTGTATTCTACTTTGGCGGTCAGTCCGTTCTTAAGAGTGGCGTCCATACCGATGAGCGGTGAGAATTGCTCGTTGATGGACACCATGCTTATATCGAAGCGTGATGAAGGGATGGGATTTCCTGTTTGCACATCTTCCACGAAACCGATGTCGCCCATATAGCTCATGAAACTTTGGAAGGTGTTATAGCTGCCTACACTGTAAGTACTACGGTAGGCATGGTTCAGATTGACGCTGCGGAAGTTTTTCTTGAACCAGGCTATTTTTGTAAGTCCGGTGTAGGTAATGCGCCAGTTCGGCATCAAGGAAAACAGGCTCGGGAAGAAGTCGAGGGCGGAGTTACGGGCACTTCTTCCGGTGTAGGCAGCAAGGAAAGCGGGTATCATCACGTCTGGTGAATGCTTGCTGATGGTGCCGTTTGCCGGGTCGAATGTCTTTCCGGCAAGGGCGGTGCCTTGCGGATATTGGCTGCCGAGGTACTGGGTTTCCACCCGGTTACGGATGATTTCAAGATTGTTGCGGAAACGTTCGAAAGTACCGGAATGGTAGCCATCGTTTGCACTATGGCGCTCGAAGGTGCTGCCTATGGAGATGATGCTCATGGAGAAATTACCGCTGCGGGTGTCCGGTGTTCCTGCAAACATATATTGCATTTCGCGACTGCGGTTGCGGGTACGGTTGGCGGTGAGGTCTATCTTCAGATCGCGTATCGGTTCTAGAGAGATGCGTAGTTGCAGGTCTTCGAGGGCATTGCTGCTGGCTGGGCTAACGACAGAGTCGTTGCAGATGAGCCAATCGTTTTGCAGGGCATGGTCGATGTAACTGTCGCCGGTAAAACCGAAAGCGAAATCCAGTCCCGGTGCAAGGAAGCCTGCGTGTTTCTTCTGTCCGAACATATCACCGACTTCAGGGCGGAAACCGGGAAGCATCATAGCGTATGTATTCTTATAGGTAAAGCTGAAATTACGCACACTCATGGCAAAGCGGGCAGCGTGCTGACCGAACTTATACCACCAGCCGTCTTCCGGATTGGGACCGGGGATAACGGTGAGCTTGATGCGTGCCGTATCTTGTGTGTCGATACGCAGGGTGTTGGCATTCAGTACTTTGTAACGTATTGGATAACGATGTCCGTCCACTGTGAGGGCGCTGACTTTAGGACGGCGGGTGTTCATGTCATGATTGATGGTCAGCGTGGTATCTGCCCGTAACTGTACTTCTTTGTCAAAACGGCGAGGCTTTTGCTCTTTGGTCGGAGCAGGTTTGCGATAGGAGGCGGAGAAGCGGCGGTTCACATTTTTCAGATAAGGAATCTTATTATAGAATGCCTCAAGGTTGAAGCGCGAATTTACGTCGATGCTGCGTTGATTGCTGACAGTATTTCCCATTTCTATACCATCGGAAAGGGAGACGCCCCGGTCCCAATTATAGGAAGAAGCAAAACGGAGATCGGCACTGATCCAATCAGTGATGGGGAATTTATCAAACGGGAGTTTATAAGTGACGTTGAACGTTTGCTGGAAGTCGATGGGGCGGCCGAGTGACAACAGACTGCGACGCACAGTGTCTTTCCAAGCTGTGTAATCGTCCGGATATAGGTCCTTGTTTACTACACCGTAAGGTTCCTCAATCTCAGCATGGGTGGCGGAGGTGAGGTTGAGGCGCAGATTTTTCGTTAGGTCCCAGCGCAAGGCGAAGTCGCGGTTCCAAAGGAACTCTTTGGCTACGGAAATGGGGATGCCTTCGATGCTGGTATCTCTACCTATAGATGTTCCGGCTGTCAATGTTTCCAGGTCACGGAGTTGCAGTTCGTAGTAATGGCGGGTCATGTCGGTATTGAACGCAATGCTTTGGGGAAGCCAGTTCAAGTTAAGTTCTTTGATAAAATGCATCCAGGGAGATTTGCTTTTCATACTTTTGAATGGTTCCCAGGGGCGGTAGACGGGGGCATAATTGTAAGTCATGGCGCCACGCCAGTCCGTTTCGTTTTCGTAAGCGGTGGTGCTGCCTTGGTTATGACGCAGGGAACGAGAATAGCTGAAAGTAAAGTTGCCTGGGTCGTAAGGCATTGGATTCTTGCTGATGATGCCCAGACGTGCGTTGCTGAGACTGAAATTGCGGTAAGTTGTTATTTCACGGGCGATGTTCATTAATGAGTCGCGTTCCCAATCGGTGGTGCAGGCATCGAGGGCATCGTCCAGCAACATATCTTTATCCAGCGGATTGTATTTGGGAGTGGTTGCTTCTTTGGAGTATGAGAAGTAAATCGGTGCGGTCAGTTTTGCTTTCTTGGGGAAGAAACGGCCGAGATCGAATGTTGTGGTGAAGCTATACTGATAATAATCATCCAGACGGCGTTCGCTGACACTTTGTTCCAGTCCGCCGAAACCTGCCGTCTCCATGTGTCCGGCAAGATTGATGCTGCCGATATCGGAAAGTTGTACGTTGAGGTTGCCCTGTGCTGCCCAACCGCCATCTTCGTTGAATTCGGTGAGGCGTAGTTCGTTTACCCAGACTTCTGCTGATTTCATGGTACGGGCGTTGTTTCGTACTCCTATCATGATGGTTTTCACTTCCGCCAGTGAGGGATTGCCAATGACGCTTACCTTGTTGGCGGGCTTCTCCGGGTCATATTCAGAATAGACTTTGGCATAAGTGACGCCACTGTTCGGGATGTTCTTCAGGCGGTTGCGCCCCTTCTTGACGTTGGTCAGCGTGCTGAGGTCGATGTCCAGATTGTTGTCTTTGGGCCAGACGGCAAGGCAACCGGCGGTGGTGCTTCCATTGTATTCTCCATGCGGAGTGAGGGTGAGTGGTATCTCATATTCATAATAATTGCTGCGGTAGTCCGAGCCGAGGCGGATGAATACGGACAGTTCGCCATCCTGCGGATCGGTGCTGAGGTCGGGAAGGGCTTCGGCATGGGCAAACATTTGCAGGCGTTTGTACTGGCGCATATCCATGCCTGTATTCTTGTAGACGGCACGGGCATCGCCGGGAGCCAGCTTTTCCAGTTTCAGGCTCATGGCTTGCTCGTTCTGCTGGCGGAGTTGCGGCTGTCCGGGGTCGATGACGCGGGAGATTCCGGGAGGCATCACGTAGTTTACCGGGGTGCGGTCGCCGTTTTCTTCGATGTTTACGGCGGACACGTCGAGAGTGGCGGAGCTGGTGGTGGCGGCTCCTTGTTGTGTGTTGTTCAGCGCATCGGTGTATGTGCGCCACTCGCCGCGTATCAGTTCCAGCGTGGCAAAGCGTAGCACGACAGGCTTTTCAAACCCGGTAAGGAACATACGCATGAAGCGGATGGACTTGAAATCCTTGATGCTTCCCACCGCTTCTCCGCTGCGTACGGGGACTTTAAACTGATACCAGCTTACTTCCTCCGTCTGCCCGTTGCGCAGGCGGACGCTGACGGTTCGCTTGTCAGTGATGTAGTTATGTCCTACTTTCAGGTCAGTGGGAGTGAGGCGGATGCGGTACTGGAAATACTTCTCCGTTTCGTTCAGCGTGTTGTCTTGGTTGATGTCCTCTACATCGGGCACGGTTTTAGAGGAAATGTCATACCGTTCCGGAGAGTCTTCCGAAGCGGTGGAGTTGCCCTCGGTATTGTTGTAGTATTTGTAGCGGTCGAGAATGCTACGCTCTTCACGGTCATAATCGCTGCCGCGGAAGTAGTGATAATTGTCGCCCGCAGGGTCATTATGGAACTTTTGATAGGTTTCGGCGTCAACCACCCCCTGCACCTGCGACAGATAGTTCTGATAGGTAGAGAACGTGCGTTCGTCTTCGGTAGAGAGTCCGTTCAGACCGACATCCTGGCGGCGGCGGGCACCGGCGGAGTTGTCGAAAGCATATACTACACTGCGGTCGCGAGGGATGCGTCCCCAAACGGTTTCTTCTGTCTTTGTCACGTCTCCGTCGATGGGCAGACCGTTCTCAAAGAATTTCTTGCCATCTTTCAGGATATCTTCGGATACCTCGCCCAGATTAATGTATAGGTCGCCTCCACTAATGTTCCCCGCAGGATTACGTTCCTGTACCCCCGTAGGGGCATGCCCCTGTACTCCTGTAGGATTGTTGCCCCTCTCCTCGTAGATGAAAGGGTCGAGCAGCCAGAACGTGACATATTCAATGTTAGCCGCCTCAAAATCACTTGTATCCAGTTTGCGCATCATTCCTCCCCAACGTTTTTCCGGGTTGCGCAACGTACCGTCTGCATTCAGGTCCGTATCCAGATTGTAGGGGCCCCGTTCTTGCGGATAATACGCCAGGTTCAGCACGTTCATGGCGGCGGATTCCTGATAAGGAGTCTCTTTGTTCGGGAAGAGTTCTTGCTCGTACACTTCGCGCACATAGTGGTTGCTGAGTTGGTTGAGGTCGTTTTTGATGTGCGTAGGAGTTAGCGAAGAGTTGCGGCGGGTGAACAGACCGTCGATGTGGTACCATGCCAGTAATGCACGGTTCTTTCCGTAGGCGATATTGTTGCTGAGCGATGCTTCGGGAAAGAGGGCGGAGGCGGTAGGATTGTAAGGGGTACTTGCCAGCATCCAGTACGATGGCTGGCGCAGGTCGATGCCGCTTTGTGTGCTCTCAAAGTCATCAATATACGATGCGTTTTGCTGTAAGCCTTTGGCATGTCCCGGAATAAGGTGGGCAAATTCTACGCCGAGATTTATGCTACTGGGAGCAATAGCAGTGACGAAAGGCAGTTTGTCCAGCATGTTCGTCAGCCATTGGCTTTCTTTTTTCCATGAGGCATTCAGTCCCCATAAAGTGTTTGAAAGCGGTTCATCGCCCATTGCCACTTTGCTTGTCAGCGGCTTTTCGCTGAGGTGCATGATACTTCCGCCGAAGGAGAAATTCTGAGAAAAGTCGTAGGTGAAATTCAGCCCCATCATTGTTTTGCGTTGCATACTGTAGAGCGTGTTACTTTCCAGATTTACGCTGATGGCGGTTCCTGCGTCAATAATGCTTTGGTTGAGGATGGTGACTACGCCGAGTGTATAATCCACCGTATAGTCTGAGTTCTCAACCAATGTCATGCCGCCTGCCGTTACCCGTACCGAACCTTGCGGAATATTCATGGCTCCAAGCCGTATCTCGTTGGCATTTGAGGCACGGTATTCTCCTGTCAGACGGAATTTATTCTTCTCTGCCGTCTGCCGTGCCACGGTGCGGGTGGAGTCGTACAGTTCTTGAAACACATATTTGTCTGCCAACGCATCATTACCGATAGCCTTGCGCAAGTGGCTGCCGAAGGGCTCTACGACAGGAAAATAGATGCGGCCATCGGATGCAGTGACAGTGTACCCTTCTACAAAATCGAAGAAACCGTCAGCGCCACTTTGATTCTGACTGTTCAGGCGGTCGAGGTTCATGACACGCAGCAGGGGTATCTTGGCAATCTTACCTTCGGGGATGTAACGCAGGTATACGCCTGTCGTATCGCTCTGATAAGTGATATTCAACTGGAACTTCTCTTTCTGGACGGAGTAGGCGTTGAGGCTGTAAACGTTCTTCATCATCAAGTTCCAACAGGCGGCATCAGGAGAATTTGCGGTGTTTTTCAACAGTTTCACAAACAG
The DNA here is from genome assembly GCA_905215555.1 of uncultured bacterium. Lineage (GTDB taxonomy): Bacteria > Bacteroidota > Bacteroidia > Bacteroidales > Bacteroidaceae > Bacteroides. Next base: position 9,369 of record CAJMQU010000061.1, read on the forward strand.
ACTCTGTCCCGTCTCTTTGATGTCCGAAGAAAACTCACCTACTTGATAGCTTCTTCCTCCGAGTGTATATTCAAAGGCGACTGCCAAAACTTCATCCGGTTGCAGAGTTTGTTTTAGCGAGATATATCCCAGTTTGCTGTTCAGCGTATATTCGGAGGAAGTGAGCAGGCGGGCGCTTTCTATCTTTTCGTAATCCATACCGGCCTCCACGCCATTGATGTTGTTCATGGTAGCGCTCGCCTGACTGATATCGCGGGCGGCGGCATACCGGCCTATCATTTGAGCATATAAGGTGTTGGCACTGTTTGCCGGGGCATTGAGATTCGAGGTCGGGTTTGCAGGGTTTCCGGTTCCCGGCCATTCGGCATTGTTGCCGATATGGAAAGCTTCTCCAAGGTCAGCCAGTGCAACGATGTTTCTTGGGTTATCGTAATTGTTCCGTTTGTTGGTCACCCATACTTCGATACGGTTAATGGTAATTCCCGAAAGGATATTCGGGAGTTGTGCCAGATTTTTGTCATATACATCCCGGAAATAATGGGCGAGGAAGAAGTGGCGGTTCTCTTCGTAATTGTCGGCTGAGAAATCGAAAATGGTGGTTTGTGCACCGCCACGACTTGTCACGGTTTTAGCTTCACTCTCTTGCTGGCTGATGACCGCCTGCAATTTCAGCTTGCCGAATTGAAGATCAGTACGAATACCGAAAAGAGCGGATGCTCCCCGTATTAGCGAGTTGTTGGTGGACATACTCACGTTTCCCGCTTCAATCAGTTTAATGATTTCATCTTCTTTTCCTTCATATTTCAGTTTCAGTTGTTTGGTGTCAAAATCGAATGTGGCATCGGTATTGTAGTTCATGTTCATGTTCACTTTGTCGCCTACTTTTCCGTTGACGTTGATGTTGATTTTCTCATCAAAGTCAAAGCCGAGTGTTTTGCGTTGGCTTTCGGGCAACGAAGGGTTCTTTACGTTTTTGTAGTTCATGCCGAAACTGAGTTCTGCATTTCCCTGCGTGCGTATCTGTACTCCACCGGGGCCAAATAATTTCTCTGCCGGACCGAGGTTGAACTTCATGTCCATAAAGTCGAAGGCTTCTTTCCCTTTACCGATTTGCTCTCCATTCTTTTGGCGGTAATATGACTGCATGGATTGTTTCAGAGTCCAGTCCAGATATTCTTCGGGGGTGAGTATCATGGGGACACCGATTTCTGAATTTCCCAGTTTGGTACGTATGAAGTATTTATCTGTCTTAGCATCATATTCAACTTCGGTCCGTAGGTTTGTCGGAGATTGTAGATCGGCAGGACGGAGTGAAAGGTCTTTCAGTGTGCTTGGCACTGTCTTCCGGACGGAGTATCGCGGAGCTATGGTGTCTTGGGGGAGGGAAGTCTGTCCCATAACGACAAAGCTGCCGGGCGTTAGCCACAACAGCAAGAACCAGATTATATATCGTATTTGAGGAGACTTCATGATTAATAAGTTGAGAGTTGAGAATTAAGAGTTAGGAGTTGAGAATTGCCTACATTGTGCTACGTCTGCCTACCGCATGGTAACTCTCAACTCTCAACTTCTCAAAGTCGTTTCAACGCCAGTTTGATAACCTGTTCCACTGGTGCATCAGGCTCTTCTTTCAGTATCGCCAGCACCACTTTCTGTGATGGAGCTTGCGCAAATCCCAGCATCGTCAATGCAGCAATTGCTTCTTCCTGCACCTGTGTATTGGCAGCAGCCAACATTCCACCTAGGCTTCCCATCGTACTTCCGGTAGCTGCGGCACCTGTCTTGATTTTATCTTTCAAATCCACAATCACCCGTTGTGCTGTTTTTAGTCCGATGCCTTTCACTGATTTCAGCATATTCGCATTTTCTGTACTGATCACATTTACCAACTCTGCAGGCGAGAGTGCCGAAAGTATCATCCGCGCGGTGTTTCCACCGATGCCTGATACGGAAATCAGTAATAGAAACAATTCCCGTTCCTGCTTATCGGCAAAGCCGTAGAGGATATAGGCATCCTCGCGTATAGCCTCGTAGATATACAATTTACACTCCTTTTTACCCTGAATGGCAGCATATGTATTCAATGAAATATTAACGGCATATCCTAATCCGTTACAGTCGATAACTGCGGTTGCCGGGCTGAGCTCGGCAAGTCCGCCTCTGATGTATTCTATCATAATGCTTATTATAACGGGCGCGCGCGTTGAATATTGTGTTTCCTCACAATAGAGTTAAAAGAGTTTTACGGAACTCTTTCCACTGGAAATTGTTTTAGAGAAGTAACTAATTGAAGTTGCGTGAGTTTGAAGCAAGTCTTAATAAAGAAAAAAACTCTATGGAACTCTGTGCCGTTTTGTGGTGATTTTAAATTAAAAAGATTACTTTTGTGCCGATAAAATAGAAAACTGATAAATAAATTAAATAAAAGAATGAAAAAAGTAAGAGCAGCCATCGTGGGCTACGGCAATATCGGGCAATACGTGCTTGAAGCATTACAAGCAGCTCCCGACTTTGAGATTGCCGGTGTTGTGCGCCGTGCAGGAGCAGAAAACCGTCCAGCAGAACTGAGTGAATACTCTGTTGTAAAGAATATCAAGGAATTGGAAGGTGTTGATGTAGCGATTCTTTGCACACCGACCCGTAGTGTAGAATCTTATGCTAAAGAAATTCTTGCCCTTGGCATCAATACGGTTGATAGCTTTGATATTCACACAGGTATTGTAGACTTGCGCCGTACGCTGAATGCGGTTGCCAAAGAACATAATGCGGTTTCTATCATTTCCGCAGGCTGGGATCCGGGAAGTGACTCTATCGTGCGTACTATGTTGGAAGCTATTGCTCCGAAAGGAATCACATACACCAACTTTGGACCGGGAATGAGCATGGGACATACCGTTGCTGTAAAAGCTGTTGACGGTGTGAAAGCAGCCCTTTCTATGACAATTCCTACAGGAACAGGCATTCATCGTCGTATGGTTTACATTGAACTGAAAGAGGGGTATGAGTTTGCCAAAGTAGCTGCTGCAATCAAGGCGGATCCATACTTTGTGAACGATGAGACACATGTGAAACAAGTTCCCAGTGTAGATGCTCTGCTCGATATGGGACATGGCGTCAACCTCACACGCAAAGGTGTTTCAGGTAAAACTCAGAACCAATTGTTCGAGTTCAATATGCGTATCAATAATCCTGCACTTACAGCGCAGGTACTGGTTTGTGTGGCTCGTGCTTCCATGCGTCAGCAACCGGGTTGCTACACCATGGTCGAGGTTCCCGTTATTGATCTTTTGCCGGGCGACCGTGAAGAGTGGATCGGACATTTGGTGTAAAAAAATGAGACAGGAGGAATAGTCTTCGGTCTTTTTCTTCTTAATACCTAGCATCATATATTATTATAATTTTAATTTAAGACTTACATGTCAAAACTACAAGACAAAATCCTTGCTCTTTCTTCCGATCTTGAAGCATTGCTGAAAAGCACTGCTGCCGGAAAAAGATGTAAGGTTCTGGAAGAAGTTTCAGATGAACTGGACGGGTTGATACATAGTATCAATAAGCGTTATGTAAAAGAGAATTATCGGGCTATGAAGCGCTTCTATCTGAAGAAGATGAAACGCTTCGAGTATGAATATCATTATAAGGATAAGAATGATAAGGATCGCATTGATGATTATCGTTGCATCTGTTCTAGTGTACTTTTGGAAGAAATAGATGGGACTTTGGAAGATGACTCTTTTTCAGGAATAGATGTTAACTTCAGTGACGAAGGGGGATTCTGCTATTCATTGGAACCGGATGGACAGTTCACGAATGACGTTTCAGATATTTATTATCTCTTGCCGAATGAAGACGATACTTATAAGTGGAGGATTGAGATTGACTTTCCGGATAATCATGAAAATTCTCGTCCGCTGTATGACGCATTGATGATGCAACCACTTATACAGGAGCACCTTGTGGACGGACTTGGACGTCTGAAGATGGAGGTTAAGTTGCCTCGCGACGTTGCTTTTGACGTACTGTACTGTCTAACGGATACTACTTATCGGATGGTGGTGAAGGAATAGTATCCTACCTGTCTTGTCGTGATATAATACAAAAGAAGCTGAATCATTTTGATTCAGCTTCTTTTGTATTATTATTAGAATAGGAACCGCAGAATATCATTGAAGTTTGCCCAAAGCAGCAATCCGAACAGCAGGAACATGCCTACCATTTGCGCACGTTCCATAAACTTATCGCTTGGCTTGCGTCGGGCCACAATCTCGTAAATAAGGAACAGCACATGTCCGCCATCCAATGCTGGAATAGGTAGAATATTCATAAAGGCAAGAATAATGGAAAGGAATGCCGTCATGTACCAGAACTGATGCCAATCCCATGTAGCGGGGAAGATGCTGCCGATGGTTCCGAAACCACCCAGTTGCTTGGCTCCTTCTTTGGAGAAGAGATATTTCATTTGTCCTACATAGCCTTTCAGCGTTTTCACACCCAATGCCGCACCGGCAGGGAAAGAAGCCAGGAAACTATATTCTTTTCTTACTACGGGAAGCAGTTGGTTGGTTACCATACGCGCTACTACCCCCATCTCATATAAAGAATCTGTGGCAAGAGTCATCGTATCCGTTACTCCGGCACGCACATATGTCAACGTGACATCATGAGGAGCCGAACCGTCTTTCTGTCGACGTAGCATCTCCTTTTTAAAATCGAAATAGGCGATATTTTTTCCATCTAATTGCGTGATGCTGTCGCCCGGTTGCAATCCGGCAAGGGCAGCGGGACGATTGGCGCAGATGCTGTCAATCACATATGGATAGCGGAATGAAGCAAAACGTACACTGTCGGCCAGCAAACGTTCCATCATGTCTTCGGGGATATAAACCGAAGCTTCCTTTCCGTCGCGCAGCACGGTTACTTGACGGGCATCAACAACACTTGTCAGCAGATCGCCGTCATAGCGTTCGAAGGGTACGCCATCGGCAGATATGAGTATATCACCATCGCGGAAACCTATATTTTTTGCGGTTTCGTTAAATTCCATACCCAGTGGAGCTTTCTGCACAGGAACATATTCATCTCCCCATGTATAAAGTATCATGGAGTATATGAACAACGCCAACAAGAAGTTGAATACCACACCCCCCACCATAATAAGCAATCGCTGCCATGCCGGTTTGGCACGGAATTCCCACGGTTGCATGGGTTGTTGCATCTGTTCGGTATCCATGGATTCGTCTATCATACCCGATATCTTCACGTAGCCACCCAATGGCAGCCAACCGATGCCGTATTCTGTATCACTGTTTTTGGGCTTGAACTTGAACAGGGTGAACCAAGGGTCGAAGAACAAGCAAAACTTTTCTACCCGGGTCTTGAAGAGGCGGGCGAAGAGGAAGTGCCCTCCCTCATGAACGATGACGAGCAACGAAAGGCTCATAATGAGTTGCAGGGCACGAATCAAAAATGTTTCCATCTAATAAACTTTCTATTTTACTGTTTACAATTTACTATATTAAATGCGGCTTATCATTTACACCGCCGATTACTTTATAAGTTCTTGTGCAATCTGGCGTGTCATCGCATCCGTAGCCACATAATCTTCATATTCAGGCTTCTCCACAAACGATACAATCGACATCGCCTTTTCTATCACATCACTCATCCCGAGGAATGAGATCTCATCCCGCAGGAAAGCGGCTACCACCACTTCATTCGCAGCATTGACGATGCAAGGCATATTTCCACCCTTATGTAATGCCTCGTAGGCTAATGCCAAGTTACGAAAACGTGTCGTATCCGGCTGTTCAAACGTCAGGTTCGTGCACATCTTGAAATCCAACCGTGGGAATGAAGCTTTCAGGCGTTGCGGATAAGAGAATGCATACTGAATGGGCAAACGCATATCTGGCATACCCAATTGTGCTTTTACCGCACCATCCTCAAACTGTACCATCGAGTGGATGATGGATTGAGGATGTACTACCACTTCAATCTGGTCGGGTCGTACACCGAACAGCCATTTAGCCTCTATCACCTCGAATCCTTTGTTCATCATCGAAGCAGAGTCAATCGTAATCTTCGCTCCCATATCCCAGTTGGGATGTTTCAGGGCTTGCGCTTTGGTAACCGTGGCCAGTTGCTCCATCGTGCAATTGCGGAACGGTCCACCGGATGCCGTAAGAATAACTTTCTCTATCGGATTGCCGAGTTCTCCTGCCAAACACTGGAAAACAGCCGAATGTTCGGAATCTACCGGCAGTATAGGTGTACCGGAAAGGCGTGCCAGGTCGTTAATCAACTCTCCGGCCACGACAAGAGTTTCCTTGTTGGCAAGGGCGATAGGCTTACGGGCACGAATCGCATTCATTGTCGGTTTCAGTCCGGCATAACCCACCATAGCGGTCAGGACGATATCAATTTCAGAGTCTTCTACAATCTGGCAGATAGCGTCTGTTCCTGCATATACTTTGATAGGCAGGTCAGCGAGCGCCTCTTTCAGTTGGGCATATTTTGTTTCGTTGGCTATGACCACCGCTTCAGGTTTGAACTTGCGTGCTTGGGCAATGAGTTCTTCTACCCGGTTGTTGGCTGTCAGCACATAAGCTTCATACTGGTCGGCTTGCTCTTCAATGACCTGTAATGCTTGTGTACCGATGGAACCTGTGGAACCGAGTATTGCAATTTGTTTCTTCATCTGTATATCACTTATCACTAAAATACAATATATTGTTCCGGATTTACTGCCCGTCCTTTATGCCACAACTCAAAGTGCAGGTGAGGACCGGTGGTCAGTTGTCCGCTGTTTCCTACCAGGGCAATGGCTTCTCCGGCTTGCACGGCATCCCCTTCCCGTTTCAGCAAGGAACCGCAATGCTTGTACACGGATACGAAGTCCTGATTGTGCTGTACCTCTATCACGTATCCCGTTTCGGCGGTGTAAGTGCTTAGTATGACTGTACCGTCCAGCGTGGCGAGTACGCTTTCTCCGGGATTGGCGGCGATATCTGTACCGTAATGTTTCCTGTCGGCATCAAATTTATCCGTAATCATACCTCGCGTAGGGCGATAGAATATCAGCCCTTCTATATCGGGACGGGCGGTGATGCTTGTCAAGTTATACTTTTCCGTTTCTTCATATTGCTTGCGGAAATCCGCTTCGCGCTGTGTGCGTTCCATCAATGAATCTTCGCGTACACTGGTCAGCGAGTCCATGGAATGCACCGTGTCTACACGCACAGTTCCGCGGAAGATGTCCTGTATATTCATTATATACAAATTCTGACGTTCCACTAACTGTTGGAGTGAGTCGGCACGCAGAGCATTTTCCACTACCTGGGCGCGGACATCACTGTTCATATATCCCGGCAGGTAGTTGCGCAAAGGAGTAAAAGTAATGATGGCGGCGGCTATCAGAAACAAAACTGTCAGTACAGAAAGCAACACAGAGATACCGTTCAGTTTGGACACACGGATACCTACCACTTCTTCAAGCGTATTCTCGTTGATAATGGTCAGTTTATATTTAAACTTGATGTTGCTCCAAAAAGCTTTATGCCGTTTCTTTTTCACCATACACGCTAATCACTTTATTACTTATCACTATTTTACACTTCTTCTGTCTCATCCAATGCCAGCAGACCTTCCGGTAATTCCATTATAATTACTTTGTGTTTCTGGTCAATGTTGATGATGAACTCTTCTTGTGCAGGAATCAGTAATTCTTCTCCCTGATGGTCTACTACAAACAAAGTGTTGATGGTTGCAGTGTCTACTTCCGTCACTTCTCCCAAGTCTCCATGCTTTACTTCTTCTATCCGGAAACCTACGAAGAAGTCCCACGTCAGTTCGCCCGTTCCGGCACCTTCGGCATGTTTGGTAGGGAAGTAAACTTCTACGTTGGTAAACATCCGTGCACGTTCCGCCGTGTCCACTCCTTCCAGCTTTACCAGCGCGGTGGAGTCGGAACGGAAACGATATTCTTCCAGAAAGAAAGGTACGAAAATACCATCCAAGAGGCAGATGAGATATTCCGCTTCCACCCGGTCGAAGATATCATCGGTGAATGTGAATGACAACTCGCCATGAATGCCATGCGGCTTGTTGAACACTCCTATCTTATATACGTCTTCTTTCTTTATCACTTACCTAATATATTATATTCTTGTTATTCTTGCTCCGATAGCGTTCAGTCTTCTTTCAATGTCCTGATATCCACGGTCTATCTGTTCTATGTTATGAATCCGGCTGCTTCCTTCCGCACTCATGGCAGCAATCAGTAACGCAATACCGGCACGGATATCGGGGGAAGTCATATTCCCGCCCCTTAGGCGCATTGCATGGTTGTGGCCGATGACAACTGCACGGTGAGGATCGCAGAGAATGATCTGTGCTCCCATATCTATCAGCTTGTCCACAAAGAACAGGCGGCTTTCGAACATCTTCTGATGAATAAGTACGCTGCCTTTAGCCTGAGTGGCAACAACGAGCATCACACTCAGTAAGTCCGGTGTCAGTCCAGGCCAGGGAGCGTCGGCAATGGTCATGATGGAACCATCGATAAACGACTCTATCTGATACGTTTCCTGTGCGGGCACATAGATATCATCTCCCTGCTGTTCGAGCTTGATGCCGAGGCGGCGGAAGCTTTCGGGGATAATGCCCAGATTCTCGTATGATACGTTTTTGATAGTCAGTTCACTTTGCGTCATTGCTGCCATACCAATGAAACTGCCCACTTCAATCATGTCGGGAAGTATGGTATGTTCCGTTCCGTGCAACTCATCCACGCCCTCAATCGTCAACAGATTGGAGGCGATACCCTGTATTTTGGCGCCCATACGGTTCAGCATCTTGCAGAGTTGTTGCAGATACGGTTCGCAGGCGGCATTATAGATGGTAGTGGTTCCTTTTGCCAGTACTGCTGCCATGACGATGTTGGCAGTTCCGGTAACCGAAGCCTCATCTAGCAACATATAAGTACCTTTTAGTTCGCAGGCAGCGATTTCATACGCCTCGCGTTCGGCATTGTAGGAGAAATCGGCTCCCAGATTCTGTATGCCTATGAAGTGTGTATCCAAACGGCGGCGTCCTATCTTGTCTCCGCCCGGTTTGGAAATCATTGCCTTGTGGAAACGTGCCACCATCGGGCCGATAAGCATCACCGAACCGCGCAGGCTGGAACATTTCTTCAGGAATTCATCACTTTCCAGATAACTCAAATCCAGTTTCTCCGCTTTGAAACTATATGTATCGATGCTTTTCTTGGATACCGTGACGCCCATGTCACGCATCAGTTGAATGAGGTTGTTGACGTCCAGGATGTCCGGAATGTTATGTACGGTCACCTCTTCGGCTGTCAACAGCGTGGCGCAGATTATCTGCAATACCTCGTTCTTTGCGCCTTGCGGATGAATCTCGCCGGATAGTCTGTGTCCTCCTTCAATTACAAATGATGCCATATGTAAAATTAAAAATTAAGAATTAAAAATTAAAAAGTGGAGAATGAAAATGAGGGCTTCTGATTAGCTGGTTTCTCAATTTTCATTTTTCAATTTAATCAGTATTTCCTTTTGTTATTCCGGTTGTCTCTCCGGTTATTCTGGTTGTTCATCTTCGGACGGTAATTCTGGTTGATACGTTCAGCCATCAGTCGGATGATGTCGTCTGTCATTTGCAGTTTTCCGTTGGAGTATTCGTCAAGGTCTTCTGCAATCTTGCGGTCGTCTACGGTATCTTTGTTCCAAGTCATGAAGTCTTTCTTCATGTGATTGCAGATCAGTGCAATCAGGTTTTGTTTTTCTTCACCTTCGGGAAAATCGATTGCTTTCTTTATCAGCACTTCCAGTGTACGGCCGTAGTGACGGTAGCGGATTTTGGTGCTGGGATAGGGGATAGGTCCTGGTTTGGTGTTCAGATTATCTTTACGGATGATTTCGTACGGATAGTCGATGTCCAGCTTGAAATCGGACATGATAGCCAAGTGGTCCCACAACTTATGCTTGAAATCGGGTACATCACGCAAATGGGGAAACATATTACCCATAATGTTGATAATGGTGTTGGCACAACGCTGGCGCTCTGCACGGTCTTCGATTGTCAAAGCATGGTCGACCATGTTTTGGATGCTACGTCCGTATTCCGGCAGGGGCATCCGTTTTTGTTGAGTGTTATATTGCATACTTGGTTAAATTGAAACTATACTTTAATATTAAAATCAAATAAGGTTCTGAGCGAAGCCGATTAAATATTGAAAAATGTTAGAGGAGCTTCTTGGGCTGGGAGGCTACGAACTCTTTCAGGTAGAAAGGTTCAAAATAGGCTACATCCTTGAAGTCCTTTTCAGCTACTGCTTTTTCTGCAAGGGGGAACATCATCTTTGCCAGCGGACGGATATCGTCAATGAAGTGTGCATTGGGATGCGTAATTTTACCTTTGCATTTTTCCGCTCCGTCTCCGAAGAAATAAACAGGGTGCTGGTCAAGGAATTCTGTATAAGAGTTTTCGTCCACAATGTCGGCGGCAATGTCGCGTACTGGTTTCAGGGCACGGTCGTAGATGGCAGCATATACCTCCATGCGGCGTGCGTCAATCATCGGGCACAGCAATGCATCATCGGGCAGCTCATCGCGATAGAGCAGCACAGGCACGCATTGCACTTTCAATGTCGGAAGGCCGATCAACGGAATATTGCGTCCGTAGCAAACGCCTTTTGCCATAGATACGCCGATACGCAGTCCGGTATAAGAACCCGGTCCGCAACTCACCGCCACAGCATCAATAGGCATCGCATGACTGTCGGCAAACGATAACGCTTCGTCTACAAATACTCCCAGTAAAACTGCATGTGAAGGGCCGTTGAGGTCTTCTTTCGTAAAAACATTTTGTCCATCTTCACTCACGGCAACGGAGCATGCAGAGGTGGACGTTTCGATATGTAAAATGCACGACATAGCTTTTTTATTATTAATCGCTTTCTTTATTCTTGTTTTAAATGTGGCAAATTTACAGGTTTATTTTCAGATACACAAGCGAATCTAAAAAGGGTTCAGTATCTTTCTTGCGGCATTATTGGGAGTGTTTTTAGATTATTTCTATCTTTGCTTCTGATTTTAGGAATAAATACAGAATTCGTTAACATAAAATAACCGGCACAAGGAGGTCGTTGTATTTTTAGGTATGATTATAGCTATTATTATTGTAGTTTTGGTTTTGGTGGTGGTGGCCATGTACAACTCGTTGGTGAGCAAGAGAAACCAGATAGAAAATGCTATTGCCACTATTGATGTGATGTTGAAACAACGCTTTGACTTGATTCCTAATCTGGTGGCGACAGTGCAGCAATATGCCAAGTACGAAGCTGGTACTTTTTCGGCAATAACGGAAATGCGAAATAAAACTTACGCGGCTCTTGATGATAATGAGAAAGCTGAATTTGACAATATGTTTTCTAATGTTCGTACACAGTTTTTCGCAGTAGCGGAGAATTATCCCGAGTTGAAAGCGTCAGAGAACTTCCTTCAGTTGCAACGTTCGCTGAATGAAACGGAAGAACAGCTGGCTGCCGCGCGTCGCACCTATAATACTTCTGTAACCGAATATAATAATGCAGTCCAGTCGTTCCCGACGAATCTGCTGGCAGGCATGTTTGGCTTTACAAGAAAAGAAGTGTTGACGATTCCGGAAGCGGAACGCACCATCCCGAATGTGAAGAATTTGTTTAATTCATAACAACAACCGGGCAATGGGCAATGTTGACTTTGATTCTCTGGTGCAGAAACTGACTCCCACGTTACAGGTTCTGGAGGGTAAACGTAAGGAACTCTTGAAGAAAGGTTGTTCCGAAGGGGCGCGTTACGCTGTCCTTTTCCTGATAGTAGGAGTTATTTTCTTGATAATATTAAAATTGGAAGGAATCGTTGCTCCAATAGTTATTGCTGTCATATCAGTGATTATTTTTATCACTTGTGTAAGTAATAAGTCGAAAATAGTCTCTTCTTTCTATAAGGAAGAAGTGGTAAACGAAGTCATTCATGCCTTTTGTCCTGATGCAACGTTTTCTCCGGACTCAGGAATCAGTAAGAGTATCTTTGAAAATTGCGGCCTGTTCATCTCTCCCGACCGTTATCATGCAGAAGACTTGATAGAAGGTTGTTTGGGTAAAACCAGCTTCGTCTGTTCGGAAGTACATGCAGAAGAGCGCAGGACGCGTTCCACTAAAAATGGAGTGCAGCATTATTGGGTAGACATCTTCAAGGGATTTCTTTTTATTGCCGACTTTCATAAAGATTTTCAGGGCGAGACTACTGTTATGCGGAATAGTCTATTCAAGCTTAAAATAGGAGCATCGCGGGTGAAGATGGAGAATCCTGAGTTTGAAAAGGTTTTTGATGTCTTTTCTACCGACCAGATTGAGGCACGTTACCTGATTACTCCGTCTATGATGGAAAGGATGTTGAAGTTGGACAATAACTTCAGGAAAGGGATTACCATCAGTTTCCGTAATTCAACGATTCTGGTTGCCATACCGGATTCTAAGAATCGTTTTGAAGCCGATGTGTGGAGTTCTTTGAATGACATGAACCTACTTAGATCGGACTTTGCAGTGCTCCAGTCATTGTTGGCTATTGTGGATGAACTAAACTTGAACACGCGCATTTGGAGTAAGGAGTAAAACATCACTTATTTCATGAATAATTTTCACTAATGAAATTATTCATGTAATTTTGCGCAAAACTTAAGAAGCATTATGATACAATCCATGACGGGTTATGGTAAAGCAACCGCTGAACTGCCCGATAAAAAAATCAATGTAGAAATCAAGTCGCTCAATAGTAAAGCGATGGATCTGTCAACCCGCATCGCCCCTCTCTACCGGGAAAAGGAAATAGAAATCCGCAATGAGATTGCCAAAGCACTGGAGCGTGGAAAAGTGGATTTCAGTCTGTGGATTGAAAAGAAGGATGCCTGCGAACTTGTGACTCCCATCAATCAGGACGTGGTTGTGGCTTATTACGAACGCATCCGCACCATCTCCGAAACTACCGGCATCCCCATGCCCGAGGACTGGTTTGCTACCTTGCTTCGTCTGCCGGATGTGATGACCAAGAATGATGTGCAGGAACTGACCGAAGAAGAATGGAATGCTGTTCATACTACCGTACTTCAAGCTATCCAAAGTCTGGTGGACTTTCGCAAACAGGAAGGTGCGGCTTTGGAGAAGAAGTTCCGCGAGAAGATTTCCAATATCGGCAACTTACTGACTACCGTTGCCCCTTATGAAAAGGAGCGTGTAGAAAAAATCAAGGACCGCATAACCGATGCTCTGGAAAAAACTATCAGTGTGGACTATGACAAGAACCGTCTGGAACAGGAACTCATCTACTACATTGAGAAATTGGATATCAACGAAGAAAAACAACGTCTCAGCAACCACCTGAAATACTTCATCAATACGATGGAAGAAGGAAACGGACAAGGCAAGAAGTTAGGCTTTATCGCTCAGGAAATGGGACGTGAAATCAATACGCTTGGCAGTAAGTCCAATCATGCCGAAATGCAGAAGATCGTGGTGCAGATGAAGGATGAACTGGAGCAAATCAAGGAACAAGTATTGAACGTGATGTAAAAGAAATAAGAATTCTAACGTATGGGCAAGCTCATTATATTTTCAGCTCCCTCTGGCTCAGGGAAATCGACCATTATCAACTATCTGTTGACGCAGAACCTCAATCTTGCATTCTCTTGTTCTGCCACTAGCCGTCCGCCGCGCGGAACAGAACAACACGGTGTGGAGTATTTCTTCCTTTCTCCCGATGAGTTCCGTCAGCGCATTGCCAATGACGAATTTCTGGAATATGAAGAAGTATATAAGGACCGTTACTACGGAACATTGAAATCTCAGGTAGAAACTCAATTGGCTGCCGGACAGAATGTGGTTTTTGATGTGGACGTTGTGGGCGGTTGCAATATAAAGAAGTATTATGGCGACCGTGCTTTGTCGGTATTCATTCAGCCTCCATCGGTAGAAGAATTGCGTAAGCGCCTGGTAGGACGTGGAACGGATGCTCCTGAGGTAATAGACGCCCGTGTGGCCAAAGCGGAGTATGAACTGACATTTGCCGATAAGTTTGATGTTGTAGTCGTTAATGATGATTTGGAAAAGGCTAAGGCTGAGGCTTTGAGAGTGGTCAGAGAATTCGTGGAAAAATAATGGTGGCAATTAAAGACGCAAAGAAAACGGGTATCTTCAGCGGTTCTTTCAATCCGGTGCACATAGGACATCTTGCTCTTGCCAACTATCTATGTGAGTATGAAGGGTTGGATGAAGTCTGGTTTCTTGTGACCCCTCACAATCCGCTGAAGGAAGAGAGCGAACTGATGGATGATGAACTCCGGTTGAAGTTGGTTCAACTGGCCATTGCTGGTTATTCCGGATTCAAAGCTTCCGACATTGAATTTCATTTGCCCCGTCCGTCCTATACCATTCATACGCTGGATAAACTGAAAGAAACTTATCCCGACCGGGAATTTCATCTGATTATCGGTTCGGACAATTGGGAGCTTTTTCCCCGTTGGTATCAGTCGGAACGTATTCTTGCCGAAAATTATCTTCTTATTTATCCCCGTCCCGGTTATCCGGTTTCTCAGGATTCCCTTCCAGCGAATGTAAAGGTAGCTTCTTCGCCTACTTTCGAAATCAGTTCTACTTTCATCCGTCAGGCGATGGAGGAGGGGAAAGATGTTCGCTACTTCCTCCATCCGGCGGTTTATGAGGCATTGTTTTATATATAATATTCATCTTTATTTTCACCCTATCTTGTCACCTCTTCCACTCCCTCTCAGATGATGCTTTCTGAAAGGGGGGGGGAAGGTATTCAGTCCCTGACTGAATCAGGTTCACTCAACGGGTCGGTGGAAAAGCCAAAAGAAAGGAAGCGGATTACTACTCTTTTTGTAAAAAATGCGTTTGTAAATTATACCATATTGTGAATAAGCTATTTCGTCATTTATTTCATATCCGCCCAGAGCAGAACTAACCTATTGCTTGAAGCCTTTTCATTAATATTGCTTCTATCGGGTGAGATGAATATTGAAGTGGATTACAAATGCCGTAGTGACAGAAGTGAAACTGCTACAGCGTCCTTCGCCCGTTTACGGATAATACCTTCTGTCTGGTATTCCTGCAAATCGCAAGAAGCACGTCTATCTGTCACATTTGTCAGTCGGGAGTACTCGGCACGCGTGATACAGACATTTGCCTCCAGGAATTTCGGCATCATCTCTTTTCTTTCCCTCCCACTGGGTTCCAGTTTTTCGTAGAGGTCATGGTAAGTACTCATGATATATATTTTTAGTAGGTTTGATATTAGTTTTCAGGCATCGGCAGTTTTCGAGGGTGAAATATTGCGTGATTTACTGTTCCAATGAAAAAGAGAATCCCCTTCACACCGAGTGCAAAGGGGATTCTCATATATAACAACTATAGCTTCTTACACGATACCTTGTGCCATCATAGCTTTTGCCACCTTCATGAATCCGGCAACATTAGCACCTTTCACGTAGTTTACATAACCGTCAGCTTCTGTACCATACTGTACGCAGGCTTCATGAATATTCTTCATGATGCTCTTCAGTTTTTCGTCTACCTCTTCAGAGCTCCAGCTCAGTTTGATAGAGTTCTGAGTCATTTCCAGGCCGGATACTGATACACCACCTGCATTGGCAGCTTTACCCGGAGCGTACAGAATCTTGGCATCTTGGAATACTTTGATAGCTTCAGGAGTAGAAGGCATGTTAGCACCTTCAGATACAGCCATTACGCCGTTTGCTACTAACTGGCGAGCGTGGTCGCCGTTCAGTTCGTTCTGAGTTGCGGAAGGCAGAGCGATGTCAGCTTTTTCACCCCAAGGCTTAGCTCCTTCTACATATTTCACACCCGGATATTGTTCTGCATATTCGCGGATACGTCCACGGTAGAGGTTCTTCAATTCCATTATGTAATCCAGTTTCTCGCGGTCGATACCTGCCGGGTCGTAAACGTAACCGTCAGAGTCGGACATTGTCAGAACTTTACCACCCAGTTCAAGAACTTTTTCAGCAGTATATTGAGCTACGTTACCGGAACCTGAAATCAAGCAAGTCTTGCCTTTCAAATCAGTACCCTTAGTTTTCAGCATTTCCATCAGGAAGTAGATGTTACCGTAGCCGGTAGCTTCCGGACGAATCAG
>CAJMQU010000062.1 GCA_905215555.1 uncultured bacterium
CTTCTTCGCCATACTTATGTTTTTATTTTGTTACCGATGGCAAATATAGATATTATTTTTGTTACTCAATAGCATTTGAGTAACAAACTGGTAACAAAATAAAGGAATTTATAGGCTAAAGCAAGAAAACAAGGAAAACAAAGGAAATAACATACACAAACAACAAATATCTATAAATCAATTACTTATATTCAATTAATTAATTCTTTTTTTCTCTTTTTCCACAACTGATAAGAGTTGATGATGTTTTGCCACAGAACATAAGACCCCGGCCCTACCGAAGAAAGCGGATTTAGATAAGTATATGCCATCCAGATAGCAAGCACCGTATTCTTCTGTCCCAATGCCTGCCCGCCGCTGATACGGTCATGATAACGTCCGCCAATGTTCTTACCTAAGAAAAATTGCAGGCAACAGGCTATCAGTCCTGCAAGAGCTATCAGAATCTCAACTGCAACAGGTGCGTCACTAATCACCAGCGAGCGAACCGTCTGCCCGGATACGATAGCAAGCGCCACCCCCCACAAGTAAAAAGCAAGATCATGAAATCCCAGCAACAAATGATGCACACGCGGCATGAATACCCTTAGAAACCATGCCAAAAAGAAAGGGAAAAGCAATAACGGGAAAACTTTACTCAGGATTTTCAGGAAGGCAATAAAGAAACTCATATCTGCATGAGGTTCCACTAATGGGAAAATCAGCGGAACCGCCACTGCCGCCAGCAAATTAGACAACAAAGTGTAAGTAGTCAAAGTAGATGCACTGCCTCCCAACTTACCGGTGATGACAGCCGCAGCCGTAGCAGTAGGACAAATCACACATACCATTGCCCCTTCAAACACTTCCCGGTAAATTTCGTCCATAGGACAACATACCAACAGAGTAGCAATAGCCAGACAAGACACCGTCTGAAACAAAAGCAACCAGCCATGCCACGCTTTAGGCTTCAGCTCATTCAGATTTTCCACTTTACAAAAAGTGAGCAATAGTTGGGCAAATATCAGCAGAGGAGTAATATACGCAATCAAATCATTAATATATGGTTTGGTAGGCGCCAAAAAAGAGACATTCGCAAGGATGAAGTATCCCAAAGTACCTGTAAGCATCGCCAATGGCAATGTCCAGTTCTTAAGAAAACGAACTAACATACCTATTTTTTATTTAATTTGCGGATGCAAAGTTAGTCTGTTTTAAAGAAATCCGCCACAAATCAGAGAGAAAAGTAACAAAACTTCATGTAAAACATCAGTTTTCTCCAAATTTCCACTACATTTGCATCGGCTTTTGGTATGAAACTATATAAACGACACATATTATATATCTGTATTTACTTCGGGCTGTTCATCTCTCCTTTTTGTACTACCAGCGTCGAAGCAAAGGACTTCGTTGTCGTAATTGACGCCGGACACGGAGGACATGACCCCGGTGCTTTAGGCAAAATATCAAAAGAAAAGACCATCAATCTGAACGTCGCACTCAAGTTGGGAAGGCAAATAAAGAAGAACTGTCCGGACGTTAAAGTGGTATATACCCGCGAACGAGATGTTTTTATCCCCCTCGACAGACGGGCGGAGATTGCCAATAATGCCAAAGCAGATCTGTTCATTTCCATTCATACCAATTCCGTAGCCAACAACAGAACAGCCAAAGGTGCCTCTACATGGACCCTCGGTTTAGCCAAATCAGATGCAAACTTAGAAGTGGCCAAACGGGAAAATTCCGTTATCTTATACGAAAGCGATTACAAGACACGGTATGCAGGATTCAACCCAAACTCGGCAGAGTCTTACATTATCTTTGAGTTCATGCAGGATAAATATATGTCCCAAAGTGTACATCTGGCCTCATTGGTACAAAAAGAATTCCGCCATACCTGCAAACGCGCAGACCGTGGCGTGCATCAAGCTGGCTTTCTGGTATTAAAAGCCAGTGCCATGCCCAGCATCTTGGTAGAACTCGGCTTCATATCCCACCCAGAGGAAGAGCGTTATCTCAACTCGGAAGCAGGCAGCACGACGCTTGCCAATGGAATTTTCCGTGCCTTTCTGTCCTATAAGCGTGAACACGAAATACGGATGACCGGAAGCAGCCGAACGATGCTACCGGAAGAGACAGATGCCGGACGGGTAGAGGAAGCAGACACAACCCAGAAAAAAGCGGATACTACTCAGGAAAAAGCAAACTCACCCCGTGAGACTTCCCAAAAGCCGACAACATCCGTAACCAATAATACCGGAACAAAACAAAACACAGGAAAAGCGTCCGGCGAGAAAACCGATAACGGTAGTCCTGTGTTTAAAATACAGATACTTACTTCTTCCCGCCCACTTGCTTCCAATGACAAGAGACTGAAGGGGCTGAAAAACGTAGAGTATTATCAGGAAGGCGGACTTTACAAGTATACGTATGGTTCGTCAACAGACTATAATAAAGTAGTACGTACTAAACGCGAAATAACGCCGAAGTTCAAAGACGCTTTCATCATCGCTTTCAAGAACGGAAAGAAAACAAACGTTAGTGCGGCTATTGAGGAATTCAAAAAGAAAAGAAACAAATAAATAAGACTATAACATCATGATGAAGTATCTTACTAAAGAAGTTAGAATAGGAATTGCGGGCATTGTTGCTCTCTGCATATTGGTATATGGTATCAATTACCTGAAAGGTATTCACTTGTTCAAGCCTACCAACTATTTCTACGTAAAGTTCCACAACATCAATGGACTGACAAAATCGAGTCCGGTTTTTGCCGATGGTTTCCGTGTAGGTATTGTCCGTGACCTCTATTATGACTATACCGAACCCGGAAAGGTGGTTGCGGAAATTGACGTAGACCCGGAGCTGCGCATACCGAAAGGCAGTACCGCCGAACTGACCTCTGAACTGATGGGAGGAGTGAAAATGAATTTATTATTGGCTAATAATCCGCGTGAAAAGTACCTGACGGGCGACACACTGCAAGGTAACGTCAATAACGGTGTAATGGACCAGGTGGCAACAATAATGCCGCAAGTAGAAAAGATGCTCCCAAAATTGGACTCCATTCTCGCTTCGCTGAATACCATACTCGGAGATCCGGCAATCCCCGGAACACTGCATAGTATGCAAAACACAATGGCAAGCATGGAAGTCACCAGTCGGCAATTGCAAGCCATCATGAGCAAAGATGTGCCGCAACTTACACAAAAACTGAATACGATCGGAGATAATTTTGTCGTTATCAGCGATAACCTGAAAGAAATAGATTATGCCGCTGCATTTGCCAGCATAGATTCCACATTGGCAAACGTAAAAATGATTACAGACCAATTAGGTCGGAAAGATAACACAGTCGGTCTGTTATTAAATGACCCGTCCCTTTACAATAACCTGAATGCAACAACAGCCAATGCTGCCAGCCTTCTTGAAGATCTGAAATCACATCCCAAAAGATATGTCCATTTCTCCTTGTTCGGCAAAAAAGATAAGTAGAAAGAAATCACTTAAATAGAATAAGTCTAAATAAAGGCATTAATCGAGCTGGAAGGGAAATCCTTGATAAGTCCGTGTAGGAACTAAAGTATTCGCGCTATACTACAAGGTTCTATAAGTTTTAAACTTCTATTTTCAACAGCATATCAAGCTATTATTCAAAGACTTATAAAAAAGCAATAGTTCCAAAAAGGAGCTATTCACATGTAATGTGATAAGTGATTGAAAGTAAAGAGATTATTGTTTTTAATAGAAAAGCAAGAAAAAACGCATTTGTTTTTTTGAAATAAGATTGCCAATTTTGCAGGCGTAGAAGTTTTGCTTAATTAATAAATGTATTGAAAGCCGTTATGAGTGAATTAAATCATGTCGGGCTATGGAACCGCTGTCTTGAGATCATCAGAGACAATGTTCCTGAGCAGACATACAAAACATGGTTTCTCCCCATCATACCTTTGAAATATGAGGACAAGACGCTGGTCGTACAAGTACCCAGCCAGTTCTTCTATGAGTTTTTGGAGGACAAGTTCGTCGACTTGTTGCGCAAAACTTTATACAAAGTGATTGGTGACGGCACCAAGTTATTGTATAATGTAATGGTGGATAAGAGCTCTCGCACTACCGTTGATCTCGAATCTACTCCCCGCACTATTATTCCACAGAAAAGAATAATCGGCAAAGAAATACCGCAGGCTCCTATCGTAGATCTAGACCCACATCTGAATCCGGAATACAACTTCGAAACATTTATTGAAGGCTATAGCAACAAACTTTCTCGCAGCGTGGCGGAAGCCGTCGCTCAAAACCCGGCCAAGACAATTTTTAACCCTCTGTTTTTTTACGGAGCGTCAGGTGTAGGAAAAACTCACCTTGCAAATGCCATAGGTACAAAGATTAAAGAACTCTATCCTGACAAGAGAGTATTATATGTATCGGCGCATTTATTCCAAGTACAATATACAGACTCTGTACGCAACAATACTACCAACGATTTCATAAACTTCTACCAGTCAATTGATGTATTGATTATTGATGATATTCAGGAATTTGCCGGCGTTACCAAAACCCAGAACACTTTCTTCCACATCTTTAATCATTTGCACCAAAACAGAAAACAGCTTATACTGACTTCGGACCGCGCTCCCGTATTACTGCAAGGTATGGAAGAGCGACTTATCACCCGTTTCAAATGGGGAATGGTTGCCGAACTGGAAAGGCCTACCGTGGAATTGCGCAAAAACATTCTGCGCAACAAAATACATCGCGATGGTTTACAATTTCCGGCAGAAGTAATAGATTACATTGCTGAGAACGTTGGCGACAGTGTGCGCGACCTGGAAGGTATCATTATCTCCATCATGGCGCACTCAACTATATATAATAAGGAAATCGACTTGGAACTGGCGCAACGCATCGTACGAAAAGTAACCAAAAGCGAAAGCAAGGCAGTCACCGTTGACGATATTATCAACATAGTATGCAAGCATTTCTCTCTGGATACCGCTACAATTCACACTAAATCGCGGAAACGCGAAGTAGTACAGGCGCGTCAGATAGCAATGTTCCTCGCCAAAACCTACACAGATTTCTCTACGGCCAAGATAGGTACGCTGATTGGCAACAAAGACCATGCAACCGTGCTGCACGCCTGCAAAACCATTAAAGAATTACGGGAAGTGGATAAAACTTTCCGCGCTGAAATAGATGACATACAAGCATCATTGAAAAAGCAGGGTTAAAAACCCTGCTTTTTCATTACTTTCCAAAGATTCTCCGACATCACTTCGCTATCTTCTTTCTTATATCTCACATCCGTAAAAACCTGAGCCAACGTTTCTTTGTTATTTTCAAGGATAAACTGCTTATTTTCAGGCAAAGATTCCTTATAAGCATACAAGCGGTCTATATCTTCCGGTGTATAATCATGATAGACCTCGTCATGCACGATAGCCTCCAACGGCAAACGGTCCACCTGAGCAGGCTCTTCGTCAGGCCACCCCACCGTCACAGTGGTAATAGGGAACACCAATTCAGGCAATTCCAGAGCTTCAATTATCATTTGCGGGTTATAAGTAGTGGTACCCAAATAGCAAATACCCAACCCTTTTTCTTCAGCAGCCACACAAAAAGTCTGTGCCGCCAGCAAAGTATCTACCGATCCGGTTACGAACCATTCGAAATTGTTATATCCGGGAACTGCTTTTCGCTGTTCGCACCACTTGCTGAAACGGCGGAGGTCTATACAAAAAGTTAAAACCACAGGTGCGGTCTGTACCATCGGCTGATTAAAATGAGCCGGTGCCAGTTTGGCTTTTCGTTCAGCATCACGCGTTACAATTACACTATACACCTGCATATTCCCTACCGTAGAAGCGCGAAAGGCAGATTCGAGCAAATCATTTAACAAATCAGAAGAAATATCTTTCTGCTGATATTTGCGGATTGTTCTTCTTTGTTTTAAGGTTTCCATACTTTTATTTTTTTGCAAATATAGGAAAAGAATAGCAGACTGCTACTAAATAATAAGTTTAAAGTTCAGCCATATTTTCTAAAAGCAATTATTCAATTTAACTAAACCAGAAATTGAGTTTTCTTTTTAGAAAACTTTTTGTTCAAACAAAAACGCTAATAATTTATAAATCAACCAACTATTACTCAATAATGGGAAACTCACACCCTGTTCATAAATTATTCTATTTTTATTTTGATATAACAAAAAACATGCTTAGCTTTGCAATCACATTTGTTAATGATAGGTATTACTTCTACACTCTTACTTATTAAAAAAATAAATCTAAGGAAAAAAGCATCGTGGAAAAACAAACTTATTCTTACGACGAAGCCTATGAAGAATCTTTACGATATTTTCAAGGCGACGAATTGGCTGCACGTGTTTGGGTAAACAAGTACGCAGTTAAGGATTCTTTCGGAAATATTTACGAAAAGTCTCCGGAAGACATGCATTGGAGAATAGCCAATGAAGTAGCTCGCATCGAAGCTAAATACTCTAATCCATTAAGTGCAGAGGAGCTGTTCGGCTTGCTCGACCATTTCAAGTACATCGTTCCGCAAGGAAGCCCGATGACCGGAATCGGCAACAACTACCAAGTAGCATCTTTATCCAACTGCTTCGTTATCGGAGTAGACGGTGAAGCCGATTCTTACGGCGCCATCTTCAAAATAGATGAAGAGCAAGTGCAACTGATGAAACGCCGTGGTGGCGTAGGACACGATTTGTCGCACATCCGCCCGAAAGGTTCTCCGGTAAAGAATTCAGCGTTGACTTCTACCGGCCTGGTTCCCTTCATGGAACGTTATTCAAACTCTACCCGCGAAGTAGCCCAGGACGGACGTCGCGGCGCACTGATGTTGAGCGTATCTATCAAACATCCCGATTCAGAAGCATTCATCGATGCCAAGATGACGGAAGGCAAAGTTACAGGTGCCAATGTATCAGTGAAACTGGACGATGCTTTTATGACTGCCGCCATTACAGGCACTCCGTACATCCAGCAATACCCTGTCTATTCTGCTGAACCGACCGTACAAAAAGAAATCAATGCAACCAATTTATGGAAAAAAATCGTTCATAATGCATGGAAATCGGCAGAACCGGGTGTACTGTTCTGGGATACTATATTAAAGGAATCCGTACCCGATTGTTACGCAGATTTGGGCTACCGCACCGTTTCTACCAATCCGTGTGGTGAAATCCCCTTATGTCCATATGATTCCTGCCGTCTGCTCGCTATCAATCTCTACTCGTATGTAGTGAACCCCTTCAAACCGGATGCCTATTTCGACTTTGACCTGTTTAAAAAACATGTAGGTCTGGCACAGCGTATCATGGACGATATCATCGACCTCGAATTAGAGAAGATCGAGCGTATCATGGAAAAGATTGACACTGATCCAGAAAACGAAGACGTAAAGCACACGGAACGCACATTGTGGGATAAGATATACAAGAAGAGCGGACAAGGACGCCGCACCGGTGTAGGTATCACTGCGGAAGGCGATATGCTTGCCGCACTCGGATTGCGTTACGGCACGGAAGAAGCTACCGAATTCTCCGAAAAAGTACATAAGACTGTTGCCTTGCACGCTTACCGTTCATCCGTAGAGATGGCAAAAGAACGTGGTGCTTTCGAGATTTATGATACTGAGCGCGAGAAGAACAATCCGTTCATCAACCGCCTGCGCGAAGCCGATCCGGAACTATATGAGGAAATGAAGAAGTACGGACGTCGCAATATAGCCTGCCTTACCATTGCTCCGACGGGTACTACCAGCTTGATGACGCAGACTACCTCCGGCATCGAACCCGTATTCCTGCCTGTGTACAAGCGTCGTCGTAAGGTAAATCCGAACGACACCAACGTACACATCGACTTCGTGGATGAGACGGGCGATGCTTTCGAAGAATATATCGTTTTCCACCCCAAGTTTGTAACATGGCTGGAAGCCAAAGGCTACGATCCCGCCAAACGTTATACACAAGAGGAAATCGACGCTTTGGTTGAGCAATCACCTTATTATAAAGCAACTTCAAACGATGTAGACTGGCTGATGAAAGTCAAGATGCAGGGGCGCATCCAAAAATGGGTGGATCACTCCATCAGCGTCACCATCAACCTTCCGAACGATGTGGACGAGGACCTGGTGAACCGCCTGTATGTAGAAGCATGGAAGTCCGGCTGTAAAGGCTGTACGGTTTACCGTGACGGTTCGCGCTCTGGTGTGCTCATCTCCGCCAAGAGCGAGAAGAAGGAAAATTTACCTCCCTGCAAACCGCCTACGGTAGTGGAAACCCGTCCGAGAGTACTTGATGCCGACATCGTGCGGTTCCAGAATAATAAGGAGAAATGGGTGGCATTCGTCGGTCTGCTCGACGGGCATCCTTACGAAATCTTCACCGGTCTTCAAGACGATGACGAGGGCATCATCCTGCCGAAGAACGTCACCACCGGACACATCATCAAGAATGTAGATAAGGATGGCAACAAGCGTTATGACTTCCAGTTCCAGAACAAGCGCGGCTACAAAGTCACCATCGAAGGTCTGTCCGAGAAGTTCAACAAGGAATACTGGAACTATGCCAAACTGATCTCCGGCGTGCTGCGTTATCGCATGCCTATCGAACAGGTAATCAAGCTGGTGGGGTCTCTGCAACTGGACAGCGAAAGCATCAATACCTGGAAGAACGGTGTTGAACGCGCTTTAAAGAAATACATCACGGACGGCACAGAAGCCAAAGGCAAGAAATGTCCGAATTGCGGCAACGAAACACTTGTATATCAGGAAGGTTGCCTCATTTGTACTACTTGCGGCACATCACGTTGCGGATGATATTTGGTGTGTTCAAAGCAAGCACAAACGTTTGCATAGGAATTTAAAAAACTTAGATAGCGGTAGCTGCGTGATTATGCAGAATTATGTCTATACTTGCATAATCATTGCAGCTATTACTAAATCTAATATATATGATACTATCTTTTCATATCGAGTACCGCACCAGTTGGGGTGAAGAGGTCAGAGTCATAGGCTCTGTTCCAGAATTGGGTGATCATCAACCCGGAAAAGCCGTACCACTACAAACCGTAGATGGTATTCACTGGACCTTGGAAGCGGACATTCAAGCGCCTGAAAACGGCCTTGTTCAATACAGTTATCAAATCTATCGCGACGGTAAAACCATACGGACGGAGTGGGACAAACTCCCCCGAACGCTCTACGTATCAGGTGATAAAAAGAAAATCTACCGCCTGCAAGACAGTTGGAAGAACTTGCCCGAACAGCAATACTTCTACACATCTGCCTTCACGGAATCCTTGTTGGCACATCCCGAACGCACAGCTGCTCCAAAGAACCACAAGAAAGGATTGTTGATAAAGGCGTATGCACCCTGCATCGATGACGACCACTGCCTGGGGCTTTGCGGCAACCAGAAGATTTTGGGTAATTGGGATGCCGACAAAGCCGTTCTTATGAGTGACGCCAACTTCCCCGAATGGCAAGTTGAAGTGGATGCCGGTAAAATCAGCTTCCCGCTGGAGTATAAATTCATTCTTTATAACAAGAAAGAGCGCCGCGCCGTGGCATGGGAAAACAATCCCAACCGCTACATGGCCGATCCGCAGATAAGCGCTAACGAAACGCTGGCAATCGGCGACCGTTACGTCTACTTCGCCCTGCCCGACTGGAAAGGTGCCGGAGTAGCAGTTCCCGTCTTCTCGCTGCGTTCCGAAAAAAGCTTCGGTGTAGGTGACTTCGGCGACCTCAGGCAGATGATAGACTGGGCAGTACTTACCCGTCAGAAAGCCGTGCAGATATTGCCTATCAACGACACCACCATGACGCATACGTGGACGGACTCTTATCCCTATAACAGCATTTCCATCTATGCTTTCCATCCCATGTATGCAGATCTGAAACAGATGGGCACGTTGAAGGACAAAGAGAAAATGGCCGAATTCAAAAAGCGCCAGAAGGCACTAAACGCTCTGCCTACCGTGGATTATGAAGCGGTAAACCAGACGAAATGGGAATACTTCCGCCTGATATACAAACAGGAAGGTGAGAAAGTATTGGCATCCGAAACGTTCCGCCAATTCTTTGAAAATAACAAAGAATGGTTGCAGCCTTACGCCGCATTCAGCTACCTGCGCGATGCTTACAAGACACCCAACTTCCGCGAATGGCCGAAATTCATCGAATATAAGGCAGAAGAAATAGAAAAATTGTGTCAACCGGATTCTGCCGACTATCCGCACATTGCCATCTACTTCTTCATTCAGTTCCACCTGCATCTGCAATTGCTGGCAGCAACGGAGCATGCACGTGCCAACGGTGTAGTGCTGAAAGGTGATATCCCCATCGGCATCAGCCGCAACAGTGTGGAAGCATGGACTGAGCCCTATTACTTCAACCTGAACGGCCAGGCAGGTGCACCGCCCGATGATTTCTCCGTAAACGGCCAGAACTGGGGATTCCCCACCTACAACTGGGACGTAATGGAGAAAGACGGTTACTCCTGGTGGATGAAACGTTTCCGCAAAATGTCGGAATACTTCGATGCTTACCGCATCGACCACATCCTGGGCTTCTTCCGCATTTGGGAAATCCCGATGCATGCCGTACACGGATTGTTGGGACAATTCGTCCCCGCACTGCCTATGACGCGCGAGGAGATAGAAAGTTACGGAATGGCATTCCGCGAAGACTTCTTCGTGAAACCGTATATCCACGAGTACTTCCTCGGACAGATGTTTGGCCCGCATACCGATTATGTGAAACAGACCTTTATAGAGCCTACGGACACATGGGAGATTTACCGTATGCGTCCCGAATTCGACACCCAGCGTAAAGTGGAAGCCTACTTTGCCGGCAAGACAGACGAAGACAGCATCTGGATACGCGATGGATTATACGCACTTATCAGTGACGTGTTGTTTGTGCCCGACCGTGAAGAGCCGCACAAGTTCCATCCTCGCATCGGCGTGCAGCACGATTACATCTATCGCGCACTGAACGATTGGGAGAAGGCTGCTTTCAACCGCTTGTACGACCAATATTACTATCATCGCCATAATGACTTCTGGCGTGACCAAGCAATGAAGAAGTTGCCGCAACTGACGCAATCCACCCGAATGCTGGTGTGTGGAGAAGACCTCGGTATGATACCCGACTGCGTGGCTTGGGTGATGAACGACCTGCGCATCCTCAGTCTGGAGATACAGCGCATGCCCAAAGATCCGTCGCAGGAATTCGGACATCCGGAATGGTATCCGTACCGCTCGGTTTGCACCATTTCCACACACGATATGTCTACGCTTCGCGGTTGGTGGGAAGAAGATTTCCAACAGACTCAGCGGTATTACAATTCTATTCTCGGACATTACGGAGCCGCACCGGCAGTTGCCACACCGGAACTTTGCGAAGAAGTGGTACGCAGCCATCTCTACAGCAACTCTATCCTTTGCATCCTCTCCTTACAGGACTGGTTGTCTATGGACGGCAAGTGGCGTAACCCAAATGTACAGGAAGAACGTATCAACGTGCCCGCCAATCCAAGGCATTACTGGCGCTACCGTATGCACCTGACCCTGGAACAACTGATGAAAGCGGAAAGTCTGAACGAAAAGATCAAAGGATTGATAGAACAGACGGGGCGAAAAGGATAATCACCGCCCTCCCGGTTGCAAAACAGGCGGATAAGTCTTCGGACCTATCCGCCTGTTTTCTTTTACTCCTCCCTCCCTATCCTATCCAGCAAGAAGAGAATTTCCGCTTGTTTATCAAAACCATACTTGGCGTACTCCTCATGGGTAGGCATCAAGTCCGGCCAGAAAGTCTTTGCACGCTTATCCTTTCCCGGCAGAAAAACCTGCATCGAGTTCGAGATAGAACCCTCCACTCCGGTATAAGGCAGTTTGAAAAGTGTCTGTTCCATAAAAGTATTCGGAGCCTGACCGCTTGGAACACCTACCACCGTAGCACCCATTTTCCACAACATGAAAGCATAGTGGAACGCAGCACTGAATGTCCGTTCGTTCGTCACCACAAAAACCCGCTTCGGAGTGTATACCGCAGCACCCTGCTGTGCACGCAGTTCCTCTTTCACGCTACTCATACATTCCTCTATGAACTGCCGCCGCAGAGTATCGAGCGGTGCGGCATCGTCCGCCTCTTCCGCGCTAAAGGTGTAATCGCCAAAAGCATAGTGAGTTCCACGCCGCTGATTGAAGTCTTCCAGCGTCGTCTCCAACTTATTCATATAGAGAGGTGAAACAATCCGGTAATACTCCGTGTCCATATCCGTCTGCAAATATCTATCGCCATAAAGCTGATACAAAGTGGCAAGAACGATAGGAGTCCAGCCGCCGCTATTGTCGCGGAGGTCGATAATCAGATATTCCGAATGGTTCTTTTTCATCTCTTTCAGCATCGCGGCAAAAGTACCGGAGAACGAAGGTAACTCCCGGATGGCTTGCAGAGTATCGGCAGGCATTTCCTTCCCCTGCTTTTGCTGATAATAGAATTCCATTTGCCGATACAAATCACCTTTCATATACTTATACATATACTCAAAGTTATCACGCGCCATGATACTGTTCACCTTAAACATCATTACTTGCTGCTGCTTGTCGATGAAGCGATAGTCCATTTGTCCGGTAGGGCATCCGTCCCACGACGGCAGACTTGCTTTTTCTGCTTTTTCCTGTTCTTCACTTTCCATGAAAGCTACTTCAAGAGTCATCTCTTTTCCCTCCGGAGTGCGCAGATTGAAAGAAACCACATCCTCCTTCAAATCCGGCAACAACTGTTGCATGAACTGCTTTCTGGCTACATTCCGGCAGAAAACGGAATAACGGTTATACAGATTTTCACAAGCAAAAATACTTGCTGTACGTGTCAGCAGTTCATCCAGGCTCCGGCCATTCACTCCAACCAGGGCACTTCCCAATAAATCCTTATACGAAACCGGAAGAGTTTGCACAACCAATCCATCCGGGATACACCTAAAACCGACGGGTAGGAGACTCTGCTCCTTCTGCTGCTTGGGGGCAAGCGAGAAAAGATATGTATGCCCATCCTGGATAAAGGACAGGAAAGCCATTGATTTATCCCAGAATTGTTGAAGGGTATGTGGCGACTGCCGCAATTCATTCTCCAAGTCGAACGCCTGTTTGCAGAAGAAAACCTTTCCGCCGAAACCAGTGTAGGGGTCGGGATGCGTGGCTTCCAGTTGTTTCACCAGATAGCGGAAATCGACGGCAAGGGAGTCGCCATTTACTTTGTCCTGCGCCGAAAGAGAGAAGCAGACGAGGGCAAACACGAAAAAGCAATAGAAGTGTTTCATGTTTTGTTTTTTGGTAGTTGCTACAAATATACCTGTTTTCTTTGTTCAGTGGTAGGGAATTCTTATTTTTGTCATTTATCAGTTATTCTATTTGATTATGAACAGTTATATATTTCTTGATAATGTCCGTTTCTTTGCCTATCATGGTGTAGGTGAACAGGAACGCGAAGTGGGTAATGAGTTTGTCATCAACCTGAGGTTGAAGATCGACATTGCCCGTGCTGTCGAGACGGATGACGTGACGCACACCGTGAGCTATGCCGATATATACGAGAACGTTAAAGCAGAAATGGACATTCCTTCCAAACTGTTGGAACACGTCTGTGGACGTATCATAAAACGACTGTTCCGCACTTTCCCCGCTGTGAAAGGCATTGAACTGAAACTTGCCAAGCGTAATCCGCCTATGGGAGCCGATATGGATGCGGCAGGAGTGGAAGTACACTGCAAAAGAGCCTGACTACAATAACTTTTTTGCAAAGTTGTCAGCACTCCAGCACTGCCCCACTTCACTCCCTTTATTGATGGGGGATGCTTGCAGTGCTGACAAGGTAACGGTGAGTGTTGGCAAACGGTTTGTCAGCACTAGCCGAGTCCGGTTCCTACTAAAGGAAGCTTCAAACACCTATATATCAACATATAACATATGTGACCAAGTGCAGTGTCAGTTTCCCTTCATGGGAACAGAAGTTTCCCTTAACGGAAATCACAATTTCCCTTAATGGGAACGATAGTTCCTCTCAATAGAAACAATAATTTCTTAACGGGATAGGAGTTATCCTTAAATGATATGATTTAATTCATTTTCAAAGAAACTCCCCAAAGAACAAATCTTTTAAAAATAAAATTCTTAACTTTGTTACCAACCAAACAACCAATCTCATGACAAATCTAAAAATTACAGTAGCCGTATTCACTCTTCTATAACTATCGCTTTCCTGTTCGCACAAAAACGAAACAGAAACATTATTTTCATATGCCGATGCACTTATGGAAGAACATCCTGACAGTGCACTCCGATTATTGAGCCTGCCACCGGAAGAAACCAAAGAGTTTTCAAGAAAAGAATGCGCCCGCTATGCATTGTTGCTTGCTCGTGCCACAGACAAGAGCAAACAATCCTTGCTGCCCTGTGACTCTTTATTAGATATTGCTCTACACCATTATGGAAATGACGAAAAAGAAGGAGCAACAGCCTTTCTATATAAAGGACGGCTTGAAGCGGAAATGAACAGTACGGAAGAAGTAGAAACGGAAAGGAATATACTCAGTTCTCTTGGTAATCTGTATTTTGATACAGGATATTATGAAGAAGCGGGCAAGATATATCAAGAACTCTATAAATACTGTTATACGGAAAAAGACAAATCGATTGCACTGAATGCTATCAGCTTATATTATTGTGTAACTAATAATGAAGACTCTACCATAACAAATCGATTAAAGAAGAGCAAATTAACATAAGAGAACAAGTCATTGCTAAACTACAAAAAGAAAAACTAAGATTGCACAAATGGCTTTTTACTCAAAGTGATATTTATAAAAAAGTAGATAGCTTATTCAACCAAAAAGTTGCAGATAAAAAGGATATTAAAGTATTAACCAATGCCGAACAACGCAAATTAAAAGATACCGTACTCAATATATATACTGAATATGCTGATACCCTCCATCAAAAATACTCCAAATTGACCGAAGATGACATAGTGTTACTCTGCTTGCAAGAGGCCCAGCTTGCACCAAAAACAATAGCGATTTGCTTCGGTTATAGTGATACCCACACCATCAATCAACGAAAATTAAGAATAAAACAACGCATGAATGAGCTTTAAAAGAGGAGTGTGACTGCTCCAACCCATGATACCCTAATAATCAAACAGTTACACATATAAAGTGTGACTGTTATTTTTTCCCTATTATTTCTCTTTTACCTAATTTTGCAGCCATAAAACAATAAAACAATTGTAAAAGTATGAAAGCAAAATTTCTATTTATCTTATTATTTGCCCTGCCTCTCTCTCCATGCTTCTGCACAGATAAAACTCGGCATAAAGGCAGGAATGAACCTAACACACTTCAAAAGCAGCAATGATCATTATGCTCAGAAGAAAGGTGGTATGGGAGCCGGATTCCAAATAGGCGGAACTGTGGACTATAAGTTCAAAGGGCGCTGGATGCTGATGTCGGGAGTATCATTCATGCAAACCCAAAGCAATATGGAATTGACATATAGCATGCTTCCTTATTTCCCAGATACGAAGATTAAACTGAACCATATTGTTATTCCGCTACAGGTGGGATACAATATCCAAATCA
This sequence comes from uncultured bacterium, assembly GCA_905215555.1. Classification (GTDB taxonomy): domain Bacteria; phylum Bacteroidota; class Bacteroidia; order Bacteroidales; family Bacteroidaceae; genus Bacteroides. The sequence continues at coordinate 15,653 of CAJMQU010000062.1, forward strand.
GCAAGAAGTTCAGTTTAATTCCTTCTGTCGGATTGTATGGATCGTACAACTTCAGCGCCAGGAAATGCGCATTGGACATTAATGCACCATCGGATGGCAAGGAGAATATCAAACATGTGAAATGGAACCCCATGGAAGGATATTCCTACACATTACCTATAGCCGGCGCAAAAACGCCACGCGACTATGAGGTTAATCTTGATGCTCTTCGCCACTGGACCTATGGAGCGATTGGAGAACTGAAAGCTGTAGTCAGCGATCATTACACAGTCTCTTTCCAATACCATGAAGCCATCAAGAAAATTCAAGGCCAGTGCGGTATTCGCGATTATGGTTATCAACTCTCAGTAGGCTATATCTTCTAAGCCTAAACTTATATAATAGATAAAGGGGAGGATTTTCGAACGTGAAAATCTTCCCCCCCTTTCATTCTCAATGAATAACATTTATCCTTTCTTTTTCTTCCGCTTTTTTGTCGACTCCACCGCCTCGGCCACCACCGGCTTGTTTTCAAATCGCTTGGTATAGCCGGTATAATCCGGAACTGTCCGTTCATACGTCGGATCTACAAACAACGGGCTCGAAATGATATGGTCTGCCGTACTGCGGTTGCAGCAGAACACGATGTTCTCTACTCCGGCAAGGCGGGTCAAGGCCTTTACATCCGTATCGTGCGGTTGCAAGGTCATGGGATCGGTAAAGAAGAAAAGGTAATCTATCTCACCATCCACAATGCGGGAACCCATCTGCTGGTCGCCTCCCAAAGGACCGGACTTCAAAATAGTGAAATCCCACTCAACGTCGGGATGCTTTTCTTTGAGGGCTTCGAGGATGAGTGTCCCCGTAGTACCTGTACAATAAAACTTGTGCCCCATCAGCAGTTCCGAGTTCCAGAGAACCCATTCTATGAGGTCTTTCTTCATGGCATCGTGTGCCACCAATCCAATCTTTCTAACTAATTTTTCCATAAGCTAATACCGTTTTAAATAATAAACAATCGGTAAAAAGAAAAAAGCTATAATTGCGAGAAGTATCTCTTCCCACGGCAGTAATACTGCGCCAAGATACTGCTTTTTGACCGTTCCGGTATCACAGAGAGGGAAGTTTTTTTTAAGTTATCTTCGCGGGCCGGAGTAAAAGAAGAACGCAATGAGCGATATTCACGTCGGGCACGAAGCACAGCCAATGCATTGGGCAACTGAAGTCTAAGTAAGAAGACAACTGCTGCCACATAGTCGAAGAAACCACGGACACGCATCACCGGAGCCAAATCTTCCGGCGGCAGGTTCTTGTAAAGCATGACAAGATTATTACGGAAATTGAGATAAGTCTTACGGGGATTCTCCTTTTTCAGCGTAGCACCACCCACGTGATAAACCACGCTTTGCGGCACGCATACAATCTGCCTGCCGCGTGCACGAAGCCGCCAGCACAAATCTATCTCTTCCATATGGGCAAAGAAACGCCCGTCCAGCCCGCCGGCTTCGCGATAGTCTTTCAGACGGATAAACAACGCTGCCCCCGTGGCCCAGAACACAGGAACAATGCTATCATACTGCCCTCTGTCCTCTTCCACCGCATCCATAATCCGGCCACGGCAAAACGGATAACCGTAGCGGTCGATAAAACCACCTGCTGCCCCAGCATATTCGAACATTCCCTTTTGCCGCCAACTGAGAATCTTGGGCTGACAAGCTGCCACTTCGGGATGTGCATCCATATAATCAGCCAAAGGGCGCAGCCAGTGTCCGGTTACTTCCACATCTGAATTGAGAAGCACCACATATTCAGCTTCCACCTCTTGCAGAGCCAGATTATAACCATCGGCAAAACCGCGATTCTCTTTCAGCAAGATCAAACGTACGGAAGGGAACTCACGACGAAGCATCTCCACGGAGGCATCCGTAGATCCATTATCCGCCACGTAAACCACTGCACCGTCCACCGCGGAAAGGCTCACTACGGAAGGAAGAAAAGAACGAAGCATATCGCATCCGTTCCAGTTCAATATAACGACCGCTATCTTATCCATGTTGTTTCACATTTTCGCGTGTCAGCTTCCAGCGTTTGTGCGACCAGAACCAATAAGCAGGTTCGCGCAGAATGGTTTGTTCCAGGCGGCGGACAAAAAGTTCGGTTATTTCTCCGTCAGCAGTCTCTTTAGGATTTTCGGTCAGCAGGTCGAAATAGGCTTTGCAGTATCCCCTGCCCCGTTTTTCCAGTTCACAGTAGAAGACGGGATAGTTCATCATCTTGGCAATGCGCTCACCTCCATCCATAAACACGGTGTCTTGATTCAGGAAAGTGGTCCAGTGGTGAGCCTCACTGCGGTTGGGCGACTGGTCGGTAATCAACCCTATCACCACCCGTTTGCCGTCGCGACGCAACTTGATGACTTCACGGGCGGTGGAATGCTTCGGCACATTGTAACCGCCGTGACGAGCACGGATCAGTTTGAACATCTCATCCAGATATTTATTTTTCAAAGGCTTATAGACCTGCAACGGAACATCACCCGGCTTCATAAAAGCCCCCATCGCTGTCAGCCACTCGAAGTTGGCATAGTGCGGAATGAGGACAACTATACCTCCGTGCTTCTCAATCATGGCCAGATATTCTTCCGTATTTCCATATTCCATACGCCGGGAGAGGTCTTCGAATGACATACGCATCATCTTGATTTCTTCCAGCATATAATCGCAGATATAGCGATAGAATTCACGTTCAATCTCACGCAGCTCAGCTTGGGACTTTTCGGGAAAAGAGTTTTTCAGATTCCTGCGGACTACCCTGCGGCGATAATGCACCACGTGGCGCATCAGAAAACAGAGCCCGTCGGACAGTATATAAAGCGCTCGGAAAGGAAGCAATGCCAGGAGCCACATGCCCGCATAAGTCAGCCAGTAGATAAGTCTTGATTTCATACTTCTTATACTTATTCCATTATAATAAGAGCGTTCCCTGCAAAGCTGTTCCGTCTTCATTGAAATCTCCCAGGCGGACGGATACCACTTGATTGTCCAACGCATCATGGTGAGGAACTTCTACCCGGATGTAATTGGCCGTGAAACCATGCATGGGCGCCCCCGCTTTGGGACGTTCCAGCAATACGGGCATGGTCTGCCCGATATGGCGGACATAGAACGCGCGCGTCTTTTCATCCGAAAGTCCCAGAAGGCGCTGACTGCGACGGTGCTTTTCTCCGGGAGTCACCACATGGTCTATCTTCAATGCCTGAGTGCCCGGACGTTCGGAATAGCTGAACACATGGAGCTGGGTCACATCCAGATCCCGGATAAACTCATATGCCTGTTCAAAGTACTCATCCGTCTCGCCACGTGTACCCACAATTACGTCTACACCAATAAAAGCATCGGGCATCACCTCCTTCACCTTCCGCACTTTTGAAGCAAAAAGTTCCGTATCATAGCGACGGCGCATCAGCTTCAACACTTCATCACTTCCGGATTGCAACGGAATATGAAAATGAGGCATAAAGCTGCGGGAATGGGAAACGAATTCGATAATCTCATCAGTCAGCAAGTTCGGCTCTATAGAAGAGATACGGTAGCGCTCAATACCTTCCACCGCATCCAGCGCCTTCACCAGGTCGAAGAATGTCTCGCCGGTGCTCTTTCCAAAATCACCGATATTGACGCCTGTCAGCACTATCTCTCTGCCACCATCGGCTGCCGCCTGACGTGCCTGCCCGACCATGGAAGCCACTGTCCCGTTACGACTCCGCCCACGGGCAAAAGGAATGGTGCAATAGGAACAGAAATAATCGCAACCGTCCTGCACCTTCAGGAAGTAACGGGTGCGGTCGCCACGCGAACAGGACGGAGCAAACGAGTGGATATCCTTCAATGCTGAAGTATGCGCTTCGGCGGATTCATGTTTCTGCAAATCACCCAGATATTGCAACAAATCCTTCTTCTGCTCTGCACCGAGCACAACATCTACTCCTTCTATCTTTGCCACAGCATCGGGTTTCAGCTGGGCATAACAGCCGATCACAACTACAAAAGCACCCGGATGCTGCTTCACCAGACGGTGAATGGCCTGGCGGCATTTCTTATCCGCCACTTCCGTCACCGAACAAGTGTTCACCACACAGATGTCCGCCTTCTCACCCTTGCGTGCTGTGCGCACGCCCGCTTCCCGCAAAATCTTACCGATAGTAGAGGTTTCAGAGAAATTCAGTTTGCACCCCAACGTATAGTAAACCGCTGTCTTATCTTGAAATATAGTGGTATCAATCATATCTAAATACATTTCTGCCACAAAGTTACATATAATTCTCAGATTTTTCCTACTTTTGCACAATTCATCAATTTTCGTGCAATGATACAAGAGAACTTTATCAAACTCTACGAGCAGAGTTTCCGTGAGAATTGGGACCTTCCCTGCTACACCGATTACGGTGAAGATGAGAGTTATACCTACGGACAAGTGGCGCAAGAAATAGCTAAATTGCACTTATTGTTCAAACATTGCAGCCTGCGCCGGGGCGACAAAATAGCCGTCATAGGCAAAAACAATTCCCGCTGGTGCATCGCTTACATGGCCACGGTCACATACGGCGCTATCGTAGTTCCCATTCTGCAAGATTTTAATCCTAACGATGTACACCATATCGTCAATCATTCCGAATCAGTGTTTCTTTTCACCAGTGACTCCATCTGGGAACATCTGGAAGAAGAACGGCTTGCCGGATTGCGTGCCGTGTTCTCCCTCTCAGACTTCCGTTGCCTGCACCAGCGCGACGGCGAAACAATCAACCGCTTCCTCAAACATTTGGATGAGGAAATGCACGACACTTATCCGAAGGGATTCCGCCGGGAAGACGTGGAATATACTACGCTTTCTAACGACAAAGTGATGCTGCTGAACTATACTTCGGGCACCACCGGTTTCAGCAAAGGCGTCATGCTGACGGGAAACAACCTTGCAGGAAACGTCACCTTCGGCATCCGCACCGAGTTGCTAAAAAAAGGAGATAAAGTACTGTCTTTCTTGCCATTGGCCCATGCCTATGGCTGTGCATTCGACTTCCTTACAGCTACCGCTGTGGGCACTCACGTCACCCTTCTAGGCAAAGTCCCTTCTCCCAAGATTCTGATGAAAGCTTTCGAAGAGGTGAAACCCAACCTGATAATTACCGTACCTCTCGTTATCGAGAAAATCTATAAAAATGTCATTCAACCCATCATCAACAAGAAAACCATGAAATGGGCACTCAGCATCCCTCTGCTCGACGGGCAAATCTACGGACAAATCCGCAAGAAACTGATAGATGCTTTGGGCGGACGTTTCAAAGAGGTCATCATCGGCGGCGCTGCCATGAATCCGGAAGTGGAGGAGTTCTTCCATCGCATCAAATTCCCATTCACCATCGGTTACGGAATGACGGAGTGTGCGCCACTCATCAGCTACGCTTCCTGGAATGAGTTTGTTCCTACTTCTTCCGGGCGTATACTCGACATTATGGAGGCACGCATCTATAAGGAGAACCCCGAAGCGGAAGTCGGTGAAATTCAAGTGCGGGGCGAAAACGTAATGGCAGGCTATTACAAAAATCCCGAAGCTACCAAAGAAGTCTTCACCGAAGATGGCTGGCTGCGTACCGGTGACCTGGGAAAACTGGATGATAACAACAACCTCTATATTCGGGGGCGCAGCAAGACTATGATATTAAGTTCCAGCGGTCAGAACATCTTCCCCGAAGAAATAGAAGCACGTCTCAACAATCTGCCGTTCGTGTTGGAAAGCCTTGTTATCGAACGTAATAAGAAACTGGTTGCTTTGGTCTATGCTGATTATGAGGCTCTGGACTCACTCGGACTGAACCAACCGGAAAACCTCAAAACCATCATGGACGAGAACCTGAAGAATCTGAATAGCAGCGTGGCCAATTATGAGAAAGTCAGCCAGATTCAGCTTTATCCGACAGAGTTTGAAAAGACTCCCAAAAGAAGCATCAAACGATATCTATATAACAGTATTGCAGAAGATTAGTATGTTGTAAAACATACAAAAAGGTTGCAAAAAGGGCTGAGCTCCAAAAAAAACATAAAAAAAGTTGGTATTTGGAGAACAACATATCGAAAAAGTACATACCTTTGCAGCGTTTTAATAAAGCAATTGATTGTATTACGTTTTTAAAAAGCAAAGAAAATGAAAAAATTAGTTTTGATGGCCGTAGCTATCGTAGCAGTATCCTTCGCATCTTGTGGTAACAAACAAGCTGACGCTGAAAAAGCAGCAGCAGATTCTATCCGTATTCAGGATTCAATCGCAGCAGTAGAAGAAGCTGCAGCCGCAGCAGCTGAAGCAGCAGCCTTAGCTGACACTGTAGCAGTAGATAGCGCAGCAGTTGTAGCTGAATAATTTCAGAACAACAACACTGAGAGAATTGAAAGTCTGACGTACAAAAGTACGCACAGACTTTTTTTTATGCCCTTTTGATTCCTTATCCTTCCCACTACTTATTTCCTACATTCATATTCTTATTTATTTTAAATTATTCTTATCTTTGCTTGCAACATTAAATAATAACCTTATGAAAATAAAACCGTCAAACAAATTAAAGTACTTAGCGACAGAGTATAAGTTGGGTGACTTCTTCCGCAATTTCATTGCAGTAGTATTAGGCATTATTCTCACCTTTGCCGGAAGCGACTGGATTACAGAACGCAACACCCAAAAGGAAATAAAGAAATCACTGCAACTGGTGAAAAGTGAGCTTCTTCTGAATAGGGAAGAAATAGAAGCTATGGGAAACAGAGTAGCTTTGGAACAACGTGCCGCAAATTATCTTTTTGAGAATAAAGACAATGCAAGTGGAATACCTAAGGATTCCATTAATAAATATTTCCCTCTTCTTTTTCAATGGAGCAAATTCACATTCACCAATGATGCCATAGAAATGCTCAAAGCTTCTGCACTTATTCAAAAAATTCAGAACAAAGAACTTGCCCTGCAAATAATCAAAGCATACGGAGCCATCAAAGCCGCTGAAACATCTTTTGAAACATATAGTAATATAAAAGATCATGTGCAAAACGACTTCAATGATAATCCCAAAGTAAAGTCTTATGCATACAACCTGACGAGGCTAAGAGAAAAAACCGAAGATATCGTAAAAGACTTAGGGCTACAACTTCATCTTCTATTTATCCTACCGGAAGGTTTACAACTCCTTCAAGCAATCCCCAATATACAAAAAGCACGAATTTATTTCGCCTGTGTAGAAGAAATCGATAAAACAATCGAAGCTATCGAAAAAGAATGCGAATAAACCAACAGCTGAAAGAACAAATGAAAAAGAAATTAAAAGAGATTATCACATCCCCTACCACAACCAGACGGTTAGGAGATTTTATCTGCAATTTTACAGCAGTAGTGTTAGGCATCATTATCACTTTCATAGGCAGTGATATGATCCAAGAACACAATAAAAAGAAAGAGGTTACACAAGCTTTACAATTGGTGAAAAGCGAATTGCTCATCAACAAAGAAATAATAGAGGATATGAGGGAGTTAGAGATATTCAACAAACAAGGAGCACGCTATCTACTTCAATATAAGGACAGAATAAATGAGGCATCCTCAGATTCTTTAAACTATTACAACTATTTTCTTTCCCAATCAAGCGACTTTCTTCCTCTTACCGACGCTATGGAAATGCTCAGTGCATCTTCTCTAATGCAAAATATTGAAAGCAAAGAGCTTGTTGTTCAAATCATTCAGGCGTATGCCGTTATTAAAAATTCACATAAGTTTTATGAAGGCTTTTCCAAAACAAAAGAAAATATGACAGCCAAACTTACCGATCGACAAGATTTTCAGGAATTCTCTAATAAAGATAAGACGACGCTGAGGGAAACCTGGAATTTTGTTTTTAACCTTCCGGAAGGCCTTGCTGCCATACGGCAAATCTCCTATATACATGATGATCCGCGGCTTACGTACAGCCATCACCTGAAATTAATTGACGAAACCATCAAAAGAATAGACAAGGAGTATTAGGTGACGTTAAAAAAACAAAGTGGCATAATGGGCATTCTATTTTTTTCCAGTAGGAGATTTCTTTCCCAATAGGAGAAAAATAATTTAGTTTTGAGACAAATGCTCATTTATATGTACCAAGTTATTTTTTAAGCACTACCAAGTTAACATACTTATCACATCCGGTATAATGCTTGTCAAAAATAAAAAAAGCCCGGCTTCCTCTCGGAAACCGGGCCTTTCTCTATATATGAAGTATTCAATTAAGCTTCTTCAGCAACTACTTCGAAAGGAATTTCTACAGAAACTTCCTTGTGCAGC
>CAJMQU010000063.1 GCA_905215555.1 uncultured bacterium
CCTTCTAACTTGTTTAATATCAAATAGCTATATTCCTTATACAGATTTACGGAAAAATTTTAGAAGAGAGGAATAAAATGGAAAAAATATTACTGATTGGACATAAGACTGTTACGAAGACAGGAGAAGATAGCAGACAAGAATGAAAGGATGAATTTGGTCTACACTGTAGACCGATTTTAATTCGTGCTTCAGAAGAAAACTGATATTCTGAAAATATTTTGCTAAAAACTATTTTTTATACCTGAACTTTAAATGAACTTATGTGAGATTAAATTGCAACTAAAACAAAAATAGTATCTTTGCAGCATGAGTGAAGATACCTACAAAACCATAAACGCCCCTGCTGAAGGGATTTATACTGAGAAGCGTAGCAAATTCATTGCTATCGCTTTGCCTGTGCGTACTGTCGATGAGGTAAAATCGCATCTGGAAACTTATCAGAAGAAATATTACGATGCCCGCCACGTCTGCTACGCCTATATGCTGGGAGCCGAGCGTAAGGATTTCCGTGCCAATGATAACGGAGAACCTTCAGGTACGGCAGGAAAACCGATACTGGGACAGATTAATTCCAACGAATTGACGGATATACTGATTATCGTTGTACGCTACTTTGGGGGCATCAAGTTGGGGACGAGCGGACTGATTGTCGCTTATAAAGCCGCCGCCGCTGAAGCGATAGCCGCTGCTGAGATTATAGAAAAAACGGTAGATGAGACGGTGACCTTCCTGTTTGAATATCCTTTTATGAATGACGTGATGCGCATTGTCAAAGAGGAGGAACCGGAAATGCTGGAACAGTCCTATGATATGGATTGCCGCATGGCACTTCGCATCCGTAAGTCGATGATGCCGAAGTTGAGGGCGCGTTTGGAAAAAGTAGAGACATTGCGCTTCGAAGAGGATGCGTAATGTCTCAGCTCCCCGGAAAATTTCTCCGGTACGTCTATTTCAGAGATAAATCGTTATAGTGGATTTTTCTGTGCGTTCCATCGCAGAAGGGCTGTTTATAGGAACGTCCGCAGCGGCATAGGGCGATTCTTCCTGTCCGTACTTCTGCTTTTCCTTCCCTGTCTACTAATTTGAATTTACCTTCTACAATGAAAGGCCCGTTGGGTGTAGCCGTGATGGCTACCGTATTTTCTTCTTTTTCCATATCATCGGTTTTTTGAATGTTCAACGTTTCAAATAAAACGTTCGCGTATGGAAATAGTTTATCCATTCACTTTTTTTGTATGGATTTCCTTATCTTTGTGCGCACTTATAAAAAATATAGATATATGGCATTCGAAGCAACAAAGCGTGAGTTGGGCGAACTCTACACATTCTTTCGCCTGTTGGCAGACGGAAAGGTTTCATTGGGCACACCGCAAGTCCGGAAGGATGAGGTGAAATGTTGGCCCGTTGCGCTGATACAAAGAGAAGAACATGACGGTACGCGCCGTTATTATATAGAGCGGGAAAATATCCGCATTGTCAGTGGCACGTTGGAGAAAGACGGCACTTTTACTGTTGCCGGTAAAGAAGAGCAGAGCATTCTCCGTGAAGATTTTGACGGGGCGGCAGAGTTGATACTTGAATTGCTGAAAACAACTGCCGGCTCCGATATGATTGAAGTTCCCGAAGGCCTGGAAGGATTTCTGGATGCTATCAATATTTATGATCTGGAGGCGAAGACAGAAGACCGTACGGATTTTTCAGTGGCCTTCTGGCATGCTGAAGCACCGTTGACGGGATTTAACGTGCGTTGCCGGCTCAGTGCAATGAACCCCTTATTGGATGGCGGGCGTACGGCAAACCTGAAGTTGGAACAGTCGGGTATTAAGTTTGCTACGCCTACGGTGAACAAGATAAATGCTTTGCCGGAGTCTCCGACCGAGGTGACAGAGCGTATGCTGATGATTGAGCGTCTGGGCGGAGTGCTGAAATACTCGGATGTGGCAGACCGCGTGTTCCGTTGCAACCTGCTGATGATTGATTTGCATTTCCCCCGTATGCTGGCTGAGATGGTGCGTATGATGCATCTCGACGGTATTTCCCGTGTCAGTGAACTGACTGAGCGTATCAAAGAGATAAATCCTCTGAAGATAAAGGATGAGCTGATAAACAAACATGGTTTTTATGAGTTTAAGATGAAACAGTTTTTGCTGGCACTTGCTCTGGGCATGCGTCCGGCAAAGATTTATACTGGTACGGAATCTGCCGTAGAAGGTATTTTACTGGTAAATGCGGAAGGTGAGGTGCTTTGCTATCATAAATCAGAACGCCAGGTGTTTGCCGACTTCTTATATCAGAACTCTCGTTTTGAGAAAGGCTCGGTAGATAAGGATAAGTACGGTTTCCTTGAAAAAGAGAACGGTGTGTATTATTTCAGACTGAATGTGAAGATTGGGTTGACAAAAAAATAATGAGTATGAATGAGATTCTAAAGACCATCAAGTCGCGCCGCAGCGTGCGCGCCTATACGGAACAACAGATTTCGCAGGAAGATTTGACTGCTATTCTGGAAGCGGCAACCTATGCTCCCAGTGGCATGAATTTCCAGACATGGCATTTCACCGCTGTTCAGAATACCTCTGTGCTTGAGGAACTGAACGAGAAGATTAAAGGGGCTTTTGCCAAGAGCGATGAACCCCGTTTGCAGGAACGCGGACATAGCCAGACGTATTGTTGTTATTATCATGCTCCTACACTTATCATCGTTTCCAACGAACCGACACAGTGGTGGGCAAGCATGGATTGCGCCTGTGCCATGCAGAATATTTTCCTTGCAGCAAAGTCTCTCGGCATCGGTTCCTGCTGGATAAACCAGTTGGGACAAACTTGTGATGATCCTGATGTGCGTGCTTTCCTTACGAAGCTGGGCATCCCCGAAAATCACCGCGTATATGGTTGTGCCGCTTTAGGTTATGCCGCTGCCGCTCCGGTGAAGGAAAAGAAACTGGCGGAAGGCACTGTGACGGTTATTAAGTGATACTGAACGTTCCTTGTTCCCTATATTTTGGGTGAAAATAACCTTGTATCCGATAGGGGCTACACCCTTTCTGCTGAATGGTGTGGCTCTTTTCAACCCCGTTATCTCCCATATTAATGTCCGTTCCCTACAGGTGGAAAATTCCAAGTTCTTGTTTGGACTTTTCTTATTATATGACGACGAGCCTGCTTGTCGCTATACGGGAATTCGTATCTCAGCACAGCGTTTGGAGGATTTAGAAGACTTTATCCGGAGAAAAAATTCTGTCCGAGGATAAGTTGCCTGCCGATGGATATATCTTGTCAGGAGATGATGTACGCAAGAATGTAGTTATCAATTTATCAATAAAAGACCGTAGTTTATTGACGGAACTTGTGTGTAAGTTCGGTTGGGCATGTATGTAACTTATAAAATCAGCCATACCGCCATCATGTGGCATGCCGAACCTCCCAGTACAAAGAAGTGAAATACGGAATGCATATAGCGCTGCCGGAAAGAGTAAAACACTGCTCCGGTGATATAGCAGATGCCTTCACCGATCATCCAGTAGCACGTTCCTGCGGCAACGGCATATAGCGGCTTGAAGGCAACCAGTACGGACAGCCCCATAACGATGAAGCAGATTGTTTCCACATTGCTATGTTCCTCCATTTTGCGGAAACTCACGATGGTGCCGATAATAGCACATAACCAGACAAAACCGAATAATCCCCATCCCCAGGCACCTTCATTCCGTAGTGCTATCAACGTAACGGGCGAGTAACTGCCCGCAATGTGCCAATAGATAGCTGCATGGTCCCAATTCCGCAACCGTTTCTTCCGGGGATTGTGGTATTTCAACGCATGGTAGAGGGTAGAGGCGACATAAGAGCCGAGCATGCCGAAGAGGTAGAGCCAGATGCCGAATACAGCCCAGAAGTTTCCACTCTGATAACTTTTTATGAGAAATATCGTGCTGACAACAACCCCCATCAGGATGCCTGCGGCATGCGAGAGGGTATTTATTCTCTCTTCGGCTTTTGTGTAGAAAAGTCCGTTCTGTTTCTTTTTCCGGGTGATGCTCATTTATAAAAATGCGATGTTTATACTTCCCAACATTTTTCTGGCTTCGTTACCTTTATAATATCGGCAATAGTAATATTGCAGGTAAATATTTCATGGATTATTTTATTTAGGAGTGTTTTGTTATGTAATATATATGCGGGCGAATAGAATATTCGCCCGCATACACAAAATGATTGTTATTCAAAACATCCGTAGCACGTCGGCAGCAACTTACGGTCGCCCAGCGTGTTATCCACACGTGCCACATTTATCCAGAACTTGTTTTCGCGCACACTTTCTATCGGATAAGCCGCCTTTTCCCTTGTATAGCTGTGTTCCCAGTTGCTGGCAACTACCTCATATTCGGGATGCGGGGCATTTATCAGAACATTGTCTTCCTTATCCGCTTTTCCTTCTTTCACTTCCCGGATTTCCTCCCAGATGGTCAGCATCACGTTCACGAAGTTATCCAGTTCGGCAAGGCTTTCGCTTTCCGTAGGTTCTATCATGAGCGTGCCATGAACGGGGAAGGAGAGGGTGGGAGCATGATAACCATAGTCCATCAGTCGTTTGGCAATGTCGTTTTCGCTGATGCCCGTCTCTTCGTGTACCTTGCGGCATTCCAATATCATTTCGTGACCGACAAAACCTGTGGCGCCACGATATACGATGCCATATGTATCTTTCAGACAGGCAGCCAGATAGTTGGCGCTGAGGATAGCTGTTTTGGTGGCACGCGTCAATCCCTCCGTACCCATCATGCGGATATATCCGTAAGTGATAGGCAGAATACCCGCGCTACCGAACGGAGCGGCAGACACTGTATTGGCAGGATTGCCGAACAACGGATGTCCCGGCAGGTACGGAACCAGATGTTCTGCAACGCAGATAGGACCTACCCCCGGACCGCCACCGCCATGAGGCGAAGCGAATGTCTTATGCAAGTTCAAGTGGCAAACGTCCGCACCAATAAATCCGGGGTTCGTCAAACCAACTTGGGCATTCATGTTAGCGCCGTCCATATATACCTGTGCACCGCAATCATGGATGATGCGGCAGATTTCTACGATTTCCGTCTCAAAGATACCGTGCGTGGAAGGATAAGTGATCATCAGTGCGGCAAGGTCGTCTTTGTTTTCTTCCGCCTTGGCACGCAGGTCGTCCATATCCACATTACCCTGGTCGTCGCAGGTGCAAGTCACGGTAGTGAAACCTGCCTGGATGGCGGATGCCGGATTCGTGCCGTGTGCAGAAGCAGGAATCAACACTTTGTTGCGGTGTCCCTGGCCGATGTTTTCCAGATAAGCGCGGATGACGCGTAGTCCTGTATATTCACCTGCTGCACCGGAGTTTGGTTGAAGGCTGACACCGGCGAAGCCTGTAATGATTTTCAGTTCTTCGCTGAGGTTGCTTATCAATTCACGATAACCTTCCGCTTGGTCCTCAGGGACAAGCGGATGCATACACATGAATTCCGGACGGCTGAGAGGCAGCATTTCTGCCGCAGCGTTCAGCTTCATGGTGCAGGAACCGAGGGAAATCATGGAGTGGGCGAGGGAGATATCCATACGGTCGAGGCGCTTGATATAACGCATCATTTCCGTTTCCGTATGATATTTATTGAATACCTCGTGTGTCAGATAGGCACTTTGACGTTTCAGACTCTTGCTGATAGTATTGTTTATGGGGATATCTTCCGCCTTGGTCCAGTCCTTGCCGGCTGCAATGGCAAAGATGGAAAGCAGGACGTTGGCGGCAGATACATCTGTTGTTTCGTCGATGCTCATGCCTACATCTCCATTGTGGAAATAGCGCAGGTTGACCTCTTTACTCAAAGCAATGGTGCGTATCTGTTGTGCCGAAATCGTATCGGGCAATGCGAAACGCAGGGTATCGAAGTACTGGGCATTCACTTGTTTGTATCCCAGTTTATTGATGGTCTTCTCCAGATATGCGGCAATGCTGTGGATGCGCTCTGCAATGGCACGGATACCTTCCGGGCCGTGATATACGGCATAGAATCCTGCCATGGTAGCTAACAGGGCTTGTGCGGTACATATGTTTGAAGTTGCTTTCTCACGTTTGATGTGCTGTTCGCGGGTTTGCAGTGCCATGCGATAACACAATTTTCCGTATTTATCTTTTGACCAGCCGATGATGCGTCCCGGCATATTCCTTTTGTACTCATCGCGTGTGGCGAAGTATCCGGCGGACGGACCACCGTAGAACATCGGCGTGCCGAGGCGCTGGGTGGTTCCGAATACGATGTCCGCTCCCCATTCTCCCGGAGGAGTGAGCAGGGCAAGGCTCAGGATATCGGCGGCGACAGCTACTTTGCAGTTGGCTGAGTGCGCTTTCTCCACAAAACTACGGTAGTCTTCCACGTTTCCGCTTGCGTTGGGGTATTGCAGTACGCAGGCGAAGATATCCGGAGTGATTTCCATTTCGGAATATTTTCCTGTGCGTATCTGGATGCCTTGCGGAATGGCACGCGTAGTCATCACTGCCAATGTCTGGGGGAAAATCTTTTCGTCCACAAACACAACGTTTGCACCGGACTTTTGCTTATCGCGCGGACGCAGGGCATACATCATGCTGACGGCTTCGGCAGCGGCCGTAGCTTCGTCCAGCAGAGAGCAGTTGGCAAGGGGCATACCCGTCAGGTCGCAGACAGCCGTCTGGAAGTTCATCAAGGCTTCGAGGCGTCCTTGCGAAACTTCTGTCTGATAGGGGGTATACGAGGTATACCACACCGGATTCTCGAATACGTTTCGTTGGATAACGGCGGGGGTGATGGTGTTGTACCAGCCGAGACCGATGTACGTAGTGTAAAGTTTATTTTTGCAAGCCAGTCGAGTGATGTGTTGTCCGAACTCATATTCTGTCATAGGTTCGGGTAACGCCAACGGTTCTTTCAGACGAATGTTTGCAGGGATGGTTTTGTCTATCAGTTCATCCAGACTGCTGACTCCGATTTTACGGAGCATCTTTTCTTCATCTTTCTCGCTGATGCCGATGTGGCGGCAAGCCAATAGGTCGCTTTTCATGGTAATATCTGTTTTAAAGTTTATCTGAAGAATGGGTTTTCTGCCTTTTCAATGCCGATAGTGGTCGGTGCGCCATGTCCCGGATAGACAATTGTGTCATTGGGCAGTATGAACAGGCGGCTGCAAATATGCTCTTTCAGTTCATCGAAATTACCGCCGGTGAGGTCGGCACGTCCGATGCTGCCCTGGAAAAGTACGTCGCCGGAGAACATGCAGTGGTCTTCGGCAGAATAATAAACGAGGCTTCCCGGTGAGTGCCCCGGCACGTGAATGGCTTCAAGTGTCGTGTTCCCAAAGGTGATGATGTCTCCATCGTGCAGATAGTGACCTATCGGCGCCGGTATTTCGTTCCATTGGAAACCGAACATACGGCTTTGTTTCGGAGCTTCGTCAATCCAGAATTCATCCGCCTTGTTGGCTTCTATCGGTAACCCGAATTCCTTGACCATAAAAGCATTTCCGAAGATGTGGTCCAGATGCAGATGTGTGTTGAGGAGGTGCTTCACGTTCAGTTCATTTTTTATAATGAAATTCTTTAACGCTTGTCTTTCCTCCTCATAGAAGCAGCCAGGATCTATCACGGCAGCTTCAAGGGTGTCGTCCCACAGAACATAACAGTTCACGGGGAACATATTAAATTCAAACCTTTTTATTTTCATGATAGGTATATGTTAGTCATTACTTTTGCTGTCAGGGTGCCACGTAGACCACTTTTTTGGTTTCGAAAAATTCTTCAGTGAAGTAATCTTTCAGGTCGTACATTGTGGTTTTGTGCTTGAAGGGCATGGCTTCGTTTGCCAACTCACCGCCTTTCAGGCAAATCAATCCGTTGGGCAAGGCATTATGCTGTTCGGACGCAATGTTTTTGCGGATGATTTTCAGCAAGTCTGCAAGTGGCATAACGGCACGGCTTACGACAAAATCGAATAATTGTTTCTCTTCTTCAGCCCGTGCGTGGCGGAAAGTGACGTTTTTCAGACCTATGCTGTTTGCTACTTCCGTGGCTACACGTACTTTTTTGCCTATGCTGTCCACGAGGTGGAACTTCGTTTCGGGAAACAGGATGGCGAGGGGGATACCCGGGAAACCGCCGCCTGTGCCCAGGTCCATAATGCGCGTGCCGGGTCTGAAGTTGATGATTTTGGCTATGCCCAATGAATGGAGTACGTGGTGTTCGTACAGGTTTTCAATGTCTTTACGGGATATAACGTTTATTTTTGAATTCCAGTCCGTATAGAGGTCATAGAGGGCTGCAAATTGCTGTTTCTGCGCCTCTGTGAGGTCCGGGAAGTACTTCAGAATGATTTCCATTTATTCAGATATTAACTATTAATGATTAATTTGCGGGGCGAGATCGTGAATCTGCATAGAATTAATATTTAATGATTCATATTTAACAGATCCTTTTCATCGCTCAGCAAGTGTGACATGATTTCATATGGTAAGGTGATTTCTACCGGTCCCATCACGTAGGGAGCGATTTCGTAGATATTATAATAGAAAGTGATGCCTTTGTCGCTGAGGTAGAAGTTTTCGGTCGGTTCCAGATCTCCGGTGCTTGTGTAGCCCATCTCTTCTACTTCCTGGCGGGTGGTGGCTTTGTTGTCTGCCATAAGCTGGTTCCACAATAAGTCGGTGAGCGCTTCTTCATATTCACCTACGAAGATATCGTCCAGACGTACCGGACTCAACGTGCGCAAATCCATGTTGAGGAAGGTGGACATATAGATGCCGTGTGCGCCTCCGGTGAACTCGTTATAGTCGATGCGGTAAACCAGCAAATGCTTTTGGTAGAATTGCACGTGGCTTTCGATGCCTTTGTAATAAGAATACCAGGCAAGTATGGAGGCTGAATCTTCTTTTTCCGCTTCATCCTTGGCGTACATCGGTTCCAGGTCTTTGAGGTAATCCTTAATGTAAGTTTCCTTGTAGAGTTTCACTGCCTCTTCTGGTCTCAGTGTCATGTATTTATCGCCGAAGCATGCAGAGAGGAAGTAGGTGTTCAGGCTATCTTTCAGCTTTTCATCAGTCGACTTGCTGGCGTATGCAAAGTTGATAATGATATTACAGCCGGGCTTTGCGGTGTCTCCGAAAAGGTGGCCGACTTCATTTACCTGTATGCTGTCGAACTCCAGCGCTCCAGCGCTTTTGTTCACGGTGTTACCGCAAGAAAATAAAAAGCCACTTGCCGCAAGTAGAATGACAAGTAGGCTGACATATTGCTTTTTCATTTGGACTTTCTTCGTTAAATTCAACATTTCTCTTTCAATTCGCTATCGACAAATATAGAACATATTAACGAATAGAACATATAAAAAATGAAAAAATAATAGGCACGAATGCTTTTATCTGCCTATCTTTACGCCGGATATGAAGAGACTTCGTTACATATTGGCAGTTTTGCTGTCCCTGACGGTTATTTATGCAGGGGCGGGTGTTTCTATTGTCCATTATTGTTGTGCCCGTTGTGAGGCGGCGCAGGCATGTTGCACCAATGGTTGTGCCAAATGCCACAAATCTCATAAAACTTCTCATAAACCGGAAAAATCTTGCAAAGACGAAGGCTGTACGGCTACTTTTTATAAGGTAGATTTGGTGAAATATTCGTGCGAAAGTCCTGTTATCAGCGTACCTGTCATTCAGCTTTTCTGCGAGGCATTGCCGGATTTCCAATACTCCCTGCCTGCGTGCGAGTGGAAAGAGGTGTCGTATGTCTCACCTCCTCACCCAGACAGTTCGAGGCTGTATCTGGCTTTATATTCTGTTCTTATTATTTGAAATCGATGGGTGTGCAGGAAGTGTTTCCTTTTTTGCCCGGTTTTATCCAAAGGTATATTTGAGTCCTGTCCGGTCCGTGGTTTGTCCGTATCTAAAAGTACGGAGAATGTACGGACGAAACGGAAGTTCTCTTTGCCGGGTCTCTTTCTGATTGGATAGTCGGGATATTCTTGCAACCTTGTTGCACAAGTATATATCCTATTTTTGTACCCTTAATTAATGAATTCAGATATATGAAACATATATTTTTATTGTTTTTTCTCTTCACTTTTCAGTTTATACAAGCGCAAGTAACGGGTGTCGTAAAAGACGCTGCCGGAGAACCTGTTCCGGGAGCCAACGTTTTTTGGATGAATACCACCGATGGAGTGACCACCAATCAGGATGGTAACTTCTCCATTCATAAGCCTGCCCGCAGCCATATGCTCGTAGTTAGTTTTATCGGTTTTGAGAACGATACGATACATGTGGATAAAGTGAATCAGCACCTCGATGTGGTGCTTCATGAAGGAGTGGAGTTGAATGAAGTGAATATCGTGACTCGTAAACTAGGTACGATGAAACTGCGTACCAGTGTGATGAACGAAGATATGATTAGCAGTGCCGAACTGACGCGCGCAGCTTGCTGTAATCTGGGAGAGAGCTTCGTTACGAATCCTTCCGTTGATGTCAGTTACTCGGATGCCGCCACGGGTGCCAAACAGATTAAACTGTTGGGACTCTCCGGCACATATGTGCAGATGATGACTGAAAACATTCCGAATTTTCGGGGGGCTGCCGCTCCTTACGGACTGGGCTATGTGCCGGGACCGTGGATGCAGAGCATACAGGTCAGCAAGGGGAGCTCGTCTGTAAAGAACGGGTATGAGTCCATAACCGGACAAATCAATGTCGAGTTCAAGAAACCGCAGTTGCCGGAAGCGGACTGGGTGTCGGCAAATCTCTTTGCCAGCAGCACAAACCGCTATGAAGTGAATGCGGATGCTACGGTGAAGTTGTCGAAACGATGGAGCACCTCGTTGCTGGCTCACTACGAGAATGAGACGAAATCTCACGATTCTAATGACGATGGTTTTGTTGACATTCCGCGTGTGGAACAGTATAACTTCTGGAACCGCTGGGCGTATATGGGAGATAATTATGTATTTCAGGCTGGCGTCAAGGTTTTGCAGGAAACGCGCAACAGCGGGCAGATTGCACACGGTCAAACTCCGGTTCACGACCTGTATGAGATAGGTATCAAGACAAACCGTTATGAAGCGTTTACCAAGAATGCCTATATATTCGATAAGGAAAAGAACACGAATCTTGCCTTGATTTTGCAAGGAACGTTGCATAATCAGGATGCCGCTTACGGGCGTAAACTGTATGATGTGGACCAGAGCAACTTTTATGCTTCGTTGCTTTTCGAAACTGAATTCAGCAAGCAACATAGTCTCTCTACCGGACTGAGTTTCAATTACGATGGTTACGACCAGCATTACCGGTTGACCAATCAGGCGGAAGAAGGGCTGACGAAGAAGTATGTTAAAGAGTCCGTTCCGGGAGCATACGTTCAGTATACCTTCAATCTGAATGATAAGTTGATGCTGATGGGGGGACTTCGCGGAGATTACAGCAGCGAGTATGGTTTCTTTGTTACACCGCGTGCACACGTCAAGTATAATCCGAATGAGTATGTACATTTCCGCGTGTCTGCCGGCAAGGGATACCGCAATACGCATGTTTTGGCGGAGAACAATTATCTTCTGGCAAGCAGCCGCAAGATGAAGATTGCTTCCCATCTGGATCAGGAAGAGGCATGGAACTACGGGGCGAGCGTATCGGCTTACATTCCCGTTTTCGGCAAGACGCTGAATGTGAATGCGGAGTATTACTATACGGATTTCCTGAAGCAAGTGGTTGTGGATATGGATAGTAATCCGCATGAAGTGGCATTCTATAATCTGGATGGACGCTCCTATTCGCAGGTGTTCCAGATAGAGGCAAGCTATCCGTTGCTGAAAGGCCTGACACTGACGGCGGCCTACCGTCTGACGGATGCGAAGACTACTTACAACGGCAAACTGATGGAAAAGCCGCTTACCGGTAAGTACAAAGGTTTGCTGACTGCTTCTTATCAGACTCCTTTGGGCTTATGGCAGTTCGATGCCACTTTGCAGTTGAATGGCGGCGGACGGATGCCCGAACCTTACGAGCTGGCGGACGGTACTCCTTCGTGGGAACACCGATATGGCAGTTTCCAGCAACTGAGTGCGCAGGTGACACGCTATTTCCGTCGCTGGTCCATCTATGTAGGTGGGGAAAATCTGACGAACTTTAAACAGAAAAATCCGATAATCGACGCTTCCAATCCGTGGGGAGAGAACTTTGACGCCACGATGGTGTGGGGGCCGATGCATGGAGCGAAAGCGTACATCGGGCTGAGATTTAACTTGGCAAGAAATTGAAAAACAGGAGCCTCTCTTCAAACCTCGCCTCCCTAACAGGTGAGGTTTGAAGAGAAGCCATTATTAACCCAATAACCAAGGAGGTATTAACATGAAAACAAGAAGAATGATGGCTGCTCTCGTAGTAGCTTTATTGAGTGTAACAGCAGTGATGGCAAAAGATATCCGTACCGCTGTTTTCAAAGTTTCGCAGATGCACTGTGAGAATTGCGAAAAGAAAGTGAAGAACAACATTAAATTCGAGAAAGGAGTGAAAGAATTCTCTACAGACTTGAAAACCAAAACAGTTTCCATCACATACGATGCCGAAAAGACAAATGTGGACAAGCTGAAAGCAGGTTTCAAAAAGTTCAACTATGAAGCTGAATTCGTGAAGGAGACGAAGCAAGAGGACAAGAAGTAGTTGAACAAATGGCCTGTAGAGATTGTTTGTTAGGATTGGGGGAAGGCGTATGACAGTGAACTCTCATCACGCCTTCGAATGCAATTGAATCAAAAACAATATATATATGGGTAATATAAAAAAACAGACGTTTCCTGTACTGAATATGCACTGTGCAGGATGCGCCAATAATGTAGAAAAGACAGTTCGCAAGTTGGTAGGTGTTACAGATGCTTCGGTTAATTTTGCTTCCAATACTTTGTCTGTCTCCTATGAGACGGATAAGCTGACACCCGGAGAAATCCGTGCTGCCGTGCTGGCTGCGGGCTACGACCTCATCATTGAGGAAGAGCATGCCGAAGAACGCCGGGAGGAAGAACAATACAAACGCTATCGCCGCCTGAAAGCACGTGTGATAGGAGCGTGGATATTTGCCGTTCCCTTGCTGTTGCTTTCCATGGTCTTCATGCATATGCCTTACTCCAATGAGATACAGATGGTGCTCGCTATCCCCGTATTGGTATTGTTCGGTACGCCGTTCTATACCGGTGCCTGGAAACAAGCACGCCTGGGACGCAGCAATATGGATACGCTGGTTGCACTAAGTACCTCCATCGCTTTCCTGTTCAGCGTCTTTAATACTTTCTTTCCCGACTTTTGGTATAGCCGTGGACTGGAACCTCATGTCTATTACGAAGCCGCCGTTGTCATCATCGCCTTTGTTCTGACAGGCAAACTGATGGAAGAGCGTGCCAAAGGAAATACTTCCACCGCCATCCGCAAATTGATGGGGCTTCAGCCTAAGATAGCCCGTGTGCTGCGCGATGGTAAAGAACAGGACATTCCTTTGGAACAACTGACCATAAACGACCTTGTCAGCGTCCGCCCCGGTGAGCAAATCCCCGTAGACGGTTTCCTGACTGAAGGTGACTCTTATGTGGATGAAAGTATGATTAGCGGCGAACCTATTCCGGTAGAAAAGAAAGTCGGTTCACACGTGCTGGCGGGTACAATCAACCAGAAAGGCTCATTCATCATCCGTGCCGAGAAAGTAGGCGGGGAGACGGTGCTGGCACGTATCATCCGTATGGTGCAGGAAGCACAGGGCAGCAAGGCTCCCGTGCAACGTATTGTAGACAAGGTTACAGGTATCTTTGTACCTGTTGTGTTAGGCTTGTCCGTCCTGACATTTTTTATCTGGATGTTCTTTGGCGGTGTGGATATGCTTTCTCATGCGATGTTGTCGGCAGTTTCCGTGTTGGTGATTGCCTGTCCCTGTGCTTTGGGGCTGGCTACTCCTACGGCTTTAATGGTAGGCATCGGTAAGGCTGCCGATCACCATATCCTGATAAAAGATGCTGTTGCTCTGGAACAGATGCGGAAGGTGAATTTCGTTGTGCTGGATAAGACAGGTACACTGACCGAAGGCCATCCCACCGTGACCGGCTGGCTTTGGGCGCAGCCTCAGGAAGAGCATTATAAAGATGTGTTTTTGGCAGCCGAACTTAAATCAGAGCATCCGTTGGCCGCTGCCATTGTCAATGCTTTGCAGGAAGAAGAACATATCGTTCCCGCAACTTTGGATGGCTTTCAGAGCATCACCGGTAAAGGCATCAAAGTATCTTATCAGCATACTGAGTATTGGGCAGGCAGCCATAAACTCTTGAAGGATTATCACGCCGGTCTTACCGATGTGTTGGGCGAAATGTTGGCTCAATACGAGTCTGACGGCTGTAGTATCGTCTACTTTGGGCGTGAGAGCGAACTTCTGGCAATTGTCGCCATCAAGGATCAGATAAAGGCGACTTCTGTTGAGGCTGTCAAGGAACTTCGCAATCAGGATATTGAGGTCTGCATGTTGACCGGAGATGGTGAACGTACCGCTTCTGCTGTTGCCGCACGCTTGGGCAATATTCAGTATATTGCCGATGCCTTGCCGGACGATAAAGAAGAGTTTGTCCGCCAGTTGCAGCTTCAGGGAAAGACGGTTGCTATGGTAGGTGATGGCATCAACGATTCGCAGGCTTTGGCTTGTGCCGACGTCAGCATCGCCATGGGCAAAGGAACGGACATTGCGATGGATGTGGCGATGGTCACTCTTATGACCTCAGATTTGCTGCTGTTGCCGAAAGCATTCAACCTTTCCCGTCAAACGGTGCGGCTGATTCATCAGAATCTGTTCTGGGCATTTATCTATAACCTGATAGGCATTCCTATCGCTGCCGGGTTGCTTTATCCCATTAACGGACTGTTGCTGAATCCTATGTTGGCAAGTGCTGCCATGGCATTCTCCAGCGTATCGGTGGTACTGAATAGCCTCCGGTTGAGAAATTGAGTGAATTAAGAGTTTCTATATTCCAGCGGACTCATCCCCATGTGCCTCTTGAAGTACTTTCCGAAGAAAGAGGCACTGGGGAAGTTCAGCGAATAGGCTATCTCCTGGATAGTCATGTCTGTTGACTTCAACCGTGCTTTGATATCGATGATGACTACATGCGAAATGATGTCGAGCACATTCCTTCCTGTCACTTGCTTTACGGTGGTGCTGAGGTGCTGCAACGAAATTCCCAGTTTGTCGGCATAGAATTGCGCACGCCGTTCGGTCATATAATTCTCAATAACCAGTTGCACAAACTTTTGGCAAATTTCCTCTTTGCGGCTTTTGGCAAGAATGCTTTGCGGACGGCGGGCATAGAGAGTGTTTATTCCGAGCAGAATGCTGTGGAGTGAACTTTGTGCCATTGCAGTACTGGTAGCGGTGGGGTGGGAAATGGATATGCGTGTCAGCAGTGCAAAGTAATCGACGAAGTAGGAGGCCACCAGATCGCTGACGCTGACAATCGGATTTTCCCATATCTTGGAGAACGAACCCATAGTAGCCTGCAGCAGATTGATGCCATTGACGCAATGAGAAGAGAAACCTACAAAGCAAAGCCGTACCTTTTCTTTTTGCTCATTAAGCTGTATAATAGTACCCGGCATCAGAATGATCAGATCGTTTTTTTTGATTTCGTATTCCATCAGGTTGATGGATGCAGTGATCGTCCCTTCTGTGCAAAGTGCAAATATACAAGCCTTCAATCGGCATGACTGGCGATAGAGGTTCAGAATATCTTCTGTGACATCCGTCCATGCCAGCATTTCGACCGGCAAATCTACTTGTGGGAAGTTATGTTTCATCTTTATTCATTTTGCTGTCGGCAAATATACGATTTTATCCCTAAAATCTTAACTTTGCCGGCATGAAACTGAATATAACAGATTGGAATATTATCCCGTATGCCGAGGCATGGACCCGGCAAACGGAATGTTTTGATTCTCTTATCCGTGCCAAGCAAGCGGGACAGGAGTATGAGAATCACATCATTTTGTGTGAACATCCGCATGTCTATACTTTAGGCCGCAGCGGTAAAGAAGGAAATATGTTGCTGGGTGAGGAACAACTTCAAAGGATAGGGGCTACGCTCTATCACATAGATCGGGGTGGGGATATTACCTATCATGGTCCGGGACAGTTGGTTTGTTATCCTATCCTGAATCTTGAAGAGTTTTCTTTGGGGTTGAAAGAGTATGTGCACTTGCTTGAAGAGGCCGTAATCCGCGTTTGCACCTCTTATGGTATCGTTGCCGGTCGCCTGGAGAAAGCTACAGGTGTCTGGCTGGAAGGTGATACACAGCGCGCCCGTAAGATATGTGCCATCGGTGTGCGAAGCAGTCACTTCGTCACCATGCACGGGTTGGCGCTGAATGTGAATACCGATTTGAGGTATTTCAGCTATATCAATCCCTGCGGGTTTGTGGATAAAGGAGTGACTTCACTGCAACAGGAGCTGAAACGGGAAGTGTCGCTTAGTGAGGTGAAAGAGCGTTTATGTGAAGAATTGAAAGGCTTGTTTTATCATTCAGCTTGTCCTACCTTGTCCTAAATCGGGGTGAGAAGGAGCTGTGGGGAGGGGAGAATGAAGAAGAGGGAGTTATGTCAAAATACATTTTGGCATAACTCCCTCTTCATAATGGAGGTAAAAAAGAAATTATTTTTTCAGCCATTTGTCCAGCCATTCAAAGAATGTGCGCTGCCACAGGATACCATTCTGAGGTTTCAATACCCAGTGATTTTCATCCGGATAAATAAGCAGCTCGGCAGGAACTCCACGCATCACTGCGGCATCGAACGCTGCCATAGCCTGGTTGGCTAAGATGCGGTAGTCTTTCTCACCGTGGATGCAGAGAATGGGGGTATCCCATTTATCTACGAACAAGTGCGGAGAGTTGGCAAATGTGCGTTGTGCCACCGGATTCTGTTTCTCCCAGTATGCGCCCCCCATATCCCAGTTGGCAAACCACTTCTCTTCTGTTTCCAGATACTGCATTTCCATATTGAAGATACCATCATGGGCGATGAACGCCTTGAAGCGTTTGTCGTGGTGTCCGGCAAGCCAGTAAACTGAGAAGCCGCCAAAGCTGGCACCTACGCAACCGAGGCGGTCATTGTCTACAAACGGCTCTTTCGCCATTTCATCAATCGCTGTGAAGTAATCCTTCATGCACTGACCACCGTAATCTCCACTGATTGCCTCGTTCCATTCCACGCCGAAGCCCGGCAAGCCGCGGCGGTTGGGGGCTACGATAATATAATCGTTTGCCGCCATAATCTGGAAGTTCCAGCGATAGCTCCAGAATTGGCTGACGGGACTTTGAGGCCCGCCCTCACAGAATAGCAACGTCGGATATTTCTTGTTGGGGTCGAATTGTGGGGGATAGATTACCCACGTCAGCATCTGTTTGCCATCCGTAGTCTTCATCCAGCGGGCTTCTACTTTACCCATTTCCAGCTGGTCATAAATCTGCTTGTTTTCGAAGGTCAGTTGTTTCACCTCGGCAAATGCGTCACCGCTACGGGTGGCTGCTACGGCATAAATCTCATCACCCATACTCATGGAATGGCGTGCAGAGATAATCTTGTCACCTGCAAGAGCAAGTGAAGCATAATCATACATACCGTCCGTCAGTTGCGTCACTTTATCATCGGCTGCTAGGTCGACGTTGTAAATTTGCGTTTCACCATGCCATACACCGATGAAATAAATACTCTTGGAGTCTTTGTTCCAAAGGAATGCATCCACATTCGAATCGAATGCCTTGCTGACAAAACGCTTCTCACCTGTTTCCAGGTTCATGATGAAGAGGCGGTTCAGGTCGGCTTCATATCCGTCGCGCTCCATGCTTTGCCAGGCAATATATTTGCCGTCGGGAGAATATTGCGGGTTGGTATCGTAACCTTTGTTCTCTTCGGTGATATTCTCTGTTTTCTTGGTGGCAAGATCATAGATGTATATGTCCGAATTGGTAGAGACAGCATAAGCCAACCCGGTCTTTTTGCGGCAGGTGTATGCCACTTTATCTCCCGCAGGGCTCCATGTCAGTTGCTCGATGCCCCCCCAGGGTCTCATTGGACTTTCGTAGGGTTCGCCTTCCAGTATATCCTTTATATTGCTGATTCCGTTTCCATCAAAATCGGCTACGAAAGGATGCGGAGCGCCGGTCACCCATTCATCCCAATGCTTATACATCAGGTCGGTGACGATGATCCCCGTTGCTTTCGGCAGGTCGGGATACTTCTCGGCAGTGCTTTGCTTGGTCTGCACCTGGGCAATGAAAAGCAACTTCTTGCCATCGGGAGAGAAAGAATAGCCTTCGATGTCGCCGTCATATTGCGTCAGCTGTTTGCGTCCGCTGCCATCGGGGTTCATTTCCCATAGTTGGCTGCTGCCGCTTTCGTTAGAGAGGAATGCCAGCTTGGTGCCGTCCTTTATCCAGGTCACTTCATTTTCCTGCCAAGGGGTACGGGTGATTTGTTTGTTCGCTGTTCCATCTGCGTTCATTACGGAAACCTCGCGGTTGCTTTTGTTCTCCGGCACGCTGTAGTAAGCCACTGTGTAAGCAATTTGCTTTTCGTCGGGTGATACGGCAACACCACCGATGCGTCCCATAGCCCAAAGGGCTTCGGGAGTCATGCGTTTGCCTTCAATCTTGATGTCCGACCGCTCGATGAGCGGTACTCCGGCTTGCCCTGCGTCTTTTGTACCGCCGCAGGCAGCCAATGTCATAGCTGCTGACATAAGCAATAAATTTACTTGTTTCATATATGTTGTTCGTTACGGTTATTTGCAGCAAATATACAAATTATATGCGTTTCTCTTGCCATTGTCCTCCTTTTATATACCACCGGCAAAATAGTAGGATAAAAATGGAGTAAACCATTTCAGATGTCCAGCATAAGGCCACGTCCAAACGTAAGTAAAGGATGATGTAAGTGATATAAGCTACATAAATCACCAGGGTCGCCAGTTCCATCACCAGTGCCGTACGTGTGTTTCCTGTCCCCGATACTGATTGGAAATAAACATTTGCGGGCACAAGGAGCAAGTATGCGGAACACATCACCCAAAGTGAATGTACCGCTGCATCCTGTAGCTCCGGCATATCTGTATAAATGCTGAGCACTGCTTTTGGAAATAATGAGAATAGCAACGCCAGCGGTAACACAAATATATAAGCAATGCGTATATGCTGCCGGATGGTCCCCGCCACACAGTCTTTTTCACCGGCACCGATAAGATTGCTGACCAGTGAACCGCAAGTAGAGGCAAATGCCATCATTACCATGAACAATATGCCGGATACGCTCCGGACGATGTTCGTAACGGCAAGCGACCGTTCTCCCAAGTGTTCCACATAAAGGAAGAACAGGAACCAGGTGGACAGGGAAATGACATTCTGTATCATAGTCCAGAAGGAAACGTTTAGTATTCGTTTCAATACCTCACTGCAAAATTTAGGAATGCGGTCAAGTCCATACTTGTGGCAGTCTATGCGGCTGCGGGTGTAGA
This sequence comes from uncultured bacterium, assembly GCA_905215555.1. GTDB lineage: Bacteria > Bacteroidota > Bacteroidia > Bacteroidales > Bacteroidaceae > Bacteroides. The sequence goes on from CAJMQU010000063.1 coordinate 19,569, forward strand.
GGATGAAGAATGCCAGGGAAACCAGTTCGGCAAGAGACGAACCAATGGCTGCACCGGCAATGCCGAGAGCCGGAAAACCGAATTTTCCGAAGATGAGAATGTAGTTGAATACCACATTGCTCAATACCATTACTATGGAGTTCAGCGTCAGAGTTTTGGTTTGCGTGGTTCCCAGGAAGAAAGCGCGGAACATGACTCCGCTGAATGAGAAGAACGCTCCGAATACACGCCAGTTCAGGTAGCTGATGGCTGCTTCGTAGATGTGTTCCGAAGCCACAATACGCTTCAGAATCAGTGGCGACAGGAAGTAGGAGAGGAGGAACATGACCGCCGCTAACCCTATCTGGAAGTAGATACCCTGATAAAACAGGTTCCCGATTTCCTTGTACTGGTGTTCACCGTTGCGCCGTGCAATAAGTATCTGTGCTCCGATGCTGAATCCGAAAGCAGCCATGAATATTACCAGGTAGAAGACACCTGCAATGGCAGAAGCTCCTAATTCCACTTCGCCTACCCGTCCCAGGAAAGCGGTGTCTGTCATACCTATCATTTGCTCCATCAGCAGGCTGATGAGGATGGGATAGGCTATCATCCATATCTGTTTATATGTATATTTAGTTTTCATTTTTAGTATAGTTACAGTCGTTATAAAGAGAAAGAAAGCCGGACAATTAGTGTAATTGCCCGGCTTTTATTATCAAGTGATGAAAGAAGCGAAGACTTACTTTCTGTTCTGTCTCTCTTTCATCAGTTGTTCCTGTTGTTTCTGCATTGCCTCCAGGCGGGCGGCAAAGCCGGTTTTCTTAGCTTTCTTCGGGTCTTTCTTTCTTGCTTCAAGCTGAGCGAGAAGTTTTTCCTCATTTGTAGTCTTTCGCAGAATAAGCGTAGTCACCACACTGATCAGCGTTGAGATGAAATAGTAATAGTTCAAACCTGAAGGATAACTGTTCAAGATGAATAACATCATGATCGGCATGAGATACGTCATCCACTTCATCGCTGCCATTTGCGGGTTAGCTCCGGTGTCCTGTTGTTGCATCATGAACTTGGAGTTCAGAATGTTCACAACCGTCATCAGCAGACAGAACAAGCTCAAGTGGCTGCCCAGGAACGGAATATTGAACGGGAAGTTGATGAAGGCATCGTATGTCGAGAGGTCGTCAGCCCACAAAAAACTTTGTTGGCGCAACTCGATAGCACTCGGCACAAACATGAACAACGCAATCAGAACCGGGAATTGCACCAGCATCGGTAAACATCCACCCATCGGACTTACACCGTACTGACTATACATACCCATAACTTCCTGTTGTTTCTTCATCGCATCTTCCTGTTTGGGATACTTCTTGTTGATCTCGTCTATTTTCGGTTTCAACACGCGCATCTTGGCAGAAGATATATACGTTTTCCAGGTAGCAGGGAATACGACTGCTTTCACAATCAGTGTCATCAGCAGCAATACGATACCCATGCTTAATCCCCAACCGGACAACCAGTCGAAAATATTGATGGTAAACCATTTGTTGACCCAGCGAATCAACGGCCAACCCAGATAGACCAAGCGGTTCAGCTCCCATTTCTCTTCGCGTCCCTTATCCAGTGCAGTCAGCGTTTTGTAATGGTTCGGACCAAAGTAGAAGAACATTTGCGTTGCTTTCTGGCCGGTGGGGTCGAAAGTAGTACTCATCTCAGCAGAATAGTCCTTGATGTATCCACTGCCTTCCCGCTCCATTTTAGAGACTAACTTTGTCTTTTCAAAGTCGGCGTCTGCAATGAATACCGAGGAGAAGAACTGATTTTTGAATGCGATCCAATCCAAGCGCTCCGGCACTTCTTTTTCATCATCCTTGTTGGCTGACAAGTAGTCCGTGCCATCTCCTAAAAACTTATAAGTCAATTCAGACAAGCGGTTCTCGTATACATAACCTTTCTCAATCTGGCGGGCGCGTTGTGCCCATTCGATATCGACATAGTTGTTGCTAGCTGCCAGTTTATCTGTCATACCTTTAGCTTCGATGCTGAAGTCTACCAGATAAGTATTGGCATGCAATGCATACTTGAAGTCTATGTAACTTGCACTGTCGGCCGTCAGACGCATTGTTACGGTGCTGTCCGTACGGTGTACAGCAGTGAAGTAATAGTCCTTTGTCTGTATGGTTTCCTTCTTATTATAGAAAAGGAAATTCATGGAAACATCGTTTCCGGTGAATAAGGTTACAGGAGTCTTCTTGTCCTGTTCCATATACTCTTTCAATACAGCGGAGAATATGGAACCGCCCTTAGTGCTGAGAGTCAATTCAGCCAGATTGTTTTGAATGGTAATGTGCGAATCTGCTCCCTGGCGTGCATTGAAGAAAAGTGAGGTGGAATCCACTGTCTCTACATCTTTCTCGTTTGCCAATGCTGCGTCCGCTTTGGCTTTCAGTGCTTCTTCACGTTGCTGTACCAGCGCAATGGAATCATAGTAACGTTGCTGTGCTTCCAATTGCTCTTTGCTGGGGCGACTCAGAAAACTGAAGCCGACTAACAAAATAGCTATTAAAACAAGACCTGTAATGGTATTTTTATCCATGAATTTTTTACTATTTACAATTTTAGAAATTATTGAAACATCTTATTTCTTTGCTTTTTCTTTTTCCTCGAAACTCTCGATCGCTGCTTTGATGAATGCTACGAACAACGGGTGCGGTTTCAATACCGTACTGCTGTACTCGGGATGGAACTGCGTTCCGATGAACCATTTCAGTTCCGGTATTTCTACAATTTCCACCAGGTCGGATTCCGGATTGATACCTACACACTTCATGCCGGCAGCTTCATACTCAGCCTTATACTGGTTGTTGAACTCATAGCGGTGACGGTGACGTTCCTGAATGTGTTCTGTTCCGTAAGCTTCATATGCTTTGCTGCCTTTGTGCAGGATGCATTCGTAAGCTCCCAGACGCATGGTTCCACCCATGTTGGTGATGGACTTTTGCTCTTCCATGATATCGATCACATTGTGCGGAGTCTTTTCATTCATTTCGCGTGAATCGGCGTCAGCATATCCCAATACGTTGCGTGCAAATTCGATAGCAATACACTGCATACCCAGGCAAATACCGAAAGTCGGAATATCATGTGTACGTGCATATTTGATGGCAACGAATTTTCCGGCAATGCCACGTTCGCCGAATCCCGGGCCAATCAATACACCTGCCATACCCTCCAATGCTTCGGCGACGTTGTCTTCGGTCAGCTTCTCACTGTTCACAAAGTCCACGGACACTTTACGGTCATTGTAAGTACCGGCTTGTGAAAGAGCTTCGCGGATAGACTTGTAAGCATCCTGCAAGTCATATTTGCCAACCAATGCAATGTGCAAAGGTTCTGTATCTTCTGCTTTATGACGACGTTCGAGGAAAGCACGCCACGGACCCAGTCCCGGAGTGTCGCCTACAGGCAATCCCATTTTCTTCAAGATTGTTTCGTCCAGTTTCTGAGCCTGCATCAGGATGGGCACTTCATAGATGGTAGGAGCATCGATACTCTGTACCACTGCGTTTTCGTCCACATTGCAGAACAAGGCTACTTTCTTGCGGAGGTTAGTGCTCAGTTCGTATTCCGTACGCAGAACCAATACATCCGGCTGGATACCTGCGCTTTGCAGTTCCTTTACGGAGTGTTGTGTCGGCTTGGTTTTCAATTCACCGGCAGCAGCGAGGTAGGGCACATAAGTAAGGTGTACGCACAAAGCGTCATGTCCCAGTTCCCACTTCAACTGGCGGATGCTCTCCAGATACGGTAATGATTCGATATCACCTACTGTACCACCGATTTCCGTAATCACAAAATCGAATTTGTATTTGTTGCCCAGCAACTTCACGTTCCGTTTAATTTCGTCCGTGATGTGAGGAATTACCTGGATGGTCTTGCCTAAATAATCACCACGGCGTTCTTTGTCGATAACGCTTTTATAGATCCGGCCGGTCGTGATGTTGTTGGCTTTGGTTGTCTGGATACCTAGAAAACGTTCATAGTGACCTAAGTCGAGGTCAGCTTCATGACCATCTACGGTCACGTAGCATTCTCCGTGTTCGTAAGGGTTCAGAGTACCCGGGTCAATGTTTATATACGGGTCAAACTTCTGGATGGTTACTTTGTAACCTCTTGCTTGCAGCAATTTACCGATGGAGGATGAGATGATGCCTTTACCCAATGAAGAGGCAACGCCACCGGTGACGAAAATATACTTTGTTTCTCCCACAG
>CAJMQU010000064.1 GCA_905215555.1 uncultured bacterium
GTAATCGATAATGACCGTCACTCCGTCCGCTTCAATCGCGAAGCCGCTATGGTAAATGTAATCAAGTTTCATGCACGGGTTAAATTATAGTGCAATATTACGAAAAACACTACACAAACCTCGGCTTTTAGCTGTTATTTTTATCTAAAAGACTTACATCGGTACTTCTATCAACAGAATGTGCGAGTCTTTCAGCGTTTCCAGCTCAAAGCTATTGGTGTCATATACTCCCATACCGTCACGTCGTGAGAGTAAAGTGTCGTCCACCTTCACCTCACCTTCGATGATGAAGATGTACACACCGGCATGAGTCTGGTGCATGTGGTAGCCTATCTTTTTTCCGGCCTCTATCTCACCGATGGAAAACCATGCTTGCTGCAACATTTTGGCGGGAGCATCACCGTCCGGTGAAACAATCAGTACCATTTCATTCTTACGCAATATTGGGCGGATATCATAATCTTGATAGGTGGGAGAGGTATTGAGTTTCTCCGGCATTACCCAAATTTGAAGGAATTCTACCGTTTCGGTATCACTTCCATTCATTTCGCTGTGATAAATGCCGGTGCCTGCACTCATGGCCTGAATGTCTCCTACGGTGATGGTGCGGCTGTTCTTCTGGCTATCGCCATGTTTCAGTTTTCCTTTCAGCGGTATGGAAATGATTTCCATATTTTTATGCGGATGAGTGCCGAAGCCTTTTCCCGGAGCTATACGATCATCGTTCAGTACACGCAGGGCTCCGAAATTCATGCGGCGTGGGTTATAGTAGGTGTCGAAGCTGAAAGTATGGTGGCTGTCGAGCCAATCATATAGAGCATGTCCACGGCTTTCTGCTTTGTCTATTACTTTTTTCATAATTTATTCCTTTCTTTTAAATGGTTGATATGTATGGTTAACAAACTGTTTGTGAAAAGGTTTATTAAGTTGCGAGTTACCAGTTGCGAGTGGCTGCGCTATGAACAGTATCATACCGCAAGGCATTTGTAGTTTGTAGCTTATATAACTTTGTTCTCCAATCGCTTTCCGTCTGCAAAGTCCTTGATGTTCTGCAATGTGGTCGAAGCAATGTTTTCTAATGCTTCCCGGGTGAAGAATGCCTGGTGCGAGGTGACAATGACATTGTTGAATGAAAGTAGGCGTGCCAGTACATCGTCGTCAATGATGCGGTCCGACTGGTCTTCGTAGAAGTATTCACCTTCTTCTTCGTATACATCCAGTCCGGCAGAGCCGATTTTTTTATTTTTCAGACCTTCTATCAGGGCATTGGTGTGTATCAGTTGTCCGCGTCCGGTATTGATAATCATTACACCGTCCTTCATTTTGCTGATGGAATAGTCATTGATGAGATATTTGGTCTGCTCGGTGAGCGGGCAGTGCAGGGAAATGATGTCCGAGCTGTGGTAAAGTTCGTCCAGCGTGGTATATACTACTTGGTGTTCGCGGGCGAAGTTGTAGTCGGGAAACAAGTCATAGGCAAGGACATTCATGCCAAAACCACGCAGAATCATGATAAGCTTCTTGGCTATTTTTCCGGTGCCGATGATGCCGACTGTCTTTCCGTACATGTCGAAACCAAGCAATCCGTGGAGGGAGAAGTTGCCGTCACGGGTGCGCCAGGTGGCACGGGGAATTTTCCGGTTCAGAGAAAGCATGAGGGCAACGGTGTATTCAGCTACGGCATAGGGCGAATAGGCAGGTACACGTACCACTTTGATGCCACATTCGGCTGCTGCTTTCAGGTCTACATTGTTGTATCCGGCACAACGCAGTGCCAATAATTTAACACCATTATCGGCCATCATGCGTAGCACGTCCGCATCTGCAGTGTCGTTTACGAATATGCAGACGGCATCCACACCCTGTGTGAGGATCACGTTGTGTTTATTTAGATGTCCTTTATAATAACGGAGTTCAAAATTGTACTCTTTATTCTTTTCATTGAATGAAGCCTCATCGTAAGGCTTGCTGCCGAAAAAAGCAATTGTATATGCCATGATTTCTGAAGTTTTTAGAATTTGTTGTATATAACATTAACACGTGCGTGGATGATAAGGTTCAAAATTCAGGCTTTGCGAAGTTCCATTAAAATGTGGTCATGCATGATTACTTATTTTTAAAAAAAAGACAATTTGTGGTATAAGTTGGGTAATTCTCTGTATCTTTGTCCTTACATAACACATAACGATGGGAAAATTTATCAATCCGTTTACCGATTACGGCTTTAAGAAAATATTCGGCCAAGAGATTTCTAAGGATTTATTAATCGATTTCTTAAATGATTTGCTGAGGGGTGAACGGGTGATAACTGATCTCACATTCTTGAACAATGAACAGTTGCCTGAGTATGACGAAGGGCGAGGTCTTATTTATGACATCTATTGCTGTACTGATACCGGTGAGAAAATTATCGTAGAGATGCAGAATAAGTCACAGGTACATTTTAAGGAACGTGCGCTTTATTACCTTTCCAATGCAATAGTGCAACAGGGTGAAAAAGGGAATGAATGGAAGTTTCATATAAAAGCTGTGTATGGAGTTTTCTTTATGAACTTTTTGTTCAACAGCAATGTTAAGTTACGGACAGATGTCATTCTTGCTGATCGTGAAACAGGCGAACTTTTTACTGACAGGATGCGTCAGGTGTTTATAGCTCTTCCTCTTTTTAAGAAGGAGGAGGCAGAATGTGAGACTGATTTTGAACGTTGGATATATACATTAAAGAATATGGAGACACTGAAACGAATGCCGTTTAAGGCCCGCAAGGCAGTCTTCGAAAAGTTGGAAGAAATTGCTGATGTATCTTCTCTTAGTAAAGAGGAGCGGAGACGCTATGAAAATAGTGTGAATGTGTACCGTACTAATTTGTGTGTGCTGGATGCGGCGGTACAAGAAGGAGTAGAAAAGGGATTAGAGAAGGGTATGGAGGAAGGAGTTAAACTGGGGCTTGAACAGGGGCTTGAACAGGGACTTGAACAGGGGCGTAAGGAAGAGCGTCTTGCTAATGCCCGTAGTATGAAAGTCGTAGGAGTTGATAGTGCGTTAATTTCTAAAATCACAGGTCTTACTGAATCGGAAATTGCTGTCCTGTAATTTAATTTTGTAAACACATACATTAGGCATGCACCTTATTATAAGGTTTGTACGCTTTTTCTTTTCCTCTTCCTCACTTTCTTTATTTTGTATTCACAAACATTATACCTTTGATTTCTGTTTCTCAAGACTTGTTTTGTTGTGTGTGACTTTAAACGAAATGCAGAAAGAATTGGAACATTTATTAATATTAATACGTGCGTGGATGATAAAGTTTAGAGGTTGCTCTGTTCTTGCAGTGTTGTAGATAGTTGTTTATGAATGTGGAATTATCTCATTCTGGTTCTATGATCCATCTTCTTATCTTTTATTTCTTATTCCGTTTCATTAGAAACTGTTTCTTTTCTCAATTAAAATTTGCCTGTAATGTATCTTTTTGCACAAAATACTTTTTGATGTGCAATATTGTTGTACCTTTGTGCCCGCTAACAATTAAAAAAGATTTAGATGAGAAAAATTAGCTTGATTAGCTTTATGTTGCTAATCGTTTCAACTGCAACTTTCGCCGGAGGACTGCTGACGAATACCAATCAACACGCCGCTTTTCTTCGTATGTTATCTCGTGGTGCTACAACCGAAATAGACGGTGCATTGTCTAACCCCGCAGGTTTAGCCTTTTTGCCGAATGACGGTTTTTATATGTCTTTGAGTATTCAGAGTGCTTTCCAAACGAGAAATATTGATGCTTCGTGCGAAGGTTTGGGGCTGAATAAATATTATGAGGGTAAGGCGTCTGCGCCTGTCATTCCCAGTTTGTTTGCTGCTTATAAGATGGGTGATTGGACACTTTCCGGTTTTTTCGGCATTACCGGTGGGGGAGGAAAGGCCTCGTTTGATGACGGTCTTCCCATGTTCGATGCTATGGTGATAGGCGGATTGGGAGCCCAAAAAATTCCGGGCAATGCCTATTCGTTGAAAAGCTACATGGATGGCAAACAATACATCTACTCTGTACAGTTGGGCTTGACTTATAAGGTGACGGATTGGCTTTCTGCTTTTGCGGGTGGCCGCATGAACTACTTCACCGGTGGTTATCAGGGTGCATTGAAAGCCAGTTCTGCCGTAGATTTGCCTTCTCCTGCCGGAGGAACGATACCTGTTGGCACGGAGCTTATTGGTATAGACTTGGATTGTGACCAGACCGGATGGGGATTTACTCCGGTTATCGGTTTGGATGCCAAGTGGGGCAAGCTGAACATTGGTGCAAAATATGAGTTCAAGACTAACCTGAATATTGAAAATTCCACTAAATCGAACTCGCTTCGTATGTTTGGTGCTGCTGAAAGTGAATTGGAGGCTTACAAGCATGGCGTGAATACTCCGAATGATATACCTTCCATGCTTTCCGTAGCTGCTGCCTATGAATTCCTTCCGGTGTTGAGGGCATCTGTAGAATATCATTTCTATGATGATAAAAGTGCAGGAATGGCCGAAGGCAAGCAGAAGTTCCTGACAAAGGGAACGAACGAGTATCTGGCCGGTATTGAATGGGATGTAACCAAGCGACTGACGGTGAGCTGTGGCGGTCAGATTACAGACTATGGATTATCTGACAACTATCAGAGCGACACCAGCTTTTCTTGCGATTCTTATACTCTAGGCCTTGGAGCAAAGTTGAAGTTGAGTGAAAAAGCGAATCTGAATGTGGGTTATATGTGGACGACCTATGAAGATTATACGAAAACTTCTCAAAATTATAATGACACCGGATTGAGCGGTACAAATGTATATAGCCGTACTAATAAGGTGTTTGGCCTTAGCCTTGACTATAGGTTCTAATTTCATAATTTACTTCATATATAAGCAGAGCCGCTTCAGGTATATTATACTTGAGGCGGCTTTACTATAAGGTATATCCCGAGTGTTTTTTCTCAAGAAAACTGTTAAGGGAAATGAAAAACTTCTACAGATAAAAGTACGTACTTTTATTTTAGAACGAATACTGCACCAACAAATTCATCCGGTTGGCATGCTGCGTTGAATTGTTGAAATCCGTGCGCCAGCCGCGTAAGTATTCGGCTCCTACTTGCATATTCGGAGTGACATTCCAGAATACATTGGCTACGAGATACTGTCCGTAACGGTAGCTGCTTGGCTGGTCGTTAGGATACCCATTCTCTGAATACAATCTGGACATACTATAGGTGGTGGATACGAATATTTTCGGGCAGATATTATACTGTGTTCCGGCAAACCAGCCTAGCATAGGTAATGCCTGCATCTTCCCTTCTTTTTCGGGATTGGGAACGATGTCTACATTCAGATTGCTTATATCATTCAGATATTGTCCGATACCTTTTCCGTAAGTAGCTTGTCCGAAAATTTCCCATTTCTTGCTGAGGTTGAAGGAAGTGGATGCCTGTACACCCCATCCGGTCACGTCGGATGCTTTGTCTTTGAGCGTGCTGGTATAAGTCATACTACGAACGAGTCCACCTACACGAAAGTGACTGTTTGCTCCCCAGCCGTATTGTGCATAAGCTGTGAAATCCGGCATGCGCTGCTGGGCCACACTGAACTGGTCGTTCGTAGTGCCGTCTACGCTTGGAACTTCGATAGAAGCATGGAAACGCCAGTTTTTTAAGCCTTTATAGGTGTAGGCAAGTTGAGTGGCACGATAGAAAGTGGCACCGTTTGGGCCTTGGAAGTCAATAGTGGAAGGCAGGGCTGACAAGTCCATGAAACCGCCGTAAGTGTAACCTACAGTGAAATTAAGGAAGGACATATAGGCATTGCGTAGTTGGAATGCTTTGTCACCCCCCCGAAAGTTACCGGCTGTATATACCACGAAATCGCCTAATAATTTGGTGTGTCCTACCAGTTTCAGAAAGATGGTAGAAGTACGTGCATCCATTTGAAACTGATTTTTCACTTTGCTGAAATTCGGGATATCAGCAGGGATAAAATCTATGTTATCCACAATGCCTCCGAAGTCATACTCGGCAGTGGCACGTACATATCCTCCGATACCGAGGGCAAACTTCCCTTTCTTATCCATCAGCAGGAAGCGGGGAGCCTGTGGATCGTGAATGTACCTGAACTGTGATTCGTTCATGATACGGATGATCTCATCGCCTGCTTTATCGAGGGTGACCATGACGATCCCGTTGGGAGTTTCATCCTCGATAATTACTTTTTCTTGCGCTTTGGCTGCGGAGGGAATAAGTCCGACACCGCATAACAGAAACATTACTTTTAAGATTGTTTTCATTTAAGTTAGGATTTAGTGAATGCCCATTGAACAACTAAAAAGAAAAAAGGTTGAGAAGAAAGCTAAATTTGCAATTTCGTTTTTACAATTAGAGAGTAGGAATGATAACTAGTGTGATATGTTTGGCAAGGGGGGGAGTGCAAATGGAATGCATGGAGGTGTAGGGACGGAAGAATGATACATATACCGTCTTTCTGAATTGTCAGTTTGGATGGTTCGGGAGCTTACTGCGCGTGGTAGCGAAGACTTTCTGTCTCCTTGCGGTAGTAGAGTCTCTGTAACTCGTGAGCGTCATATGTCTCTGCCGTATTATAAAGTTCAGAAAGTATAATATGTAGTTATGTGTAAATTCAGGGGTGATTTAGTTTTCCATATTAAAAACATATCGTATTTTTGCAACCGAATTTATTGAAGTATGATGCCGTGAATAGCGGTCGTGTATTCTAGAACACCACGTAAAAAACAGGAGTTATGAAGCAAAAAGTATCTGTACCCTTTATGCTGCTGGGTATTCTGTTTAATGTTTGCCTGATTGCAGCCAATCTTCTTGAAACAAAAGTTATTCAGGTTTTCGGCATTACCGTTACCGCAGGATTACTGGTTTTCCCTATTTCATATATCATAAATGACTGCATCGCCGAAGTGTGGGGCTTCCGTAAGGCACGCCTTATTATCTGGAGTGGCTTTGCCATGAATTTCTTTGTGGTCATGTTGGGGCTGATAGCTGTGGCATTGCCTGCTGCACCCTTTTGGGAGGGGGAAGCCCATTTTAATTTTGTCTTTGGCATGGCACCGCGCATTGTCGTGGCAAGTCTAACCGCATTTTTGGTCGGTTCATTCCTTAACGCCTACGTTATGAGCCGTATGAAGGTGGCAAGTGGCGGACGGCATTTTTCAGCCCGTGCCATTTGGTCGACGATAGTGGGAGAGACGGCGGACTCTCTGATTTTCTTTCCTGTGGCTTTCGGCGGCATCATTGCGTGGCATGAACTGCTGATAATGATGTGCGTTCAGATTGTATTGAAATCCTTGTATGAAGTATTGATCCTTCCGGTCACTATCCGTGTTGTGGCTGCTATCAAGCGTATTGACGGTAGTGATGTGTACGATGAAGATATATCTTATAATATATTGAAAATCAAAGATATTTAAGACGTGAATAAAGAAGTTGCATTAGTTGTGTTCAGCGGTGGACAAGATTCTACCACTTGCCTGTTTTGGGCGAAGCGTGAATTTAAGAAAGTGATTGCTTTGAGTTTCCTGTACGGACAAAAACATGAAAAAGAGGTAGAGCTGGCACGGGAAATTGCCCGTAAGGCAGATGTGGAGTTTGAGGCGATGGACGTCTCGTTTATCGGCAGGTTAGGACATAACTCGCTTACGGATACTACCATGATTATGGATCAGGAAAAACCGGTAGGTAGTTTTCCGAATACATTCGTGCCGGGGCGTAACCTGTTTTTCCTGAGCATTGCTGCCGTGTATGCCCGTGAACGTGGCATCGGTCATATTGTGACCGGAGTATCTCAGACGGACTTCAGCGGATATCCCGACTGCCGGGATGCCTTTATCAAATCCCTCAATGTGACTTTAAATCTGGCTATGGACGAGCAGTTCGTCATCCATACTCCGTTGATGTGGATTGATAAAGCGGAAACCTGGGGGCTGGCGGATGAATTGGGAGTACTTGATTTGATCAGGAATGAAACTTTGACCTGCTACAATGGTATACAGGGGGATGGTTGCGGTCATTGTCCTGCGTGCAAATTGCGTCGTGAAGGGTTGGAGAAATATTTAAATAGTAAACGATAGTATAGTTATGACTGAACTGAAAGACCAACTTTCCCTTTTGGGAAGAAAAACAGAATATAAACAAGATTATGCTCCCGAGGTGTTGGAAGCGTTTGATAATAAACATCCCGGAAATGATTATTGGGTGCGTTTTAATTGTCCGGAGTTCACCAGTTTGTGCCCCATAACCGGACAACCGGATTTCGCAGAGATCCGTATCAGTTATATTCCGGATATTAAGATGGTGGAAAGTAAGAGTCTGAAACTCTATCTTTTCAGTTTTCGCAATCACGGCGCTTTTCATGAAGATTGCGTAAACATCATCATGAAGGACCTTATCAGCCTGATGAATCCTAAGTATATTGAGGTGACAGGGTTGTTTACTCCGCGTGGAGGCATCTCTATCTACCCGTATGCCAACTATGGACGTCCGGGAACAAAATACGAAATGATGGCGGAGCGACGGCTGATGAATAGGGAGTAAGGGGGGGACCTTCGGGAATACGGGGAACGTCAAAATCCCAGTAAGGCACATAGTCTATGTATCCTGAAAGATTATCGTCCTAAATGTATGAGGAAAATTAAGGCACTATAAAATATTTTCATTGTTGAAATTCTCCGGGGGGGACACTTTTAGTTACTCTTCACAATCTTTGCCGTCTATCAAACCTTCGTACTTTCGGATTTCATTATGAACATACAAGACTTCCCATTTGGGTATAGCCTGCAATGCTTTTTTGAATATTTTGACGTATGGGTGTTCCTCATCAGTAATTTCTTTGTGATACCGTTGGCTGCCTGCTTTTCTGTCACAGCCATTCACATATACGTTGCATGTGATTGAATCTGCTGTTCCGTCCAGCCGTGGGACTACCCTATAACTACAGCGTACAGATTTATCTTGTAATTCCGGAAACTTGCTCCAAACCCCCGACTGTTGCAATTCTTGCTCGCATTGAACCAGTGCATCCCAGTCTCCCGGCTGGAGGAAATTATTATGAATCTTCTGTCGGGTGATTTTCCCTGCTTCTACTTCACACAGAACTTCTTTTGTGTATATTTTCCTCAATTCATAAGTGTCACCCAAACTATCGCCATATATCAGGTGAAGTTTGCCGGTGTACCATGAGGCTTCTATCGGTTGCCGGTTGGTCAGTCCGAAGATGGAGTCGAGTGGAAGAGGGGAGTTGTCTTTCGGGTGAAGCAGATTTATTAGGTAGAGTTTGCCGTTCTCTATTTTCCATTGTCCCGTATAACCCCGGAAACAGTTACTTTGCCATTCTTCCCTTATATAAGGTTTTACCTTCTCGTAAAGGTTCATATCGTATTGAAGTGGGAAATTTCGTAAGGCATAAATCGTATCGTTATAGGATAAAGTATCCATTATTTGTCCTTCCAGGTAATTGGCTTTACAACCTTTTCCATTCCATACGGGCAAAGTCCACCAATCGGTTTTCCAAATTTTATTGCGTACGGTGAGCACATCCCATTGAGGGACTTTCTTCAAAATTGTACATACCTGCTCAGTGTAGAGATTTTTATGTTCTTCCGTAATGCTATTCGGACGGAATATCTGAATCTGTATACTGTCAACGCTGCCATCTGCTTTGGGAAGCACACGGCCTGATAGTACGACTCTGGTGTTTGCTAATTCCGGAAAACGGTCTCCATTGAATTGCGTTATAACGAAATCCATGGCATCTTTTAGGGGTATCCCTTTCTTTATCGAATTCCGGTAGCTGGTTTTAGAAATGATTTTGCCTTGCTCTACCTGGTAGTCCGTTTCATTTTCATATTCCCTTTGAAATCCCATGTGGACGTAGTATATTTGCTCTCCTGATACAGCCTTCAACTCTCCGCTGAACCAAGAGGCTACCACCCGGCCTTGTTTGTCCTGATATGGATTGAAGATGCCATTTAAATCGACGGTAACCTCCGGCACTGTGTCGGGATGGGCGAAAATGCTTTTGCTGTCTTCTATTTTTTTTAGAATCAATTTATCATCTTCTATTTGCCATAAAGCTTGATATCCTCTCCAGCAGGCTGTACAGGAATTCTCGTTGGAGAGACGTTCGCCCACTTGTCTGCTTAAGATTGAATCGTGCTCTATCGGACACGTTTGCAACATGAAAGTGTCTTTCCCGATAATGATGAGATCGGGTATCTGTCCGGTTGCTTGGGCTGAAAGGAGGCCGCAGAAGCACAGGAGGAGGAAAAGAAACAGTTTTTGTACCATAGTAGAAAGAGTTTGTAACAACAAAAATAAGTTTTTTTTATATAAGAGTGAAGTCTTACGTGAGAAATTTGTTCCCGATTTCCTGGTTGGTAAGACAATAATTCCCGATTCGTCGGTAAAAACTTCCCGTTAGTAGATTTTCTTGTTGGAGGGATTAAACTGTTTCGTGAGAAAAGAGTCATAGATACATATTTTGTGAATTCAATGAAAATATTACTCACTTTTAAATGCATTAAAATTATGAAGAAGCAGATTTTAAGTTTGGCTGTTGTCCTGTTTATGGGCTCGGCGATATGTATGGCTCAGGATAAGAAAGGTGAACGTCCTGATATGTCAAAACGCATTGAACAGATGGTGACGGAATTGGGGCTGAATGAAACTCAGGCCAAAGACTTCAAGGCGGTTATGGAAGAAATGAGATCTAATCAGAATTCCTCCGGTGAAAGACCTTCCCGTGAAGAAATGCAGAAGAGGCGTAATGAAGCGGATGCTAAAATCAAGAAGATTCTGACTGACGAGCAGTATAAGAAGTATCAGAGCATGAGACCGCAAAGAGGGCAGAGAAGAGGTAAATAATATCCGGCGCTTCCCTTGATGTTTTTCCTCAGTATCATTTTTATGGTGATACGATAAAGACAGCATTACTCCCAGTACAAATATTAAGGGCTAATGCAGGTTGATAATAAATAGGGGTAATCGTGTAAGATTATTCACGATACGGCATCAGTGTTCCCCAGCCCAGTTGGTCGAAAGCTCCGCTGCTGGTGCCGTAACGGTTTTCTCCGTCCACGCCGCCTTCAGGGCGCATCTTGTCGGCAGCCATCTTGGCGTATTTGTAGCCACTGCCCGGTTTCTTTACCTTAGCATAGTGCTTGTAGAGGATTTCCCATCCTCCTGCACATCGTAGAAGTAGTTTACTGCAAAATTACCATATCATTGTTTCCTGTCAGAATTCCCATTATCCGGGCTTGCTTTTACCCGGTCGAAATCGGTCTGCTTGAACATAGCGCAAGAGAGTAGTAAATCTGTAATCTATATTACACTTTTTTAAAAATAAACCCGCTACTTTTGTGAAAAATACTTTTTCCTATGAAGAAATTGTCATTTATAAACAGGTTTTTACCTTCGTACAAATGGAAAGTGGCCGCGATTGTCATCTGTGGCATTGTTGTGGGCGGGGGAGGCTTGTTCATGTATCTGCTGCGGGCGCATACCTATCTGGGGGATGATCCGTCGGCATGCGTGAACTGCCACATCATGGCACCTTATTATGCCACCTGGTTCCATAGTTCGCATAGTCGTGATGCCACTTGCAATGACTGTCATGTTCCTCATGAGAATGCCGTCAAGAAATGGACGTTCAAAGGGGTGGACGGTATGAAGCACGTGGCGGCTTTCCTCACCAAGAGCGAGCCGCAGGTCATCAAGGCTCATGAAGCCAGTTCGGAGGTAATCATGAACAACTGTATCCGTTGCCATACGCAACTGAACACGGAATTTGTGAAGACCGGAAAAATAGACTACATGATGTCTCAGGTGGGAGAGGGAAAGGCTTGCTGGGACTGCCACCGTGATGTGCCGCATGGCGGAAAGAATTCATTGTCGGCTACGCCCAATGCGTTGGTTCCTTATCCCGAGTCGCCCGTGCCCGAGTGGCTGCAAAAGATGCTGAAGAAATAATGAAAATGAAATAAAATCAATATACTTATGGAAAAGAAATTGAAATCATGGCAAGGCTGGCTGCTGTTCGGCGGTTCGATGGTGGTCGTGTTTGTATTAGGATTATGTGTTTCCGCACTGACGGAGCGACGGGCGGAACTGGCAAGCGTGTTTAATAACCGCAAGACCGTCATTACAGGCATCGAAGCCCGTAATGAAGTCTTTAAGGGTGATTTTCCCCGTGAATACCAGACCTGGACGGAGACGGCAAAGACTGATTTCCAAAGCGAGTTTAACGGAAACATCGCTGTCGATGTGCTGGAACAACGTCCCGAAATGGTGATTCTGTGGGCGGGATATGCCTTCTCTAAAGATTATTCCACCCCCCGCGGACATATGCACGCGATTGAAGACATCACGGCAAGCCTCCGTACGGGTGCGCCTGCCACGGCGGAAGACGGTCCGCAACCTTCTACTTGCTGGACGTGCAAGAGTCCGGATGTTCCACGCATGATGGAAGCTGTTGGTGTGGATGCTTTCTATAATAATAAGTGGGGTGCAATGGGGGCTGAAATAGTGAATCCTATCGGATGTGCCGATTGCCACGAACCGGAGAATATGAATCTGCATATCAGTCGCTCGGTTTTGGTTGAGGCTTTCGCACGTCAGGGAAGGGACATCACGAAAGCTACTCCGCAGGAAATGCGTTCGCTGGTATGTGCGCAGTGCCATGTGGAATATTACTTCAAGGGGGATGGCAAATATCTGACTTTCCCTTGGGATAAGGGCTTCACAGTGGAAGATATGGAGGCTTATTATGATAATGAAGGTTTCTACGACTATATTCATAAACTGAGTCGTGCACCGATACTGAAAGCACAGCATCCCGATTATGAAATTGCCCAGATGGGGATTCACGGGCAGAGAGGCGTTTCTTGTGCCGATTGCCACATGCCTTATAAGAGTGAGGGGGGGGTGAAGTTCAGCGACCATCACATTCAAAGTCCGTTGGCGATGATTGACCGCACTTGCCAGACTTGCCATCGTGAGAGTGAAGCGACATTGCGTAATAATGTGTACGAACGTCAGCGTAAGGCTAACGAAATCCGTAACCGTCTGGAACAGGAACTTGCCAAAGCTCACATTGAGGCTAAGTTTGCCTGGGACAAGGGTGCTACGGATGATCAGATGAAGGATGTACTCGCCCTTATCCGCCAGGCTCAGTGGCGTTGGGATTTCGGTGTGGCTTCTCACGGCGGTTCATTCCATGCTCCGCAAGAAATTCAGCGTATCCTTTCACACGGACTGGACAAGGCTATGCAGGCCCGTCTGGCTGTATCGAAAGTGTTGGCTAAACACGGCTATACGGACGATGTGCCCATGCCGGACATCTCTACTAAGGACAAGGCACAACACTATATCGGCCTGGATATGGATGCGGAAAGAGCTGCTAAGGACAAGTTCCTGAAGACAACCGTACCCGCCTGGTTGGAGAAAGCGAAAGCTAACGGTCGTCTGGCTCAGATATAAGAAAGAGGCATATGTGGAACAGACCGTGGGGATATAAAGAAGGCTGCTTGATTGGCGCAGGTCTGCTGTTGACGGGCCTGCTATTGCAGGTGACTATAGGCGAGATAAACTGGAGTTTGTTTGCCTATCCGGTTAACATCATTGTATTGGTGGTGTATCTGACCGGAATAGTAGCTATGCATTGCCTGCGCAAGCGCGTTTATTTCTTTGGATGGATGAGCCATTATACGGCAGCGGTGTCTTCCCTTCTGTGGGTAGCGGGCATTACAGTGGTGATGGGACTCATTCGCCAGACTCCTTCCGGTCATCCGGCGGATGTATTGGGTTTCTCACGGATGCTTTCGGCATGGCCTTTCGTGTTGCTCTATATGTGGTTGGTGATAGTGCTGGAGCTGACTACACTCCGTGCAGGATTTCCTTTCAGGTGGAAGAAGCTTTCTTTTCTGTTGAATCATGCCGGGCTGTTTATCGCTTTGGTTACGGCAACTTTAGGCAACGCTGATATGCACAGGTTGCGGATGACTACCCGTATAGACAATGCCGAGTGGCGGGCAACCGATGAACACGGTAAGCTGATAGAACTTCCGCTGGCCATCGAGTTGAAAGACTTCACAATTGACGAATATCCTCCAAAACTGATGTTGATTGACAATGAAACAGGACGCACATTACCCGAAAAAGCACCTGAACATCTGTTGCTTGAAGAAGGTGTGACGGATGGACAGTTGGCTGATTGGTTGGTATCTATCCGGCAGACTATCCCGTGGGCGGCTTCCATCGCCACGGAAGATACATTGAAATTTACCGAATTCCATTCCGTAGGCGCCACGTATGCCGTTTATCTGCAAGCTCTGAACAAGAAGACGAAAGCTACGAAAGAAGGTTGGGTGAGTTGTGGCAGTTTCATTTTCCCTTATAAGGCATTGCGCCTTGACTCATTGACAAGCCTTATTATGCCGGAACGTGAGCCGCAACGCTTTGCATCGACAGTGAAAGTTTATACGGAAGATGGCAAGACACTGGAAGATACGATTGCAGTGAACCACCCCCTGAATGTGGCGGGATGGAACATCTACCAATTGAGTTATGATGACACGAAAGGACGCTGGAGCGACATCAGCGTTTTCGAGTTGGTTCGTGATCCGTGGTTGCCGGCTGTTTATACAGGTATCGTTATGATGATGCTTGGCGCTGTCTGTCTGTTTATTAACGCACAAAAAAGAAAAGAGGAGGACGCTGAATGACGTGGGATTATTTTGTACCGTTTGCCATTGCTGCCCTGCACTTCTGGGGCTTCGGCGCGTTTGCCGCCTGGCGAGGGAGAAAAACGGTGATAGCGGGCGGGCTTACTCTGATAGGACTTGCCATTTTCTTCTGCTTCATTGTGGGTATGTGGATTTCGCTGGAACGCCCGCCTATGCGGACGATGGGAGAGACCCGTCTGTGGTATTCTTTCTTCCTTCCGTTGGCCGGACTTATCACGTATAGTCGCTGGAGGTATAAGTGGATACTTAGTTTCAGCTTTATCCTGTCATTGGTATTTATCTGTATCAATATCTTCAAACCGGAGATACACAACAAAACCCTGATGCCAGCTTTGCAAAGTCCGTGGTTTACGCCTCATGTCATAGTGTATATGTTTGCTTATGCTATGTTGGGAGCGGCTGCGGTGATGGCCATCTATCTGCTATGGTTCAAGAAGAAACCGATTGAGAGCAGGGAAATGGACTTGTGCGATAACCTGACTTACGTAGGTCTGGCATTTATGACATTGGGCATGCTTTCGGGTGCTGTGTGGGCTAAGGAGGCTTGGGGACATTACTGGTCGTGGGACCCGAAGGAAACATGGGCGGCTGCCACCTGGTTCTCTTACCTTATATATGTACATTTCCGTCTCGGCAAACCGCTACTGCATCGCAAGGCTTTAATTCTACTTCTGATATCATTTGTATTACTGCAAATGTGCTGGTATGGCATCAACTACCTGCCTTCCGCACAGGGAGCAAGTATTCATACTTATAATTTAAACTGATAATCATTATGAAAACTACTTATTGGGCAATGCTTCTCATGCTTTTGCCAAGCATGGCGTATACGCAAACTACAGAAAAAGAGAATGATTTTTCAATGTCTATCCAAATCAGACCCCGCGCGGAGTATCGTAACGGTGCTTTGGTTCCCCGCAATGAAGGGGAGGAGCCTGCGGGTTTCATCAACAATCGTGCACGTCTCTCTATGGAGTATAAGCGTTCCGACTTGCAGATGAAAATCTCTGCACAGCACGTTGGTGTATGGGGACAGGACCCGCAGATTGACAAGAACGGCCGTTTCATTATGAACGAAGCATGGGCCAAACTGAACTTTGGCAAAGGTTTCTTTGCCAAACTGGGACGTCAAAGTCTTGTTTATGATGACGAACGTATTTTGGGCGGACTGGACTGGAACATAGCCGGACGCTACCATGATGCATTGAAACTGGGGTATGCCAACCCCAACAATCAACTGCATCTTATTCTCGCCTTCAATCAGAATGATGAGACTAAGATAGGCGGTACCTACTATCAGCAAAACGGCGCGCAGCCCTATAAGAATATGCAGACGTTCTGGTATCATTATTTCTCCAGCTATACTTCTTTCGATGCATCTTTATTGTTCATGAATCTGGGTATGGAAACCGGTGATGCCGCCATTAAAGAATCTCACACCCGTTATCTGCAAACGATGGGAACTTATATCACCTGCAAGATAAACGTATGGGATGTAATCGGAGCCTTCTATTATCAGACGGGCAAGAACCAAAATGTGCAGAAAGTATCCGCTTTTATGGCAAGCCTGCAAGTGGCTTATGCTTTCGCATCGAGCAGCCTTGAACCTACTTGGACGATAGTGGCAAGCGCCGATTATCTAAGTGGCAACAGCGGTGGTAGCGATAAATATAAAGCCTTCAACCCTCTGTATGGCACGCACCATAAATTCTATGGTGCCATGGATTATTTCTATGCTTCCGACTTTGTATCCGGGTATGCTCCCGGTTTGTTTGACAAGCGTCTGGGCGTTCGTTTCCGTGCTTCCGATAAGGTGGATATGGACTTGAACTACCATCATTTCTCCACAGCGGCAAAGTTATCGGGCTTGAAGAAAGCATTAGGCTCGGAAATGGATTACCAAATCAACTGGTCGGTGATGAAAGATGTGAAGCTCTCTGCCGGATATTCCATCATGCGCGGAACAGAGACTATGGACGTAGTGAAAGGTGGCAATCATAAAAGTTGGCAAGATTGGGGATGGGTTTCAGTCAATATCAATCCCCGTGTATTGTTTGTAAGGTGGTAAGATAAAAAATGATTTTTCTCTCTAAACTATTGTTTACTATATTAGAAAAGTATGTATAAGACATCTCTTATACGTACTTTTCTAATAATGCTTCATCCAGAATCCGTACTGTTTTTCCTTCCATTTCTATAATTCCTTCCTTTATCATTTTATTGATTTCCTTCGACAGTGCCGGACGGGTTACGTTCAGATATTCAGCAAGTGTGGCCTGGTTATGTATAATGTTGACCGTCGTGGTATTCTTTTTCCTGTGTTCCAACAGATAGACCACAAAGCGTTCCCGTACAGTTTTCCGTGAAAGCGTTTTCAGGCGCGTTACCGTGCAGACATTGCAGTTACCGGTGATACATAGAAAATTGTGTAATATCTTTGGCTCTTCACTGATGAGTTTGAACATAGACTCTTTACTGGCCGTGAGTAGTATGCCGTCTTCTATAGCCGTAAAAGTTGCCGGTAGTGTTCCGTCTGAACTGAACAAGTGAGGAGTGGCAAATGCGCGTGCAGCTACGATATACTCAATCATGACTTCATTGCCTAATCCATCGATGATATCGACCCGCAGTTTCCCTTCCAGCAATACGTATAGCTTTTTGCAAAGGGTTCCCTGAGTAACTATTATATCTTTCTTGTTGACTTCATATACTGAGAGGTCCAATCTGTCAAGCAATGAATGCTTGATGTTGAGCGGCAAATCCCGGAATAAGGGAATGCGGAATAATTGCTCTTTATACTCATCGGTCAATGCGATTTTCTTCATTGCTTATATTAGATGTTTGGTTGCGCAAATATAGGAATTATATGCGGATACAAGGCAAAGTGAAAGTAAGAACTTTTTAAAGTTACAGGTATTTCCCGGCATTTATCTCGTCAATTCTCATCTCCTTACCCTCTATTAGTATGCAACCTTCGTTAGTCAACTCCGATAAGGCACGTGCCAGCGATGGGCGGGCTACTGCGAGTATATGTGCTACCTCTTGTTGTGAAGTGATGGTGCCGTGCATCTTTATGTAGTTAAGTAAGCGTGATTTCAGGCTTTGCAAGGCAAACTCATTCAATTTCTTGGAGAGGAAGAGACTACGGTCGGATATCAGTTTCAGGAAATTTTGCATAACTACCGGATGTTGATGTATGAACTCCAGGAATGCATCTTTGTTCAGTATCAGTACTTCGGCAGCTTCCAGTGTTTCGATATTTACCGGAAAACGGTTTTCGGATGCAAAGATAAACGCAGGGGCAAGAAGTCTGGGAGCCCGCAAGGTCTCTATGGTCAGTTGCTTTCCTTCTGAACTGACCATTTGTGTGCGGACAGTCCCATAGCACAGGATATAGAGTGAGCGGTATATGTCTCCTTGCAAGGCAATGAAATCTCCCGGTTTATACGACTTAAGTGTATGTTGGTGTGACAGAATGAACTGCAACAGCGTTTCCTCTGTTATACCTTGAAACAATGGCATCTGCAATAATACATGTGGTTCCATTCTTTTTAAGTTTTTTGTGATTGGGTGTAACATAGGTGACAATTTACCTGCAGTAAACACTCCATCTTTGCACAAAGATAATGCAAATCGAATGCAGAACTTTCATGCTCGCATGAAAAAGTTATGCTGAGATGCAGCTTATCTTCTTTAAAGATAATGTAAATCGAATGCAGAACTTTCATGCTCGCATGAAAAAGTTATGCTGAGATGTAGCTTATCTTCTTTAAAGAAGATGCAAATGTATTTTATAACTAAATAAAAAGAATAAGATGATGGAAGCTAAAATGTTTTGTTATCAATGTCAGGAAACAATGAAAGGAACGGGTTGCATCCTGAAAGGTGTGTGTGGAAAAGAGAGTCATACGGCAAAAGCAATGGACTTGCTGATGTTTGTAGTGCGTGGTGTATCAGTAATCGCTGACGAACTGAGGAATGCCGGACATGCTGTATCTCTTGAGGTGAACCGTTTCGTTGTGGATTCTTTGTTCTGCACTATTACGAATGCCAATTTTGATGATGAAAGTATTCTCCGCAGAGTTGATAAGGGTATGGAGTTGCGCAATCGTTTGATGGAAGAAGCAGGGAATAAGGGCATTTCTCTGCCGGCAATCGACGAACTGCGATGGCAGGGTGGTCGTGAAGAATATGCTTCTAAGGCGGAAACGGTTGGTGTGTTGCGTGAGCCGGACGTAGACCTACGCTCTCTGAAAGAGTTGATGACTTATGGATTAAAAGGTATGGCTGCTTATCTGGAACATGCTATGCGCCTGGGTTATGATGATGCCTCTATTCACACTTTTATGCAACATGCTTTGGCTGCCAGCGCCGCAAAGTCACTCTCAGCAGACGAATGGGTGAAGATGGTGCTACAAACCGGAGAATATGGCGTGAAGACTATGGCTTTGCTGGATAAGGCGAACACCAGTCGTTACGGTAATCCGGAGATTACCAAAGTAAATATCGGAGTAGGAAAGTGTCCGGGCATCCTGATAAGCGGACACGACCTGAAAGACATGGAAGAGTTGCTGAAACAAACCGAAGGCACAGGTGTGGATGTATATACGCATAGCGAAATGCTTCCTGCTCACTATTATCCCGCTTTCAAAAAATACTCTCACTTTGTGGGCAACTATGGAAATGCGTGGTGGAAACAACGTGAAGAGTTCACCACCTTTAATGGCCCTATCCTGTTCACTACGAACTGTATCGTTCCTCCGTTGGCAAATGCTGAATATAAAGAACGTATGTTCACTACAAACTCCACCGGATACCCCGGTTGCAAGTATATTCAAGCAGATGCGGAAGGTAGAAAAGATTTTTCTGAGATTATAGAAATTGCTAAGCAATGCCAGCCGCCTATGGAAATAGAACATGGTGAGATTATCGGTGGCTTTGCTCACAATCAGGTATTGCAACTGGCGGACAAAGTGGTGGATGCTGTGAAGAGTGGCGCTATCCGTAAATTTGTAGTGATGGCAGGGTGTGACGGACGTATGAAAAGCCGTGACTACTACACTGAGTTTGCCAAAGCATTACCCAAAGATACGGTTATTCTGACTGCAGGTTGTGCCAAGTATCGTTACAATAAATTGCCTTTGGGTGACATCAATGGCATTCCGCGTGTGTTGGATGCCGGACAGTGTAACGACAGTTACTCTTTGGCAGTCATCGCAATGAAATTGAAGGAAGTGTTCGAACTGAACGATATTAATGAACTTCCTATTGTATATAACATCGCCTGGTACGAACAAAAGGCGGTCATTGTTTTATTGGCACTGTTAAGCCTGGGTGTGAAGAAGATTCATTTAGGACCTACATTGCCGGCATTCCTGTCGCCTAATGTGGCGAAGGTGCTGGTAGATACTTTCCAGATAGGCACTATTAGCGATGTGGAGGATGATTTGAAGATATTCCAGTTATCATAAGCATTAAAAAAAAACTCCGGCATAGCAATAGTGATGCCGGAGTTTTTCTTTATCTTTGGCACTCAATATATTGAGTGAAACATTTAATATTTTAAGTGGGAGGAGAGTTTTATGGATACCGAATTGAAAAGCAAGATAGAATACATTGTAGTTTGTATTTCGGAGTTTGCTAATCGTTATGCATTGTCATTTCGTCAATCGTTCAATTACCTTGATTTTTATAAAGGTATTGATTTCTTGGATAGATGCTATGAGGCTGAACATCAGTTTTCAATAGAGGATGCTATTGATGATTTAACAGATTATTGCAAACGCCATGGAGGGGCTTTGGCATGAAATTATACCACGGATCAAATGTAGAAATAGAACAAATCGATTTTAGCAAGTCGAAGCCGTATAAAGATTTCGGTCGTGGCTTCTATTTGTCTGATAATAAAGAACAGGCTTGGAATATGGCTCATCAAAAGGTGATGCAAACAGAGAGCGGTACTGAGACTGTGAATATATATGAGTTTGATGAAAGCCATCTGACAGATGGTAGCTTAAAAGTGAAACAATTTGATTCTTATTGCGAAGAGTGGGCGCAGTTTGTGCTGCACAATCGTAATAGGAGTGAAGCACTGGCGGGGCATACTTATGATGTCGTAGTGGGACCGATTGCTGATGACAAAGTAGGGGTGCAAATTCGTTTATTTAATGAAAAGTATATTGATATACAAACATTGCTGACCCGTTTGAAGTTTATAAAAGGAATGACTATACAATATTTTTTTGGTACGGAACGTGCCATACAAACCTTGAAAAAGTTATGACTATGACAGATAAGCAATTCTTGATAGAGGGTATCACGAAAGATATTGTAGGATACTTGATTGAAGATTATGACCTGGATTTGCAGAGTGCTTTGCGCCGTCTCTATAATTCCGATACCTATGCTAAATTACTTGATGAACGTTCCGGACTCTATATACAGAGTTCCCGCTATGTATATGACTTTTTGCAGAATGAAATAAAAACAGGCCGAATGGCATAAGAATGTCTTCGATTTCTTTTGTTCCCTAAAACAAGAGTAGGAAGAAAACTTCTTCGTTCTCTTCCTACCCGATTCTTTATTTTCAAAAGTTTTTTCTTATGTAACAAAGACCTTTTTCATTGTTCCTTGTCCTTTCTTTACGGTGCCGCAGCTTCCGTCACATTCACCGTTACCGTCACCTTCTTTGATGCGTCCGAAAGATTCTGGATTTCAAAGGTTGCCGCTGCATTGGCTGGGAATGGTCCTGTCGGAAATCCCTTTGCATTCTGATCCAGAGTAAAGGTGTAGTCCACGGCTTCAGTCTCATGCCCTATTACTTTGTCTGCTTTCAGCCAAGCGGGCAGGCCGGAAAGCTTGCTGCCACCTTTGGCAGTTACGGTAAGTTTCATGGACGAAATAGTGCCCGCATTCTCCTGTTTCTGCATACTGAGCACTCCGGTTGTCACATCCGGCAATTCACTTCCTGCCACATAGGAATTAACCCCAGCCGGTTCCGACGGCGTACCTGTCGCCGCTGCAACCGTAGGCACTCCTACTGCGGCTTTCACTACAATCTGGCTCTCCTCACGTCCTGCCTTGCTGCGCAATACAATGATGGCTTTAGGGAACAGATTGCCTGTATACTCTGTGTTTTTTGACACCTTGCAAGTATAAGCGGTCGATCCGGCACGCGTCACCACATCCTTCGTGATTTCCGTCTTCAACCACTCGGCACTTCCGCCCGGAGAACTTGTATAGACAATGCTGCATTCCGCTTCCGAATTACTGGTGAAAGGGATACTGAAATAACTTGTTTCATCCGGTGAGACGGTAGCCGTATTGTTATTCTCAATAGCGGTTGCTCCTGCCGGTTCTGCCGCCAGCGTCCCGATAACCAGTTCATTTTCCGGCTGATACTCAAAATCCCCGCCGTCCGTCCAGTCCGAGACGGTGATGTTCACATCCAGTTTGAACGGGTCGGCATCCGTGATACGGACTGTGTACCGGTGATTGGGCTTCACCTCGATGTAACCGCCCGTACCCGCTACCGACTGTTCAAAATCCACCATATAACTCACGTCCTGCGGCGGGTCCGTCATGTTCAGCGCATACTTGCCCTTGATAATCAGATACCCCTTGTCCGCAATCGGGCTGGGATAACTGTAGAAAGCGCCTGTCTGCGTGCCTTTATTGGCATCGGCACCGTCAAAGTCACGGTCGGGATAGGTGATGAGCGTCTTAGTAGGGTCTGCATCCTCCACAGGAACCACCGGGAAGAAAGTAACGCCTTTGCGACCGTGTCCCATCGATACACCGGTGATGGTGAGATGCGACAGCTTCTCGTCATTGATGATGTCGAAGCGGGAGACGATACGCGACAGCGTCATGTTGATGCGTGTGCGTGAACCCATACTGATGTCCCGCAAGTCGAGCGCGGGGCTGTAAGAACCTACCATAGGCAGGGGTGTTAGCAATATGTCGGTGGCTTCGGCAGGGTCCAGCAACGGGGTGGTGAAGGTGAGGAAATCCGTCTCGGTCGGTACCCCCGCCTTGGTTACGACGTTGTAATCCGCACCTGGGGAACTCTGTTCCAACGGGGTGAAGACGGTGTATTCCGCTCCGGCTTTCAGCAATTTCGGCTGGTTGGCA
>CAJMQU010000065.1 GCA_905215555.1 uncultured bacterium
TTACCATCACAAGTAATGAATTTCTTCTGTTTAGTCATAACTAAATTGAATTATTATTAAGTGAATAAATATTTTTAGTTCTTTAGTTTTTTTAGTTCTTAAGTTTATGAGACTCGCAAACCCATCAACTCACAAACTCACCTAATACAGGAGTCCGAACATCCAGAGTGGTATCTGGTTGCCCCGTCCTATTTCCGCTTTGTGCAGGGCATAGGTGACACCCGGATTGTTCTTTATCTTCATGCCTTCCGCACAAATCTTGAAAGGCATCACATCGTCCACCAGGAACGACATGTTCTTGTCGCCTTTGTTCACTTTGTGGTCTTTCCACAAGGTATTTACAAAGAAGGTGTCCAGCACATCCTGTTCTTCCACTTTCACGGGATAGATGGAATACATCAGGTTGGAGTTGTGCATCATTATCTTCGACGGTTTCTTGGGGAATTCTTCTCCCTTCGGATATACCATATTGATAAGGCGTGCATCTGCCAGATATTTGATGTAGTTCATCACCGTGGCACGGGAGGTCTGTATATCGTTTGCCAACTGGCTTACGTTCGGGGCTTTCGGTCCGTCCACGGCCAGCATGTAGAGCAGTTTTTTTATTTTCGGAAGATATTTCAGTTCGATCTGCTTGATGAGCAGGATGTCCACTTCCACCATCATGTTCATGGTCTTCAGCAGATTCTCCGAGAAATTGCGTTTCTCCAGGAAGAAAGGGTAGAAGCCGTGGTGCAGGTAATCCTGCAGGTAGTCCAACGGACGTACTTTGGAGAGAATGCCTTTGGCTATCTGTTCATGATTACTCAGTATCTCTTCCAGGCTGTAGGCGCGGAATTTCATTCCGGTTTGCAGATTCATGTATTCGCGGAAAGAGAAGCCGCGCAGGTTGTAACTCTTCACGATGTCACGCAGTTCCAGATTCTCTTCTTTCAGCCGCATCACGGACGAACCGGTGAAGACGATTTTCAGATTGGGGAAACGGTCGTAACACATACGGAGTTCCCGGCTCCAGTCCGGGTGTTTGAACACCTGGTCTATTAGCAGTACTTTTCCGCCGCGGCGTTGGAATTCATAGGCGAAATCAACGATGCTGAAATTGGAAAAGTAGAAGTTATTCATATTGATGAAGAGACAGGAACGGTCGGTTCCGAATTTCTCTTTGGCATATTGCAGCAGAAACGTGGTTTTACCTACACCACGTGTTCCTTTAATACCGATGAGGCGATCGTTCCAGTTGATCTCATCCATGAGGTCACGGCGAACAGGGGCATTGGTATGCTCAACAAGATAGGCGTGTGTGCGGTAGAATGCTTCCATGCTGTTAAATTCGGTTTATCGGGCGACAAATATACACCTTTTTTGTAGAATTGCAAAGTAGAGATGGCAAAATATCTTTTTTCTTAGTTAAGTTTATATATTTGCTTTATCAGTTTTTCTTCGTAAGTTTGTACCCACAAAAAAATAAGAACTCTGAATATATGAAGCTCTACGTATTTAACCCCGACACAGACATGGCACTGGCTATTGATGAAGAAAATTATATGGCTCCTGCTTCTGTCCGCCGCATGTCCCAAGATCTTGCTTTATTACCCGTTTGGTATGCCCAGCCCGGCAGCGCTGTGCTTGCTCCTTCGGCCTATAATGCTGATTACCTGCAAAAAATGAAACAATGGTTTTCCCTTTCCGTACAATTGGTTACCGAACCGGAATTGTCCGATTATGCCGAGTCCCAAATTGTACCCTGGGGGTGGAACCGTGCTTTCCGCAAGCGTATGCAGAAAGCCGGTATTGCCGAACATAAACTGATCACGGAGACAGAGTTGCGCGAGTGTCGTATGCTTTCTTCCCGTTCGTATGGGATGGCTCTTGGTATGGCCTTTAATCTGAATGAAACGCTCGAATGCGTTTGTGGACGTCATTTCCAACTGACAGGAGACGGGAAAGAGGAGTTCTTCGTCCCGGGCATAGTCGATGGTTTTAAGGACGGTTACCTGTTCAAGTCCGTGTGGTCGGGCAGTGGAAAAGGGTTGCGTTGGTGTCGCCACGGACTGACGAAATCTACGGCTGATTGGTGTCGCCGGGAATTGGCGAAATATGGAGTTGTTATGCTGGAGCCTATATATAAAAAGGTGGGTGATTTTGCTATGGAGTTTTATTCCGATGGTAGGGGAAAGCTGCTGTTTGTCGGTTACTCGCATTTTTTGACGGATGAAAAAGGTGTTTATCGTGGTAACATGTTGGTCTCTAATGAGGAAGTGGAGCAGTGGATTCTACGGTATATTCCTTTGGAAGCATTTGTGGGGATTCGTGAGTATTTGCAGAATGTCATAGGAGGAATTTATGGCAGGCATTATTCCGGTCCTATAGGGGTGGATATGATGATTTGTCCGGATCAGAGAGGATATCCATACGCCATTCATCCGCATGTTGAAGTTAATGTGCGCATGACTATGGGGATGGTTGCCCGTCAGTTTTATGATCATTTCGTCGCTTCCGGTAGTAAAGGTGTTTTTCATGTCGACAATTACCCTTCTGCTGAAGCTCTGCGGGCGCAACATGAACAGGACATGAGGGATTATCCTTTGGTCGTGGAGGATGGAAGGATCGTTTCCGGTTATTTGTCTTTGGTGCCGGTTACGCCTCAAAGCAGGTATCGGGCTTACGTGCGGGTGGAGGTGAGCTGACCTCCACGAAACTCACATAACCTCACATAACCTCACATAACCTCATGTAACCTCACGTAACCTCCGGCTGTCCCACTCACTATTCTTATCTTTATGGTTTAAAACTAAAACATAAAGATAAGATGAAAAGGAATTTCTATTTGCAACATCCGCTGATGGCGATGTGCGATCCCAGAATGGAATATCTGCTGGAGAAGGAAAAGCTCAAGGGAACGGGAGCTTATTGGTTTGTTATTGAGAAACTGGCTATGTTGCCCGACTCATGCGGAGATATGAAGTATCTGCGCTCTTTCTGTAAAGACTATAAGATTTCTTTTGCCTATCTTAAAAAGATCATCTTCGGTTACGGACTTTTCGATTTTGAAGAGGACGGTTCTTTCATGCCTGCCGAACTGAATCCGATAGGCCAACGGGTTCAGGTGCGGAAAGAAATAGATGAGGATAAAGATGAAAAACAGGAGGAAACAGCTCGGAGAAACACCTCAAAAACGTTCAAAAGTGCATCAGAAACATCGGTTTTTGAGTCAAAAAATGACGGAAAACAGCAAAAAACATCGCAGGAAAAGAAGGAAAAAAGCTCTGAAAAATCAGTTAAAACACTGAATGATAGTATTATTGCTGAAAATTACGGTGCAACTAATAAAGAGAATATAAAAGATATAATAACAACAGCATCAGAAAAAGAAAAAGAAAGAACTGCTGCTGATGATGATGTTGATTTTTCCAATGCTGGATCTTGCTTTCCGGATACAGAATCTTGCTTTCCGGATGTCACACTTCATCATCCTCAATGCCACATCTTAGCGAGTGAAATGCCATATCTCATCATCTCCGATGCCACACCTCGCACTGGTTCAAGTGTGGCATTTCCCCCGTTCAGGTGTGGCGTTGAGGGCGATGGAGTGTGGCATTCAGGGGAGTTGCCTGCACGCTTCGCTTTCATTGCCGCAACGGTCCACCGCAGTGACGGCAAAATACCTTTTTGCCGTCCAGAAACGGACGGGGGCATACGTGTATTCCGTTCCCTGTACTCGCTGGGCAATGATATTTTCCGGATTGGAGGTATCCACCGGGGAAGTGTCCGAGCCGTAGACGACGTAGGTCGGTGCGTTGCGTTTGTCATTGTCCGTGGCAGGCATCCAACTGAGGTGGATGTATCCGTCCGGCTGCCGGGTGACGGTGAGGCGGGAAGGGGGTGTCGGTGGAACGTTGTCTATCCAAGGCATGGCGGGTTGCAGGGCAGGAGCGGTGTAGAAGTTCTCTTCCAGTGCGTCGTACAACCCTTGTGTGTTGTCCATCAAGTACTTCACACGATAGTGAGCCTGGCCGGCCAGTTTATGGGCACGGGTAAAGTTCATCTGGCGTTCCACCTCGTCCAGTGTCCAGTTGCCTTCGCTGGGATCGAGGAAGTAGATGCCCAGTCCGGGGATGATTTGGCGTCCGTTGCTTTGTTCCTGCCAGTCGAGGGCGAACGGGTAGAAATGATTGCCGCGGAAGTAAAGCATGGGATATATCTGGTCTTGAATTCCTTCACCCAGCCATCCTTGTGCATCCTGATAGACCGTGTGGAAAGCATTCCAACCGCGGGAGGGATACCGTGAGGTGTCGCGATATTTGCCTACGGGGCAGGTGCTTACTTTTACCCACGGCTTCAGGGCTTTCACGCCTTTGTAGAGATGGCGGACAATTTCCGTGATGTTGTCTCTGCGCCATTGGGCAAGGTCACGGCCTTTGCCGTATTTGCGGAAGTCGTACGTATCGGGAAAGCGCGGAGCGTTCTCCGGGTAACGCAGATAGTCGAAGTGTACGCCGTCCACATCGTAGTTGTTCACGACCTCGCGGACAAGGCTCATCAGGTATTCTTTGGTCTCCGGATGTCCGGGATTGAGGAAGTATTCCCGTTTGTAAGGCACACAGATGGAGGCCTTCTTCTTGGTGACGGATTCTTTGCCCAAAGAGGTGACATGTTTGCGGTTGCCCAGCGGGATAGCCACCATCCAAGCGTGGCATTCCATTCCACGCTTGTGGCATTCTTCTATGGCAAAAGCCAGCGGGTCATAGCCCGGATCTCCCCCTGTCTTACCGGTCAGGATGGAATTGAAGGGTTCTATTTTTGAGCGGTAAAGCACATCACCTCTTGTGCGTGTCTGAAACAGAACAGTGTTGAAGTTGGCGGCTTTCAGCCGGTCCAGTATCTCGATAAGTTCCGCTTTCTGCTTCCGGACACCTTCGGGCGTGGTGGCGCGGGAGCGGGGCCAGTCCAGGCCATAAACGGCGGTCACCCAGGCGGCGCGTACCTCATATTTGGGCGTATAAGCAAGTGTTTCGCCGGGGGATTGCGCAGCGAGGGACGGAAGAAATGCTGTAAAAAGTATAGCAAGAAATAGCTGTCTCATGATAAAATAGGCTTGTAAATGATAATTTAGTTGTCGACTCGTTCCCTTGTCACTTGCGAAGCCCTGCTTCGCCAAATTATCATTTACTTCTTTTTTTCTGTTATTTTTAGGGGCGAAGATAAGTAAAACACTTGAGAAAGTTGTGCAGTTTCCTTGGAAACTGTTACATTTGTGACCATTAAAATTAATCAATTGACACGCCATGATTACATTTACGCTCTGTCTGCTGGCATTGATAGCCGGCTATTTTCTTTACGGGCGTTTTGTTGAACGGATTTTTGGTCCGGACGACCGGAAAACGCCTGCCTTGACTAAGGCTGACGGGGTGGATTATATTCCCCTGCCGACCTGGAAGATTTTTATGATACAGTTTCTAAATATTGCCGGATTGGGACCTATTTTCGGCGCCATCATGGGAGCCAAGTTCGGAACGGCATCTTATCTGTGGATTGTGTTCGGCAGCATCTTTGCCGGTGCCGTGCACGATTACCTGGCGGGTATGCTCTCTCTGCGCAACGGCGGCGAAAGTCTGCCGGAAATTATCGGCCGTTACCTGGGGATGACCACTAAACAAGTGATGCGTGGTTTCACAGTGCTGCTGATGATATTGGTGGGGGCTGTCTTCGTTGCCGGTCCTGCCGGACTGTTGGCAAAGCTGACGCCTGACTATATGGATGCCACTTTCTGGATCGTCGTAGTGTTTATCTACTATATTCTTGCCACTTTGCTGCCTGTCGATAAGATTATCGGCAAGATATATCCTCTTTTTGCCATCGCGTTGCTGTTTATGGCGATGGGCATATTAGTCATGCTTTATGTGAAGCATCCCGTCTTGCCGGAAATCTGGGACGGCTTGCAAAATACGCATCCCGATGCTGCCGCACTCCCTATCTTTCCTATTATGTTTGTCAGCATCGCTTGTGGAGCCATCAGTGGTTTCCATGCTACGCAAAGTCCGCTGATGGCACGTTGTATGACGAGTGAGCGTCATGGCCGTCCTGTGTTCTATGGAGCTATGATTACCGAGGGCATCGTTGCACTGATATGGGCTGCCGCTGCCACTTATTTCTTCCATGAAAATGGAATGGGTGAGAGCAATGCGGCGGTAGTGGTAGATGCTATCACCAAAAACTGGCTCGGAACCGTGGGAGGTGTGCTTGCAATATTGGGTGTGATTGCAGCACCCATCACCAGCGGAGACACTGCTTTCCGCTCTGCCCGCCTCATTGTGGCAGACTTTTTGGGGATGGAACAAAAATCCATGCGTCGCCGTTTATATATATGTATTCCGATGTTTCTTGTCGCTATCGGTCTGCTGCTTTACAGCTTGCGCGACAAAGAGGGGTTTGACATGATTTGGCGTTACTTTGCATGGACCAATCAGACGTTATCCGTCTTTACGCTTTGGGCGATAACCGTTTATCTGGTACGTGAGAAGAAAAGATACTATTACTACGTAACCTATTTCCCGGCTGTATTTATGACGGCTGTTTGTACAACGTATATTTGTATAGCTCCCGAAGGATTCGGTATGAGACCCGGTTTAGCTTTGGCGATTGCCATATTTTCGGCCTCAGTGGCTGTAATTTGGTTCAACATCTGGTATTTTAAGACAACTAAAAAACTTCGATAATGAAGAAATTCAAGAAATCTACAAGCATCACGATTGCTTTGCTTATTTATGTAAGTGCCACGGCTGCCTATTTTCTGCCGCGTAACACAGTCATCAGCGATACGGAAAAGTACGTCACGGTCGGGGCGTCCTATGTTATCGTGTTGGTTCTTTGGCTGGTGTTGCGCAAGAAGGAAGAGTTGCAGCGGAAGCACCGTGAAGAAGATGAAAAGTATACTAACATCAAAAACGATAAGTAACAATGAAAAAATTAGCATTACTTGTATGTCTGCTCGTGGTCACAGTGGCTGCCCAGGCACAGTTTGAGAAAGGAAAATGGATTGTGAATCCTTCGATTTCGGGTCTAGGCCTGTCATACAATACGGGTACGGATAAAGCTTCTTTTGGGGTTGAGGCCAAAGGAGGTGCATTCTTGTTGGACAATGTGGCGCTGCTGATACACGCTGGTGCCAAATGGAATGAAAGAGGAGGGGATACGGACGTTTATACCCTTGGTGTGGGAGGCCGTTACTATTTCAATAAGGTAGGTGTATATCTGGGCGCTGACGTCAATGTAGACCGCTGGGACTGGGGCACGGACGATGATACGAAGTTCTCTTTCGGAGTGGAAGCGGGCTATGCTTTCTTCTTGTCGAAGACGGTGACGCTTGAGCCTGCTGCGTATTGGAACGTAAACGGTGACCGTTCGGTATTCGGATTGAAAGTAGGCTTTGGATTCTATTTCTAAAGCTGCTGTTATTGAGAGATAATGACTAGTCCTAAATGGCCGTTACGGTCTGGGGACTAGTCATACTGCTGTATATTTCTTTCCTGTTCTAATCCGGGAAGTTGCTTATGCTTATTCGGATAACTTTTCTTGCAGGAACTTTCCCGTATAGCTTGCCGCACATTTTGCCACCTCTTCCGGTGTGCCTGCCGCTACAAGATATCCTCCCTTATCACCACCTTCCGGACCAAGATCTATTACATAGTCGGCACATTTGATGACATCCATATTGTGCTCGATGATGACGATGGAGTGTCCGCGCAGTATCAGTGCATCGAATGCTTCCAGCAGTTTGCGTATGTCGTGGAAGTGCAATCCTGTGGTCGGTTCGTCAAAGATGAACAGGGTGGGATCGGCCTTTTCCTGACTAAGGTAGTAAGCCAGCTTCACACGCTGGTTTTCACCGCCGGAAAGGGTGGAAGAGGACTGTCCCAGTTTGATATATCCCAATCCTACATCTTGTAGCGGAGTAAGTTTCTTCACTATTTTCTTTTGACCGTGCTTGGTGAAGAACTCTACAGCCTGGTTGACAGTCATTTCCAGCACATCATATATGTTGGCATCGTGGAACTTCACTTCCAGTGTATCGGCTTTGAAGCGTTTGCCGTGGCACGTCTCGCATTCCAGTACCAGGTCGGCCATGAACTGCATTTCTACGGTGATGGTTCCGTCGCCTTTACACTCTTCGCAACGCCCTCCCTCGCTGTTGAATGAAAAGTGGCCGGCGGTATACCCCATCTGTTTGGCAAGGGGCTGCTCTGCCCACAATTTCCGAATTTCATCGTAAGCCTTGATGTAAGTTACCGGATTCGACCGGCTGGATTTGCCGATGGGATTCTGGTCGACGAACTCCACATTCCGCAAGTTCTGAAGGTCGCCGCTGATAGAAACGAATTCACCCGGGCGTTCGCTGCATTCATCCAGTTCACGTTTTAAGGCACGGAAGAAGATGTCGCGCACCAATGTGCTCTTTCCCGAACCGCTGACACCGGTGACCACGGTCATCACATTCAGCGGGAAACGTGCGTTCACTCCTTTCAGGTTGTTCTCACGCGCGCCGGTCAGTTCGATATAGTTGTTCCACGGGCGGCGGTGCTGCGGAACAGGTATTTCTTCCTCGCCCAGCAGATAACGTACAGTGTAACTCTCGCTGCCCGGTTGCAGGTCTTTCATGTCTCCCTGGTAGACTACTTGCCCGCCCAGGCGTCCGGCCTTCGGACCAATATCTATGATGTAGTCCGCTGCACGGATAATCTCTTCATCATGTTCTACGATAACGACCGTATTGCCCAATTGCTGCAACTGGCGCAGCACATGGATCAGTTTGTCGGTGTCGCGGCTGTGCAGACCGATACTCGGCTCGTCAAGAATATAGAGTGAACCCACCAGGCTGCTTCCCAGTGAAGTGGCAAGATTGATGCGCTGGCTCTCGCCACCGGAAAGCGAATTGCTGAGGCGGTTCAGTGTCAGATATCCCAGGCCTACATCGAGCAGGAACTGGATGCGGCTGTTGATTTCCGTAAGGATGCGTCGGGCGACATCACTGTCATGCTTGTCCAGTTGCAGATTATCGAAGAAAACTTTCAGTTCTGTAATCGGTAAGTCTACAAGTTCGGAAATATTGCGTCCGCCTACCCGTACGTAGCCGGCTTCGGGTTTCAGGCGTGTACCGTGACATTTGGGACAGAGCGTTTTACCACGATAGCGGGCCAGCATTACACGATATTGTATCTTATACTGATTTTCTTGTACCATTTTGAAGAAAGCATGGATGCCCTGGAAGTAAGGAGTGCCTTCCCACAGCATCCGGCGTTGCTCGTCCGTCAGCTCGAAATAGGGAGTGAAGATCGGGAATCCGGCTTTCTCGGCACCACGTATCACCATGTCTTTCCATTCGCCCATCACCTCGCCGCGCCAACACACCACGGCACCGTCGTAGACGGAAAGCGAGCGGTTGGGCACCACCAGATGCTCGTCAATGCCGATAACCCTGCCGAATCCTTCGCACTCCGGGCAAGCCCCGATGGGAGAGTTGAAAGAAAACATCTGGTCGTTGGGCTCTTCGAAAGTAATGCCGTCTGCCTCGAACTTCGTACTGAAACGGTATAGGCTGGTCGTTCCGTCGGGTTGGTAGAAACGCAGCAGGCAAGTCCCGTCTCCCTCATACATGGCTGTCTCGGCAGAGTCTGTCAGGCGGCTTATCGCATCTTTCTCTTTAGAGGCTACCATACGGTCTATCAGCAGAAACACCGTATCTTTCTCTTGGGGCTGGTATTCATCGATACGCACCATTTCTCCGTTCACTTCCAGACGGTTGAAGCCTTGCTTCATATCGATGTCCAGCTGCTGTTTCATCGTGCGGTCTTCACGCAGTAATATCGGAGTCAGTACGGTGTATCTTGTTCCTTCCGGATAGCCCAGCATGCAGTTTACGATGTCCTCTGTGGAATGTTTTTTTACCTCCTCTCCGCTGACCGGACTGAACGTCCGCCCAATGCGGGCATACAGCAAACGCAGGTATTCGTAGATTTCCGTAGATGTGCCGACCGTAGAGCGCGGGTTGCGGCTGCTTACCTTCTGCTCGATGGCGATGGCGGGCGGAATCCCCTTTATAAAGTCACATTCCGGTTTGCTCATGCGTCCCAGGAACTGACGGGCGTAGCTGCTCAGGCTTTCTACGTAACGGCGTTGCCCCTCGGCATACAAGGTGTCGAATGCCAGGGATGATTTGCCCGACCCGGATAGCCCGGTGATGACGACCAGTTTGTTACGGGGAATTTCTACGTCTATATTTTTCAAGTTGTTGACGCGTGCGCCTTTGATAAGTATGGAGTTGTTTTTTGTCATAATCAGAGTCACTAAAGTGAATTTCAAGCTACAAAGATAATCACTGTCGTTCAAATATGTATAATGATTGGCAGGTTAAGATTTGTTATACTTTTAAATACTTGCTGACATACAAGCTGGAAAAGCATTATTTTTAGACGATTTTTTAAAACAAATATCCTTATGCGATACCCCCGAATATGCTTTTATGCAATTTTGGTATGCTTGCTGTGCTGTATTGAGACTGTCACCGGACAAGAAACCATTGATTTGAAAGCGTTTGCTGACAGTGTACGGAAAGCTGCCGGTAAACCGGATTTTCTTCCCTTGGGTACACGCTTCCTGAAGTTGGCGAAAGAGCAGAAAGACACGACACGGATTGCCGATGCTTATGCTTGCATTGCAAATCACTATTATGAGCTTGGCGATATTGACAGCCTGCGCCTGATCACCTACGAGTATATGGACTGGGCAGACCGCTGCCACCGTAATGCCGATCGCTATCAGGCATGGAGGCAGCACATCCAGCGAATGACTGAGAAAGGTATGCAGGAAGAGGCGATGAGGGAAACCGAGTTGCTAAGCAAGGATGCCGAGAAACGGAATGATAAATATGGCATGGCATCCGGCGAGATGTGCATAGGTTATAATCACCGCATATTCGGCCAGAATGTAAAGCTCTGCCTGGAGTATTATGATAGTGCCTTGAAACACTTCGAAGAAGGCAAATATTATCGTGATGCTTATGTTGTATCTCTTAACATTATTCAGACCTGTCTGGCACGTCAGTCTTATGCTGATGCTCTTCCTTACCTGGACCGCCTGGAACAATTGAAGAAAGCTACTGACAACAAAGACTATGGGATAGGACCGGCTTTGCATATGCGTTATTATCAGTTCCGCGTAATCGGCGCTTTAGGAACAAAAAGCAGTGCGGCGGCAGCGGCTTATGCCAAACAGGCTGACACTTATTACCGTGAGCATAAGGAGGACATTTCTCCGGAAAGTTGGTTTGGCTACAAGCTTATGTGCAGCCAGATACAGGGGAATATACGTACTGCCGTATCCTACATGGATTCGCTGATCGATTATCAGAATTCGTTGGGAAACTATTATCCGGGCAATTATCGCCAGAAGGCTATTATGCTGGAACAAATCGGAAATTATAGGGAAGCCTGCCGTGTCTTTGCTGAATATTCCCAGATGAATGATTCTGTCCGTACGGCAGAAATGGATGAACAACTGAATAAATATACAGCCCAGTTTGAAGTAGACCGTCTGAAGATGGAGAAGCTGCAGCTGAGTGAGAAAATGAGCCGTGAACGCTTGGTCATTGTATCTATGGCAAGTTCTGTGATCTTGATATTGCTTTTGCTCGTCACTTATCTGTATGTCCGTACTCTTTCCATGAACCGGAAACTGGATGTTGCCCATAGAGAAGTACAGAAAATGAGCCGTATTAAGAGTTCGTTCATCCAGCATGTCACCCATGAACTGCGTACGCCGCTCAATTCGGTAGTGGGATTTTCGGCCTTGCTTGCCGAAGAAGGCCTGGATGCCGAAGAGGCCCGCGAATATTCCGGGCAGGTGGAGAAGAACAGCGCTTATCTGCTGGGATTGATTGATAATATCATCGATATAGCCGATATGGACTCACAGACTGCCGATATACCTAAAGAGGCGGTTGATGTCAATGCCTGTTGCCTTGAGTGTATAGATGAGTTCGGTGGTAAGCAGAAGGAAGGAGTGGAACTGCAATGGGTTCCGGCACCCGAATTTCCTGTGATAGAGACCGTGCGTACCTGGATGAAGCGTGTGCTCTCTATCTTGCTGGATAATGCTGTGAAGTTTACAGAAAAAGGCAGCATTCGTTTGCAGTGCGAGGAAGATAAAGCAAACGGCATTATACGTATCATCATCGAAGATACCGGTATCGGTATCGATCCTCAATATCAGGATGCCATTTTCGAACGGTTCTTCAAGATAGATACCTTCAAACCGGGCACAGGGCTGGGACTCTCCATTGCCCGCCAGGTGATGGAAATTGTGGACGGAAAAATTTATCTGGATACTTCTTATACCGATGGTGTCCGCATGGTCGTAGAATGGCCGGTGAACTGACTGAACAAACCCTTAACCAGATTTATAAAGAATGAAAGTAAAAAGCCTTTTATGCGTATGTGCCCTGATTTTCTCTCTGACAGTGGCAGCGCAATTCCAACCGGAGAAATATCCGAAACGTGAATTTCGTGCAGCATGGATACAAGCCGTCAACGGACAGTTCCGTGGAGTTCCCACCGAAAAGTTGAAACAAACCCTGATAAACCAGTTGAATTCCCTGCAAGAGGCGGGCATTAATGCCATCATCTTTCAGGTGCGGCCTGAAGCCGATGCCCTCTATGCCTCGCAGTTAGAGCCTTGGAGCCGTTTCCTGACCGGTGTGCAGGGGCAGGCGCCGGATCCTTACTGGGATCCTATGCAGTTTATGATCGAAGAGTGTCACAAGCGTGCTATGGAATTCCACGCCTGGATAAATCCCTATCGTGTGAAAACCTCACTGAAGAATCAGCTGGCTCCGAATCATGTCTACAATATTCACCCCGAATGGTTTGTTACGTACGGTGATCAGATGTACTTTGATCCGGCATTGCCGGAAAGCCGCCGCCATATCTGTATGGTGATAACGGATATCTTGTCCCGATACGATGTGGATGCCATTCATATGGATGACTATTTCTATCCTTATCCTCAGAAAGGGGTGGATTTTCCGGACGATGCCAGCTTTGCCCGTTATGGCGGTGGTTTCTCTAACAAGGCGGACTGGCGCCGCAGCAATGTCAATGTCCTCATCAAGAAGATACATGAGACTGTGCGCGGACTGAAGCCGTGGGTCAAATTCGGTGTTTCTCCTTTCGGCATCTACCGTAATGAGCGGACTGACCCATTGGGGAGCAAAACTAACGGCTTGCAGAATTACGACGATCTCTATGCTGATGTACTTCTTTGGGCTCGTGAAGGTTGGATAGATTATAATATTCCGCAGATATACTGGCAGATAGGACATCCGGCTGCCGACTATGAAACGTTGGTGAAGTGGTGGGCGAAGAATACGGAGAATCGTCCTTTGTTCATCGGACAGTCTGTGATGAATACGGTGCAGAATGCCGATCCGCAGAATCCTTCTATGAATCAGTTGC
This sequence comes from uncultured bacterium, assembly GCA_905215555.1. Lineage (GTDB taxonomy): Bacteria > Bacteroidota > Bacteroidia > Bacteroidales > Bacteroidaceae > Bacteroides. Next base: position 13,506 of record CAJMQU010000065.1, read on the forward strand.
CCCGTAAGATGGCATTGCAGCGGGCTTACCAGACGATTGGCGGAAGTTGCCAATGGCCTGCCAGCGCTGTGGTGGAGAATGCCGGGAAATATCGTGATGCCCTGATTGCCGAGTATCACAAATATCCGGCTTTGCCGCCCGTATTCGAATTTATGGATAATGAGGCGCCCGCTAAAGTGCGTAAAGTGAAACCTGTGTGGACAGCCGACGGATATATCTTATTCTGGACAGAACCGAAGTATAAGGATGAAATGAACCGTGCCGTGCAATATGTAGTCTACCGTTTCGATGCTAAAGAGAAAGTGGATATCAGTAATCCTGCCCATATCGTAGCCATCACGCGTGATAACTTTTATAAGTTACCCTATGAGGATGGCAAGACTAAATACCGCTATGTAGTGACGGCACTCGACCGACTGCATAACGAGTCGAAAACGGCAGCTAAGAAAGTGAAACTTTAATACAATATCAGTCCTGCTATTCCGCAGGCCACAATCATCAATATCGGGTTGACTTTATACTTCCTGGTGCCTATAAAGGCTACCAGGAAGATAATGCAACTCATAATAAACGAGTACATATCTTCTTTAGGCGAACTGAAGTTCTCCGTATTCATCAGTACCAGTGCCGCTGAAGCCAAAAGCCCCACTACTGCCGGACGCAATCCGCTGAATACCGCCTCTATTGCAGGATGCTTCTGGTATTTCAGGAAGAATTTACTGATGGCTAACATCAATATGAACGAGGGAAGTACTACGGCAAACGTAGCTATCATAGATCCCCATACACTTCCCGTAGCCGTGAAACCCACATACGTTGCCGAATTGATTCCGATAGGTCCCGGTGTCATCTGGCTGATGGCCACGATATCCGTAAATTCCTGCGGTGAGAGCCATCCGTAACGGGTGACTACTTCACCTTGTATCATTGAGAGCATGGCATATCCGCCACCGAACCCAAACAGTCCGATCTTGAAGAACGTATAGAATAATTGTAAATAAAGCATGGACAATTTTTTTATTATTAATTATTAATTTACGGCCGACGAAGTCGCCCGTACAAGTAGCCTCCTATTCCGGCAATGATGATGACCCAAATAGGGGAGAAGCCGAACAGCCAGATAATGAGGGCGGACACCACTGGTATCCAGATATTATAGCGGCTTATTTTGGCCGATTTCGCCATACTGAACGTGGGGGCTGCGATCAGTGCGACTACTGCCGGACGAATCCCTTTGAATATTCGTTCTACGATAACATTATCCTTGAAGTTATGAAAGAACATAGCTATGGCAAGTATAATGAAAAAGGAGGGAAGAATCGTTCCCAAAGTAGTGACTATACTTCCGCGAATTCCCCGTAGTTTATACCCGATAAAGATAGATATGTTGACTGCAAGAATACCGGGAGTCGATTGGGAAATGGCGAGTAAGTCAATAAAGTCGTCTTTGGCAATCCATTTCCGTTTGTTTACAATCTCTTCTTCTATCAGGGGAACCATTGCATAGCCGCCCCCGATGGTAAAAACTCCTATTTTTGAAAAGAGGCCGAATGCCTCTAGATACATATTCATAGTTATCTCCTTTCCCTATTCTTCTTTTTGTTTCCCATACTGGCTCGGACTGACTTTGAAGTGCTTTTTGAATACTTCGCGGAAATATTTCGCATCGCTGAATCCTGTCATTTCTGCAACCTCTGTTATGCTGTATTGTTGTTCTCTCAGCAATTGCGCTGCACGTTTCAGACGGATCAGCCGGATATAATCGGCCGGAGCCTGGTCGGTCAGAGCCTTTATCTTATTGTAGAAACTGGTACGGCTCATGTTCAGCAGCGAACATAGCATCTCTACATTAAGAGCCGGATTGTCTATATTATCCTCCACATTCTTCTTGACGGAAGAAATGAATTTCCAGTCGAGGTCGGTGGAACAGTTGATGCAGGCTGCGTCGTTTTCCTCATCATCATTCAGTTCCAGATTGGCATACTTGCGCCTCAACAAGGAACGGTTGGCAAGTATGTTGGCAATCGTAGCACGCAGAATTCCTATATTGAAAGGCTTCACAATGTATTCATCCGCTCCGGTCTTCAATCCTTCGATGATGTTGCGGTCGTTGTTCAGTGCCGTAAGCAATATGATGGGGATGTGCGACGTCTCAATGTCATTCTTCAATATATGGCAAAGGTCGTCCCCGCGCATTCCGGGCATCATAATATCCGAAATAATCATGTTAGGCATATACTCCTTGACTATTTCAAGCGCCGGCTTGCCATCGTTGCATACTTGTATGTTGTAACTGTCCGACAACGTGTTGCGCAGATATTCCCTCAACTCATCATTGTCCTCCACGATCAGTATTTTCGGAAGGTCGCCAGTCTGCTGCTTTTGTTTGGCATTTTCGTAAATGCTGCTTGGCGGGATATTCTTAGGTACTCCCGATTCTGAGTAAACCACTTTTTCACTTCCCGGTTTAGGAGTGTGGATGGCCTTACGGAAATATTTTTCTCCTTTCGGGAATGTGACCTTGATACAGGAGCCTTTGCCTTCCGTACTGCTGAAGTTAATCTTTCCTTTGTGCATATGGACAAGTTTCCACACCAGCAGCAAGCCGATGCCGCTGCCCGTAACTTTCGAGTTAATGGCATTGCTACCCCGGAAATGTATTTTGAAGAGCTTCTTTTGTTCGGAAACAGGAATGCCGATACCCGTATCCTTTACCTCCACGCTCCAGTTGTCCTCTGTCTCTGCAGCAAAAATGTGTACGCTACCACCTTCCGGAGTATACTTCAAGGCGTTGGAAATCAGGTTTTTCAAGATAGAGTCCATCTTGTCTTTATCCAGCCAGATATTCATATACCGGAAGTTGCTTTCGTAAGTCAGGTTGACCCGCTTCACATCAGCGTATGCCCGGAAAACATTGATCGTCTCCTCCATGTATGTGCTCAACTCGTACTCTGATACATACAGGGAACCGGAATAGGTGTCCGCCCGCTCAAAATTAATCAGGTTGGTAGTCAGTCTCAGCAAAGCATTGACGTTCCGTATGGCAGTGTTCATGTTACTGCGTCCGTCGGGAGTCAGATTTTCTTTTTCACTAAGTTCTTCCAAAGGCGCTTTTATCAGTGTCAGCGGAGTGCGGATATCATGTGCCGTATTGATAAAGAAACGTATTTTTTCATCCGAAACTTTTCGCTGTTTACGCAAGATGATGACACGTAATGCGATGATGACAATTGCTGCAATGATTATCGCATAGCACAACAGTGCCCACAGACTGAGCCAGACGGGTTGCTCTATCACGATGTCCATGCTACGCTCTTCAAGAATAATACGCCGGTCTTCACTGGAAATGGTGCGTACCCGTAAGGTGTATTTTCCCGGGTTCAAGTTAGTGAACCGGATCAGGCAATCTTTTTCAGGACGGCTCCATCCGTCATAAAAACCTTCCAGTTTCCACGAATACAGGAGCAGTGAGGGGTAATCGTAATTGATGGAAGATACCTTTAGAGAGAATATATTCTGGTTATATTTCAATCTCAGAGTTTTAGTTTCGTCTATGTCCACTTCCAGCGGCGAACTCTCGTCTCCCGGATAAACCGTCTGATAGAATACCCGCAAGTCACTGAATACCATCTGGTACTTATAGTTACGTGGAATCATCATGTTTTTGTCAAACTCTATCGCTCCGTCTGTACTTCCGAGGATAAAGTTTCCGTTTTTCCGAAGTGTGCCCGACGTTGAATTGAAGTGGTCACTTTTCAACCCCTGTTCTTTAGTCCAGTTATGAAACACTTTTGCTGTCGGATAATAACTGGTCAAACTGTTTTCGGTACTTAACAGGATGTTTTTATCTCCGTCTGAGAGAATGCTGTATATATTATTGGAGATAAGCGCGCAATTGTCTTTGTGGAAATGTTCGAACGATTTTTTCTCATGATTGTAGATCAACAAACCTGAATTGCTGGTTCCTATATACAACAAACCATCTTTGTCCTGGTAAAGCGCGTTGATATAGAACGATTCTATCGGCATGGCTATATACTGGTACTTTCCGGTTTCCTTATCCAGCAGGTTCAAACCTGTGGCGCTGCCTATCCACATGTGCTTTTCGTCTTTCTCCTCGATGTCCGTGATGCTGTTCAGGCCGGGATAGAGGCGTATTTTTTTGGTCTGGAAATCGATGCACTTCAAATTATAGTAACCACCCGACCAGATGCTGCCGTCCGATGCTTTCATTATGGAGCGTATGTATTTGTCCGGCCGGATGTTGCTGCCGCTAAAAGTCGAAGGAGTGAAAAACTCGGCCTTCATCCGGTTTTTGTCTATCAGATAAATGCCGGAACTGTATCCGCCTGCCCAGATGATGCCCGGCGAGACTTCACACAGGGAGATGAATACGTGATTTTTTGTCAGATTGACATCGTCGAATACACTGAGGAATGAGTGCCATTGTTTGGTCTTTGAACGATAGAGGCTGATGCCGTTGTTGGTGGCGAACCATAAGTCACCATCATGGTCTTCAACAATGGCATTCACCTGGTTGTTGATGAGCGATTGTTTGTTGCCGACGGAGTGTTTGATCCATTGGTAACTGGTGTATTGATTATTGCGCACTGTGATGCCGATGGGGTAGTTTGCCATCCAGATACGGTCACCGTCAACGAATATATCATAGATGCTGTTACCGTTCATGCCATTATAGCTATTGTAATCCGCTATGATATAAGGCTCGCACTTGTAAGTTTCTGCATTCATCTTGTATACACCGGCACCGTCTGTGGCTATCAAAATCTCGTTGTCATTGAAGGCCTTGATACGGGTGATGCTCACGTCTTCCAGGCCGGTGTCGAGTTTGGTGGCCTGATGGAGGTTCATGTCATATGCATAGATGCCTTTCTGAAAGGTTCCTACGAAGAGTTTGCGGCTCTTTTTATGAAGGAACAGTTCGTTGACCTGCATCTTTAGGTTGTCGAGCTTCTCGCAGGGAGAAAGGGTGAGGATTTTGTTTTTTAGTTCGGCGTGATGTATGCCGTTGTCTGTCCCTATAAAAAAGTGTTCGGGATCAATCTCTTCGATGTCTGTAATGCTCTCACCGATTTGATTCTTGATGACGGTGGTTTTTCCACTTTCGGTGTCATACAGATACAATGCCTCTTCATTGCACAGCCATACCACATTGTTGGTATCGATGAAACCGTAGCTTACGGGAGAAGGATTCCCTTTCACCACCTCGTCCGGCAGCTTGTATACGAACTGGAAACGGTCGTGCTTGGAATCATAGCGGAATACTCTTCCTTTTTTGCCAATTTCCCAAAGAGTTCCGTCCACGCCTACATACAGCCAACTCAGGTTTAACATAGAGTTTACTTCTATTTCGCTGTCTATCAGTCGGTACTGCTTGAACTCCTTCCCGTCATAGCGGTCGATACCATTATGCGTAAGAAACCACATGTAACCTTTCGGACCTTTTTGGATAGCATATACCCTGCGATTGCTCAGGCCATCTTCTACGCCAATGTACTTATAGGTTTGGGCGATGCAGAAGGAAGATATGTATATGAATAAAAAGAAAAGAATAAATTTTCTCATAACAGTTACGGTCGTTTCGTTATTGGGGGTATTTGTGAAATTAACGCAAAATTATGCATTTTGTTTGATAAAAGCAAAGTGAAAATGGAATAATAATGGTCTATTTCTCTGATAGTTTGCATGAAAAAGGCGCAAGTTGTATTTTATAACCTGCGCCTTTGTTTTATTTGGATATTCGTGGAAATTACTTAGTCTTTTCTTCTATCCATTTACGGGCATTGACAAAAGCTTCCATCCACGGAGTAATCTGGTCGTTGTGCAGGCGGTCTGCCGGATAACAACCATTCTGCCACGGGAAGATGGCACGTTCCAAGTGGGGCATGATTGCCAGATGGCGTCCGTCGGCGCTGGCTATACCGGCTGCCGAGAAGTCTGATCCGTTCGGGTTGGCGGGATATTCATCATAGCTATACTTAGCCACCACGTTGTACTTGTCTTCATCATACGGCAAAGAGAATTTTCCTTCACCATGGGCTACCCAGATACCGAGCTTACTGCCGCTCAACGAACCGAACATGACGCTACGGTTGGTCGGGATGGTAAGGCCGAGGAATCTGGATTCGAACTTGTGCGATTCGTTGTGCAACATCTTGCCCTGTTTCTTATGTTCCGGGGTGATGAGGTTGAGCTCCATCATCAACTGGCAACCGTTGCAGACACCCAGTGAAAGCGTATCTTCACGTGCATAATACTTGTCAAGTGCCTCTTTGGCTTTCGGATTGAAGAGGAAGGCGCCTGCCCAGCCTTTGGCAGAACCCAGTACGTCAGAGTTGGAGAAACCGCCGCAGTAAACAATCATGTTTACATCTTCCAGGGTTTCGCGTCCGCTGATAAGGTCGGTCATGGTTACGTCTTTCACATCGAAGCCTGCCAGATAGAGGGAATAAGCCATTTCGCGTTCACCGTTCGTTCCTTTCTCACGGATAATGGCTGCACGGATACCGGTCGGTGTGCGACGGTTCGGATCGATGCCGTATTGTGAGAATTTACCTTTGAAGCCCGGCATGAAAGCGAACTCCAGCGGTTGCATCTTATAGTTTTCGAAACGCTTCTTGGCGCAACCGTTCATGGATTGTTTGCGGTCGAGCAAGTAAGAAGTCGAATACCATACATCACGCATATGGTCGATGCCGAACTGGTAAGTGGCATCGTCTTTGGTAATGAGGATATGGCGTTCGTCGGTCGGCTTACCGATCTTCACGAAACCTACACCGGCGTCTTCCAGTATTTGTTTCACCTGGTCTTTGTGCTTGTCGCTCACCTGGATTACGATACCCGGGTTTTCGGCAAACAGAAGTTTCACGAGGTCATGTTCCTTCATCTTGTCGAGGTTGATCTCCATACCGCCTTCTACATTGGCGAAGCACATTTCCAGCAAGGTAGTGATGAGGCCACCGGCAGAAATGTCGTGACCGGCAAGAATCAAACCTTTGTTCACCAGTTCCTGTACGGCAAGGAAAGCATCGCGGAAGTATTCGGCATCCTTTACGGTAGGCACTTCGTCGCCTACTTTGCCCAATGACTGCGCAAAGGCGGAACCACCTAGTTTTAATGTGTCGAAGCTGAAGTCAATATGATAAATCGTAGTCTTTTCATTGTTTACAAGAACAGGAGAAACCACTTTCTTCACGTCCGAAACTTCGCCGCCTGCGGAAACGATGACGGTTCCCGGAGAAATCACTTTGCTGCCGTCGGGATACTTCTGTGTCATGGACAGAGAGTCTTTTCCGGTCGGTACGTTGATTTGCAGGGAGCAACAGAAGTCACTTAAAGCTTTCACTGCCGTGTAGAGACGGGCATCTTCACCTTCCTGTGAGCGGCAGGGCCACATCCAGTTGGCAGAGAGTGATACGCTGTCCAGTCCTTCGGCAAGCGGAGCCCATACAAGGTTGGTCAGTGCTTCGCTCACGGAAAGCACCGAACCGGCTGCCGGGTCGGCAAGTGCAGCTTGCGGGGCATGTCCCAATGAAGTGGCAATACCTTTTTCACCACGGTAGTCGAGGGCTACCACACCACAGTCACTAAGCGGTAACTGCAATTCGCCCTGGCATTGCTGACGGGCTATTTTACCGGTTACGGAACGGTCTACTTTGTTTGTCAACCAGTCCTTGCAAGCTACAGCTTCCAGTTGCAATACATTCGTCAGGTATTCGTGCAGTTTGGATTGTTCGTATTTCGGCATTTCGTAGTGGCGTTCTACGGTCTTGTCTATCATGTAAGTTTTGGGAGACGAGCCGAACATCTGTTCAACGGCAAGGTCGAATGGACGCACGCCGTCGGCTTGCCGGAAAGCGAAGCGATGGTCGCCGGTAGTCTCACCTACCACGTACATCGGGGCACGCTCACGTTCAGCCACTTTGCGCACGTGCTCGATGGCTTCTTCCTGAATGAGCAGACCCATACGCTCCTGGCTTTCGTTGGCGATGATCTCTTTGGCGGAAAGGGTTTTGTCGCCGATAGGCAACTTGCTCATGTCGATCATACCTCCACATTCTTCTACCAATTCGGAGAGGCAGTTCACATGTCCTGCCGAACCGTGGTCGTGGATGGATACTACCGGATTCGTTTCTTCTTCGCAGAGTGCGCGTACTACGTTGTAGGCACGTTTTTGCATTTCTGCATTGGCACGCTGCACGGCGTTCAACTCGATGCCGCTGCTGTAGCGTCCGGTATCTACGGAAGACACGGAGCCGCCGCCCAGGCCGATACGATAGTTGTCACCACCGATAACAACTACTTTGTTTCCGGCTTCCGGTGTGCCTTTCAGGCAGTCGCGCTTCGTACCGTAGCCTACACCACCGGCGAGCATGATTACTTTGTCGTAGCCATAGAAAGTTGATGAGGCTTCAGCTGACGAGTTGGCAAGGTCTGTCTTGTCTCCTTCTTCCTGGTGTTCGAAAGTCAGTACGGAACCGCAGATCAGGGGTTGACCGAACTTGTTACCGAAGTCGCTGGCACCATTGGACGCTTTGATCAGAATCTGTTCCGGAGTCTGATACAGCCATTGGCGTACGGGGAGGATTTCTTCCCAGGGACGTCCTTCTTCGGTGCGGGGATATGAAGTCATGTAGACGGCAGTTCCGGCAATCGGCCATGAACCCTTACCACCGCCCATACGGTCGCGTATCTCACCGCCCGTACCGGTTGATGCACCGTTGAACGGCTCTACGGTAGTAGGGAAGTTATGCGTTTCGGCTTTCAGCGAGATAACGCTCTCGATGTCTTTCACTTGGAAGTAGTCGGGCTTGGAGTGGTCTGCCGGGGCAAACTGTTCAATCACCGGACCTTCGGCAAATGCTACATTATCTTTGTATGCTGAAATAATCTTATTGGGATTTTCCTGGGTTGTTTTCTTAATCATCTGGAAGAGGGAGGATTCTTGCTCCACACCGTCGATGATGAATGTTCCGCCGAAGATTTTGTGGCGGCAGTGCTCAGAATTGATTTGTGCGAAACCGAATACTTCGGAGTCTGTCAGTTTCCGTCCGAGGTCGTTTTCTACTTTTTTAAGATAGTCCATCTCTTCTTTGGAGAGTGCCAGACCTTCTTGTTCATTGTAAACTTCCAGGTCTTCGATGTAGACGATTGGTTCCGGCTTACGGTTGGTGGTGAACACTTCCTGGTCGAGTCCCCGGTACATGCGTTGCAGCATCGGGTCGTGGTCGGCGTTTTCATCTTTTACAGGGAAATACTCCTCGATGCGGATGATACCGTCCAGCCCCATATTTTGGGTGATTTCGACGGCGTTTGTACTCCAGGGGGTAATCATTTCGCGGCGCGGACCAACGAAATGTCCTTTCAGGTTGTCTTCACTTTCGGGGGTGG
>CAJMQU010000066.1 GCA_905215555.1 uncultured bacterium
GTTGTAACTCCTTAGAAAAAGTTATAAGATTACAAAGGAAGTTATGTATTCAATAGTAAAAAAATGAAGGAGTATCTAACCCGAGAAGCTAAAAAAGCTGTGACAGATGCCATTGAAAAAGGTACTCCTATCAATCGCGAAGTGGCAGACCTGATTGCAAACGGCATGAAAAGTTGGGCTAAATCCCTTAATGTGACCCATTACACCCACTGGTTTCAGCCGCTGACGGATGGCACAGCCGAAAAGCATGACGGCTTTATCGAGTTCGGAGAGAATTCAAACGTAATCGAACGTTTCTCCGGCAAACTGCTCATCCAGCAGGAACCGGATGCATCTTCTTTCCCCAACGGAGGTATCCGTAACACCTTTGAAGCCCGCGGATATACAGCATGGGATGTCTCATCTCCCGCTTTCGTGGTAGATACTACCTTGTGTATTCCCACAATCTTCATCTCCTACACCGGCGAAGCTCTGGACTACAAAACTCCATTGCTGAAAGCACTTGCCGCCGTAGACAAAGCCGCCACAGAAATCTGCCAGCTATTCGATAAGAATGTGACCCGTGTATTCACCAACCTGGGGTGGGAGCAGGAATATTTCCTGGTCGACTCCGCCCTGTACAACGCCCGTCCGGACTTATGCCTGACCGGACGTACACTCATGGGACATTCATCCGCAAAAGACCAACAACTGGAAGACCACTATTTCGGTTCCATCCCGCCACGGGTGACAGCTTTCATGAAGGAGTTGGAAATAGAGTGCCATAAACTGGGAATTCCGGCAAAAACACGTCACAACGAGGTAGCTCCCAATCAATTTGAGCTGGCTCCCATCTTTGAAAATGCCAACCTTGCCAACGACCACAATCAGTTGGTTATGGATTTGATGAAGCGTATCGCCCGTAAGCACAACTTCGCCGTATTGCTGCACGAAAAGCCCTATAGCGGTGTCAACGGTTCGGGAAAACATAACAACTGGTCGCTTTGCACCGACACAGGTATCAACCTTTTCGCACCCGGCAAGAATCCGAAAGGAAATATGCTTTTCCTCACTTTCCTGGTGAACGTACTGATGATGGTCTATAAAAATCAGAACTTGCTGCGTGCTTCCATCATGAGTGCGGGCAACAGCCATCGTCTGGGCGCCAACGAAGCCCCCCCCGCCATCCTGTCCATCTTCCTGGGCAGACAGCTGTCCGCCATCCTGGATGACATTGTACGCCAGGTAGGCAACGAGAAGATGACGGCGGAAGAAAAGACGACTCTCAAACTAGGAATCGGACGTATTCCAGAAATTCTTCTCGATACGACGGACCGCAACCGTACCTCCCCGTTCGCCTTCACCGGCAACCGTTTTGAATTCCGTGCCGCCGGCTCCTCGTCCAACTGCGCCGCCGCCATGATTGCCATCAACGCTGCCATGGCCAACCAGTTGAACGAGTTCAAGGCATCCATCGACAAACTGATGGAAGAAGGTATCGGTAAAGACGAGGCAATCTTCCGCATTTTGAAGGAGACGATCATCGCTTCCGAAGCCATCCGCTTCGAAGGTGACGGTTACTCGGATCAGTGGAAAGAGGAAGCCGCCCGCCGCGGACTGACCAACATCTGCCACGTCCCCGAAGCTCTGATGCACTACACGGATGATCAATCCCGCTCCGTACTGATAGGCGAACGTATCTTTAATGATACCGAACTTGCCTGCCGCCTGGAAGTGGAACTGGAGAAATACACCATGAAGGTGCAAATAGAAAGCCGTGTATTAGGCGATCTGGCCATCAACCACATCGTACCTATTGCAGTCAGTTACCAAAACCGCTTGCTTGAGAATTTACGCGGACTCAAAGAAATTTTCTCTCCCGAAGAATACGAGGTGTTGAGCGCCGACCGCAAAGAGCTGATACGTGAAATATCCAAGCGCGTGACTGCCATTAAGGTCCTGGTACGCGAAATGACGGAAGCCCGTAAAGTAGCCAACCACATGGATTGCTATAAAGACAAGGCTTTTGCTTATGAGGAGAATGTACGCCCGTATCTGGAAAAGATTCGCGATCACATCGATCATCTTGAAATGGAAGTCGATGATGAAATATGGCCGTTGCCGAAATACAGGGAACTGCTTTTTACTAAATGATAATTTAGCGCTTTGCGCTAAATTATCATTTTCCTACCCTCCATACTGCATCTTTTCCTCTCTTTTGTGCAATATTTAATTTTTTCTTTTTACATTTGTGCTGTATAACACAGTTTTGCAGCATTTATGGTAAAAATGAATTTGTCAGACGTGAACGTTCCGGAGCTGATAGCCGATATGTGGGAGCCCCTGAATGAAGAACAGCGGGAATTTCTCGCTAACCATTTTACGCTCCAGAATTATAAGAAAAATGAAGTCATTCATTGCGAAGGTGAGACCCCGAAATATCTCATGTGTCTCTTGAGCGGAAAAGTCAAAATTTACAAGGATGGTGTCGGAGGCAGAAGCCAGATTATCCGCATGATTAAACCCGTCGAATACTTTGGCTACCGTGCCTACTTCGCCAAAGAAGATTACGTTACCGCTGCTGCAGCTTTCGAGCCCTCTCTGATCTGCCTGATACCCATGAGTGCAATCACTACACTGGTAGCACAGAACAATGATCTTGCCCTGTTCTTTATCAAGCAATTATCCATCGACCTGGGTGTTGCCGACGAACGCACTGTCAACCTGACGCAGAAACATATCCGTGGAAGATTGGCCGAATCGCTTCTTTTCCTCAAAGAAAGTTACGGACTGGAAGAAGACGGTTCTACTCTCAGTATCTATCTGTCGCGCGAGGATTTGGCAAATCTATCGAATATGACAACTTCCAACGCTATCCGCACATTGTCGCAATTTTCCACAGAACGGTTAATCACCATCGACGGACGGAAGATAAAAATCATCGACGAGGAAAAGCTGAAGAAAATAAGTAAAATAGGATAAAGAAGAGTGATTGTCTCCCCCTCCCCCTTGACGACAATCACTGCTTTCCCTCCTCTTTTTACGCGATTTATAAACTTAACACACATTAATGCCATGAAAAAAGGACTAAGTTCCTTGCTTTTAGCAAGTCTGCTGCTAACCTCCCCCGGTTGTCAGCAAAGCCAGAAAGAGGCAGTGAACGAATATAACGTCGTTCCGATGCCCAATCAGATGACCCCTCAGGAAGGGCGTTTCCAACTGAGCAATAAAGTATCTGTCGTCACTGCCGATTGCACTTCCGAAGTGCAAGCCATTGCAGACAGCCTGATCGCCCGCATTCAGCTAATCTCCGGTATTTCCCTGCAAACCAGCCAGCAAGAGCACCCGGAACAGCCTGACATTCGTTTCGTTACAATAGACGGAATGCCTGAGGAAGGATACAAACTATCCATCGCCCCGAATGAAATCACCCTCTCAGCATCAAGCCCCAACGGTTTCTTCTATGGCGTACAGACCATGTATCAACTGCTCCCTCCTGCCATTTATGGAAAGGAAACCGCCAAACATGCCGACTGGTCTCTGCCTGCCGTAGAAATTGAAGATGCTCCCCGTTTCCCCTATCGTGGCCTGATGTTGGATGTCTGCCGGCATTTCTCTACTACCGATTATATTTATAAATTCATCGATATGCTCGCCATGCACAAGATGAACACCTTCCACTGGCATCTGACGGACGACCAGGGATGGAGGATAGAAATCAAGAAATACCCGAAACTACAAGAGGTAGGTTCGAAACGGAAAGAGACATTGATAGACTATTACTACGTCAACTGGCCGCAGATCTTCGATGGTAAAGAGCATGGAGGATATTACACGCAAGAACAAATAAAAGACATAGTGGCCTATGCGGCAAGCAAATACATCACCGTCATCCCCGAAATAGAGATGCCGGGACACGCCATTGCCGCCTTAGCTTCCTATCCCGAACTATCTTGCAGGCCGGACACCACTTATGAGGTAACCGGTACGTGGGGAGTATTCGAAGAAGTGTTCTGTCCCAAAGAAGAAACTTTCCAATTCCTGGAAGGAGTATTGGATGAAGTCATGGAGTTGTTCCCCAGTCCATATATCCACATCGGCGGCGATGAATGTCCTAAAGACGCCTGGATAAATTGCGCCCACTGTCAGGCGCTAATCAAGAAATTAGGCCTGAAAGACGACACAACCCCGAACGCCGTTGACGGTAAGAAGCATACAAAAGAAGAAAAGCTGCAAAGCTACTTCATAACCCGTATGGAGAAATACCTCAACAGCAAAGGACGGAACATCATCGGTTGGGACGAAATACTGGAAGGTGGTCTGGCTCCCAATGCGACAGTCATGTCATGGCGCGGAGTGCAGGGCGGCCTAAACGCTGCGAAAGCCGGACACGATGCCATCATGACTCCAAGTCCCTATGCATATCTGGACCAATACCAGGAAGAACCGGAAACAGCACCCACCACCATCGGAGGGTATCAGACGCTGAAGAAAACATATAGCTACAACCCTGTTCCTGATGATTCGGAAGAATTGGTAAAGAAGCATATCATCGGCGTGCAAGGCAATATATGGAACGAATATATGCAGAATGACGAACGCCGTGACTATCAGGCATTCCCCCGTGCCGTAGCCATAGCAGAGACAGGCTGGACGCAGAATAACAGAAAGAACTGGGATTGCTTCCGCAGCCGTATGGTAGAAGACTTCGAACGCATGGATGCCATGAACGTGAAAGCTTGCCGCAATTTCTTTGATGTGAACATCAACACCCATGTTTACGACGGCACGTTGAAAGCTGTGCTGGAAACATTCTATCCGGACGCTGAAATCAGATATACAACAGATGGAAGCGCCCCGACCGCCAAGTCCGAACTCTATACCGAACCATTCATCTGGGAAGGCTGCATCGATCTGCAGACTGCGGCTTTCAAGGATGGAAAGATGCTGGGAAAAGTGAACGGTAAAAAGTTATATGCAAACCTGATAGCCGGAAAACAATACACTACGGTTCCGCCTTGCGGCTGGATGAACGGTGATATCATCGGAGAGAATGACGTATTGGGCGCAGACACCACTACACTGGGGCTGACAAATGGGAAACGCGGCAACATTGCTTCTTTCACACCGTGGGTAGCTTTCAGCCTGAACGAGAAAAACAACAACGAACTCGTATTCTCCGTTGATATGGAGAAGCCGGCCACTATCAGCAAAGTAACTTTCGGAACGCTTTATAACCCCGCTTTCCGCGTATTGCCTGCAAGTGCTGCCCGCGTAGAGGTATCAGACGACGGCAAAGAGTTCAAAGAAATAGGGCAAGCCTCCTATACCAACCGCGAATATCCGGAACATGGCAGAAAGATGTTCACTGACACCGTGGAATGCACTCCGACTGAAGCACGCTATATCAAAGTGACTTTAAAGAGTGGCGGAACCCTGCGCAACGGCATAGACTGCCGCAAAGACACACCGGAAGACTGTATTCCTTCGGACTTATATGTAGACGAAATAGAGGTATATTAAATAACAAAGAGGTTGTGCCCCAAAAAATGCTGCACAACCTCTTTCTTTATCTGTCAGAAATCAAAGAAGACAATTGGAAGAGAGGTATCTCTCTGCCTCAAGCGCAGCTTTACAGCCGCTCCCTGCTGCCGTAATAGCCTGGCGGTAATGAGGATCTGCAATATCACCGGCAGCAAACACACCCGGTACTTTCGTACGCGGACTGTCACCTTCGGTAATGATATACCCCGTTTCATCCGTATCCAGATAAGCCTTGAAAATATCCGAGTTCGGCTGGTGACCGATAGCCAGGAAGAAACCGTCGATAGCCAGATCGTAGCGTTCTTCATCTGCTTCACCCATACGTTTCACCAGATGAACACCTTCCACGCCATTCTCTCCGAACAGCCCCACTGCATTGTGTTCAAACAGCACTTCAATATTCTCATGCTTCATCACACGCTCCTGCATAATTTTAGAAGCACGCAGGAAAGGCTTACGCACAATCAGATAAACCTTCTTCGCCAGTCCGGCCAGGTAAACCGCCTCTTCACAGGCCGTATCACCACCACCGACCACAGCTACCACTTTCTTACGATAGAAGAAACCGTCGCAAGTGGCACAAGCGCTGACGCCCATACCGGCATATTTCTTTTCGTCTTCCAGTCCCAGGTATTTAGCCGTAGCACCTGTGGCAATTATCAACGTATCTGTTTCAATCACTTTTTCTCCATCAATCGTCACTTTATAAGGAGCTACGCTCAAGTCAGAAGCCGTAGCAACCCCATAACGCAGGTCGGCACCGAAACGCTCAGCCTGTTTACGCAAATCATCCATCAATTGCTGGCCGCCGATACCTTCCGGGTAACCGGGAAAGTTCTCCACATCCGTAGTAGTTGTCAACTGACCGCCGGGCTGCAATCCTTCATAAAGCACCGGACAAAGGTTGGCACGTCCCGCATAAATCGCAGCTGTATAGCCGGCAGGACCCGAACCTATAATCAGACATTTTACTTTTTCTGTTTCCATCATATCATTTACAATTTACAATTTAACAATTTACAAACTCAAAAACACCCTATATTTAGCATTTACTGTGCACCACTCCAACTGTACATTGTACATTGTAAATGGCAAATAGTACATGTTCCTATCTCAAATCAATCACTTCCGCAGTGGGATATGCCTTCTTGTCAAAAGTGAAAAAGCCATCATCATAAACTTGTCCCGATTTATAAGACGTTATGCGGATAGCCGCACTGCTTCCCCCCTTCTGGGTCATACTGATGCACAAAGGCTGGAAAGCATCTTTGTCAACATAAAGAATGACACACTGCAAATCCTGCTTTTTGTCGGAAGCCGTCAATATCACCTCATACGCGGATTTACCACCATAAGTGTTCGTCTTGCCTAACTTTATATGGTATCCCCGTTTGTAAATGGACAACAAAGCATAAGGATTGATGCCCTGCAACTCTTCCGGAGTAGGTTCGGAAACATTCACCTCATCACTACCGGAAAGATAACTCCATTGTGTACGGCCGTCAAACCAAGTCTTCACTCCGTCAGCATCCAGTTGAAATTTCTCTCCCTGCAGACGGATGACTCCGGTAGAAGTCCCTTCCAGCGTACCTTTTAAGTAAGTCTGGACAGTAAACCCCGCCTGTATGCCTCCCGCCTTGCGAAAAGCATCAGTCGTACGGTCCAATACCTCCCTGGCATCCAACTGCTGCGCCGAAACCGGAAGCAACAGGCCGAACAAACAGATATAAACTAAAAGAATATTCTTCATCATCTATTTAACAGAAATTACAGTATATTGTTCAGCCTCATCTGCAGGTCGTTTTCATCTACACAGAGCACTTCACGCGCTTTACTGCCTTGCGCCGGCCCCACAATACCGGCTTTCTCCAACTGGTCCATCAACCGCCCTGCACGGTTGTAGCCGATAGCAAACTTACGCTGTATAAGCGAGGTGGAGCCTTGCTGATGAATGACAATCAAGCGGGCAGCATCTTCAAACAGCGGATCGAGACGCCCCATATCCACATCTCCCAAATCACTGCCGTTATCTTCACCCACGTATTCGGGCAGATAGAATGCCGTAGGATACCCCTGCTGCTTGGCAATGAATTTAGTGATTTCCGCCACTTCCGGCGTGTCGATAAAGGCACATTGCACACGCACCGGGTCAGCCCCCTGCAGGAACAGCATGTCACCGCGACCGATCAACTGGTTAGCACCCGGACGGTCGAGAATGGTGCGTGAGTCTATCATGGCAGACACACGGAACGCGACACGGGCGGGGAAGTTCGCCTTGATTGTACCCGTAATGATATTCGTGGTCGGACGTTGCGTAGCGATAATCATGTGGATACCCACCGCACGCGCCAACTGGGCGATACGGGCAATAGGCAATTCAACCTCCTTACCTGCCGTCATGATCAAGTCGCCGAACTCGTCAATCACCACCACGATATACGGCATGAATTTATGTCCCTTTTCAGGGTTCAGCTGGCGGTTGATGAACTTCTCGTTATATTCCTTGATGTTACGCACATGGGCAGCTTTCAGCAAGTCGTAACGGGTATCCATCTCAATGCATATAGAATTCAGCGTCTGCACCACCTTGGTCACATCCGTAATGATGGCATCTTCCCCATCGGGCAATTTGGCGAGGAAGTGGTGTTCGATCACCGAATAGATGCTGAACTCTACCTTTTTCGGGTCGACAAGCACAAACTTCAATTCCGCCGGATGTTTCTTATAAAGCAAGGAAGTAATGATGGCATTCAGTCCGACAGATTTACCCTGACCGGTGGCACCGGCAACCAGCATATGCGGCATTTTACACAAATCTACCATGAAGACCTCATTCGTAATCGTCTTACCCAAGGCAACCGGCAAATCATAGGTAGACTCCTGGAACTTCTTGCTTCCGATGATGCTCTGCCCCGAAACAATCTTCGGGTTGGAGTTCGGCACCTCGATACCGATGGTTCCTTTTCCGGGGATAGGCGCAATGATACGGATGCCCAATGCCGAGAGGCTGAGGGCGATATCATCTTCCAGACCGCGGATTTTGGAGATACGCACACCTTGTTCCGGAGTAATCTCGTACAGCGTCACCGTAGGACCTACAGTTGCTTTTATCGTACTGATTTCAATGCCGAAACTGCGCAGCGTATTTATAATCTTATCCTTATTGGCATTCTGCTCCGCCATGTCGATGGTCGGTTCGGGGTTATCGTAATGCTTCATCAGGTCGACGGATGGGAAACGATAATTCTCCAGGTCGAGACGGGGGTTATACGGTTCCTTTTCAGGACCTTTATATTCTTCATCCTCCACAGTCTCTACTTCAAAAGAGGGTTCGGCAACCTCAGGCTGCTCCCGGACCGGAGACACGGGTTCCGGGGCAGGAGTCTCAATAATCATAGACACCTCATTATGAGATGGACTGACAGGTTCTTTTTCAGTCACGCCTCCTAAATCCAGCGTTATTTCATTCTCCGGTTCCGCCACAGGCTCGGGAGTCTCAACGGGAGTTTCACCTTCCTCGACATCAGTTTCCTCCACCTCCGGAGCAGGAACGGGCTTTCTCTTCCCTTTTGCCGTCCATGAGTCTGTAAATTCTTCCGGTGTTTCTCCCTCTTCTTTTTCTTCTTCCTCCTCTTTCCGCTTGCGTTTCAGGAAACTGAGGCTGAACAACTTACGCAACCAAATGACAGTACGTGCACTGAGGTAGATGAGGAAACAGATGGCAGTCACCAGCAGAATCATCCACACGCCCGGTGTACCGACTTGCGACACCAGCCAATTACTGATATTGTATCCGTGCATACCGCCCAGATACAAGAAAGAATCCTGATACTGCTCCACAAACGCGAAACCGAAAAAGACTGAAAACCAAACCAACAACAGCGAACAACCGATGAACCATTTCCAAAGACGCACCACACGCACACGCATCAACTTCAGTCCTGCCACTGCAAGGAACACAAGAATGAAGAAAGACGAAATGCCGAAGCAATCATTAATCAGATAGCTCGCCAACTGTGCACCGCGCGAACCGGCATAGTTCTTCACACCATTATTGACGGAAGCCAGTTCCTGTGCATTGCCGGAGTCGATAATGCTCTGGTCCGCCGCCCCCGTGACGAAGAACGAAGAAAAAGCCAGCAACAGATAGACTGAGAATATGACCAGTACCAGTCCGACAATAAAGTGAATGGTTTCGTTTTTGAAGATTGCCCTTATCTTACCAAATAAGGAAAGAGATTGCTCCATATCTTTTGTAGAATTTTTCTTAACCATGAGATAGAATTCCTTAATAAATGAATGATAGATTGGCGCAAAAGTAATAAAAATATTGCTCTCTTTATAATCTTATCTTCTAAAGATTCTTCAAATAAAAAGGGGGCATCAATCCCCCTTTTCACCAAACACTTCTCAGTATCTGTTGATTATCTCTCTGGCCTTGTTCACAGCAACAGCGGCCGGCACTTCCTTCAGGCTCTGCTCGTCAAACATCTGCAATGCCCTATCCATATTCCTAACAGCAGCTTTATTGCCCTTCTTCCTGAATTCATCCTTCAGAATACGCACTTTTTCAAAAGCCTGCACTCCCGCTATCAGACGTTCCATGCGGACGGACGAACGGGCATCGGGGTAAATCAAATAAGTGTCACCTGCCGCCCATGCAGTGAAGCGGCTATCCTGCAACGGATTCTTCACCCAACTGTTCAATGCCCAGCGGAGATAACCGTCCAGATTTTCCTTGGCACTATGCCACGCCAACCATTCGGCTTCGGCGGGCTGACTGAAAGTGAACGTGTTAGGACGAGGTTCCGTGCAGCAAGTGTAATAGGTAGTCACTTTTCCGGCTGCACGGCGTGAACGGATTGTTTCAGCCGGAAATCTTTCGGCAATCGTGATGCAATAATCATCCAGTTCATCCGCCAGTTCAGCATGATAAGTTCCTGCCAATGCAACCTTGAAGTTTTTATCGGCTTTACGAATCACCGCCAACGTCTCCTGCATATCTTTCATGGGACGTTCGTCCATAGCGATATGAGTGATATCGAACCAGCCCTTTTCGCGCAGATGGCTGGCAAACGATTTCAACATGGTCATCCAAAATTCCTCGTAGACAGCTTCGCCCGGCTTGGCATTAAGGTACTTGAACGAGTTACTGGCCTGGTCGAAGTATTGGAAAGAAAGACGCCAGGGCACCATAGAGAAACAACTGATTTGTTTCCGGATGCCTACGCTCATCATAAATTCCACCCACTTGTCGAACACCGTGTAATCAAAATACCAGGTGCCGTCAGCTTTCTTCAGCCAGGTCACCATACTCTCGAATGCATCATAAGTCTGCCCGTTCCAAGGCTTGTGCATAATGGAAGCGGTAATCACCTTTCCGCCTGCATCAGCATACAGTTTCATCAAGGGGCGCATCAGTTCGAAATGTTTTTCGCTGAACGGCTCTACATCATAATAGCGTGCCACAGCGTATGGATTCTGCCACAGATCCAGATGGAAAGCCCACTCGGCAGGGGCAGGAAGGACGCGGTTCTTCACATTGACGGTCAGTTTCAATTCAGACAGGACCGCATCACCGTTTCGCACAGTGACCGTTCCCGTATATTTTCCGGCTTTGGCTTGTTGCGGCACCCGGATGCCGACCCAGCCTCCCTGGGCAGAATTGGCGGGAATCATCAGGGAGGGGGTGAGATGGTCGAGCACATCCGCCACCAGCGTAGAGTCAAAGTCTGCACTGTTGCGATAACCGCATGCACCTAAACCATCTTTGTTCAGTTCGTCGGTCATGACGTAACGCACAAAACTGGTTTGAACATCGTCTTTGCTGATGGTTTCGCGTCCGGAAGTCAGGTCACTGACCATGAAAGTCAGATTATCCAATGCTTCGGGAGTCCACACTACCAACTGGGCAGATACCTTCTCACCTTTCCAAGCCGTAAGACTGATACTTTTCTTTACTTCACGAATGGCGGCGGGTTCTTCCTTCTTATACCGCATATCCGTACTTCCCCAACTGACTTGCGGGGTTTTCACTTCAGACCATAAAGCCGGATTGACGGCTACAGGATTGGGAGCTTCCTGATAATATCCGGAAGTTTGGGCATTCAGGCATACTGTCGAAGACAGAAGGATTCCCAGGAGCAAGTGTTTTGTCATAGGTTGAACAAATTAGTTTGAAAAGCAAAGATAGGCCAAAGAGGGATAAGTTCCAAACGAGGTATACTAAGAGTTTTAGCACACTTTTACTTGCACGCTTGCACTCTCGGTCCGCACCTCCCTATCCATCGGTGATTCAGCGGTGGTGGCAGTAAATAGAAAAAGAGTGTAGGCAAATTTGCCTACACCAGCAAAACCATACATATCTCATTAAGTATCTTTCAGTTACACCTTATTTAGCACATAAATAGGTTGTTTCTGTCCCCCCTTATTTTCCAGCTTTCCCTCTTCACAAAGACGTCGAATATGCCGGGTAGCAGTAGTTCGTGTCATCCCTGTGAGAGAATAAAAATCCCCTTTCGTCATAAAGTCGTGCGTACGAAAAAATAATTCCAACTGTTTGTCTATCTCTTCCGGAGTCAATTTCTTCTGCAACACATTCCGTTGTTTCAGGGGTTGCACCTTTATGCTGCCTATTTCTCTCCGCAATGCCATGTCGGGGCGGAAGGTGATACTTTTCAGTTTAACCTTGGTACTTTTCCGTTTGGTATCTACCTTCACCGGTCCGGTGCAGGTCAGTGTGGGATGGAAGTAACCGATACCGTCCAAGTGCACCTGGCGTCCTTCACCCAATTCCCGCCCCATGAAGTGCGACAAGGCATCGAGTACTGCTGAAACATCGGTTTCGGTCAGCGAACAATATTCTTGTATGAACCTCCGTAGTTGGGCGGTGCCCGTGGAACCGTTCAGCCGGATGCGCGGGTGCAGGGTCAGTTCTTCGTCCTGCTTGTCTTTGGTTTTGGGATTCTCGTACCAATCAAATAATATTGCCATTGTTCTTTGTTTTTTTAATACTCCCCCCTTTCTGTGATGTCCAGAGCAGGGATTGTTTATGTCAGTCTCCTATGTTGCTTTCGTTGGCTGCCTATGTTTCTTGTGTTGACAAGCAAGTTTTTGTAGTGTCCACAGCTGTGAAGCACGTGCTTCACGGTTGTGGTCTTATTGCTTCATAGTTGTGAAGCACGTGCTTCACAGCCGTGGACAAGCCCAAACGATGAATACAAAGATAAAGGAAATAGGATGTAAAAGC
This sequence comes from uncultured bacterium, assembly GCA_905215555.1. Classification (GTDB taxonomy): domain Bacteria; phylum Bacteroidota; class Bacteroidia; order Bacteroidales; family Bacteroidaceae; genus Bacteroides. The sequence continues at coordinate 12,773 of CAJMQU010000066.1, forward strand.
AAGGAAAAGCCGATGTTTTGGGAAAGAAAGTGTAAGAGGATGTTTTATGGTTCCCCGTTCCGGCAAATATATTATCCACCATCCTTAAGCAATACAGAAATAAGCAGTTTCATCTCTTGCCTTTCCAAATATTTAATATAAATCTGTATAAGGAATAAACCTCCTTGAAATCAAGAGAGTTAGAAGAATTACTTCGTTGGGGTAATGAGTTGGCAACCGTCCTGATTGCCGTGGTCTGCATCGCTTTGCTTGTTTTGGTAACTCTTACGGATGCAAAGGTATAAAAAATATTCAGGCTGGAAGAAGTATTCCAAATATTATTTCAGCCTGAATGGTCATCCACTCTCTTGGCATCCACTCTCTTATGCCGTTTTTGGCTTGAGGCAATTTACGAGCAGGGAAGCCACGGTAAAGGTAACTCCTACACCTACCACACCTGTCCATCCATAATGTTGCCAAGACAGACCTGAAACGAATGTACCGGCAGAACCGCCCAAGAAATAAATGGTCATATAAACGGTATTGACACGATTGATGGCAGATGCATCGAGGGCAACCACGCTTGTCTGATTAGACAAATGAATGCATTGCATTCCTGCATCAATCAAAAGGATGGCGATTACCATCCACAAGTAGCTGTCATTCAAAAAAAATGCCAGCAGCCATGCAGCCAACACCACACATCCTCCGACAATAGAGAAGAACCTTGCACCGTACTTTTGGATATAACCGCTAATGAATACAACCGTAGATGCACCTGCCAATCCACACAAACCGAGTGCCCCGATAATATCGTCACTCGCAAAGAAAGGCTCTTGTTTCATTCGGAAAGCAAGGCAACTCCATAGGGCGAAGAACGAACCATAAGCCAATGCCGCCCTTAACGAAGCGATACGCAAATACGGGTATTTGCAGAACAGGCGCAACAGGGATTTCATCAGCTCCATATAATTTCCTTGTGAACGGGCAGACAGCACGGGCAGCATCTTGTGAATCATAAAAAAGCATCCGAGCATAAACACGCAAGCTACCAAATAGACGGAACGCCATCCCCATACATTAGCGAGAAAGCCACTGAACACCCGTGAACCAAGAATTCCTATGAGCAGGCAGGACTGTATGATTCCCACATTGCGCACCTTGTGTGCGGGTGCTGAATGATAAGATACCAACGGGATGAAAAACTGCGGCATAACCGAAGATGCACCGGCAAGCAAGGATGCGCCCCACACCCAATAGATGTTCGGGGCAAGGGCGATGGCAAGCAATGCACACATGGAAACGATATAATTGGTCAATATCAGCTTCTTCCGTGAAACCAAGTCGCCAAGCGGAATTACAAACACAAGTCCGGCCACATAGCCTATCTGGGTTAATGTCGCTACCATGCTGGCAGAAAAGTCGTTTACCGCAAAATCTTTTGCCATGCTGCTCAACAAAGGTTGGTTGTAGTAGCAGTTGGCAACGGAAAGTCCGGTAGCGGCTGCCATCAGAGCCAGCAGAGATGCCGGAATACCTTGGTTCTCCCTCAATTCATACTTCATCGGTCGCCTCCTTTTAGTATGAAACAACTTTCAATCCTATCAAAGACGCTATAAGCGTGAACAGAAAGAAAAGCCGGATGGGAGTGGCAGGCTCCTTGAAAACGAATATTCCTATCAAGACCGTGCCGACCGCCCCGATGCCTGTCCAAATAGCGTATGCCGTTCCTAAAGGCAAAGTCTGTACAGCTTTGGCAAGCAAAGCCATGCTCAGTACGGTGGAAGCAAGGAAACCGCTTCCCCACAGATAAAACTCAACTCCTGACGCCGTTCTCGTCTTCCCCAAACAGAATGTAAGGCTCACCTCAAATAATCCTGCGAACAATAAGACTATCCAATTCATATCTATGATTTATTAAAATTCGAGCACAAAGGTAAACAAGTAATCCCTCATAACTTTTTGCATTTGACAAAAACGCATTTTGCATTTGACAAAAAAACAACCGTTCATTCCCGTTTCTGTGTGTTATTTCATAATTTTGCACACCGATAACAATGAATTATGGATATTAAGCAAATCATCAACCTGAGATATGCCATGCCGGACACGTCTTTGGACAGGTTACGGCAATGCCTGACGGAAGTTTCATACCCCAAAGGATACCGAGTGTTGGAAAGCGGGAAGGTGGAGAAAGACATCTTTTTCATCAAACAAGGTATTGTTCGCGCCTACACTTCGGTAGAAGGGAAAGAAATTACTTTTTGGGTCGGCAAAGAAGGGGCGACTCTCGTTTCCATGAAAGGATACGTGAACGATGAACCGGGATATGAAACGATGGAGCTGATGGAGGATTCGGTCCTGTATGTATTGGAAAGGAAGAAACTGAAAGAATTGTTTTCAGAAGACTTGCACATCGCCAATTGGGGGCGGCGTTATGCTGAAATGGAGTTGCTTGCCACCGAAGAACGGCTGATTTCCATGTTGTCCGCCATCGCTTCGGAACGGTATAAGGAGTTATTAGAGAAAGAACCTGACTTGTTGCAACGGTTACCATTGGGAAGTATCGCAACCTATTTAGGTGTCACACAAGCGAGCTTGAGCAGGATTAGAGCACAAATAAAGTGACGTTTCAACAAACAGGGGGACAGCAAGCGGTTTTGGTCTGCCCAAAACACAAACTTGCTACTATTGAAAAACTGAGTTCCGATTTTGGAGTAACTTATTAGCCTTTGGATAACCCAAAGGACAGTTTGCTGCTTCTGCCGGAAACAAACGGGGTGTCCAAAGGGGTGTAACCCCGTTGGCTCATTAGGGTGTTTTTAGCATGGGCGAAGCGGTGCGTGAAGAAAACGCCCTAATGAGCTATGGCTTTTGGTTCCCCAAAAGCCTGCGGCGGTGTCGGCGGTGATGTTGGCTGTTATCGGTTGCCTTTTTCTTTTCGCCAGCGATAAGGGCTTTCCCCTGTCGGTCGGCAGGATGGAAGTCCGTCCGACCAGCCTGCGGATGGCGGTGTTCACCTCTGTTGCTTTCCCTGCGGACTTGTTGAGGGGTGAAAATCCGATGAATTGATGAATGGACAACATAACTCACTGACCACCAAAGAAATGCACTCTCAACATCTTTTCATCAAACCGCTCGCCAAAAGAAAAGTGATGAATGGCGTTGTGCTGCCTTTCTCTTTTCATCAGCCCAATCCTTTTGTTGAGGGTTTGATGAGCATGTAAGTGGCTGTCATTCTTTATGTTTATATATGCTTTCATCATTTCATCAAAATATCAGAATGTTTCCAACTGAGCCTTGCTTGCCGTGTAGTAGCGTCCTATCCTCTTGACGGGTGAATATCCGCACTCACGGCTGTAGTCGCATTGGTAGGTGGTATAGGAAAGTGAATTGGATGCAGGGGTGAGCTTCCAGCACTCCTGCACCACCTTCCGCACCTGCGACTTCTCCACCTTGACTTGCGAGCAGACGAGCAACGGGATGATGTCATTGAGGCAAAAAGAAACAGACTCCACATCCATGCTTGCCATGATGTCGAGCAGCAGTTCTGCCATCTCAATCTCCAGTCGGTTGCGGTTGCTTCGGATTATCTTCCGCAGGGCATCCGTTTCCAGCAGCTTCGGGTTGAACCACATGCGGCTTTCCTTCCCGGTGGATAGCCGTCTGTGTTGCAGGAAATGGAGAAAAGCTGGTATTTCCGTTTTCAGTTTTTGCAGGAAGTCGGTGTCGTCACTCTGTAACGGTACAATCTTCCGTACCCAATAGCGTGTTTCCCCTACGTCGATGATGACGGGCAGATGCTCGTTGTTGGAGCAAAGCACGAACTTGGCAAAGAAGCCTATCTCGTCACGGTCTTTCCCTTTCGCCTCCACCTTGTAGGATAGCGTGGTGCTGAGGTTCTTCAGCCGCTCGCTGTCCTCACGGCGGTTGAGCAATACCTCGTCCACCATGATGAGCAGCTTGCCTGCCCAGTCGGAATTGAACTGGCTGCGGAAGTCCTCGTTGGTGTTGAACGTCACGTTGTTTTGGAAGATTGCTTTCAGGAAGTTCAGGAACGTACTCTTGCCCGTGTTCCTTTCTTCGGACACGAGCAGCAGGATGGGCAGCTTCTGAATGGGGTAAAGATACAGCAGTTGGAGGTAGTCCATGCCCAATTCATATTGTTCGCCGAAGATGTGTTCCACCAGTGAGCGGATGCAGGGGAAATCCCCCTCCTGCGGTCGGTGGCTTATCGGCTCATAGAGGTTGAGGAACTTGCCGACTACGGGCTTGTAGTCCACATGGTCGGGTACGGTGCAGAAGCCGTCATACTTGGGAACACTTGCCATGTAGTCCTTGCCGTAATCCTGCCGCAGGGTCTCGGAATTCCATGCGATGCGTTTCCTCACATAGCCGCCGTCAATGCGGGGCTGGTCCACAATCTTGTAGAGCGTGGTGCCTACTCGGATGAATTCTTCTTTCTTTTCCATGTTTTTAATACAGATTTAGTGCCGCCGACACCCTGTCGGCAAGCGGATTAAGCATGGTTGCAAAGCTACGGCAGGACGGCTAAAACCTTGATACGTAAAACGATGAAGAACGGCGCAAAAGAAACTGACAGATAAGAAAATGGAGCGGAACAGGTAATATCAGCCATCGAAAGGCGAAAAGAAAAAGCCCGAAGAAGCAAAACCGTACTTCTTCGGACTGAAAATGTATGGATATGTGACAGCACGGGCGTATTGATGAATGGATGTATTGACGAATAATCGCACCCATTAACATTTACACGGCTGTCCGTCACTTAACGATATGCATAGCACTTGCCTTTCTTTTCGCAAGTACAGCCTTTCCAACAGGGCATTGCGCACCCTTGCAGCGTTGGGCGTGTTGATGTGGAAAGCAAGTGCCACGACCATTGGCAGGGCGTACACGTCCGTAAAGTAGCCGTTGGACAGTTTGACGTGCCTTTCCGCTTCGTAAGGTTGCAACACTCCGCTCTTGTACACGGCTCGGATGGCAGCATGGAGTGTCGGGGCAATTACATCAAAAAGCTCCACCAATTCCATTTCGCTCATCCATACATTGGTGGTATCGGACGGTACGGCAATCCTGCCGCACCCGTCCATCGTTATGGCTTCACGTTTCATACACCTGCCACTTTAATGTCACCGAATGACTTGCTCAGCTGGTTGCCGAATGCCGTCAGGTCGTTGTCCAGCTTTTGCGTGGTTATCTTCGCATAGATTTGGGTCGTCTTGATGTTGGTGTGACCCAAAACACGGCTTACGCTCTCTATCGGCATACCCTTGCAGAGAGCCAGGGTTGCGAATCCATGACGTGAGCAATGAAAGCTAATCGACTTATTTACACCGCATTCCCGTATCATCTTCTTTAACGGCTTGCATATAGACCAATAGTTCAGATTAGGGAAAACAAGATTGTCCTCTTGGAACGGACGGTAACGCTCGATTATCTGCAAAGGGATGTCCAGCAGCTTTACTTGGTACGGTACGCCCGTCTTGTGCCGTTTGGAAACAATCCACTTCTCGCCGTTCACCTCCACAATGCGGTCGGTGGTCAGTTCCTTGATGTCCACGAAAGAGAGGGCGGTGAAGCTCGCAAACACGAACAGGTCACGGATGTATGCCAGCTTCGGGTCTGTGAACTCGTGCGTCATCACCGCTTTCAACTCGTCCTCCGTCAGGAACTCACGTTCCTTGATATTCGGGCTGATGTGGAACTGCGCAAACGGGTTTCTCGGTATCAGCCCGTTGAAGTGCGCACGCATCACCACGCCTTTCAGCCACATGCACTTTTCCCATATCGTGCCGTTGCGCAATCCCGCTTCCGTGGAAAGATAGACCGCAAACTCCTTGATGAAGTCGGGCGTAAGTTCCAGCATCGACATGTCGCTGCGCCTGTAGAACGACTTGATGAACGCCGCCACATAGTTTCTTGCCACTACCCTTGACTGATAGGTCGCCATCTTCCTGTCCTTGCCGACACGCTTCTTGAACACCTCGTTTTCACGGTCGAAGGCTTTGAGCAGCGTCTCATACTCGCCACCTATGCCCTGATAGGCGTTACGCACCATCTCTGCCGTCACAAACGCCTCACGGTCGGATATGCGCTGGTAGTGCTTGATGATTTGCGCCTTGATGTTGTCGAGCGCAAGGTTCGTTTCCCTCGCCTCCACGCTCTTGCCTTTGGCACGGTTGCCCTTTGCGTCCCATAATGTCTTTGGAATGCTCCGCTTGCAACTGAACTGCGCCACCGTTCCGTTGATTGTAACCCGTCCCATGATGGGGACAATTCCATTCTTCTCCTTGCTGCCGTTCGCATAGAACAGCACGCGAAATGTACTCCTTGTCATACTCGTCCTTTTTTGGTTGCAAAACTATAAATCAACGAGTTAAACCTTGATAAGCAAACCTACGCAGAGCGGCGCAAACGGAACGGCGACTGTTAAATCTGCACTTTCATTGGGTAACGAATAGGAAACCGTTCTCTTGCTTCAATCCGCTTTGAAACGGTTTTCAGCCCTCTTCCCAACTTCCGTGATTTTCTCCTAACTACTTAATTCACAGATTATATTGCGTTAATCTGCTGAATTTCGGAGGTTTTTCCATAGATTTATTGTAACTTTGTTCACAAATAAAAGGTAATGAGCATGAAACGTCCACAAATTGTAGAACAGATACGCAAGGCTTTGGCTCAAATGGCACCGGAAGCGTAAGCCATTCTGTATGGCAGTGAAGCGCGTGGGAATGTAATGAAAGAGGAAATTTTTGTTATGAAAGAGAAAATTCCCATTAAACACAGAATTAGTCCCAACTTGATAAAAAATGAGAAAAGAATTAAGTCAAAAAGCTTTAGATGAACTATCCTTTCTGAAAGATTGGAATCAGATGATAGTAGATTTTCTTGTTAAAAACGAAAATACAGAGTTCCTTAAAGAGCTTTATCAAGTAATCACTGACGCATTCGATAAAAAGAATTTAAAGGGAATGAGAATGATGTATAATGATACTAATGAAATGGCAAGAGGGTTATCATCCAATAAATTAACTGAATTAAATCAGATATTGAAAGAAAAATTCGGTTTTGATTTGGATAAAGACCATGATAAAGTATTAACTAAAATAAATCTAATAGTCCAAAGAGGTCATCTGGAAAATGATGATGAATTTCGTTTGCTTTTCAGTAGAGTGGATGAAATATATGCAGATGGCAGTAAAGAAAAAGAAGTTGAAGCCTTAGAAAACTTGATGAATGATTATGAGAAAAATAAAGCAGCCAAAATGCTAAAGAAGCGTACATAGGAAATATACAAATATCGTTTGGAATATTTTCGCTACAGATCGGATAGATGTATTCATTCGCCCTATATCCGTCTCACTGCAGATTTTTTATTTCTGAAAGACTTTGCCCTCCGACTTTTTTGCCGTAACTTGCGCCGTCTTTTGAAGACAGTAACTAAAAATAACCACGATGAAACTAACCCTTATACGCACCGACCGTGAAACCGGTAAAGAAACTTTCAGTACCCTCGAAACTGAAGTACTAATAAAAAAAATAAAGAAAGAGAACAAAGCAGCACATGTATCAGCCTTGCGCCATCTCATACCTATGCTGCAAGGAACAGATAATCACTATCTGAACATAGACAAATTACCCCGCATCTACCCCGCCGTGGAGTATGCCCGCACCAAAGACGGAGAACATCGGGTGAAGATTTACAACGGACTGGTACAGATTGAAGTCAACCACCTGGCAGGTATCACCGAAGTGGAGCAGATAAAGCAACAGGCTTCCCTGCTGCCTCAAACCTTTGCCGCCTTTTGTGGAAGCAGTGGACGCAGTGTAAAGATATGGGTACTCTTCGCCCTGCCCGACGGCTCATTCCCTAAACACGAAAATGAAATGACCCTGTTTCATGCCCATGCCTACCGCCTGGCAGTAAATTGTTACCAACCCCTGCTTCCCTACTCCATCACCCTAAAGGAACCGTCGCTCAAGCAAAGTTGCCGCATGACGCTGGATGAACAACCTTACTACAACCCGGCTGCCATCCCCTTCTGCCTGGAACAACCCTTTGCCATGCCCGGCGAAACCACTTTCAAGGAACAGAAACAGGCGGAAACCAATCCGCTATTGCGCATGCAGCCCGGCTACAGTTCATCGGACACCTTTTCCATGCTCTTCGAAGCAGCGCTCAACCGTGCATTCGACGGACTGACAAACTGGAAACGGGGCGACGACCTGCGTCCGTTGTTGGCACGGCTTGCCGAGCACTGTTACAAAGCAGGTATTCCCGAAGAAGAGGTAGTCCGGCAAACCCTGATGCATTACTATCGCGAAGCAAACGAGCCCGTAATACGTGCCGCCATACATAATCTTTACCGTGAATGCAAAGGTTTCGGTACCCGCAACAGCATGACCGTCGAACAGGAAATAGCCTTCCGCCTGGAAGAATTCATGAAACGCCGCTATGAATTCCGTTATAATACCGTGTTGGGCGAACTGGAATACCGCCAGCGCGACTCCATACACTTCCAATTCCGTCCCGCCGACCAACGGATACGAAGCAGCATAGCGCTAAATGCCCTGAAAGAGGGTATCCGGGTATGGGACCGCGACATAGCCCGTTACCTTACTTCCGATTATATCCCCCTCTACAACCCGGTAGAAGAATACCTCAACGACACCGGACGCTGGGACGGAAAAGACCGCATCCGCGCCCTGGCCGACCTCGTTCCCTGTGAAAACCCGTATTGGAGGGAACTGTTCTACCGCTGGTTTCTCAGCATGGTGGCACATTGGAGGGGACTCGACCGGCAGCACGGCAACAGTACATCTCCCCTGCTGGTAGGTGCCCAAGGGTATCGGAAATCTACGTTATTTGACTTTTCAAAGTTATACCTTGCTTAAAATAAAGAAATACAGAATGTTATGAGATATAGAGTGTATTCTCATTTTGATTTCTCTGTAATATTGAATACAGTTGGATATGTGAAACTCTAAAATTTATAGCTATGAAGAAATTAATAAAGAAACCAATTGGTAACAGAGAGATAATGCGGAACTATTTCTCTACTATTGGACTTGTTCCTATAATGAAGTCCAAGAAAAGATGTTAATGATTAAGTGTTCAGAACTGAAAAAGCCAACTTATCCGTAATTGGATAGGCTGGCTTTTTGCATTAGTTACAGTTTCACTAGACTATTCCCATGTGAAAGTATAAATTGTAGTTTCTGTTCTTGTTTCATTATTATCTAGGCGTTTGTAAGTAGATACTTCAGTACAGCTTTCCACATATCCGTCTTTATCAAATGTATAGGTATATTGTTCTGTAGTTTCGTCAATTTCATCTTTGCTATATATTTTGTCTGGAAGTTGGTTGCATCTCATTCCTGCCAATTCGG
>CAJMQU010000067.1 GCA_905215555.1 uncultured bacterium
CTAAGAAACTTCTTACACAGATAAAGAATGAATGGCTCTCAAACCTATGGTTGGCGTTGGAGCTACTGGTGGTGAGCGTAGTGATGTGGTATGTGGTGGACTACCTTTATACTCGCGTTGCCACTTACCTGGAACCAAGAGGCTTCAACATAGAGCACTGCTATCTCATTGAATTGGGTGAATTGACACCCAAGAGTCCCGATTATACACCTGATAAGACCGGCGATGACACCCATGCGGATATTACCGAACTGGTGGAACGCCTGCGCCGCCGGCCGGAGGTGGAGGCTGTCAGCCTTTCGCAAAACTCCTATCCTTATAATGGAAGCAATAGTAGCGGAGAGGTGCGTTATGATACGCTCCAGTCACCCGGCTGGACCATCCGTAGAATGGTTACTCCGGATTTTGTGCGTGTCTTCCGCTATCAGGGCACACGGGGTGAAACGCCCGAACAATTGGCGGAGATGCTGGAACGCGGTGAATTTCTGGCTTCTGATAACCTTTATAGAAAGTACGACCGTAAATTGACGGAGTTTGTAGGCAAGCGTTTCCAACTTTTCGGAGATACGACTAAGACGTATCAACTGGGAGCTGCCTTGCAGGATGTACGTTATCATGACTACGATCAAGCTCGTTTTTCGTATTGCTTCCTGGCCAAACAGTCTTTCTATTATGTAGGTTTGGAACTCTGTGTCCGCGTCCGCGAAGGGCAGGATAACGATTTCATTACGAAGTTAAAGAAAGACAGCGAAAGTCAGTTCCGTGTAGGTAATCTTTTTATTTCGGAGATTCGTTCGTTCCATGATATACGCCGCAACTTCCAGCAGGCATGGACAAATGATATCCGCAACTATGTGATGGGTATGGGATTCCTGTTACTGAATATCTTCCTCGGTCTGCTTGGAACATTCTGGTTTCGTACACAGCAACGCCGTTCGGAGATTGCATTGCATAAAGCACATGGGGCAATTGACGGTGCTATCTTCATCCGATTGCTTAGTGAAGGCTTGTTGCTGCTGGCGGTTGTCACGCCTATTGCACTGGTTATCGACTGGAATCTGGCACATCTGGAACTGAACTCGTGGCGTAACGGTGCAACGTTGGAATGGGACAGACTATTACTCTGCGCGGGTATTAGTTTTGTATTGATGACGTTGATGATTGCCATCGGCATCGGTATTCCGGCACGTAAGGCTATGAAGGTACAACCTGCGGAGGCCTTGCATGATGAATAAGTTTTTAAGATAAAGTGAAAAAATTATGATACGACTCTATTTTCTTCAGGCATTTTACCATTTGCGCGAGAACCCAATCATTACCTGGGTGTCTATTTTAGGTACGGCAATGGCAATCTGCATGATTATGGTGCTTGTTATTACTTTCCAAGTGCGACTTGTGGATTGTGAACCTGAAGTGAATCGCTCGCGTACACTTTATGTCCCTTATATGTCTGTAAAACAAAAAGGTAGATCAGATAACGAGTCCGCCAATTCTTCTATGTCCGTGCGCACCGGGCGCGAATGTTTTCGTGCATTGACCACGTCCGAAGCTGTAACTTTGGCCAGTGGGGTCGATAAAGTTCGTGCTTCTGTTCCTTCCGGACTGAAAGCGACAGCAGATATGGTGCAAACCGACGAAGCGTTTTGGGAGATTTTCGATTTCCATTTTCTGAGTGGTACGGCGTTTACCAAGGCTGATTGTGATGCCGGATTGACACGTGCTGTGCTGGATGCCACTACTGCCCGCAAGCTGTTTGGCACGACCGATGCTGTAGGGCGCACGGTACAACTGGATTATGTAGATTATACTGTTGCCGGAGTGGTTGCTGATGTCTCTATGCTCGCTACGGCTGCTTATGCACAGATATGGGTGCCCTATTCTGCTGCCGGTGCAGAAGCTATGTCCTGGCAGGATGACACAATGGGACCCATGCATGCCATTATCCTTGCACACTCGTCTGCGGACTTCGATGCTATTCGTGAGGAAACGGAGCTGCTGCGCAAAAAGTATAATGACGGGTTACAGGATGTAGAAGTCTTTTATCGCGGTCAGCCCGATACGCAGCTGGCTTATCTTTATCGCCGCTGGTATGCAGAACCTGATGTTTCGGGAGTGATGCTGCGCTATACTATTGTTGTCATCATTCTGCTTCTTGTGCCGGCAGTTAACCTGTCCGGCATGACGCTTTCGCGTATGCGTCGCCGTATGGCTGAAATAGGAGTGCGTACGGCTTTCGGTGCTACGGGCGGCGAATTGATGCGGCAAGTCTTTTTCGAGAATCTGGTGTTGACGTTGCTGGCAGGTATTGTTGGTTTGGCGCTGAGCTATGTTGCTACTTTTGTGCTGAACGGTTTCCTCTTCAGCAATTCGATGAACGCCTCTCTGAGTGGTGAGAATGCACTAACACCTGGGATGTTGCTATCACCGTGGGCTTTTATTGCAGCATTTGCATTCTGCCTTCTGATGAATATACTTTCCGCAGGTATTCCTGCATGGCGTGCCTCCCGGATGAATATTACAGATGCTATTAATCAAAGATAGATATGAAGAACCTGCTGACACAAATAAAGAATGAATGGCGGAGCAACCTTTTCCTGCTCGTGGAATTACTGTTGGTTTTCGCTGTACTGTGGTATATTGTTGACTGGGTCACCGTCACTGCACGCATTTATCGTGCTCCGATGGGTTTCGATACGGAGCACTGCTACAATCTGTCTTTTAATAGCCTGACTCCCAAATCTGCATTATATAATCCGGATCTTACAACTGAAGACGATGTGGATGCCCTACTTGAGATTACAGAACGTCTACGTCACCGTCCTGGTGTGGAGGGTGTTACTGTTTCACAGAATTGTTACCCATATAATGAAGGAAGTAGCGGAGCATATTTTTATTTGCAGGATACTATCTGTGTCACAGCTCATCAGGTTTGGTCCGACCCAGAGTTCTATCGTGTTTTCCGTTACCACACGGTTGATGGTGATGGTCCGGATAAACTCGTTGCTGCCATTTCCGATCAGACCATGCTTGTCACTTCCAATGTTACAGATCGTTATCCGAAACTGAATATGCCCGATGCCTGTTCACTCTTGAACAAGGAAGTGGCTTTGACCTATCCCGATCGTGGTTATCACCGGCGTATTGCCGCCATTGCCTCTCCTGTGCGCAGTTCTCATTTTGAGACATCACATGAGTGGGGTGGAGCATTTATCGGTCATAATCTGAATAGGGATGCCCTTATCAATGATTTGGGCAATGTGCGTTATGTGCAGGTCAGTCTGCGTGTATTCCCCGATGCAGACCATGATTTTGCTGATGCACTTATGGAGGATGCAGACCGTCTCTATCGGGTAGGTAATGTCTACTTGCTTGATGCGCTTCCTTTCAGTGATATCCGCTATGTCCGGGAGCTTGAAGATGTGAACGAAGTGAAGACTCAACTTTGCATCCTCTTCTTCCTGATGCTGAATATATTTTTGGGTGTCATCGGTACTTTCTGGTTTCGTACACAGCACCGTCGCCGTGAAGTGGCGTTGCGCATGGCGATGGGGTCCAGCCGCCGTGGCGTGTTCTTCCGTCTGATGGGGGAGGGACTGTTGCTGTTATCGGTTGCTGCCGTTCCTGCTCTGCTGATTGCCTTCAATGTGGGTGTTGCAGAGTTGGTAGATATCAGCAAGATGCAGTTCACGTGCGAGCGGTTTCTGATTGCCGCTGTGTCCACATGGTTGCTGATGGCATTGATGATTGTCGTTGGCATTTGGTATCCGGCTTACAAGGCTATGCAGTTACAGCCTGCTGAAGCCTTGCACGATGAGTAGTCTTAATATTATAAACGATATACTTATGATAATCCGACAAGCGTTTTCACTTCTACGGCAGAACCCATTTTCCAGTACTGTTTCCATTATTGGAACAGCGGTGAGTATTGCCTTTGTCATGGTGGTCTATATGGTCTACGACATCCAGACTGCTAATATTCGTCCTGAGTCGCACCGCGACCGCATGGTCTATTCTTCCTATGGTTACAGTTATCGTAAGGCAGACCATAGCAATTCAAACACCGGTATGTCTTATCAGGCTGCTTGTCGTGTCTTTGGTGATTTGCCTGGTGCCGAACTGGTCACTTATATGAGCTATACTACCATGGAGTATTGTGGCGCTTCGCCCGAAAAAGGGCAACGTTGCCAGAAGCGCCGTGTCGACTTGAATTTTTGGCGCTTGTATGATATCCGGTTTGTTGCAGGACGCCCTTTCGACCAACAGGAATTTGATGCCTGTGCCGATGTGGTTGTCATTGCTGAACGTCTGGCTCGTGAGGCCTTCGGTTCGGCGGAAGAAGCGTTGGGAAAGAGTTATTTTGTAGACTTTTATCCCAAACGTGTGGTAGGCGTTACTGAGGATGTCAGTTCGCTGTTTACCTTTGCTTATGGAGAGGTTTGGTTACCTTATTATACCCAAGACCCGGCCTGGGGCAGTGAGGGGTTGCGCGGTGGATTTGAAGCGATGGTATTGTGTAAACCGGATGTCAGTCCTGCGGAGATGAAGGTGCAGATAGAAAACTCACTCGACAGCCTGAATGCTTCGCTTACCGAATACGAATTGAAACTTCCCGATCTGAGTACTTACACCGAACGTCAGTTTTTTCGTGACGACTTCCTGAATCCTATGGTCACTTGTATTATGCTGGGACTTATCCTGCTTATTGTACCCGCAATCAACGTCAGTGGACTTATTTCTTCACAAATGTCCCGTCGCCTGTCGGAGTTGGCGGTGCGTAAAGCTTATGGTGCCAGCCGTTCGACCTTGATATGCCAGTTGATTCTTGAGAATCTGTTGCTGGCATTCATCGGTACACTGCTGGGCTTCCTCTTATCGTGCCTGCTCTTGTGGCTGGGTAAGGATTGGATGCTGGCAGGAGGCTATACGGAAGGTTATTTTGAGGTCAGCATCTGGCTCTTCCTGCGTCCGGCTGTCTTTATCGCTGTATTGTGCGTATGCCTGCTTTTTAACCTATTGTCCGTATTCATTCCGGCATGGAATGCTACCCGTCGGCCGATAGCGGAAGTGCTTAGTGGAGAATAAATAAGTTGTAAACATGAACTAAAGAGAAATGATTATGATAAAGTCCATTCTGACACAAATTTGGAACCAGCGTCGTGCAAACGGTTGGCTTTTTGCCGAACTCTTAATCGTGTTCGTGTTGTTATGGTATTGCTTCGATATGCTTTATGGCTTTGCTTATGCTGAACGTCAGCCTAAAGGTTATGATCTGGAACATGTATATAAAGTTCGCCTTTCCACTAACCCGAAGCAACTCGTGCTTTGTTCATCCGAAGACAGTTTACAACGTTTTTGGTTTAAACCTATGGAAGAAGTGTTCCGCCGTATCAAACAGTATCCGGGTGTGGAAAGTGCCAGTGTCTGGCTTGGCTCCGATGCCTATACCCGGCGTGTCACCTATCAGGGATATACCATAGATAGTGTTCATGTGATAGGGGCCAATATTCGTTATGTATCTCCTGAGTACTTTAAAGTAATGCGTATTCCGATACAGGAAGGTATGGGCATGTTTGCTACCGATATAAATGCATTTGAAAGCACTTCCGGATCTTCGCTGTCATTTGGCTCGGCAGACTGGAATCCTGCTGCTACCCCTTTGCCTGCTGTCATAACGTTGGATATGGCGGACAGTCTTTTCCATGCCGGTGGCAGAGCACTGGGGCGGGAATTCTTTGATTATTATGCTGGCAGCAGTTTTCGCTACCATGTGGTAGCCGTATGTGGTGATCAGAAAAGTGATGATTATGCCCGTTACGAACCGTTTATTCTTACCCCTCTTCCTACCTGGTTCTACCGGATGCAGGGAATTCCTTCTATTTCCATTCGTGTGCACCCTGAAGCAGATACAGATGATTTTGCCACCCGTTTCTTTCGTGATATGACGTCTCAATTGCAGGTTGCTCCGTTCTATCTGTTTGAAGTCCGTAGTTATGATGAGCAAAAGGCAGAGCGTGACGCTGCCGAAGGTATTACCCCGTATATCCGTAGTGCGCAGCTCATTGCCGTTTTCTTCAGTTTCAATGTCTTTATAGGCTTGATGGGTACTTTTTGGTTCCGCACCCGCCACCGCCGCAGTGAGATTGCTTTACGGATGGCGATGGGAAGTAGCCGTGTGAAAATTTTCGGACAACTGCTGGGCGAAGGACTGTTATTATTGGTTCTGTCTACCATCCCGGCTTTGATTATTTGTAGCAACCTGGTGATGACAGAAGCCACGATGACTGAACAGGCTGATGCTACGGAAGTTTGCTTTGTCATTGTTTCATTATCCACTTTTTTGCTTATGGGTTTGATGGTAGTAGTTGGTGTTTGGTTCCCGGCTATGCGGGCTATGCGGGTACATCCGGCTGAGGCTTTGTATGACGAGTAAAAAGAAAATGCACATTCTGCTCTGTATTTCAATATAATGCGTATATTTGCGAGGAAAAAGCACATTTATTCTAACAGAAGAAAATTCAGATATGAAGAGACGCTTACTCCTCGTTATGTTACTCGGCCTGTTTCCCTGCATTGTATTTGCCGGACACTTTTCTGCCGCTGAACGTACATATAACGTCCTTTTCATCCAATCATACAATCATCGTACCCCTTGGAACAATCGATTGACCGAAGGAGTACGCGATGGACTGGTACGCGGAGGTGTAAAAGCGAAAGTCACTGTCGAGTATTTGGATGCGGACTATTGGACCTTTGCTTCCGAGTGTGTCATTATGCGACGCATTTGTGAACGAGCCCGTCAGCGAAATACTGACCTTATAATTACAGCAAGTGACGAAGCCTTCTATACTCTGATGCATTGCGGCGACTCTTTGCCCTATATGCTGCCGGTGGTCGTATCGGGTATAAAGTATCCTAATGACAAACTGATGTCGGGCTTGTCCAATGTGTGCGGATATACTTCTAAAATCAATTTCGAGTATTTGCTTGAAAACGCACGCCGTGTGTTTCCTCATCGCACAGAGGTTATTTGCATTTCAGACAGCAGTCTTTTAAGTCTTAGGGGAGTTGCTGAGTTTGAACGTGTCTGGGCCGATTATCAGCAAAAACATCCTGAGTACACGTTGAAGACTATGAATGTGCAGGCACAAGCGCCTAATCCGGTTATTTCTTCTATCTGTTACGAATACAATGCCTACAACCGCATTGTTATTGCTCCCAAATGGACTCCTTTCCTTTCTTTTATAGGAAAAAACTCTAAAGCTCCGGTTTTTGCAGGACAGAGTCTTGCACTGACAAACGGAGTGTTCGGAGTGCATGATATGGAACCTTACGAGAATATGCATGCAGCCGGACGGTGCGCTGCACAGATCTTGCAGGGAGCCGTGCCCTCGGTAGTAGGAGTTGTGGACCTGCCCGGTAAGATGCTTTATGACTATAAGCAATTGAGCTTTTTCAGGGTGAAGACCGATAAGGTGAGCGATGATGGCATTATTCTGAACACTCCCTTAATGGAGCGTTATAGTGTCTGGTTCGTTCTTTTTTATTCTGTCATCGTAGGAGCGTTGGTTTTCCTGGTAATCTGGCTTTACCGGCTTAATCGCCATGAATCCCGCCGGCGTATGCATGCACAGACGCGTTTGCTTATTCAGAACCGCTTGGTGGAGCAGCGTGACGAGTTTGATAATATCTTCTGCTCTATTCGCGACGGACTGATAACTTATGATACGGACTTCCGCATACACTTTGTCAACCGGGCTTTGATGGTTATGCTGGAACTCGACCCGAATGTTCATACGGCACGTTACTACGAAGGGCAGATGGCAGGCTCTGTTTTCCATATCTTTTGTAACGGAGAAAATATTCTGTCCTCTTTGTTGAAGCAGGTGAGGGCTGAACGCCGTGTGGTCCCTATTCCGGAGAAAGCTTTCATGCAGGAGGTTCACAAGGGAACTTATTTCCCTGTTTCGGGTGAAGTAGTGCCCATCTATTCGAAGAATAAGATGACGGGGATGGCTATTTGCTGCCGCAATATATCCGAGGAAGAGATGCATAAGCGTTTCTTTAATCTGGCAGTGGATGCAAGTTCCGTATACCCTTGGCAGTATGATATACGTACAGCCAGTTTCCATTTTGCCAATTCGCTGCTCGACCATTTCGGGCTTCCGGGCAAGTTAACCATTCTCCGGAAGGAGCTGGAACTTCTGATCTATCCGGAAGATTTGAAGCAGACGCAGGGGCATTTTGATGTCATTCTTAAAGGGGAAGAAGTAGATACCCGCATGAGCTTCCGTATGCGCAATGCAGTAGGAAAGTATGAATGGTGGGAGTTCCGCAGCACTTCTTATAATGGGCTGACCCGGGAAGCGCCCTATATGGTATTGGGCGTTTGCCAGAGCATCCAGCGTTATAAAAACACGGAAGAAGAGTTGATAGCTGCCCGTGACCGTGCTTTACAGGCTGATACTTTAAAATCTGCTTTCCTTGCCAACATGAGCCACGAGATACGTACTCCGTTGAATGCTATCGTCGGTTTTTCCGATTTACTGAAGGATATTGACGCGTTCAGTCCTGAAGAGGTGAAGCAGTTTGTAGATACCATCAATATCAACTGCACTCTTCTGCTGGCATTGATTAATGATATTCTCGACCTGTCGCGTATAGAATCCGGTTCAATGGACTTCCGCTTTGCCGGATACAATCTGAACTTTATCATGCAGCAGATATATGACTCCCAGCGTCTGAGTATGCCTGCGGGAGTAGAGTTGGTGATGCGGATTCCTGAAAACGAAAGCAAGTCGATCATTACAGATTCTGTCCGTCTGAAACAGGTGATTAACAACTTCATCAATAATGCCAAGAAATTTACGACTCATGGCTCTATCACGTTCGGTTATCTGACGGAAGAATCGGGGTATACCGTTTTCTTTGTGGAAGATACCGGAAGTGGCATTTCAGAAGAAAACCAGCGGCGCATATTCGAACGTTTCTATAAAGTGGACAGCTTTACTCAAGGTGCCGGTTTGGGCCTGAGTATCTGTCAGACCATTGTAGAGCGTTTCTGTGGCAAGATAACAGTCTCTTCTGAAATGGGGAAAGGCACCCGCTTTACAGTGCGCGTGCCGGATGGTAACGAATAGTTTTTATTCTATCCGTTTGCATCCGTTTGCTTGCAGGAATTCGTCCAGTAATACAGCGTAATTACCATGTACCAGTACATGATGGTTTCCCAACGGATTTTTGAGAAAATACTCTGCCGGGGTATCAAGTTTGATGCGTACTTGTGTGCGGCACATGTTGATGTAATTCGTGTTTTCTGTCAGCGTACCCGTGCTCAGATAATATTCGTCCAGACATTCTCCGCCGCATTTCACTAATGTGACGTGCCCTGTGGGCAGGATTCCCTGAATGCCAATACCCGTTTCTGTCTCAAAATGGCTGCGGATGATATATTGCTCGGTCTGTGCAATGCCGATGGTGCAATGAGCCAGTATTATTTCGTTGGTGCGTGCATTAATCATTGAGGGGTTTGCCATAAAAGACGAGTTACCGGTCAGCACCTTGATGGCAAGTTGGGTAAAGACGGATTGCAGGTCACCTTCGCACCCGGCTATGATGCCCTCATCGTTCAGCAAAGCTAAGGCGAGGCATCCGGTGGTTCCGGTTTGTTCTATCAGTTTGAAGCAACTCAAGGTGAGGGCGCTCAGTTTTTCTTCATCAATAATTTTTTTGAGGGCGCGATACAGCCGCATGGCCTTTATCAGGTCTTCCGGTGTAGCTTCCCGGCAAGCGAGTGCTTTACCTGCAAAGGTGGCACAATCTTCACCCACTTCATCATCTGTTATTTGGTTGAAATATTCATATACGCGCTCCAGTGGAATATCCGTATACTCTATTCCCCAACGGCGTTTGGACAGGAGATAATCTACATTGCTGGCAACCAGCCACGAAGAAGGAGCTCCCACTACGCCAATGCGTGATCCGGAGAGTGCCCGTTGTGCCTTGAAATTACTGTACAATACAAAGATGCGTTTGATAATTTCGGGCAGTTCTCCGTGCAAGATTTCGCTTTTCATGCCTCGGCCCCGTAGCCAGGAGGAAATTTCGAGAGCGGAAGCGAGAGAATTCTGCATGCCGTCCGCCAGCAAGATGGCAGGGCGGGGGAGAGATTCGAAGCGCTGGATTACCAGTCGTTCTACACCGCCGGTGGCGATGAAGAGCAGACAAAAGTCATCTTTTGTGAGTTTATCAATGTCTTGATAATACACAAGGTTTACGGTAAAATATTTCTCCAGTTCATTTAGGATTAGTTCGTGTGATCCGAGAACGGATGCCTGCTTGTGAAGCAGTGATGCGAAGGTTATCAGGTTTAATACCATGGTATTGTATAGGGTTTACGATTTGACAATTTGTGATATTCGGTTGAGTTATTTGTCCGGGATATATCCATACTCCGAACAGATATTCAAAGGTACAATTTCTTTTGAAACCACCACTATCTTTTAAGTCATAGATAGTGTTTTTAAACTTTTTTGCCAATGCTTTCCGTTCGTATCAATAAAAGTGTTACTTTTGCACCTCTGATTGCGTATATATGAAAGTATATCGTTGATCGTTAACTCTTATTTGTCAAATTGTAATTTCTTAGACATGCCAACAATATCTATTCGCGGGGTGGAAATGCCCGCGTCTCCTATCAGAAAGCTGGCTCCTCTGGCTGATGCTGCCAAACAGAGGGGCGTGCACGTATTCCACCTGAACATCGGACAGCCCGACCTGCCCACACCGCAAGTCGCGATTGATGCGATACGCAACATTGATCGTAAGGTTCTGGAGTATAGTCCCAGTGCGGGATATCGCAGTTATCGCGAAAAGCTGGTAGGTTATTATGATAAGTTCAATATCAAGCTGACGGCGGATGATATCATCATTACATCCGGCGGTTCTGAGGCTGTATTGTTCTCTTTCCTGGCGTGTCTGAATCCGGGTGACGAGATTATCGTTCCCGAACCGGCTTATGCCAATTATATGGCGTTTGCCATTTCTGCCGGTGCTAAAATCCGTACTATCGCTACTACGATAGAGGAAGGCTTTTCGCTTCCGAAGGTAGAGAAGTTCGAGGAGCTGATTAATGAGCGTACCAGGGCTATCCTCATTTGTAATCCTAACAACCCTACGGGGTATCTTTATACCCGTCGTGAGATGAACCAGATACGTGACCTGGTCAAGAAGTACGACCTGTTTCTTTTTTCCGATGAGGTTTACCGTGAGTTCATTTACACAGGGTCTCCGTATATTTCCGCCTGCCATCTGGAAGGTATCGAAGATAACGTGGTGCTGATTGATTCCGTGTCCAAACGTTACTCTGAATGTGGCATCCGTATCGGTGCTCTGATCACGAAGAATAAGGAAATCCGTGATGCTGTGATGAAATTCTGCCAGGCGCGTCTTAGTCCTCCTTTGATTGGACAGATTGCTGCCGAGGCTTCTCTGGATGCCGATGAGGACTACTTGCGCGATACTTATGATGAATATGTGGAACGCCGTAAGTGTCTGATAGATGGATTGAACCGTATTCCCGGCGTATATTCGCCCATTCCTATGGGGGCTTTCTACACGGTAGCCAAACTTCCTGTGGACGATTCCGATAAGTTTTGTGCCTGGTGTCTTTCCGACTTTGAGTATGAAGGTCAAACCGTATTTATGGCGCCTGCTTCCGGTTTCTATACGACTCCAGGTTCCGGTTGCAATGAAGTCCGCATAGCGTATGTGTTGAAGAAAGAGGATTTAACCCGTGCTCTTTTGGTCCTGTCGAAAGCTTTGGAGGCGTATCCCGGACGTACTGAATAATAAATAATAATAATGAATTTATCCCGCTTTATCGCCCTTCGTATCTATCGCAATTCGGAGCCCGGAAAGCAAGTTTCCCGTCCTGCCGTGCTCATTGCCCTGATAGGTGTTGCTATCGGTCTGGCGGTGATGATTATTACGGTGTCGGTGATAGTCGGATTTAAGAGCGAAGTGCGTGGTAAGGTCATAGGTTTCGGCTCGGATATTCAGATTACGAATTCGGATGCTGCCCGTTCTTATGAGACGCGCCCTGTGGTGGTGAATGACAGTCTTGTTTCTATACTTTCAGGATATCCCGAGGTGAAGCATGTGCAGCGTTACTCTACCAAACCGGGAATGATAAAGACCGCAGAGGACTTTCAGGGTATGGTGTTGAAGGGAGTGGGACCGGAGTTTGATCCTGCTTTCTTCCGTGAACATTTGGTGGAAGGCGAACTGCCGCAGTTCAGCGATACGGCCTCTTCCAATCGCGTAATAATCTCCAAAGCGCTTGCCACGAAATTGAGATTGAAATTAGGAGATAAAATAGATACCTATTATATACAGGATGATATTCGTGCACGCCGTTTACAGATTGTGGGTATTTATCAGACTAACTTCTCAGAATATGATAATCTTTTCCTTCTGACCGACTTATACCTTGTCAACCGTCTCAATAATTGGGAACAGGGACAGGTCAGCGGTGCGGAACTGCAGTTGCATGATTATGACCGTCTGGAAGCAACAACCTATCAGATTGCTGCTGACATGAACGGAGTAACCGATAAGTACGGAGAAGAGTACTGTGTGCGTAATGTCGAAGAACTTAACTCGCAGATATTTGCCTGGCTTAGTATATTAGATGTAAACATCTGGGTGATATTGATTTTGATGGCCGGTGTGGCAGGTTTCACGATGGTTTCCGGCTTGCTGATAATCATCATTGAGCGCACTTCTATGATTGGCGTGTTGAAGTCACTTGGAGCCAACAATACCACTATCCGCAAAGTTTTTCTTTGGTTCTCCGTTTTTCTTATTGGAAAAGGAATGTTGTGGGGTAATGCCATCGGACTTGCCTTTTATTTCTTGCAGAAGTGGTTCGGCATCTTCCGACTTGATCCTGAGACGTATTATATGGACACCGTACCGGTATCTTTCAATGTCCTGCTTTTCTTATTGCTGAATATCAGTACTTTGCTGGTGTCAGTCTTGATGCTTTTAGGCCCTTCTTACCTCATTACACGCATTCATCCTGCGAACTCTATGAGATATGAATAGAAATGCGCCACTTCATCGTTTCCGATGCCACACTTCAATAAAGCAAATGCCACACTTCATGGAAGATGAAGTGTGGCATTTGCTTTATTGAAGTGTGGAGTTTCAGTTGTCGGAGTGTGGCATTTGGGATGCTAAAGTGTGGCATTGGGAAAGCTGCTATCTTCTTAGGAAATCGCTTCTCTTCCTGAACAAACAATGAGACTTCCAGCGCAGAGACTGCATCGGTTGCAATACATCGAACACCGGAAGCGTAAAGAAGTAGCGCCGTTTTTCTTCCAGATCTTTAGCTGTCTTATTGATGATAAGGGCTTGTACGGTATATCGCAGGGCGAATATCAGGAATGCAATGCCTGCTGTCAGCCAGTGAAATTTCATTATGCCTATTACCAGTGCAGCAATCCATGCGACATGAAACAATAAGCGGGAAGTAGTTTCAAATCCCGACAGATAGCGTTGGGGGCCTTTGTAGAAATGTGCCGTCGCCGTATAACTGATCTTTTCCTCCCGCCAATCTTTAGCACAGTTTACGGGCTGTACACGTACAACTGCCTTTGCATCCGTTTCTACCCGTGTGTTTTCGGCTGTGGCAGCTTTGTTGATAAACAAGTCATCATCTCCGCGTTGCAGGTTCAGATGTGCGGAGAATCCCTTTCGGGCGTAGAACAGCTCTTTGCGGTATGCCATGTTACGACCGATGCCGATGTAAGGCTTTCCTGCCAGTGCATAGCCCAGATATCGCATGGAATTGAATAGGTTGTCGAAAGAGACCCGTTTGTGCAGCCATCCTTTGCCACGTTCATATCCGCTGTACCCTAATACGATTTGGGTGCGTGAGGTAAAGTTACGCGCCATTGTGCGCAGCCATTGGTTGCTTTCGGGCAGGCAGTTGGCTTCGGTAAATACAAGCCAGTCATACTTGCTTGCCTTTACACCGAGGGTTACGGCCAGCTTTTTGCGGCTGATGTACCGTGAAGAGTCCGGAACAAAGCTGTGATACAGGTTCGGATACTTTTCTCCTTGCAGTGTCAGGTAGTCTTCGCTTTCATCCGTATTGCCGTCATTGATGACGATGACCTCAAATTGCGGGTAATCTTGTTCCAGCACTGCGGGTAGGTTGCGACGCAGGTTCTCCACCTCTTCGCGGGCGTAGATAATGACGGATAAAGGCTGTAACTCCTGTGAAAAATGTATGTCACTTCGCTTTAAAGCACGGCTACGGGTGTGTATACGGTTGTAAAGACAAAAGTAATAGAGGAGTTGAATAATGAAAAGAATACCGGCAGCGGCAAGCAATGCTTGTTCTACTGTATTGAATGTTGATGCTTCCATGTGGTCGTATGACGTTTTTTTGTGTTGCAAATGTACGCAAAAAATATGATTATAAAGAATAAGTTTGGGAAATGATAATTTAGCGCATTGCGCTAAATTATCATTTCCGGTACCACCATGAATTTCGTCTCCGGAAAATTCTTATCCAGATGTCGGCGGATATATTGCATCGTATCCTCTTGTATCGTAGTATCCTCTACGGTGGGATATAAGTTATACAATACAGTGTCCAGCTGTATTCCCCTGTTTCGTATCGCTTCGAAACTTAATAGCGTATGATTGATGCTTCCCAGTTTTCCCGAAGTGACAAAGACGAGCGGATATTGTTTCTCTGCGATGTAATCAATCGTTAGGTAATCATCGGTAAGCGGCACCATGAGTCCGCCTGCGCCCTCCACGAGCACTATGTCGTAGCGGCGGGCAAGTTCCTGTGTGGCACGTTCTATCTTGCCGAAGTCAATCGGACGGTTGTCTATCCGGGCGGCGAGGTGGGGGGAACAGGGATAAGAGAATATCTCTGGCATGGTCAATCCTTCACGGTCTTCCTTTGTCATGCCGGTGCCCATAAGGTGGCGGTGCAGGTCTATGTCTTCGGAGTGCCCGGTATTGCCGGTCTGGATGAACTTCTGAGTGATAACACGCTTACCGCTGCGAATCAGTTCGCAGGCAAAGAAAGCAGTGCAATAAGACTTTCCGGCATCCGTATCGATGCCACTGATGAAATAAATATTATTTTCCATTGTTTTGAATATTAATTAAGCTACGGACTATAAGTTGCTGTACTATATTGGAGGGGTGAAAATTTTTCCGTCCGATTATGATGCCGAAAGGCATTTGTCGCATGTAGTTCGTAGCTTGTTACTTACCCTTTCTTTTGCGCAATTATATAAATAGGATGATAAGTCAGGCTGACGTTTCCGTCCTCCTGACTGAATTCCCTTGTATATCCGTTACAGAATGCCTGTAACCGTCCGCGTGTCCATACTTTCTTTTCCGTACCGGTCACTCCGGTCTGTTTCAGATGTTGCAGCACTTGGAGCGGGGTAGAGAAGGGGAGGGTGACTATCTCTTCTTCTACATACACAGTCTCAAAATAGGGACTGAGCAGTTCCTCCAGCTTTTCTATCGTAAGATAATCGAGCCCATGTCCTGTCAGCGTGTGTATTTCCCGCATATTTTCCGTTCCGAAGGTGCTGAAAGCCAGATAACCATCATCTGCCAGGAAACTTTGGCAACGGGCAAAGAATCTTTCCGGATTGCTGAACCATTGCAGGGTGGAGCATGAAGTGATTAAATCCGTTTTCTTCGGAAAGTCCAGCACTTCGGCGTCACCGGGCATGAATTGCACGGCATTTTGTAGAAGCAAGTCTCCGAGGCATTCTTTCATTTCCGGACACAGGTCGTTCAATAGCAATGATTCCGGTTGAAGCTGGTGCAACAATATTCTGGAATAACTTCCGGTGCCGCATCCGAACTCTGCGATGTGGCGGAAACGGACGTTGGGCAACAGACGCATCATCTTTTCGGCTACCTGCTGCTGCACCCGTGCTTCCTGTGAATATGTATCCCGTGCGCGGGCAAAACGTTCGGCTATCAGTCGTTTGTCCATTCCTTCTCCAAATAGGTTTCAAATAACTCTTGGGCGTAATGGGCCGTTTCTATCTCGGTAAGGATATGTGTTTCCGCCAGGAAGGGTTCGCTTTTTCCATTACGCGTCCATGCTTTCTTTTGGTTTTCGGTCGGAATGATGCGGTCCTCGGTGGCTATGACGGATGTGCTCCAGTCGAAAGGATAAGCCGTTCCGGTGGTGTAAGCCGTTTCGATGGCGGCCAATTCTTCCCGCAGTTCCTCCAACGGTCTGCGCGGGGTGATGGCAAGGAATTTCCTGAACGCTGCACTGTCCGTACACATGCGGCGGAGGAATTTGTGCAAGGATGCATCTGTCAGTCCTTCCAGTGTGCCGTGATAGATGGCGGGTGGTATTCCCCGTTCTTCATCAATGGGAAACGGCGTACCGTTGATGGCGATTTTCTTTCCGAGGGGCAATGGGCGGATCTCTGAAGTTTCATCAGTTGTTATTCCCGAAGTTTCATCGGCAATTATCTTTCCCAACACTTGCGATGCTGCCCAAACTCCCATCGACCAACCAACGACGTTCACCCGTTCATATCCCTTCAACACTTGCGCGTCAAACGAGAGATTCCGGTAATCATAGCAAACCATGAAGTCGCTGTTTGCGGGCTGATAGTTCTTGAACGGAGTCTCATCGGCTCCCCATCCGGCGAAGAATAATAGAAGCCGGGGATGTTTTTTCTGTATAATGAATTTTTGTATCATATCATTGTATGTGCTTTATCAATTCTTTGATTTCTTCTTCTGTTATATCCGCTGTCAGCGAGAAGCGGATGCGGGATGTGCCCTCTGGAACCGTAGGCGGGCGTACGGGCAGGGCATAGAAACCATGGCGTTGCAGCTCTTCCGCCCTTAGAACAGTCTCAGAGCTGGATCCTACAATCATCGGCACTATATAGCTTTCACTTGGACAGGCATATCCCTTCTCTGTCAAAGCCCCGCGAAGAATGTTGCTGATATTTTTCAAGTGTATTCTTCGCTCATGGAATCCGGCTAATTTCCGCACGATGAACAAGGTCCAAGCAATATTCACGGGTGGTAGGGCTGTTGTAAATATAAATGTCCGCATTCGGTTCACCAGATATTCCCTTATGCTGCTTCGGCACACAATATAGGCTCCGGCGGATGCTGCGGCTTTACCGAAAGTCCCTACCAGGAAATCAATCTCCCGGATGCATCCGGTTTCTTCCGCATAACCCAATCCTTGTTCGCCCCGTGCACCGAAAGCGTGCGCTTCGTCGACGTAGAGCAATACGTTGCCATACGTCTGTTTCAGTCTCACCAGTTCCTTCAAATTTGCCACGTCTCCGTCCATGCTGAAGATACTTTCGGTTACGATGATGACCTGCCGGTAGGCAGCATGATTCTCGGTTAGCAAACGTTCCAGTTGCTTCATGTCGTTGTGCCGGTAGCGGATGCAGCGTGCCGTGGAAAGGCGGATGCCGTCAATCAGACTTGCGTGTACCAGTTTGTCCGCCAGTATCAGGGTTTGCGCATCGCTCACGGCAGGCAGGATGCCTGTGTTGGCATGATAGCCGCTGTTGAACACCAGTGCGGCCTCTGTTCCGAATAACCGGGCGAGTGTCTGTTCCAGTTCCTCGTAGATGGTGAAATTGCCTGTCAGCAACCGTGATGATGAAGACGTGGGCAGAAAATTGTCTGCCGTCAGTCCTTGCAGGAACTCTTCCCGCAGGCTGCGGTCGGAGGCCAGTCCCAGGTAATCGTTCGAAGAAAGATTCAGCATCCGCTGTCCGCCTGCGATGACATCCTTTCCTTTGTGTGTCAGGACAGGCAGGGTCCGCAGGTTGCTGCGTTCTTTCAGTGCTTGCAACTCTTGTTGCATTTGCTCTATTACATTCATTCCATTTCTCCTATTATCTTCAGCAAACCGCTTGTCAGTTTCGTCAATTGTTCTGGTTCTATGATGAACGGTGGCATAATATACACCAGCTTACCGAACGGGCGTACCCAGATTCCTTCTTCCACAAACCGGCGTTGCATCCATGCCATGTCTACCGGGTCTTGCACTTCAATCACTCCGATGGCGCCCAGCACTCTCACATCCGCCACTTGCGGTAAGTTAAGTGCCGGTTCCAACTCGCGCCACAGTTGCTCTTCGATGCGGCTCACCTTTCCTTGCCAGTCGTACTCCGGCGAGGTCAGCAACCGTATCGACGCGCATGCCACTGCACAAGCAAGCGGATTTCCCATGAACGTGGGCCCGTGCATGAAAGCGCCCGGTGCATGGTTGGAGATGGTATCCGCCACTTCATTTGTTGCCAGTACTGCGGATAGGGTCATGTAGCCTCCTGTCAGTGATTTGCCTATGCACATGATGTCCGGTTCCACTCCCGCATGTTCCCAGGCAAACATCTTGCCTGTACGTCCGAAACCTGTGGCTATCTCGTCGAAGATCAGCAAAATATTGTATTCCCTGCATATCCGCGCGGCTTCACGCAGGAATTGCGGATGATAGAACCACATTCCGCCCGCACCTTGCACGATGGGTTCGAGGATAAGCGCAGCCAGTTCGTTGTGATGCTTCTCTACGATATCCAGCAATTCCAGTGCATCGTCGGCATCCCACTCTCCGTCGAAGCGGGAGCGGGGACGGGATGAGAAATACCGCACTGGCAGCGCTGAACCGAACAGTGAGTGCATTCCCGTTATCGGATCGCATACTGACATGGCGTTCCAGGTATCTCCGTGATACCCGCGCCGGACAGTCACAAAATTACTTTTCTCAGCCAGATGTGCCTGCCCCGGAGCCGACTGGCTTTTGGCATACCAATATTGCACTGCCATTTTCATCGCCACTTCCACCGCCACCGAACCGGAGTCTGCATAAAATATCTTCTGCATGGAGGGCGGGACCAGCGGCAACAGTAGTTTGCCCAGTTCTATGGCCGGGTCGTGTGTCAGACCGCCGAACATGACGTGGGATATCTTCCCGATTTGTTCCTGCAAGGCAGCGTTCAGCACCGGATGGTTGTAGCCGTGCACCATACACCACCAGGATGACATGCCTTCTATGAGTGTCTGTCCGTTTTCGAGCGTGATGGTGGCTCCGTCTCCCCGTTTCACTTTGTACACCGGGAGTGGGTTGGTGGTCGATGTGTAGGGATGCCATAGGTGCTCTTTGTCGAACTGTGAGTCACTGAAGTGATAACCTGCTTCTTCTATCAGGGCTTTATCCTCAGAAACCTTTGAGCCGAGTGTCGTCAGCAAATCTCCTACGATAGCGGAATTGACGCCGATATACAGGGATTTCTTCACGGCTTCTTTCGTCAGTTGCGAGCGTCCTCCGGCAAAGCGCAGGTAGGCAGTGGGGTTGATGAAGCGGAACAAAGCGATGGTGGTCAGCACTTCTTCTTCCGTCAGTGGTGTTTGTGCTTCTAAAGGGGTGCCAGGAATAGGTTGCAACAGGTTCAGGGGGATGGAAGGCACTTCCAGCTCCTTCAGTGTAAAGGCAAATTCGATTCGTTGTGATGCCGTTTCACCCATGCCGATGATGCCGCCACAACAGATGTCCATACCCACACGGCGGGCGGCCGCTAGTGTGCGCAGCTTCTCCTCCTGGGTGTGCGTGCTGCACAGGGTAGGGAAGTGGCTCGGAGCTGTCTCCAGATTGCAGTGGTAGCGTGTCACGCCTGCCACGTGCAATGCTCTCAGTTCGTCCTCATTCAGTAATCCCAGCGAAGCGCAGAGTTGTATGGAACTTTTTTGTCTCATGTATCGTGCCGATTCGCACAACTTTTCCATATTCTTGCCGGAAGGCTTGCGTCCGCTTGTCACCAACGAGAAGCGGGCTACGCCTTGCGACTCGTTGTGCAGTGCGTGCCGAAGGCATTCTTCCTTGTCCACCAGATCATACACGTCCGCTTTGGTCTTATAGTGTGCCGACTGTGCGCACCATTTGCAGTTTTCGGGGCAACGGCCGGACTTGGCATTGATGATGGAACACATATCGAACTCTTGCGATGCGCGTGCCACGGTTATCTCATGTGCCGCCTCGTAGAGTGCTTCCTTATCCGGCTGAAGGGCCAGCCATTCTGCCTCTGCCCGTGTAATGGGTACATCTTGTAGCACTTTGTTTTTCAATTCTTCTACTGTCATATTCTTACATTAACGCGGAAAACGCAGATGACGCGGACCACAACCAATACTGTTTTTCAGATTGTGTCGCCCGCGTCATCTGCGTTTCACTTTTATTTATTATAATATTTGTATGCTTCTTTATTGTAAAATCTGCATATTTCTTTCCCTGCTGGCCGACATTTACCGGACATGACACAGGCTGTAATCCTTTGAATCCGAAGAATTCAAGGATGGCCGCTAAGATATCCTCACTACCTAGCGGCACTCCTATATCCGTTTCCTGACCTTTTCCGTCATTTACTTCCTCCATGCTTCGTCCGCCACTTTTGCATCCTGCGGCGGCTCCAGCCTTCTGCTTCGACAGCGAACAGTCCGCTACACCTTTCGGCAGGCAACCGATAGTGACCCATTGTCCCAGGCTGGCAAATGCAGCATAGGCTTTCCGGCTCCATTTTCTGAAGCGTATCGTCTTTCTATGGGGTTGTATCTTCTTCACGATGCTATCGGTTCAATGTCAGTTTTTGAATGGTTCTCTTCGTTTTATCGGTTGCAAATGTAACAAAAATATTTTCAAGTCGTCACATATTAATGATTTTACTACACATGGCTCTTTCTACAGTGTTTTCTGCTCGGTGCCTACGGGATGCCGCAGTCAACAAGAAACTTGCAAACTTGCAGCCTTCCTCACACTCACACACGCGTATATAGGTAAGGTGAATAATGAAAAGATGGGAATTGTCTGCTTCACTCCGCATGAGATATGTATAAGATGGGAGGAGACTTTTATCATTCACCTTACTTATATACGCGTGTGTGAGTGTGAGGAAGGCTGCAAGTTTTGCAAGTTTGTAAGTTTGGCAACTTCCTTTTTTTCGTTTTATTCTGATAATTACTTAGTCTATTTTTAATTTCCCTGTTTTATTTGACAGACCATTCTCTCTGTGTCTGTTGCTTTCACGTAAATTTCCTGTCTTTTTTCTTGCCCTGGCTATCTTGAGAGGCGTTTTTTGGATGGCTACACCTTTTGTTTGTTAAGGCTACACCTTTTGCGCGTCATGGCTACACCCTTTTCCCCGGATGGTGTAGCCCTTTTTAATGTATGATGTAAGGTGAAAATGTGAAGAGTGCTTATTGTTGACAGTTGGATTTGCGAACGCTCCAATGACGTTTATACTTTTTGGATGAATGCTTTTTCCCAACTGGGAAAAAATATTTTTCTAACCGGGAAATATATATTTCCTAAGTAGACCATATTTCCATCTACTATGAGGGACTCTTGCCTTTCTCACGCGCACGCATATATAATTATGTATAGTGCTTTGTGCCCGTCCACGCCCTCCCTGAAAAATATGTTCTACAACATCCTTATCAATCAACGAGTTACAAAATTGTTTCAAAAAAACTGCGAAAAAGTGTCAGATATATTTGGAGTGAATGGATATATCCGCTACTTTTGCATCCGCTTTCCAAGAGATGGTAAGCCTTGCAATTGACATTCTGACAGAAACGGTGTAAGAACCCTAACGTTTTTCTTTCCTTTTGCCCTAATTTCAACCAAGAATACGGCAGTCGAAAAGAAAAAAGAAAAAAACTTCCGAAAACATTTGGAAGATATGCGATAAAGTTCTTACCTTTGCACCCGCTTTCCGAAAGGAATGCAATCGATGATTGACTTACTGATTAAGAAACCGGTGTTGTTAAGAACTCCTTTTTCTTTTCCTTTTATCTCCCTTTCGACAAGAGAGACGACGAGAAAAAGAAAAAAGAAAAAAACTTCCGAAAATATTTGGAAGATATACTTAAAAGTTCTTACCTTTGCATCCGCTTTCTGAAAAGAAAAAGCGATTCAAAAAGAAGCGATCTTTGAGAAATTTACATAAACAATACAAGTAGTACAAGAGCA
>CAJMQU010000068.1 GCA_905215555.1 uncultured bacterium
TCAGTCCATTTACTAAAATGCTTGACAAGTACATGTTTAGACCTTGCCAGCAACTTGTTGATGTGAAGGAAAGCGTGAATGAAATTGTGATTTACCTTGAAGAGAAGAATCTGGGATCAATCTGAAATACTGCGGGGGGCCCCAAGACAATCCTGCAAGCGCAAACTAATTCAGCAGTATATAAGCTATTACCAATAAAGTATAAGTGTATTGAAATCTGCTTCGTGGGACAAAAAACGTCCCCTAAGATGAATTTGGTAATCTCAGGGGACATATAGAAAGTTATCTTCCTCTTTAACATTTAATATTCAGTTCATCCAGAATCTTTCGCATGGCTTCAAAAGTCGTTATTCTGGTAGGCACAAGCGGAAGGCGGAGTTTGTTTTCAATCATCCCCATTACGTTAAGCATCGCTTTTACGCCTGCCGGATTGCCATCCACAAAAAGTAACTTGAATAATTCGGCAAATTTATGATGAATAGTCAATGCATTTGCATAATCTCCTTGTAAGGTCAGACGTACCATACGACTAAATTCGCGTGGAAATGCATTTCCTATGACTGATATGATACCAACTGCCCCCAGGGTAATCAGAGGGAAGGTAATACCATCATCGCCCGAAATAACGTCAAAATTCGCAGGTTTATTCTTTATGATATCGTCCATTTGAGTTATATCCCCGGAAGCCTCCTTAATAGCAATTACGTTTTTGAAATCACGGGCAATGCGCAACGTCGTTTCCGCTTTCATATTTACTCCAGTACGCCCTGGGACATTATAGAGTACTATCGGAAGTTCTGTAGCTTCAGAAATGGCTTTATAATGCTGATAGATACCCTCTTGAGATGGTTTATTGTAATATGGAACAACGGACAGGATGGCATCTACGCCAGTGAAATCGTCGTTTTTAAGGGTTTCTACAATAGCACGGGTATTATTTCCACCAACTCCAAGTAAAATAGGTATCCGGCCATTTACGCGTTCGATGACTATTTTCTTGATTTTCTTTTTTTCTTCTTCCGTCAGTGTCGGAGTTTCTGCCGTGGTACCCAGCACACATAAAAAATCAGTATTGTTTTGAAGCTGATAGTCCACCAAACGTATCAATGCATCGTAATCAACGCTTTCATCCTCTTTAAATGGAGTAATCAGCGCTACCCCCATTCCTTTCAATTTAGCCTGTATCATGAGTGAAATTTAAGTAATCTCTAATTAAATGACTCGCAAAAGTACGAATATTTTCGATTTCTACAGCAAATATTATCTATAAAAAAGATTTCACTGGAAAAATGTTACGAAATGAGTGCTAAAAAATCATCCTCACTTATAATCTTTACATCCAGCTTTTGAGCTTTTTCAAGTTTAGCCGGACCCATATTTTCTCCTGCCAATATGAAACTGGTTTTAGTGGAAATACTGCCTACATTTTTCCCGCCATTTTTTTCTATCAGATCTTTATATTCATCTCTGGAATGATGCGTGAATACACCGCTGATGACAATGGATTGTCCCGCAAGCTTGTCAGTGTAGCCGCTTAAGTCTTCTTCTTTTCGGTTAAACTGTAATCCTGAAGTTTTCAGACGTTCTATCAGTGCTCTGTTCAGAGGATTAGAGAAATAAACGAGAATGCTTTGCGCTATTTTTTCACCGATTTCATCGATATTTATCAGCCTTTCAAGATTTGCATTTTCCAACTCTTCTATGTCTGTGAAGGACTTGGCAATCTTCTTTGCTACAGTTTCACCTACAAAGCGAATACCCAGTGCAAACAATACACGTTCAAAAGGAACTTCTTTACTTTGGGCAATACCGTTGACAATGTTTTCGGCCGATTTATCTCCCATACGATCCAGGTTTTTGATGTCATCGACGGTTAGTTTATATAGGTCAGCAGTATCTTTAATTAGTCCTAACCGAAAGAACATATCAACGGTTTCCGGACCCAATCCATCTATATTCATAGCTTTTCGGCTGATGAAATGCTCGATTTTTCCTTTTATCTGGGGGGGGCAGGCAGTCTCGTTCGGGCAATAGTGTGCAGCTTCTCCTTCATAACGTATCAATTTGCTGCCACATTCGGGGCAATGTGTGATGAATTTCACTTTTTCTCCAATCATCATGCTTCGGGCATCTTTGTCTACTCCGGTAATTTTGGGTATGATTTCACCGCCTTTCTCTACATAAACCATATCTCCGATGTGTAAGTCGAGCCCTTCAATGATATCAGCATTGTGTAAAGACGCACGTTTTACGATTGTACCGGATAATTGCACCGGGTCCAGATTGGCAACTGGGGTGATAGTTCCGGTTCGTCCTACCTGATAAGTTACTTTGTTCAAACGAGTTAATGCACGTTCAGCCTGAAACTTGTAAGCAATGGCCCAACGAGGAGATTTTGCGGTGAAACCGAGGTTTTTTTGCTGTTTTAGACTGTTTACTTTCAAAACAATGCCATCTGTAGCAACAGGCAGATTTTTACGTTCGGTATCCCAGTAATGAATATAGTCGAACACGTCTTGCAGACTATGACATTTTTTCATATGATCTGATATCTTGAACCCCCATTGTGCGGCTTTCTGTAAGTTTTCATAATGTCCATCACAAGGCAATTCTTCGCCTAATAAGTAATAAAGGTATGCATCTAGTTTACGGGAAGCCACGATAGCTGAATTTTGTAGTTTCAAAGTTCCCGATGCCGCATTGCGCGGATTGGCAAACAAAGGCTCTTCGCGGGCTTCCTTCTCACGATTCAGTTCTTCAAAAACGACCCATGGCATTAATATTTCGCCTCTTATTTCGAACAGTTCAGGATAGTCACCATGCAATACGAGGGGAATTGTACGGATTGTCTTGACATTATCCGTCACGTCATCGCCTTTTTCGCCGTCCCCACGGGTAACGGCGCGTATTAGTTTTCCGTTCTCGTATGTAAGAGAGATAGAAGTGCCATCATATTTTAGTTCGGCACAAATTTCAAAATTTTCATTCAGCGCCTTTTGTACACGGTCATAGAAGTCCGACACCTCACCTTCAGAGTAGGTGTTACCTAATGAAAGCATCGGATATTTGTGTGCCACTTGCGTGAAATTTTTGTTCAAATCACTCCCTATACGTATTGTGGGCGAATTATTATCTTGATATTCAGGGTGTTCTTGCTCTAAGTCCTGCAATTCTCTCATCATATCGTCGAACTCCTTGTCAGAGATTTCCGGAGTGTTCAATACGTAATAATTGTAGTTATGCCG
Organism: uncultured bacterium; assembly: GCA_905215555.1. Taxonomy (GTDB): domain Bacteria; phylum Bacteroidota; class Bacteroidia; order Bacteroidales; family Bacteroidaceae; genus Bacteroides. The sequence continues at coordinate 3,246 of CAJMQU010000068.1, forward strand.
ATGTAGTTCGGCACGGAGTTGGTCTATCTTTTCTTTTGTAGTCATAGCTATTTCAGATTGTTTGAACGCAAAAATACAGGTTTCTCCTCTAATATTTGTACTTTTGCAGAAAATTAAAATTAATATGCGCATTGATATTATAACAGTTTTGCCAGAGATGATTGAAGGCTTTTTCAATTGTTCCATTATGAAACGTGCTCAAAATAAAGGGCTTGCAGAAATACATATTCATAACCTGCGTGATTATACTGAAGATAAATATCGTCGGGTAGATGATTATCCTTTTGGTGGTTTTGCTGGGATGGTGATGAAAATAGAGCCGATAGAACGCTGCATCAACACCTTGAAAGCAGAACGAGACTATGATGAAGTCATTTTCACCACTCCTGATGGCAAGCGATTCAGTCAACCAATGGCGAATACACTTTCTCTTGCCCGGAATCTTATTATCCTTTGCGGACACTTCAAAGGGATTGATTATCGTATTCGCGAACATCTCATTACTAAAGAAATCAGTATCGGAGACTATGTGTTGACCGGTGGGGAACTGGCAGCGGCAGTGATGGCGGATGCTATTGTCCGTATTATCCCCGGTGTAATTTCTGATGAGCAATCGGCTTTGTCCGATTCGTTTCAGGATAATCTGTTGGCAGCTCCGGTCTATACACGACCTGCCGACTATAACGGTTGGAAAGTTCCGGAAATTTTATTATCCGGTCATGAGGCAAAGATTAAGGAATGGGAGTTACAGCAGTCTTTAGAACGAACGCGTAGACTTCGTCCGGATTTGCTGGGTGAGGAATAAAACTGTTGTATAAAAACAGAAAAAGGACATTCGGAAAGAATGTCCTTTTTTATGTAAAAGGGGTGCGAACGGTGTTCCCTTGTTATCAGTTATACCTCAAGCGCACCGATAATTTCTTTCACGGACTTATATCCGTGTCTGTCTAGATAGTCGTTGATACCTTCGGCTACTTTAATTGTAACAGCCGGATCTATGAAATTAGCCGTGCCGATTTGGATAGCTGAAGCTCCGGCAAGCATAAATTCTACAGCATCTTTCCAATTCATGATACCTCCTAAACCTATGACTGGAATTTTTACTGCCTTGGCAACCTGCCATACCATACGGAGAGCAATCGGTTTAACAGCTGCTCCCGACATACCACCTGTTATGGTAGAGAGCACTGGACGTCTGCGTTCTGCATCAATAGCCATTCCCAGCAGTGTATTAATTAATGATACACTATCCGCACCACCGTTTTCTACTGCACGGGCGATTTCTGTTATATCCGTAACGTTAGGAGACAGCTTTACGATAAGTGTCTTTTTGTAAGCTGCGCGCACAGCTTTTACTACTTCTTCGGCACCTTTTGCTGTGACACCAAAAGCCATTCCACCTTGCTTCACATTAGGACAAGAGATATTCAATTCTATGGCAGGAATTTTGTCAAGTGCATTGATAGCTTCTGCTGTTTTTACATAATCTTCTATCGCAGAACCCGAAACATTAACGATCATATTGGTTTCAATGTCCTTGATGCGTGGATAGATGTGTTCAACAAAGTAATTTACACCCTTATTTTGCAGTCCCACAGCGTTTAACATACCTGCCGGTGTTTCAGCCATACGTGGATACGGATTGCCTTCACGTTTGTGAAGGGTAGTGCCCTTTACAATTATACCACCTATTCGCGTAATATCTATGAAATCGGCAAACTCTTCACCATATCCAAATGTACCAGAAGCTGTCATTACCGGATTCTTCATTTGTAATTCGCCTATATTTACACTTAAATCTGCCATAATAGTTTGTTTATATTAAAAACCGGACCTTCTTTACATACACATAAATGTCCTTCCGTTGTGTCCTCTACACAACAAAGGCAGGCGCCTATGCCACACGCCATTGTATTTTCCAATGATACTTCGCAGGCTATCTCTTTACTTTTGGCATATTTGGCAACAGCCATCATCATAGGTTTGGGGCCACAAGTGTAGATTTGCTTGAACTGCACCTTGTTTAATATAGAATGTTGCGTTACATACCCCTTTTCTCCATGACTACCGTCCTCGGTAGTCGTGTATACATCACCATAAGCTGCAAATTGTTCTAATTGCAGCAAATCCTTATCGCTTCTTGCTCCCAGAAGGAATGTAGGTCTACTGCCGCTCTTAGCCAATTGCTCGCCTAAATAAAGCATAGGAGCTGTGCCAACACCTCCACCTACTAATAAAAGCTTATCGGAGGGTTTTTCAGGCATTGTGAAGCTATTTCCCAAGGGAAGCATTACATTAATCGTGTCTCCGGCTTTCGCTTCACCTAATCGCCTGGTTCCATCACCAATCAACTGGATAAGGAACCAAACTTCATTGCGCTGTCTGTCCACATAATTAATGGAAATAGGGCGGCGTAGGAAAGTAGTTGGAGAACCATCCACGCGAATTTCCGCAAATTGTCCCGGAAGCATTTCCGGAAGCGGAGACGGAGTTGTCAATTTCAACAGCACATAATTGGTGTGCAGTTGGACGTTCTCAGTCACTGTTAAATCTAAAATATATTTTTTCATATCCTATATAAAGAGGTGAATTTTGTCTTCAGCGTACAAAGATACGGGAAATTGTGCAGAATGTCGTTTTTACCTCTTATTTTTCGGGTTTGAATGTTTCGTATGTATTATCGTCGAAGAAAATTCTTATTTCGGTAATTTTTCTAGGAGGTCTTTCTTTGTATATAATCTCCTGTTTTACAATTTCTTTATGTGTATTTTGCGGTGTTTCTAATGCGATTTCCTTGCGATTTTCAGCATGACCCGTAACTTCGGACGGATTTACGGCATTCTCAGCGAATAATGGATAGTCAAATCCGCTTTCGATAGAAGAGTCGGACGTATTACTCATTTCGCCTTCTCCGGTCAGCAACCATTCAAGGTTAATGTCATTATATCTTTGATGCAAACGAAGAATAACTTCCGTACTTGGATACTTATTGCGGGGGCCTAAGATATGTGAGATAGTAGCTTGGGCTACACCAATGCTTTCGGCGAATGCACCTGCGGTTAATCTTTCCCGCTCCATGATCATTTTGAATCTATCTTTTATGCTCATACTGTTGCAATATAGGTATGAATTTACAATTGTATTTATTGTTTTTTGGGTTTACAAAGGTAAATAATACAGGTTACAAAAACAAATTAATTTCGTAAATTCTGTAATATTACAAAATTGATTCTATTATTTCATTTGTTATTAACACAATTGTAAAACCTTATATTACCTTCATTATAAGCTGCTATTTATACTTTAATAAAATGACGTAAATTGGTGGTTTATAAATAACTATATTTATTAAAACAAAGTCTTTTGTCTCTGTTTACAATTGTTTTTATATTTAATTGTTGATGTTTTAATTATTAGATGATATAATCTTGTGTAATGACTTGGTAATAAGTGTTTTATACTTATAATAAAACCTAGTTAACCCCTACTCTACTAAATTTGTTATTTAATCATTACTCGGTTAAAATTGCCCTCATTACAATTGTGTATCCTGAATTTATATTACTAATGTTATATACAAGTACGTAATAAGTATTATTGTAATATTAATTATATTACAAGCTTAATATTTTGTAGTTGAGGAAGCAACTATTTCTTAGCTATATTATGATTTTATTTAATGGGAATGTGATTATTATTGGAAAGAATTTGTTACACTGAAATTAGAAAAGTTCAATTGCCTCTTCTATAACCTTTATAATAGGAAATCCTTGCTTTCTTTCCATATAAATGCCTATGGATTTGGAAATTTTGAATTCTCAGAAGATTATTTTCTGTCTATTCTATTGTTTTACAGTTTATTATCTCTTATTTTTGAGTTTGAGTTTTACTCTGTTCTAGAAAAATAATCTAAGTATTATCGAAGACTAGCATAATGATAGTGAAAAGAGTATTTAGTTTTCTATAATTGCATGATATGCTGGAAATCGAAATCTTCTAAAATGTTTGCAGAAGACTATATTTACTGTTTTTTTGATTACTTTCTTATATCATCTTATTCTCTTCCTCTTAAGAGGAAGTTTGCTATTTTCCCTATACAATCTACTTGGATTCAAATGAAGAGTACTAATGTATTCCTTAAAAAATGGATGGTCTGTTTTATGAAAACAGATGGTCTATTTAGAGCAAATAGACCATCTATTTTAGAGAAGTTTGTACAGTTCTGTTGTACGGATTAATGCAGGATTTTGAATACTAACTCACGGAGAATATCCCCATCGCTCAAGGATGGATTACCTATTCCCTTGGATTTTGCATCAGCATATCGTATTTCGCCAATAATCTGCATTGTCTTTACTCCGTTGTATCGGCGCATAGCGGCAAGATAATCTTTCGCTTGCCAGGGTGTTCTTAATCCTAGCATATTGGCTATGCCTTGCTCTGACTTTTCCGGTGCATAATATGCCAGCATCAGGTTTGAGAAGAACCCAAAAAGTAAAGATAAAGTCATCTGAATTGGATTCGTTTTCGGATTTTCATCAAAATATTTTATTATTTTATTAGCTTTCAGAATATCTTTTTCGATGATGGCACTGCGTAGTTCGAAATTATTATAATCTTTGCTAATACCGATATTCCTCTCTATCTGTTCGGGGGTTACGCGTGTATGACCTTTTGGAAGTGTGATAATCAGTTTTTCCAGCTCTCCGGTGAGGCGGCTGAGATCGGCTCCGACAAAGTCTGCCAGCATGGCAGTGGCTTTAGGTTCCATGTCGATGCCTTTACGTTTCATATAAGAGGTGATGAATGCCGGCAGTTGGGCATCTTTCACCTTTTTAGATTCAAACAGGACACCTGTCTTTTCTATTTCAGCAGCGAGCTTTTTTCTCCGATCTAGTACTCCGTGTTTGTGACATATTACTAATATAGTGGAAAGCAAAGGTTTTTGGAGGTAGTAAGAGAGCTCTTCCATATTTCGGATATTCTGCGCTTCTTTCACTACTACCACCTGGTGTTCGGACATCATCGGATAACGCTTGGCAGCATTGATAATGGTGGCTATATCCACATCTGCACCGTAAATAACGGTCAGGTTGAATTCCTTTTCCGTTTCGGTCAGGATGCTATCTGTTATATAGTTGGCGATGAGATCGATGTAATAAGGCTCCTCGCCCATGAGATAATACACAGGGCGGTATTGCTTTGCTCTCAGTTCCTTTAAAATATCGTCACACGTGATTTCCTGCTTTGCCATATCTTGTTTTACCAGTCGAATTTCAGATGTTTTACGGTTTTCTTTTCATCGATAATCATACGCAGGGAGGCGATGCCTATTTCAACATGCTCCGTCACGTAGTTTTGAGTAACCATATTATCGCTTTTATCGGTTTTCACTCCTTCGGGTATCATAGGTTGGTCGGAAACCAACAGAATGGCACCGGTCGGGATGTGGTTGGCAAAACCGCAGCTGAACAGGGTTGCAGTTTCCATATCGACGGCCATGGCACGGGTTTTCTTGAGATATTCCTTAAATTCTTCGTCATGTTCCCAAATGCGACGGTTGGTAGTGTACACAGTACCTGTCCAGTAGTCGCGGGCATGGTCACGGATAGATGAAGAAACAGCACGCTGCAACATAAAAGCCGGGAGTGCCGGTACTTCGGGCGGGAAGTAGTCGTTGGAAGTTCCTTCGCCACGGATAGCAGCAATGGGAAGGATAAGATCCCCTATTCGATTTTTCTTGTCGATGCCACCGCACTTGCCTAGAAACAGACAAGCTTTAGGCTGAATAGCACTTAGCAAATCCATGATAATAGCAGCGTTAGGGCTTCCCATACCAAAGTTGATGATGGTCATACCCTCTGCCGAAGCAGACGTCATATTAGCGTCCTTGCCAAGAACAGGCACATTGAATTTCTCTGCGAAAATATCTACATACTTGTTGAAGTTAGTCAGCAGAATATACTCTCCGAAGTCCTCAAGTCTACGTTTTGTGTAACGAGGCAGCCAGTTAGCTACGATTTCTTGCTTTGTTTTCATAAGATTTCATTAAATTTGTTCCCTAAATACTTTAAGGAGCGATTATTTAACTCACAAAAGTACAATAAAAAAGTAGAATCATGAAATTAAAGCAATAACATTTCTTGTTGTTGCAATCACATATCCTATATAATTATGTTGTCATTAAATTTACCTGTATTCGATGCCAAAGTGGTGAACAGAGAAGGAAAGCCTGCCATTTTCGACGTGATACGGCGTCGCTATGTGGCGCTTACGCCTGAAGAATGGGTACGCCAACATTTTGTACATTTCCTCCTGAATCATAAAGGATACCCACAGGCATTAATGGCAAATGAAGTGCAGGTTCAACTGAATGGCACTAAAAAACGTTGTGACACTGTGCTTTACCGACGTGATCTGACAGCACGGATGATTGTGGAGTACAAAGCACCAGATATAGAAATCACTCAGGCGGTGTTCAACCAGATTACCCGCTATAATATGGTACTGAAAGTAGACTATTTGGTTGTGAGTAATGGGATTCAACATTATTGTTGCCGCATGGATTATGAAAGAAACAGTTATACTTTTCTGCCTGATATACCTGAATATCAATCACTATAAGGTTGGCATGATCATGGATGAAAGATGGCTACACCCTTTTGAGCATATGGCTACACCATACTGGATAAAGGGTGTAGCCATATGTTCAAAAGGGTGTAGCCATCCTGAATTACTCTTTTTTCCTGCTGAACCGCTCTTGCAATTTCTGCATCAATTCATAGAAGTTAGGGATGTAGACCGTAGCAAGCAACGTATTCAGTGCCATACCGAATACTACTGCGGCTCCTAAAGCAATACGGCTTTCCGCTCCCGCTCCTGTGGCAAAAAGCAACGGCATTACACCGAGCACAAACGCTAATGATGTCATCAGGATAGGTCGCAAACGGATATGTCCGGCTTGGAATGCTGCATCACGGATAGAATTTCCCTCTGCCCGGAAGTCGCGGGCAAACTCTACAATCAGAATACCATTCTTTGCGGACAGTGCCACAAGCAAGATAATACCGATTTGTGTGTAGATGCTGACTGGTGTGCCCATCACAAGACAGCCGATCATTGCTCCTAACAGTGCCACCGGAAGTCCCATGACCGCAGATACAGGACTCGTCCAACTCTCATATTGTGCTGCCAATACCAGAAATGCAACCAATAGGGCCATCACCAGTACAGTGCTAGTGGTGGTTCCCGCCTGTGTTTCTTGATAGGCAACTGAAGTCCATTCATAGCCGAACTCATCACCTAGTTGTTCCCGGAAGAGCTCTTCCATTTGTTGTATTGCTTCTCCCGAACTGCTTCCCGGCATCACATTGCAGGTGACGGATGCGGTGGAGTACATATTATATCGGTTAATCTGATCCATACCCAGTTGTTCTTCCACTTTGGTGAAAGCTGAGAATGGTACCATTTCTCCTGCCGCATTCGGTACGCTCAGTTTCAATACATCGTCAATAACCCGCTGTGCATGATCCCGTGCACCCAGTTTCACTTGATAAATACGTCCGAATTCTACGAAATCATTTACGTAGGCAGCCCCCATATAGTATCCCAATGTGGTGAAAACACTGTTCAACGGAATACCCATTAACTGTACCTTATCACGGTCGATATTCAGAAAATACTGTGGTACGTTGGCTTGGTATTGGCTGCTGACACTGGCTAATGCAGGTTTTGTGTGATACGTTTCCATTAGTGTCTCTATGGCGCGTTGCATCTCTGTCGCTCCCAGATTCTTTTTGTCTTCCAGTTGCAACTGCAATCCGCCTGTGGCACCCAGTCCGGGAATGGCCGGGGGAACCATGGCAAATACTTCTGCTTCCTGTATGCCATAAGCTTGGGCGTTGAAACGGTTGACGACAGCCTGTGCGGTGTGTTCTTTGCCTTTACGCTCATCCCAGTTTTTCAGAATCACGAAATAGGTTCCGGAGTTACTTTGTTCTCCGCCTCCCATCACGGAGAAGCCGGATATACCGATGTAGTTTTTCACTTCGGGATAACTGTTGAGAATTTCGTTGATTTCTCGCCCTACGGTTTCCGTCCGTTCCAGGCTTGAGGCGGGTGGTAACTGCACTACGGCAAGGAAATATCCGTCATCTTCTTCGGGGATGAATGTACTGGGCCATTTGATGAATAGGATGACTGCCAGGACCGTAAACACTGCATAAGAGAAAAGTGCCGTACCCGGACGTCGGAGCAGCCAGCCTACAGTCCTGTCATATATCCCTTGTGTTTTGTCGTACACAAAGTTGAATCCCCGGAAGAGTGGCGATTTGGCAGGTTTGGTGGGTTGCAATATCAGAGCGCATAGTGCCGGAGTCAGAGTCAACGAGTTTATGCCACTCAATACGGTACTGGCGGCAATGGTCAGGGCAAATTGTTTGTAAAGCTGTCCCGAAATACCGCTAATGAGCATTGTGGGGATGAATACGGCAAGCAACACCAGCACCACGCCCACAATCGGACCGGTAATCTCTCCCATTGCCTTGATTACTGCCTCACGGGCACTGTATTGTCCGGTGTCGAGCAACCGGCTCGAATTTTCTACTACCACAATGGCATCGTCCACCACAATGGCTACGGCAAGTATCAGTCCGAAAAGTGTCAGCGTATTGATAGAGAAGCCGAATAATGCCATCACGGCCAACGTACCGATAAGCGATACTGGAATCGTGATACAGGGGATGATGACTGCTCGCCAGTTTTGTAGAAAGAGGAAAATGACGAGTACCACGAGTAAGGTCGTTTCCAAGAAAGTTACCAATACTTCATCTACCGAAGCATGAATGACATCTGTCGTATCCAGTGTCACACTATAATCTATGCCTTGGGGAAACGATTGCGACAGTTCTTGCATCTTGGCGCGCACACCTTTGGAGACATCCAACGAGTTGGAACCGGGTTGCTGATAGATGGCAATGGCGGCAGTCGGTTGTCCGTTCAGGCGGGAAACGACATTGTAGGATGCCGAGCCGAGGTCGATGTGTGCCACGTCTCTCAGGCGAAGCACTCGCCCACCCGTTTCGGTGCGCAGAATGATATTGCCGAATTCTTCGGGAGAAGAAAGCCGCCCTTTCACCGTAAGAGTGTATTGATAGGCGGGCGAACCGTTGTTGGTGGAAGTTCCGGTAGCCGGTAGAGGTTGTCCGATAGTTCCAGCGCTGACTTCCACATTTTGCGCTTGTATGGCTTGGTACACATCAGATGCGGAAAGGTTGCGGATGCGCAACGCTGCCGGATCCAGCCAGATGCGCATGGAGTAGTCTCCCGCTCCCATTATATTGACGGCACCTACGCCGGGCACGCGTGTCAACTGGTCGGCTAGATTTAGTGTAGCATAATTACTGAGGTAAAGTCCATCGTATTCCTTATTATCCGATGTCATTGTGAGGAACATAACGATGTTTGATGACTGTTTCTGCACAGTCACTCCCTGTACAACAACCGGTGTCGGCAGGGAAGCCTGTGCCACACTGACGCGGTTTTGTACCTGCACGGTCGCCATGTCGATATCAGTCCCGACGGCAAAGGTGATAGTCAGTGAGTAAGCACCGGATGAAGAAGAATTGGATGACATATAAAGCATACCGTCCACACCGTTTACCTGTTGTTCGATGGGAATACCTACGGTTTGTGCTACCGTCTGGGCATTGGCTCCCGGATATACGGCGCTGACCTGTACGGTTGGCGGAGTGATTTCCGGATACTGTGCGATAGGCAGTATGCCCAGAGTGACCAATCCTGCTACTACAATCAGTAGCGCCAATACAGTAGCAAAGATGGGGCGGTTTATGAAGAATTTTGAGAACATGAGTGTTAGGGTTTAGTTGTTAACTATTTAGTTATTAATTATTTGCTGATAGGTTTAACTCTCATCCCATCCCGCACTTTCATCAGTGCTTTGGTCACATAATGTTCTTTAGGGGAGAGTCCGCCGGTCACTTGCCGGAGGGTGTCGTCTATCAGTTGTCCCACTTCGATATGACGGTAACGAACTATATCGGAATCATTCACTATGTACATGTATTTTCCCAATTGGTCGGTACCGATGGAGGCTTCCGAAACGAGTATCGCCTGGCGCTCTTTACTGTATGGCAGGGTGATGCTGACGTAGAGTCCGCTTTTCAACAATCCTTTTGGGTTGTCCAGTCGGGCACGCAGATTTAAAGTTCCGGTGTTTAAATCTACGTTTGGTGCAAAGTAATCTAATGTGGCAGGATAAGGTTGTATACCATTCTCACCTAGGTTGACGGTGACTTGTCTCGGCAGCGTGTCCTTTTGTTGGGCTGTTCTTTGTTGCGTCAACATGGCAAGCCATTGGTTGTCAGCTATATTGAAATAGGTATACAACTGGTCGTCTTTATAGATCGTGGCAAGCGTGACAGGTTGTACACTACCGCCCACATAACTGCCCACATCTACTTGGTTACGGCTGACGGTCCCGTCGAAGGGTGCACGTACGGTGCAGTATCCCAGATTGGTACGGGCTGTATTCAGTACTGCCTCCGCATTGCTTACCGCCGCTTGCGAAGTCGCAACATTAGACTTGGATTGTAGTACTTGTATCTGGCTTACAGCATCACTCTTGACAGCTTCCAGCATGCGCGAGTAGTTGTTTTGGGCATATTCCAGATTGGCTTGGGCGGTATTCAGTTCAGCTTCCGCTTGTTCTACATTGTCCCGGTAGATGGTTGGTTCGATGACGAACAAGACCTGTCCTTTCTTAACCCTGCTTCCGGGAGCATAGGCGACGTTTTGCAAAGTTCCGTTTACCCGTGCCACTAGATCAACAGTCTTTTCAGAACTGAGATAACCCGGATATTCTTTGGTCAGTGTGATATCTTTCACTACGGGAAGGGCGACACTTATTTCCGGAACAGGCATCGCGGTACGTGCCGTCTCTTTTTTCTCTCCGCACCCCGCCAATAGCGGAATGAGTGTAAGGGTGATGTACATTCTATTTCTCATATATGGTTATGGTTTAGGTGTTAATCTTAAGTTGTTCTGTTTCTTTATTTCTCTGTATATCCTCCTCCCAATGCCTGATAGAGTGACACAAGATATAGCAAGGAATTGCCTTCAGCCTGTACCAGCTGGTTTTCGTAGGTCAACAATGAACGTAGCGCATCCAGCACATTCTGAAAAGGGCTAAGTCCTTGTTTGTAAAGCTCAAGGGAAAGTTTTAATGTTTCTTGTCCCTGGTTCCTCACTTCACGAAGGGCGACAATTTGTTTGATGGAGCTTCGGTAATTGTTCATCGCATTGTCCGTCTCCTGTACGGCGGTGAGCACTGTCTCGTTGAAGCTATGTATTGCCTCGTCCAGTTGTGCGCGTGCCTGTTTGGTGGCATTGACTAACTTTGTTCCGCTGAACAGGGTCCAACTGATGGTCGGGGCGATTTCAAACGTCATACTTTTCCGTTTGGTCAGGTCTTTCAAGTCACGGGAGGCATATCCTACAGAACCTTTCAGAAATACTTGTGGTAACCAGTCGCTTTTGCTTGCACCCAGCAGTGCAGCTTGCGCATTGACTTGTCTTTCTGCCTGGCGGACATCCGGACGGCGAAGTAATAAATCAGCCGGTATTCCTACTCCCACGGGTTCCATGTAGTCGGGTAGTTTTCCGGACTTCTCCAGCATCGGGCGCAGTTTTTGGGGATAGGTTCCTAATAATATTGCCAGAGAATTGATGTATTGGCTGATTTCTGATTCCAATTGCGGAATGGATGCTTTCGTACTGTAATACACGGATTTGGCCTGTGCTACATCCAGCTTTGATACAAGTCCTGTGTTGTATCGTACTTCAGTTATGGTGAGCACTTCTTCTTGTGTCCGGCAGTTGTGGGTCACTACCTGCAACTCCTGTTGCAGTTCCCGCAGGTTGATGTAGGCAGAGGCGATTTGCGCACAGAGGGATATCTGTACGGAGATGTACTCTTCCCGGCTGGCATGGAAGGTTTCACGTTGAGCTTTCACCCGTTGGCGGATGCTTCCGAATATATCCAATTCCCAACTGGCGTTTAGCGAAGCATCATAATAATGGGCGATGGATTGAGGTAGTTCACTGGTATTGCCGCTGCTTTGCTGCCGGAGCCATCCGGCATTCAGACTGATAGAAGGGAAAATGTTGCTACGTTCCATTCGTAGACTGGCGCGTGCCTGTTCCATGCGGTCTATGGCGGCCAGTACGGAATAGTTTTCTCCTGAAGCCACGCTGATAAGTGAGTCCAGCATCGGGTCGTTGAATGCTTTCCACCATTGGTCGTTTACGGGTAATATCTGTCCGCTGAACAAGTCAGTATCTGCGGAAACCGCAGTGGAAGAAGGAATGGCCGTACTTCCCCAACTTCGTGGGAGCGGTTTTTCCAGATAACGGTCGCCATTCTGCGCTGTAGCGGCAGAACATAGACATAATAAGAGCAGTGTACTGCCCCAAGCTTTAATCTTCATAGGTTTAGGTTGTTTTTGTGATATTAGGTACCATAACAACTTAAACTTCTGTTTGTTTATAGCAGCCTTATGATTAGGCGATAAAACAAAACGCCCTTGCAGGCAATTCTGATATTGCTTGCAAGGGCGGCTTTTATTGGGTGACTTGCAGATTATTCCGCAGTCTTTCTTCTTCTGGTCGGTTTTTCTTTTACTTCCTCCTTGTGTTCGAGGGTTACACCTGCCAATTCCGGGTCGATCATGATACGTCCGCAATATTCGCAAACAATGATTTTCTTACGGGAACGGATATCCAACTGTCTCTGAGGCGGGATTTTGTTGAAGCAACCACCGCAGGCGTCACGTTGTACATATACGATACCAAGTCCGTTGCGAGAGTTTTTGCGGATACGCTTGAAAGACTGGAGCAGACGCGGTTCAATCTTTGTCTCAAGATCTTTTGCTTTGTCTCTCAGCTTTTCTTCTTCCTGTTTTGTTTCGGAAATGATTTCGTCCAGCTCGTTCTTCTTAACGTCCAGGTCTTTCTGTCTTTCGTCCAAAGCAGTCGTACTCTTTTCTGCTTCTGCTGATTTCTCTTGTTCCTGTACGGCGAATTCTTTGATTCTTTTTTCACAAAGTTCCATTTCCAGAGTCTGGAATTCTATTTCTTTGCTCAGGAAGTCATACTCGCGGTTGTTACGTACATTCTCTTGTTGTTCTTTATATTTTGCAATAGAAGCTTTGGAGGTTTCGATTTCCACTTTCTTGGTAGCGATGGCGGATTTCAGTTCGGCCACTTCTGCCTTAATTCTGTCGATACGTGTGCTCAGACCGGCAATTTCGTCTTCCAAGTCCTGTACTTCCAGTGGAAGTTCACCTCTCAAAGTCTTGATTTCATCAATCTTGGACAACATGGTCTGCAACTGGAACAGCGCTTTCAATTTCTGTTCCACGGTCAATTCCTGTGGGTCTTTTTTTGCTTCTTTAGCCATTTTACTTATAAATATTTTATGGGGTTGGTGTTTGCTTTGCACTGTTGCAGTGCAAGGCTTGGAAACAACTCCCGGATTATTGTATAGAATATCTCTTTTGTATATTGTTCACTCTCATAGTGTCCTATCTCTGCCAGCAGGATGTCCGTATCATGGCCGAAGTAGTCATGATACTTAATTTCTCCGGTGATGAATACATCCGCACCGTTGCGTATGGCAAGCGGCATCAAGAATGCTCCGGCTCCTCCACACAAAGCTACGGTCTGTATTTCGCGTCCGTTCAATTTGTTATGCTTCAGGCAGCCCACTTCAAAGGTCTTCTTGATACGTTTCAGGAATTCCAATTCCGTTTCCGGTACTTCCAGTTCACCGATAACTCCCGACCCTACCTGTGTCCAACTATTCTGAAGGGGATACAAATCGAATGCGGGTTCCTCGTACGGATGGGCGCTCAACAAGGCTTTGATAACTTCTCCTTTTTTGTAGGCAGGCAGCACGGTTTCTATGCGTACTTCCCTTTCCGTATGCAGCTCTCCTATGTTTCCGCAGAATGGATGGCTACCCTCCTGGGCACGGAAAGTTCCCTCTCCTTCTATATTATAGCTGCATGCATCATAATTGCCTATGCAGCCGCATCCGGCTGCAAACAGGGCTTTCCGTACATCTTCCGCTTGTTCCACCGGAACAAAGGTCACCAACTTCAGTAGAGCATTTCCCTTGGGTTCCAGCACACGCACGTTTGTTAATCCTATTTTCTCGGCAATCTTGAAGTTTACTCCTCCCGGTGCATTGTCCAGATTGGTATGCGCAGAATAAATAACGATATCGTTCTTTATCGCTTTCATGATACAACGCTCCACATAGTCCCTGCCTGTGATGGATTTATATCCTTTGAATATCAGCGGATGGTGGGATATGATGAGATTGAATCCTAATGCTATCGCTTCGTCCAGCACGGTTTCAGTAACGTCAAGACACAACAAAGCCCCTGTTGCTTCCGCTTCTGTCAATCCGATT
>CAJMQU010000069.1 GCA_905215555.1 uncultured bacterium
TGGCAGGTGTATTGACATGGGTTGCCGGTCCGTCCAAAGGTATCTTTGCCGTAGGCAAGGCTGGTTACATGCCTCCGTTCTTCCAGAAGACTAATAAGCTGGGTGTACAGAAGAACATTCTGTTCGTACAAGGTGGTGCGGTTACCGTATTGAGCCTCTTGTTCGTGGTTATGCCTTCCGTACAGAGTTTCTATCAGATTCTGTCACAGCTGACAGTGGTTCTTTACCTCATCATGTATATGTTGATGTTTACGGGTGCTATCGTACTGCGCTATAAGATGAAAAAGCTGAACCGTCCGTTCCGTATCGGTAAGGGTGGCAACGGTTTGATGTGGTTCATCGGCGGACTCGGTTTCTGCGGTTCTCTGTTGGCGTTCATCCTGAGCTTTATCCCGCCCAGCCAGATTTCAACAGGTAGCAATACTGTTTGGTTCTCCGTACTGATTATCGGTGCACTCGTTGTAGTAGCTGCCCCGTTCATCATCTACGCATGCAAGAAACCATCTTGGGTTGACCCGAACACGAACTTCGAACCTTTCCACTGGGAAGTACAACCCCAAGTTGCTGCATCTGCTGCAACAGCTACGGCAACAGCTACATCTGCTGCCAAAGCAACTGTCTCTACAGGAACAACAAGCACAGCTACGGCAACTCCTCATGCAAATCCTACCTCAACCTCTACTGGTACAACAAATAATCCCGGTACACCTAAGTCATAGAATTGTAACCGGAAATCATGAAAATGGGACTGTACAGATGATTTGTACAGCCCCATTTTTATAAACCGAATAATAGATTCGACTCACTAGATACTCCTGCAAATATAAACAAGAGTAACTTCAAAACTCCCCTCCTTAAAGGGAGAACACCAGCTTGATTCAAAACTGAAAAGAAAGGAAGCAAATGATTAAAATAACCATCCGTTGATTTGTTCTGATTATACATCTATCGACAAAAGCATATAACTATCTGATTATAAGTATATATAAATAATCCCTATCCCATTCGTACACGGAGATACCCTCTGTATACGAATGAGGTACCCCCAATATACGCCCCGGGGAGAATCTTTGTTTTTCGTAATGAATATTTTTTTGCCATTGGATGCATAGTTGAATATTATGTCTCAATTAGCAGGCCTTCATTTCCCCTCCTAAGATACAGAAAATCCGTCTCACGAGACGAGTCATTTCATCCCACGAGACGGATTTTCAATATCACGAGGCAAAATCATTCGTCTCGTGAAACTTATTTTCTCTCTAATCTTTCAGTGCATCCCAGGCTCTTTTATATCCTTCCGTCAACTCTTGCATCACTTCCGCCACAGTCTGTATCTGCCTGCCATAAAGCAACGCTGAAGCCTGGCCGATCTCCAGTTCTCCCTCTTCCAAGTCTCCATAAAAAATCCCCTTCTTGGCACGTCCCCGCGCCAACAGAATACGAAGTTCATCCTCTGTCGCCCCCACAGCTTCGGCAGCCTCCACCGCATCGCGGAAATTGCTTCTCGCCAAGCGCACCGGAGCAATTTTCTTCAACAACAACCGAGTGTCTCCTTCACGCAAACGCAGACAGTAATCCTTAAAATATTCGTGAGCAGAACTTTCTTCCGTCAGGGCAAAGCGTGTACCAATCTGCACACCTTCAGCCCCCAACACGCGAGTAGCCAGCATAGCTTCGCCCGTAGCAATTCCTCCGGCAGCAATCAGCGGCAAAGTAGTAGCCGCACGTACAGCAGGTAGCAGGCACAAAGTGGTAGTTTCTTCCCTTCCGTTGTGTCCGCCGGCTTCAAAGCCCTCGGCCACCACAGCATCCACACCCGCCTCTTCGGCCTTCATCGCAAAGCGGGAAGAACTAACCACGTGTACCACTATTACACCTCTCTCCTTCAGCCATCCCGTCCATTTGGCAGGACTTCCGGCGGAAGTAAATACTATATTGACTCCCTCGTCCACTACTATCTGCATGATTTCTTCAATCTGCGGATACATCAACGGAATATTGACTCCAAAAGCATGATGTGTAGCGGCACGGCATTTGCGGATATGTTCACGCAATGTCTCAGGGTGCATCGATCCTGCTCCAAGCAAGCCCAATCCCCCCGCATTACTCACTGCCGACGCCAGGCGCCAGCCACTACACCAAACCATACCGCCTTGGATTATTGGATATTTTATTCCGAAAAGGGAAGTAATTCTGTTCATAGTTCCTTCGTTTAGGCATTATAAAGGAAGAAACAAGAAAAAAGGACGAAAGGTTCGGACAAAAAGACGATTTATAATGGAATATACACCCGGAAACACGAATATACAACATACGTATGACCGGGTGCACAAATAATACAAATGAAGAATCAGACAATTATCCCTATAATAAACAAATCTTTTCGTTAATTACTAATAGTCTCAACCGGTGCTTTCTTCATCACCGTTATAGAGTCTCCATACGTCCGCAACACTTCCAGCGTGCGGGCACGGCGCTTACGCCCTTTGACATTCCAAAACTCTTTTGTAAAAGGCGCCAAAAAATCACCGACAAAACCTAAGCCCCCACCGGCACCCTGCCAGCTACCTACCGCCATATTATTCGCCCGTTCCGTCACACGATGACGCAATCCGGTCGCCTCAATCTCATCCATACTTTTGCGTATCCCCTTGTCCAAAGGATGCTTTGCCCAATCACTATAAATCTTGAGCTGCTTAAGTTCATAGAAAGGATCGTCCCGCCACGTATTCTTATCTATTTTAATCTTCTTCTGATACACCGGATCCCAGTTGTACTTTGTATTTGCCGTATAAGGGCGCAAGGTAAGGACTACTTTCTTCTTCGGTGTATTAGGTATCTCGGGTAGTGTTGTGTTGAAGTCCAACCATTGTTTTTCCGTCGACATCAGTTGCTTACCTACAGGCTGGTCTATCCCCAGTTCTTTCAGTACCTCCGGATTCAACTTCACTTCCCCCTCTCCGTCCAGCAGGCGGCGTAGTCGCAGAGAGTCCTGAGGTGTCCAGTTCTGAGCGCAAAGGGGAAGGACTACTGCAAAAAGCAGTCCGATTATAGTGTAATATTTTCTCATTAATTTATTGTCTTACCACCACATATATCCGCTTCCGCAAAGCGGTTCATCGTAACAAGGGTCTATGGTCCACATCGTGCGGGGATATTTGCGACCCTCCCACCAACGGCGATAACGGGCGGCAGCATCCAGCACTTCGTCATCGGACAAGAAGTAGATGCCTTCATAGTTTTCCGCATCCACATGCACCATCTTGCAACCCATCGAAGCATTCTGTCCCAGACGGATGGTCTCCACCGTCCACAAGATGCATTCCCCCAAGCGGAGTTTGCCTCCAGCCGAATAAGAAACCGGCGCCAACGGGAAAGAAGGAATTACCGTCAGGTCTTCAGCATACTTCAGCAGACCTTCTATATCATCAACGGTAAAACGGGGCACAGTGTTCAAACCTTCCGGACTTTCTACCGAATACTTTCCTCCCTTCAGTTGCTTCACAAACAAGTCTACATCGGGATTATTGTAATCGAGCGCCTCCTCCGTGCACGACACAAAAGAAAGAGAGAAGAAAAACAGCAACGCCAGCATTGCGGCACGACATGAGCGGATATTGATTCGTCCGCCGGTGAATATAGTATAGAGTATAGTATATAGAGGTAGAGTTCTCATTATTGTATTGTTTTAAGGTTAATATGTCATACGAACACCACAGAGCAGATTAAGGTTCGTCGGACGTTCCGTACGCAGTGTTTTTGTCTGCGAGTCTGTATCAAAATGATGAGACACCGTAGGTTCGGCAAACAAGGCTATCCGGTCGTTAAGTTTATAACGGACACCCAGACCGGCGGCAATGGACAGTTGTATGGGTTCTGCACCGAAACCATTGTCTTCTGCTCCGGCTATGCACTTCTCAGCGGCTCCACCCAGCGTAGCATAAAAATCTATTTTGGAATTGCTTGCCAGCCTTGCATTCAGTTTCACGGGAACGGCCAACGTATGTAATACACGGTCTCCATCCAAGCGGTTGTATTGTAGACCTGCCTCTACGGAGAAGTGTTTATTCAGACGGCGTTCTGCTGAAAAGTTTGCAGTGAAAGGCATTCCAAAATCACCTTTTGGCAACGATGTACCGATTCCGGCTTTGAAAGCCCAGTTATGTTTTTTGCCTGCAACGTCCGCATTTGCCAACGAAGCATCCATACGTTTGGAATGAACGTTGGAGTCAGTATCGGGAGTCGTATTTGCGGGATCGATTATCGCATGATAACCATTTCCATCCTGAGCAGAAGCATTTTGACCATACATGCCATTTCCTCCCTGCTGATGGTTGCCGTATACGCGCTGTCTGATCGTAATGGAGACAGTGACAGATACGGATTCATCTTCTTCATCATTCGAAGCAAGTGCCATAGCGGATGAAGATTGTCCCGGATATTTGTGACCGGGTCTTTGTGCTGTTGGGTTAGTATCATGGATAGAAGGGAATTTTTCCTGCACCACGTCTCCGTTCAAGTTACCTTCCGGCGTCAAGGTAGCAACCTTCGTAAATGCTTCCTGGATTTCTTCTTTCGGAGAGAAATACCAAAATGCAGCGGAAGCAGCTCCCAACACCAATACTACGGAAGCAGCAGCAACCACCCGGTAGAACCGTGGAGTAAGGATGAAACTCTTTTGTTTTTGCCCGGATAAGTTGGCAGCCTGTCCGGATGCAACAGCTGCGGAAGCATCCGTCGCATCGGCTCCGGCTTTCGAAAGGTCGCCTTGCAGCTCTTCCCAAAAGCCATCCCGTACCGTCATCTCTGCACCAGCGAGGCGACTGCGGAACAAACCGGTTATTTCATCATTTCCTTTCATACTCTGTATATTCTTTAATTCTTTTTGCTAACAAATTTTTGGCGCGATGCAATTGCGAGGTGGATGAATGTACCTTAATCCCAAGCATTTCCGCTATTTCCTTGTGCGATTTCTCTTCAAACACATACAAGTTGAAAACGGTTCGGCATCCATCAGGCAATTCTGCCACAAATGCCATTAATCGTTCTTCGGAGAGGCGGTCTCCATTGTCGGCTATACTTGCTTCGTCGGGCAGGTCGGGCAATTGTTCTTCGTTCACCACCAGTTGGGTGATGCGTTTCTGCCTTCGCAGATAGTCTATTGCCTGTGTCACCATTACTCTTGTCACCCACGTTGCCAGTGCACATTCGCCCCGGAAAGTGAAGTGGGTGAAAATCTTGATGAACCCATCGTGCAGTACGTCATGCGCCGCATCCACATCGCCCGTATAGCGGTAACATACCGCAAGCATCTGCTTGGCATAAAGGGTGTACAGTTCCTTACGAGCAGAATCTTTCCCTGCCCGGCAGCCCTCTATCAGTTCTATATCATTTTCCAACGTCAGTGCTCTTTTTAACGGACGCCTCTTCGCGTCATTTGTTAGTTAGACGCAGCTTTCCGAAGAATGCTGCAATGTTATATCTAAAAAGAAGTTAAAGTACGGAGATTATTTATACTTTGCTTTCAAAGTCTGTATTTGCTTGTCAAGCATTTCATCCAGTTCATCAAATTCATCCCAATACAAGAAACCGGGTACCATTATGACGAAATTGACAAATTCATCATTACTTATAAGAAATGAGACTTGATCCAGCAAGTCGTTGTCAGTTTCCAAAGCAAACTTTACATTCCTGGACATAACAAGTCCCATAAGTACATCTGTTTTTGCTGCATAGTAATCACCGACATCTTTCTTCCGCCTCCCCAACTCAAAATAGGTTTGCAATATATCCTGCAACAAACGCTTGTCTGAAATATACTGCATCAACGAAGAACCTTTCAGCACATCCAATGCATCAGTTTTATACGAGAGTTCATTCATATTATTGAAAAGCTTGTCATATTTGCTTAAAGTATCCGCCGGTATTCCTGATACATCCATTTTATGCTTTATCAACAAAGAACTCATATGCCTGTCTATATCCAGCAAGTGCTTTATATAGCACAACTCCTTCCTATTATACTCCAATTCTTCCGTAATTAGTTGCATCGCAGCCCGTACCTCTTTTTGACGACTATGCTCCGTAATTTTATCGCTTCCCCAAAAAGTTACAATGATACCTGCCGCCACAATACTGAACTGACGGAAATAATCTCCCAATCTCCAGCCTTTAACCGTAGACTTTATCTTATCGATATTTCCCATAAGCATTTATTTTGAGCCATATTTCTCTTCAATAGTTCGTATCATCTTATCAATCTTTTGCCCCACACGTTTTCTA
The DNA here is from genome assembly GCA_905215555.1 of uncultured bacterium. Lineage (GTDB taxonomy): Bacteria > Bacteroidota > Bacteroidia > Bacteroidales > Bacteroidaceae > Bacteroides. The sequence goes on from CAJMQU010000069.1 coordinate 6,283, forward strand.
TAATCGGGAGTAAAATACTTCTGGGGGATTCTCAGAAAGTTTCTCAGTTTCTTATCCGAAACATATATTTCCCATGCTTCCCAGCCTCCTTCATTTACCGTGCTTATTTGTTCATCAGTCAGTGACAAATAAAAAGGACGAAACGCCTCCTCCTTCATATCATAATACCCATTCATAGTCAGTTTACATCCTTCTAATGTCTCATATATCTCAGTCAGCGACAGCAAAAGCTCCTTATCAGATATTTTCTGCATCAGCATAGAGCTTTTAAGTATATCCAGCGCATTCTGGGTATAAGAATAGCTGCGGATGTGCCCTAAAATGAAGCGGAATTGTTTCAAGGAATCTTCCGGTATTGAGCGGATATCCATATCATGTTCCACCAACAAAGCAGAAAGACGTTCATCTTCACTGAACTCGGACATAATCTCTTCAAAGTTCTTCCGATTACTTTTCAGTTCATCCCCAATCAGCAACATAGTAGATTTAATATCCGCCTGTTCCGAACATCTAGTGACCAGCTCGCTGCCAACGAAAGTTATCAGCACACCAATTACAACAATGGAAGTTTGCCGTACATACTCGCCCGGCTTCCATTTTTTGATAGTAGTTTTTATTTTATTCCAGTCTATCTTTGCCATACTTTCCTGGTACATTTTAAGAAGAAAGCTTCTCATAAAGATTGCAATATGATGGCAAACTTATGAGAAGCTTCCTGCTATTCTTTAAATACGGCTTTCTGCCTTTGTCAACATGCTTTAAAGCTCATATCCAATCCTTTCACGGAGTGAGTCAGAGCGCCGACTGAGATAAAGTCTACGCCACATTCGGCATAGTCGCGCAGCGTATCGAACGTGATGCCGCCGGAAGACTCGGTTTCGTAACGGCCTGCTACCATATCCACAGCTTTCTTCGTCATTTCGGGCGTGAAGTTGTCGAACATGATCCGGTCTACACCACCGAGGTCGAGCACCTGCTGCAATTCATCGAAGTTACGTACTTCAATCTCTATTTTAAGGTCTTTGCCTTTCTCTTTGCAGTATTCCTTGGCACGGTTGATGGCTTTATCAATGCCTCCGGCAAAGTCCACATGATTGTCTTTCAACAAGATCATATCGAAAAGACCGATACGATGGTTTACACCGCCGCCAATCTTCACTGCCATTTTCTCAAGGATACGCATGCCCGGAGTAGTCTTACGGGTATCGAGCACACGTGTATTCGTACCTTTCAGTCTCTCGGCATATCGGTGTGTCATGGTGGCAATTCCGCTCATACGCTGCATGATGTTCAGCATCAGGCGCTCCGTCTGCAACAGAGACTGCACTTTGCCCTCCACCACCATAGCCACATCGCCCGGCTTCACTTCCGCCCCATCATTGATGAACACCTCTACTTTCATAGTCGGGTCGAAACGGTGGAAAACTTCCTTGGCTACTTCGATACCGGCCAATATGCCCGGTTCCTTAATCAAAAGTTTGGACTTACCCATCGCCGTAGCGGGGATACACGAAAGGGTGGTATGGTCACCATCGCCTATGTCTTCGGCAAAGGCAAGGTCTATCAGCCTGTCAATCAATTCTTCTTCCTTATTCATTTGTCTTATCTATTCTTATTTGATGTATGACATATTTATTCTGTACCTTTCTAAAGAAACAATTCACCCGAAAGTTTCCGTTCTTAGTCGCCAAAGTACCGATGACGAAACTCGACTCATCGCGCTTTCCTTGGTGGTTCACATCAAAACTGCTGACTTTGTTCTCAGCAAAGAAAGTGGCCATAGCTCCTTCCGCCGTTTGCTTGTCAGCGTTGGTCGTGCGATTTTGGATAATCAAATCCACTTTATCACCCAGATACCTGTTTAGTTCCTGAGAGTTCCCTTTCTTGAAGGCCACAATCACCCCCACAGGCACATCCTGCGCAAAGAGCGAAGACATCCACATGAAGAGACAGGTCAACAACAAAACTACTCGTTTTTTCATAATCACAAGTATTAATGATACGCAAAGGTAAGCATTTATTGTAAAATACAACAAAAAAGCGCTAAATTTGTGCGCGAATCATAACTAAAGCAGCATGAAAACAACCTTACTCGTCGTAGGAAGAACAGTAGAACAGCACTTTATCACCGCCATTAACGACTATGTGCAGCGCACTAAACGCTATCTGACATTCGAAATGGAAGTCATCCCAGAATTGAAGAATACCAAAAGTCTTTCAATGGAAGTGCAGAAAGAAAAAGAAGGAGAATTGATATGCAAGGCGTTCCAGCCGGGCGACGTCATCGTATTGCTGGACGAGGGAGGAAAAGAAATGCGCTCCATAGAGTTCGCAGACTATATGAAGCGCAAAATGAATACCGTAAACAAACGGCTTGTATTCGTTATCGGAGGACCGTATGGTTTCTCACAGAAAGTATATCAGGCGGCACACGAGAAGATGTCTCTCTCCAAAATGACTTTTTCACACCAGATGGTGCGGCTTATCTTCGTGGAGCAGTTATACCGGGCAATGAATATACTTAACGGTGGTCCCTATCACCACGAATAATGCTGTCTCAGGATCTCGAAACCTGGAATCCGGTTCTCGAAAGTGACATTTCCACAAACCGTGCCCGCGGATTTTGCACATCTTGCGTCAGTATCTCGCGGATACGCAATGCCGCTTGCGGATCTTTCGCCACCATATATAAATAACCACCTCCACCGGCACCCGGCAATTTATATCCCAGCGTATAATCCTTGATACGGTCGATAATCGCTTCCACTGCCGGAGGGTTCGTGCCACAATCCAAGGCCTTGTTCTGCGTCCAGGTTTTACCGATCAGTGCGCCGTAAGTTTCGAAATCATTCCGCTGGATAGCTTCCGCCATATCCAAGGCATGCGCCTTCATATCTTCCAGTATGCCCAAGTGAGCAGACGAATTTAGGAACATGGAACGTACTATTTCTGCCAGAATTCCCTTGGCCGTACGTGTGATGCCGGTATAATATAGTAAATGGCAATCGCGATATTCGGGATGCGTGAAGAGATGTTCGGGCAACCAACGTATCAACGGATTCTGCACAAAGCCCGGCTCTGTCTGCAATAGTTTGATACCTTGCAGCACACCGCCATACTGGTCTTGCCAACCACCGCCTGTCGTCAACAGTTGCTCCAAGGCAAGGGTACGGCGACATATTTCATTCTTATCCCACATCAGACCGCAGAAATCGCTCAAAGAACCTAATACGGTAGAGGCCAGTATCGAACTGGTCCCCAAACCCGAACCTGCGGGAATAGCGGATAATAAGGTTATTTCTATACCTGTGCCAAATGCCTGTAACTGCTTTTCCAAAGAGGGATAAAACACTTCCGAAAATACCGGTCCAAAACCTGCCAACGTCAACGCGGCTTTGGGAATAGAGAAAGGAGAACCAATCTTGCAGTAGTCCTGCAATTCACCAAAATCATTTACCACTTCCATCGCTCCCATATCAATGGAGCGCAACACGATGTGGAAGTCCTTGCAAGGCTTCACGTAAACCTGTAAGGGAGGCTGGCCATTCAGTTCTATTGCCAGATTCACCACGTTTCCTCCGGCAAAAAGAGAATATGGCGGAGTATCCGTCCAGCCACCGGCAGCATCTATACGCACAGGACTACGTCCCCATACTATCTGATCACTAAATACATTCAAGTGCGGCTGGCTTTTCCGTTCATACAAATCCGTCAGTAATCCTTCACGCAGCAAACCGAAAGCTTCTTTTTCATCATCCCGGAAATCAGTTCCATCCAGTTTATCAATCTGCGCCCGGAGCATACGATTATGAATACGTTGCATCTGAGGAGCATCAGTCGGCAACACATCCGGCTTCTTCAATTCCAAGCGATGAAAGTCTTCCGCAACATCAGCTAAATCCAACTGATAGAACACGCTTTTCTCATAATTGCGTGCCAGCAGTTCCCAGTTATCTTTCCGGAAGTTTTCACGCTGCGCATACAGTTGGCGCAAATCGGCCTGTGCAGAAATCTCATCAGCGGAGAGGCGTTGACTGTTCAGCCAGATTTCCTTACCTTCCGTCAACTCCGGTTCCGAAACCATCCAACGGAGCACCTTCCCCATCCGTCCGACATCTGCCACAACAGGAAAAATTCCTGCAGCCTGCAAGTCATCTTTCCTTCCGAGCGCATCATCTGCCGTCAAGCCACGCTCTCTCAGCCATGCCGGGAAAGGCATCCCCAGAAACAATGTCTTTTCGTCCCGGATGTCTCCTTTGAATACATCGTCAAAACCATACGGACGAACCGCCCGGCTTTTTTCTCCGAGAGGGACAATGTCTACACATACTCCGTCGGGGAGGGTCAGCGTCCAGTTGTTTTCCGGCACTCCTGTGATGATTTGCCGAGAACCAATAGTCCACGATGGTCCAATAAAACTATTTTCTACCCAAAGGCTATCATTCTTTGAAGAAAGGGATATGCACACTTCTGCATTCTGCACAAATATTGCAGGATTCGGTTTCACTTTACGATGCATTATCTGACGCTGGTCATATACTTTATTCTGCAACGTAACGGTGGAAGAAAGCAATTCACGGCTTGTACCGTAATGGTAAAATTCTCCTCCCGGCAATGGTAATATAGCTACAGACAGCTTGTTCAGTTCTTCATCATCAATACGCGGATGATTTCCCAGTGATAAACCGAAATCCGAATATAAGTCGTAATACTTCAAATCTGAATATGGAATGTTCTTATCTGAAGCGCCTCCTTCTTTTTGTGAACGATTCATCAGCAAGTCCACTGCCCGGTCGCTTAACAGCCAGATACCTATGTCCATCAGGAACAGATGAGTCTTGGAAAGATTCTCCAATTCCTGCAATGACGGTTTCTGCAACATAAAGTCCAGGGCTTCGGGTTGCTTACGGTCTGAAACGAATACACCGTGATGTGTAGCCAAGATAGGATCTACCCACAACCCATAACATACGACATCCGCGTCCGGTATTTCCTGCAAAGGTCTCTCTGCACGGATATACACATCGCCGCTGGCAATCAACGTACGCAATTTTTCTGGTGTCCGTTCCATTATCTTTTCATAGAGCGGAAGTTGCAGAGACAGCAGATTCTGCCCCAGTTTCTGCCCGCGCGCCCAACGAAATACTGGTATCGGTGTGAGCACCTTTCCCGAAGGGGCATACCCCGGCAAACGACGGCTTTGTCCGCCTGCATGCAGCAGGATTCGTTTCTCGGTTGAATGTTCTATCTTTTGATTTCTATACCATTCCCGCAGGAGCCAGGTTGTTCCCCCGCCCGACCCTAGTTTCATACCTACGGGATCAGACGTACAAAACCATTCCGTACGGTCTACATTTTCCAGTTCATAGAATGCCGACACAAGGTTAGGCGGCAAGGATAATAATTTTTGCATGTCCAATTGCTGTATTGCTTAATATATTAGTTGCAAATTAAAACAATCTTAAGCAAAATCCACGAAAAATATTAATTATTTTGACGGTAAAGTTGGAAATAACTCCGCATAAAGAGAATGGTACACATGTTTATGATGGGACAAGCAACGTTCGGAAGAGCCGAAAATTAAAAAGCCCCTTCTGATAACCAAAGCAACATAACCATAAAAAAAGTACACGAAGTATCTACTTTAACACAGGGTGAAAGTAAACTTCCTGCTGACAGAAAGTATAAGAGTCTGCCAACAGGAAGTGGGTTCCTTGGATTTTTCATTTTTCCAACATGGATATGACCTGATGCAACAATGCAGGCATTTCATGGGTACTACCCTTTATTGCATTAATCTGTTCTTTTCCTTCTGCCGTTAAGGAGAAATGCATCTGACGCTTATCTATTTTGCCTACAACACGAGTTATCAGTTTCTTCTCTTCTACTGAGCGAATCAGTTTAGAAGTGTTGGAATGAGTAAGCCCCAACTCTTCCGCTATTTCGCCAGAAGTAAGTCTGGGATGATCCAGAAGTGCACAGAGCAACATTCCTTCATTCAGCGAAAGATTGTATTGCTGTATGAACTGGGTTTCAAACTCGGCTATCGCTCGATAGACATCACGTATCTTACATAAGTCTTCCATATATTGTTATTTCTTTCGTTATCGTTAATAAACAAATAACTAAATGAAAAGGTTGACATTGGCTTTATCTGCACGCTCCATATAAGTAGCAACACCACCGATAGTTACCTCATCCAACAGTTCTTCACGACAAATCCCCATCATGTCCATTGACATCTGACAGGCTATAAATTCAACTCCCTGAGCAAGCGCCTGCGAACGAAGCGATTCCAAAGAGTCCACACCTTTTCGTTTCATCAAAAAACGCATCATACGACTTCCCATACCGAACATATTCATCTGAGACAGCTTCAACTTCAAAGAACTGGAAGGAAGCATCATGCCAAACATCTTACCGAAAATATCTTTCCTGACTTTTGGTTTCTGTACTTTTTTCAAAACATTCAGCCCCCAGAAAGTGAAGAAAACCGTTACCTTCTGACCGGTTGCCGCAGCGCCGTTTGCCAATACAAAAGTAGCCAAAGCCTTATCCAGATCATCACTAAAAAGAATCAACGTCTTTCCTCTGCCCACTGCCATAGCTCCGGCAGAAGACGGGCATACAGCAGTCGGTTCACCTTTCTCAATAACCACCGTATATCGTCCTTTTTTTTCATGGCTTCCTACCAGACGATTACCCGTTGTATCGCACCAGGCCGAAGCATCACGTGCAAATCCGGCATCGGTCGCCACAATTTCCACTTGCTCCCCCGGTTCAAGGGTATCCATCGCTTTCTTCACCTGCATGATAGGTCCCGGGCATTGCAATCCACAGGCATTAATTTTCAGCGGTTCCTTTGAAACAACCGAATGATTACGAACCTGTGCAATCACCTCGGATGGAGCAGGCAACGGAGCTACTGCGGCAGAATATAATTTATAACCTCCCGAAAGATTACGTACATTTTCATACCCATTTCCCATTAAAATACGTTGTGCAAGATAGCCGCGCAATCCAACTGCACAGAACACCACCACAGGCTGATTCCTCGGAACTTCTACCATGCGCTTCCGCAGGTCATCCAAAGGAATATTTACCGCCCCCGGAATCGTACCAAAAGAGTATTCTTCTGCGGTACGGGTATCCACCAGCAATATTTTATTCTTTTGCTCTATCAGTTCACGCCAGGTTATAACAGGCATTGCGCTGGTAATGATATTGGAAGCTACATAGCCTGCAATAGCGATAGGATCTTTTGCAGAAGAGAATGGAGGCGCATAAGTATGCTCCGTCTCCATCAAATCATAAACTGTTCCGCCATGTTTGATAAGTCCGGCAATCTGGTCAATGCGTTTATCCACACCTTCATAGCCAATACACTGCGCACCGTATAGTTTTCCTGTAACAGGATGAAAAGTCAATTTCAAAGTCAGGGGAAGCGCATCCGGATAGTAACCTGCATGGGAAGCAGAATGAGTAACGGAACTCTGATATTCCATTCCCCATTGCTTCAAACGCTTGGCAGCAAGTCCTGTAGAAGCAACTGTCATGTCAAAGACTTTGGCAATGGAAGTACCGATGGCACCTTCATAAACAACAGTATTGCCAAATACCATATTATCAGCTACGATACGTCCCTGGCGGTTTGCCGGATTTGCCAAATAATTAAGCCACGGTTTCCCGGTCAGAGGATGCGGATATTCAATTGCATCACCTACGGCATAAATGTCTTTCTCGGAAGTTTCCAGGTATTCGTTCACCCAAATACCGCCCGCCTCCCCTATTTTCAGACCGGCTTGTTTAGCCAAAGCCGTTGCCGGACGCACACCTATAGAGAGCAACACCATATCTGCAGGAATTGTCTTTCCACTCTTCAGAAAGACAGTAATTCCTTGTTCCGAACGCTGAAAATGAGTAACTCCTTCTTCCAAATAGAGTGAAACTCCTTTCTGTATCAAATGCTGGTGAACAGGAGCAGCCATTGAAAAATCGATGGGTGCCATCACCTGGTTACCCATTTCCACAACAGATACAGCAACTCCGGCATGATACAGATTCTCGGCCATTTCCAGCCCGATAAAGCCTGCACCGACTACAACCGCACGCTTCACAGCATGTTCTGTAAGATAAGACTTTATCCGATCTGTATCTTCGACGTTACGTAGAGTGAAAATTCCTTCAGAATCAATACCTTCCAATGGAGGTCGGACAGGTGTGGCTCCCGGCGACAATAAGAGTTTATCATACGTTTCCTCATACTCGCGTCCGTCAGCAGTACGAATGGTAATCGTCTTGTTTTGCGGAGAAATGGCAGTCACCTCATTTTCCACACGCACATCCACACGGAAACGCTGACCGAAAGAAGCCGGTGTCTGCACCAGCAATTTTTCACGCTCAGCAATGACTCCACCTATATAATAAGGTAAACCGCAATTAGCGTAGGATATATACTTGCCTTTCTCCAGTAAAAGGATATCAGACTTCTCGTCAATTCTTCTCAAACGGGCTGCTGCCGTAGCTCCTCCGGCAACTCCACCAATAATCACATACTTCATATTATTGCCTTTTTTAGATAAAAACAAAATAAAGATATGAATTGTTTTCCAAATATGAATATTTTCCAAAGGAAATCATCATAATATGCAAACTGACAGCATCTATTAGTACTATTTCAGCAATAGAGAACAAAGAAAAAGAGAAGAAGATTACCAACCAAGTTCATCAAAACCTGCGGCTGTATACCATTCAGTAGAGCGATATGCTTTATCCGTCAGATTGTTGGATGTAGTAGGAATATAGCAAGACACACCGTCAGTATCTTCCATCATAAACATCCCTACATAAGAGGAATAATTTTTAGGGGTAGTAGCCCAATATGCCACAGTTGTATCAAAAGCCTGTTTCCATGTTGCATATACGGCATCAGTAGTAATCGCACGCACCACATCTACAAAATCATAATACCCTACGCGCCCATTATCATAACCACCGGAGCCACTGCGTTTATCATAATCAAAGACAGCTTCACGAAGCTGTGCATTATCAGTTGCTTTAGACAAGACTTGTTTTGTAACCCGCGCCAAGTTATCCAATTGATTCGTTTTCAACGCACATACAGAAGCTCCCCCTGTCCAGTGATCATTCGAAATACCCGCACCTCCCGCATACTTAGCTGCATAAGGCTCATAATAAGCCTTGGCTACATTCACAGCTGCATCATCTGCAGAAAACATGGCCGGCACGACTTCTTCATACGAAGCACCAGGTCCGGGAATTTCTGTCGGAGAACCAATGCAATAGTCTGTATAATCACGCAGCTCATAGGCAACTTCTACAGACTGCATAAAGCAGGCATCAAACAAAATGAAATCAAAATGAGGAGCCGCCGCCAATATTTCAACAAATTCAGAAATATTCATTCTGTTATCGCCGTTGCTTTTATCCTGCCCCACCCACCGGGTATCAGCACGCAACGGATAAGGAAGCCAGCCGTCACCATGCGACCAGTAGACTAACCCATAACTGTCAGCTTTATATTGGGAATTCAGAAATACATCTGCAAAGACTTCCTTAGTTTCAGATACACCCACCGAATTACGGCTTCCATAATTTTTCACCTCAATTTCCGCAACTACCCCATTTACATTTTTCAATTCAAGCAGACGGGCAGATGAACCATTATCTATATATACCAGCAAATGCACACCGGCATCCTTCACTTTCGCCATACCTACCTTCATCTCCGCCAAGTCCAGCGAAGCAAAAGAAGCAAGAGAGTTGTCTGCTGCAATATATACTAAAACCGTACGACTTCCATCAGAAAACACATCCGGTTCATCGTCCTCACATGCAATTAACAGTATAGAGAAACAAGCGCACAGAAAGAAGCAAAGTTTTGTTTTCATAACTACAGCCAGCCCATTATTTTGAATAAGATCCTTTTTTTAACGAATAACGGATTACTCTTCCGGTTTCTTGAAGCGGAACGCTTCAGAATCAATAGGCATCAGCACTATTGTCTTATTCTTCTTATACTTGCCTTTCACTTTCGCTGCTTCCTTTTCCAGTTTGCTCTTATTTCCGGAAAAGTAAATCATGCAAGTATAGTCGGGACATCTTAAATCGTATTCCAGATAATTTTTCAGCTGATACGTATAAAGGTCACGCTTAGGCAGAAAACCATTTTTGTCCAGCTCCACACTATCCAACGGCTGGATCGCGGTAAAGTACACCACCGTGTCATTGAACGAGGCGGCAACACCAAATGCATACACGGTCTTTTCTCCTTTACCTTTCTTGAACGAGAATGCCGAGCACACCATAAAAACTAAAGCTACGGCAAAAAGTATACGAACGTACTTCATAACAATAAAATATAATTTAAATCACGGCAAAGATAACAAAAAAACCGGTGGTCAAAGCATGACCTACCGGTTTTTAATTCCTTCTATTTGTCGGAAATTGATATTTCTTATTATCCCAAATAAGACTTGAGCAATTTACTACGATTACTTTGTCTTAATCTTCTAATTGCTTTTTCCTTAATCTGACGTACACGTTCACGGGTTAAACCGAATTTGTCGCCGATTTCTTCTAATGTCATTTCCTGTTGTCCGATACCGAAAAACATCTGTATGATTTCTTTTTCCCTATCGGTTAACGTA
>CAJMQU010000070.1 GCA_905215555.1 uncultured bacterium
ATTTCATTTCCGGTTTCAGTAATCAGAATCATATTCTCCCATTGGGCAGAGGGCAATCCGTCATCTGTGCAGACAGTCCAGCCGTCAGCTTCGTCGACAAACACTTCATAGGTTCCCATATTAATCATCGGCTCAATGGTGAAAGTCATTCCCGGTACGATCATCATGCCTGTTCCCCGGCGTCCGAAATGCTCTACATCCGGTTCTTCATGGAATTTCATGCCTACACCGTGTCCGCAGAGGTCGCGCACGACGCTGAATCCGTTTTTCTCGGCATGTTCCTGAATAGCGGCACCCACATCGCCCAGTTGTTTCCAAGGTTGTGCGGCGGCAATACCAATTTCCATACACTCTTTCGTCACTTGGACCAGTTTGCGCATTTCGGGACTTACGTCGCCGATCATAAACATGCGGGAGGCGTCAGAGAAGTATCCATTGTAAATGGTAGAGACATCCACATTGATAATATCTCCGTTTTTCAGGATTTCATTCTTGTTGGGTATCCCATGGCATACTACGTCGTTAATGCTTGTACAGACACTCTTGGGGAATCCTTCGTAATTGAGGGGAGCAGGAACGGCTCCGTGACCGGTCGTGAAATCATACACTAGTCTGTCAATTTCCTCGGTAGACATTCCCTCACGGATATTCTCCGCGATATGATCCAATAATGCAGTGTTGATTTTGGCACTTTCACGTATTCCTTCCAGTTGTTCGGGGGTACGGAGCACTTTACGAGGCGGAAGTTTGTATCCTTGTTTTCTATATTTCTGTATTTTGTCTTCTACTGCTGCCGGATAATTGGAGGGGGTAAACCGGAATCCCTTGATAAAGTTTTTCATTATTATATGATGTTATTTAATCGTTCTACAAAGGTAGAGAATAAAATGGAAGTTGTGTCTCCTTGGCTTCTAAAACTTTTCTTGTAGATTATTCATCATTATGAAATAGCTTTGAATACGGGTTCTATCTTTTGGATTTCAGACTCAAATCCGAACCAGTAGCCATGTCCGTCTTCATCAACGGGGAGAAAACACAGACGTAGTTTTTCCCGATAGGAACCATAGATGACTTCCCAACTCTCCGGGGGAACTTGCCGTTTGGTTCTGACTTTTTCGGCGGGAACTTTCTTTAATGACATACCTGCTTCGATCCATGCGATACTGACTTGAGTCAGGTAATCGGGATAATGATTTTTACAGAAATTATATAGGATCAATCCTCTTCTTTCCAGACTTAACGGGGTGTCGATGATATCTGCCTGAACTAAATGATCGAGCAACTCATGTAAGAAACGAGGATTTTCCAGAATAAGCATCCGGGTGATGTTTTGCCAGGTAGGAGTATTATAGAAGCCGTCTAACAGGCGGGATAGATAATGCGCTGTCTGTAACTCGTCTACTGAAATCTCACGTGTTTGGAGGACTTCATAAGGGGGAAGGGGCGAGTATTGAATGCCTAGTTCTTCTGCTCTTCTCCGCATCTCGGTACCGGGAAGTAACTTTAGGGATTCCAGTTGAATCTCTCCTGCGCCATATTCTGCCAAGGTACGGACGTCTTCGAATATCTCGGATAAGTGATAGAGTGGGAGACCTGCTATGAGGTCAGCATGCGTTTCCATATTCTTTAGTGAACAGAGATATTTTAATCCTTCCAATGCGTCGGATAACTTTCCGATACGGCGGCTTTGTTGCAGAACCGACTCTTTTAAACTTTGAATGCCGGCCTCCAAATGTAATAACCCCTTGGGTAAGACCGATAATTCCTGTTTTAATTCTTCGGAAAGGAGAGCCGGATGAATCTCCAGATGAAAACAGATGTCTGGATATTGCCGGAATAAGTCCAGTAATTCTTTAGCCCGTTTGTTGTTGTAATTAAAAGTACGGTCGAGTACGCGCACGTTCTTAATGCCATGCTGGTGAATGTCATTCAGACGTTCACGGATAGCTTCCAAAGGAATGGTACGCACCGGCTTTTCACCACCGCTGACGCAAAAGGCACACGTGTTGAAACAACCTCGGGTAGTTTCCAACTGTACAAACGGTTTACTCCAGTTAAAAAAACAACTTTTCTCGGGGGAAACAAGTTGAGAGAAGTTCATGACGCGGGCAATTCCATTGTCCTGATAGCGACCGTTTTCATCCAAGTAGCAAAGTCCCGTTATTGCTTTCCATGTTTCTTTACTGTGATTCCATACTTTCAGCCATTGGGGGAATACTTCTTCACCCTCTCCACGGAACACTCCGCTGACAAATTTGTTCTTATATAAAAAGGCTTCATTATTTCCCAAAAACTCCGGACCGCCGAGTACGATGCAGCAATGTGGAAGTAATGCTTTAGCACGGGATATGATGTGTAGCAACTGTTCGTGATTGAATAACCAGTTGGTGGCGGCAATGATGTCCGGCCGGTGTTTGTGAATCCGGCTGACAACCATTCCGGTATTTTCATTTATGGTTGCCGATACTATACACCATTCAATAGTAGTGTCGTCTGCTATCTGGGCGTGTAATGCAGGGAGCGCCAACGATGAGTGTGCATAGGAGCTATTTAAATCAAGCCAAAGAAGTTTCATGTAGAATTTTTAATATTATCGGGAACAAAGGTACAAAAAACTTATGGCTTGGAGCATATAGTAAAATAAAAACGCTAAATTTGTATTTATAAACGCAATAAACTAGAAGATTATGAAACTGATTAAAAAATACGCAGGTTTTCTGCTGATGCTGACGTTGCTTGTCGGCTTTACTTCATGTGAGGATGATGAAGATATTTATGATGACCTCATGGGGAGAACATGGGTTGGAGATTTGGGATTTGGTACTAACAGAGATCCGATAGAAAGCGGTATTCGCTTGGATAATAACGGCTTGGGAATTGATTATCAGGTCTATGATTATGACGGTGCTTCTGCCGGTGACTTGCCTTTTCGTTGGCGGGTAGATTATGGAACTTTATACCTTGATTATGGTTATGATTTTGCTCTGCGTGAGGTGAGAGGTGTTCGTGTGAGCGGACGTTATATGCGAGGTGATCTATATCTTGATGGCGAGTTTTTCGGATATATTGAGTTGAGAATGCAATAAGAAAATAATATAATAGATATAGAAAGGAGCCATACTTGTGTATAAATGGTATAGCTCCTTTCTTTTAACTTGTATTTATTCTATTTTTTCAGAAACAACTTCTTGAATTCTCCCGGATAAGGTGTTTCAAATTCCATTAGATCTCCCGTTACAGGATGATAGAAACACAGTTTGAAAGCATGAAGGGCCAATCGACCGATCGGGTTAGAGTAATTTTCTCCTCCATATCTTCCGTCTCCGGCAATCGGATGTCCTAAATCCTGCATGTGTACACGAATCTGGTTTTTACGTCCGGTCTCTAAATCAAGTTCCACTAAAGAATATCCGTTGGCACGTTTGATTGTTCTATAATGAGTGATAGACTTTGAACCACCGTCGTCATATCCACTGGAACTTACGTATAAAGTCTTGTCCGTCAGCCAGGAAACAACAGTATCATAATCTTTTTCCATACTTCCTTCTACTACGGCTACATACCGACGGTCGGTCACTATATCATGCCAGTTGTCGCGCAGAGTACGTTGTGTCTTTTCGTCCTTGGCAAACATCATCAATCCGGAAGTGTCTCTGTCCAGACGATGTACAATGTACACTCGGTGTTGACGTCCGGAACGTTGCACATATTCATTAAGTATGGTATAGGCTGTGCGCTCTTTTTGACGTTCCGTATTGACGGACAAAAGTCCTTGCATCTTTTCGACCACAATGATATATGCGTCTTCGTACACAATTTTCAGCAATCGGTTATTAAATTCTTTCCTTCCTTTATCTTTGCTGATTTGAACTTTCATTCCCGGTTTCAACGGAAAGTTGAATTGCGTGGTTATTACATTATCTACCAATACCACTCGTTTGCTGAGCAATGACTTTAGTTTTGTACGGCTTGCGTCCGGCATTTTGGCAGTCAGGAACTCCATTAGTTCCATTGGCTCTTTGACTGCATAATTGGTATATTGTGCACGTGCTTTTTCAGCAGGAGTTCTTCTCGGTCTTTTTTCCATTTCTTTTTTCTTTTAAGAACGATTCAATTAAAGATTATCGGAGTTCCAGCAATACCACATTTTCCACGTGGTGAGTATGAGGGAACATATCTACCGGCTGCACGGCCTTCACCTTATATTTTTCGTCCAGTAATTGCAGGTCACGTGCCTGAGTGGCGGGATTACAGCTTACGTAAACAATTCGTTTGGGTTCGGCAAACAAGATTACATCCACCACATCCTGATGCATACCTGCACGAGGAGGGTCGGTGATGATAACATCCGGACGTCCATGCTCGTTGATAAATTCCTGAGTCAGAATATCCTTCATGTCACCTGCATAAAACAGGGTATTCTTAATATCGTTGATTTCTGCGTTCACCTTTGCGTCTTCAATGGCTTCCGGCACATACTCGATACCAATCACCTGACGAGCCCGGCGTGATACGAAGTTGGCGATAGTTCCGGTTCCGGTGTAAAGGTCATATACAAGTTCATTTCCGGTCAGTCCGGCAAACTCGCGGGCTACCTTATATAAATTATATGCCTGTTCTGAATTTGTTTGATAGAATGATTTCGGTCCCACTTTGAAACGCAATCCTTCCATTTCTTCAAAGATATGATCGTTTCCTTTGAACACATACACGTCCAGATCATTGATCGTATCGTTGCACTTATTATTAATAATGTATAGGAGAGAAGTTATTTCCGGGAAAGAATCTGCCACGAATTGAAGCAACTGCTTGAACAGTTCCATTTCATGATCTTCCGTAATCTTGCAGATCACGATTACCATTAGTTCACCTGTGGAGGAAGTGCGGACAATCATATTCCGTAACATACCTTCTTGCGTACGCAGGTTGATAAATGAGTAGTCATGCTCATAAGCATAATCGCGTATCGCATTACGAATCCGGTTGGATATATCATCCTGCAACCAGCACTTTTCGATTGCCAATACCTTGTCGAATGCTCCCGGAATATGGAAACCTACTGCATTCATCTGGTCATACTTCACATCCTGACGGACTTCTTCGTTCGTCAACCAACGTTTGTTGGAAAATGTAAATTCCAGTTTGTTCCGGTAAAACTCTGTTTTTGCGGAACCCAGAATCGGCGAAATCTCCGGAAGTTCAATCTTTCCGATACGTCTCAGGTTGTCTTCCACCTGCTTTTGCTTGTATCTGATCTGCTCCGGGTAGGGTAGCACTTGCCATTTACAGCCGCCGCAAACACCATAGTGCTGGCAGAAAGGAACTGCACGATTGGGCGATAGTTCGTGGAACTTTACCGCTTCGGCTTCGGCATATTTATTTTTTTTA
Organism: uncultured bacterium; assembly: GCA_905215555.1. GTDB lineage: Bacteria > Bacteroidota > Bacteroidia > Bacteroidales > Bacteroidaceae > Bacteroides. The sequence continues at coordinate 5,389 of CAJMQU010000070.1, forward strand.
CGCTTGATTTGCAGGTCTACGACATCACCCGGCACTACGTAAGGAACAAAAATTACCAGGTCGTTTACTTTTGCAATGGCTTTTCCTTCGGCAGCCACATCCATGATTGTTACCTTCTCCAATAAGGGAAGCTCTTTTTTCTTTCTTGCCACTTTTACACCAGTCTAATAATTACTTTGCAAAAGTAGGTATTTTTTTTGGAAAAAATTCGGGTATACAGAAATATTCCGGATTGTAATGTCGAAATTGCATTTTGATAGAAAGTTTTTTCGCAAAAAGTTTTCAAGTTTGCGAAATATCCTTAGATTTGCGAACAGAAAAAAATCATAATGTAACTTTAAACACAATATTATGGATAAAAAAAGAGTTTATACCTTTGGAAATGGTCAGGCAGAAGGAAAAGCTGACATGAAGAATTTGTTAGGCGGTAAAGGTGCTAATCTTGCCGAAATGAATTTAATCGGAATTCCAGTTCCCCCCGGATTTACAATAACAACAGATGTTTGTACAGAATACAATACATTAGGACGTGATAAAGTGGTTGAGTTGCTGAAAGATGATGTCGTAAAAGCCATTGCTAATGTAGAGGCGTTGATGAAATCTAAATTTGGTGACATTGACAACCCGTTGCTGGTATCGGTTCGTTCGGGTGCACGCGCGTCTATGCCTGGTATGATGGATACTATTCTGAACTTGGGTTTGAATGACGAAGTGGTAGAAGGTATTATCCGCAAGACCGGTAACGCACGTTTTGCATGGGACTCTTATCGTCGTTTCGTACAAATGTACGGTGACGTTGTACTGGGCATGAAGCCTACAAATAAAGAGGATATCGACCCGTTCGAGAAAATTATTGAAGAAGTGAAACACGCGAAAGGCGTAAAACTAGACAATGAACTTGAAGTGGAAGACTTGAAAGAACTTGTCAAGAAGTTCAAGGCTGCCGTGAAAGAACAGACAGGAAAGGATTTCCCGACTTGTGCATACGAGCAACTTTGGGGAGCTATCTGCGCCGTATTCGATTCATGGATGAACGAACGTGCTATCCTTTATCGTAAAATGGAAGGCATTCCTGACGAATGGGGAACAGCTGTAAATGTGCAGGCTATGGTATTCGGTAATATGGGCGATACTTCTGCGACAGGTGTTTGTTTCTCACGTGACGCTGCTACGGGTGAAGACCTTTTCAACGGTGAATATCTGATTAACGCACAAGGTGAAGACGTGGTAGCCGGTATCCGTACTCCGCAACAGATTACCAAGATCGGTTCTCAACGTTGGGCACAGTTGGCCGGAGTAAGCGAAGAAGAACGTGCGGCGAAATATCCTTCTATGGAAGAAGCCATGCCGGAAATCTATCAAGAATTGGATGCGCTTCAGACTAAGCTGGAAAATCACTACAAGGATATGCAGGACATGGAGTTCACCGTACAGGAAGGTAAACTTTGGTTCCTCCAGACTCGTAACGGTAAACGTACAGGTGCCGCCATGGTGAAGATTGCTATGGATTTGCTCCACCAAGGCATGATTGATGAGAAAACAGCTTTGATGCGTGTTGAACCGAATAAACTTGACGAACTTCTTCATCCGGTATTTGATAAGGACGCTTTGAAAGCTGCAAAAGTCCTGACCCGTGGTCTTCCGGCTTCTCCGGGTGCTGCAACCGGTCAGATTGTATTTTTTGCTGATGACGCTGCCGAATGGCATGCTGCCGGCAAGCGTGTGGTAATGGTTCGTATCGAAACTTCTCCTGAAGACTTGGCCGGTATGGCAGTTGCTGAGGGTATCCTTACCGCTCGTGGTGGTATGACTTCTCATGCTGCTGTGGTAGCTCGTGGTATGGGTAAATGCTGTGTATCAGGTGCAGGTGCTTTGAATATTGATTATAAGGCTCGTACCGTAGAAATTGACGGTGTTGTTCTGAAAGAAGGTGATTACATCTCTTTGAACGGAAGTACGGGTGTAGTATATAATGGTAAAGTAGAAACGAAAGCTGCCGAGCTTTCCGGTGACTTTGCCGAATTGATGACGCTTGCTGATAAATATACCCGTTTGCAAGTGCGTACGAATGCGGATACTCCTCATGATGCGGAAGTAGCACGTAATTTCGGCGCTGTGGGTATCGGTCTTTGCCGTACGGAACACATGTTCTTTGAAGGGGAAAAGATCAAGGCAATGCGCGAAATGATCTTGGCAGAAGATGCGGAAGGACGCCGTAAGGCATTGGCTAAGATTCTGCCGTATCAACAGGCCGACTTTAAGGGTATCTTTAAGGCAATGGCAGGTTGTCCGGTGACAGTGCGTCTGCTCGATCCTCCTTTGCATGAGTTTGTTCCTCACGATCTGAAAGGACAACAGGAAATGGCGGATACAATGGGTGTAAGCCTGCAATATATCCAGCAGCGTGTAGAGTCTCTGTGTGAACATAACCCGATGTTGGGTCACCGTGGTTGCCGTCTGGGAAATACTTATCCTGAAATCACTCAGATGCAGACACGTGCTATCTTGGGTGCTGCATTGGAATTGAAGAAAGAAGGTGTAGAAACACATCCTGAAATCATGGTTCCGTTGACTGGTATCTTATATGAATTTAAGGAACAGGAAAATGTGATTCGCACGGAAGCAGCGAAGTTGTTTGAGGAACTGGGAGACAGCATTGACTTTAAAGTAGGTACAATGATCGAAATCCCGCGTGCTGCGTTAACTGCAGACCGTATTGCTTCTTCTGCCGAATTCTTCTCATTCGGTACGAATGACTTGACACAGATGACCTTCGGTTATTCTCGTGACGATATTGCTTCTTTCCTTCCTGTTTATCTGGAAAAGAAGATTTTGAAAGTAGACCCGTTCCAAGTGCTCGACCAGAATGGTGTGGGACAGTTGGTACGTATGGCAACAGAAAAAGGCCGTGCAATTCGTCCGGACTTGAAATGTGGTATTTGTGGTGAGCACGGTGGCGAACCTTCTTCAGTGAAATTCTGTCACAGAGTAGGATTGAACTACGTTAGCTGCTCTCCGTTCCGAGTGCCTATTGCAAGATTGGCGGCGGCGCAGGCTGCTATTGAGGGATAGCTAAATACACTGGTTAGGTACTTAACTATCTAAAGAAATAGGCTGTAAATACTTGTGAAAGTATTCGCAGCCTATTTTATTTTGTCTTTGTTTTTGCTTTGATATCCGGTGCTTCTGAGGAAATCCTTGGTATTTATTATAAAAAACTAACTAAATATTTGTTTAATCCTAAAAACAGCTTTACATTTGCACCTCGAAAAACAGACCTGAGTGGGGTCTAATTGTTTAATTTAAAAAAAATGAGATGAAAAAGGGTTTATTATTGATAGTTGTTATGGTGGCAGCTATCGCTGTAAAAGCACAAGACATTTACGTAGGCGGATCTTTCAATGTTTGGCGTAACAGCACAGGCAATACTACGTCTTTTAAAGTAGCTCCGGAAATCGGATATAACTTTAACGAAACATGGGCGTTAGGTGCTGAATTGGATTATTCACATGACTATAACGGAAGCTTATCAACAAATGCATTCTCTGTTGCTCCGTATATCCGTTGGTCTTATTATCAAAACGATGCTGTTCGTTTGTTCTTGGACGGAGCTGCTGCCATTGGTTTTGTGAAGGTAAAAGACGGAGATACCAGCAAGGCAGGACAGATTGGTTTTAGACCGGGTATTGCTGTAAAATTGAACGATCATTTCTCTTTTATTGCTAAATATGGTTTCTTGGGATACCGCAGAAATGTAAACACTCCCGGAGATTCTTTCGGTCTTAAACTTACTAGCGAAGATCTTTCAATCGGTTTCCACTACGCATTCTGATAGATAAGAAAAATCGAACAAAAAATAGGAAAGGGAGTTCCCAAAAATAGGGAATTCCCTTTCTTTATGTATAAACTCTATAATTTATGCACTTGTTAACGAAAAAGTTGTTTAATACAAATTACAATCATACATTTGTATTGTTAAACAATGAGGTCATAAAGACTTTAAGTATTAATTTAAAACTTTAAAATTATGAAGAAGAGTATTTTGTTTGTTTTGTTTGCCCTGATTTCAGTTGCGGGCTTTTCACAAATTACAGGTTGGAATGCAAAAGTTGGTATGAACTTCAGTAATTACACAGGTGATCTTGATATGAATGCTAAGGTTGGTTTCAAGCTTGGCGGAGGTTTTGAATATGCCTTTGATGATACCTGGTCATTGCAACCTTCTTTGTTTTTGACCGGTAAAGGTGCTAAGAAAGATGCGCTTACTGTCAATGCTTATTATCTGGAACTGCCGATAATGGGAGCAGCTCGTTTCAATGTCGCTGATAATACCAATTTAGTAGTGAATGCAGGTCCTTATTTCGCATGCGGTATTGCAGGAAAAACGAAGATAGCCGGAGAAAGTGTGAAAACGTTTAGTGATGATGGTGTGGATTTTAAGCGTTTTGATGCAGGTCTCGGTGTTGGCGTAGCATTGGAATTTGGTAGAATCATAGCAGGTTTGGATGGACAATTCGGTTTGGTAGATGTACAGAAGTTGGGCAATCCGAAGAATATGAACTTTTCTATTGTTGTAGGATATAAGTTCTAAAACAGAATATTGGCAAATAAAGAAAGCCGCTATGAAGATAATTTGTAGCGGCTTTTTTCGTATCTACGCTTTATCCGGATAATATCAACTCCTCTTTTAATCGGCTAACTTCTTTAATTTCTTGAAGTGCTCAATCACAGCCAAATAGTCTTGGTCGGAACATGCATCAAACCTGTTCCAAAGATCGCCTAATATTACTGCTCCTCCAAATCCGAAATCTTTGATTTCCAGTAAATTGTCTGCATTTATACCACCTAATGCCATAACTTTCGAGTCAATAATCTTAGTCCTTTGTGCATCGCGTAGTTCTTCGGCGGTATATGTGGAGTAGTAATTCACTTTAGAAATGCTGTCGTAGATAGGACTCATAAAAACATAATCATAAAAATGCTTTTTGTTTTTTACTTCCTCGACAGAGTGACAGGAACAACTGACATGTCCCGCATAATCATGCGGTTCTTTGGGATTACGTGCATTCAGATGAATCCCCATTAGATTAAATTCTTCTTTAAGATAAAAATGTTCGTGTGTCACGATGCGACGGTGATACTTTTCCGGAATAAGTGTCAGTAGTCTTTCTGAATACATAGCCGGAGTCTCCGGCTTTCTGAGATGTAGAATATCCAGACCCTCTTCGAAAAGAGCAGTAATAATCTTATCTTCTTCAACGAAGAAGGTAGGGGTGGTAACTACAATTAGTTTCATTTCTTTCTGCTAAATTGAATTGTTTAGCAAAGTTAATAATTAACTATGTCAGAAACCAACGTTTATAGTGAAAATTTGTTAGATTGCAATGTCCGCAGGTCAATCGTCCATAGTTTACCGGTTAAAATATCACCGAATCCACAAATTATTTTCAGTACCTCCGTTGCTTCAATGCTTCCTACGACGGCGGGAGTGACTCCTATTACTCCTTTAGGGGGAGGTGGCATTCGCTTCATTTCCTCTTCATTGGGATAGAGGTCACGATAGCTCTTTTTCATCTCTCCGTAATTAAATACCGAAACCTGACCTTCAAAACCACAGATGGCACCATATACGTACGGTTTCCTTTGTTCAATGCAGATATCGTTAATCAGATAGCGTGTGGCGAAATTATCGCATCCGTCTACTACGATATCATATTTGCGGATGATATTGCCGGCATTTTCCTCTGTCAGCCGGGTGGAATAGGGCAGGATACTGATTCCGCTGTTTAGTGCGGAAAGTCTTTCTGCGGCACATACAGCTTTCGGTTTATCCAGTTCGTTCTCGGAATAGAGCACTTGCCGTTGCAAGTTGCTGATACTTACCCGGTCGTCGTCTACCAGTCCGATGCAGCCTACGCCTGCTCCTGCCAGATAGAGGGCAATGGGAGAGCCCAGCCCTCCCACACCCACGATGAGTACTTTTGCTTTTTTCAGCTTAAGCTGACCTTCTTCTCCGATTTCGGGGAGTATCATTTGTCTGTCGTATCGCATCCGTTTTTATCTTTTAAAGTCAAAAGCTTGGTCCCAGTCTTTCCATACCGGTTCACGTCCCAGTTTTTTCAGGTCACATTCTACTTCTACCGCTTTCCGTTCATCGCTCACATGAAACTGCTCCAGCGTTTGCGGATAACTATAATATCCGCCCGGTTCGGTTTTGCTTTCCGCACTCATGGTCGTCACACCCAGAGTTGCCATGTGGTTACGGATTTCCGCACTTTCACGGGTAGAGTAGGAGATATCTACATCGTGATCGAAGATTCGCATAGCAAACGTCAGTTGGGCAAGTTCCCGGTCGTTCATGATAACATTTGGCTGGAACCCTCCGTTTTCGGACGGACGCATACGTGGGAAGTTAACGCTATATTTTGTCTTCCAATAATGCTTCTGCAAGTAACGGAGATGATAGGCCAACATGGTTACATCCGTGCGCCATTCTTCCAGTCCGATTAAAACTCCCATACCGATTTTGTGTACTCCTGCCTGCCCCATACGGTCGAAACCGTTGACGCGCCATTCGAATTTGGATTTCATTCCTCTCGGGTGATAAATTTTGTAGTTCGCCTTGTTGTAAGTCTCCTGGAAGCAGATCACTCCGTTCAATCCGTGGTTCGTCAGTTCCTTGTATTCTTCTGTTTTAAGAGGCATTACTTCAATTTGCAGGTTGCTGAAGTAAGGCTTTGCCAGATCCAGTGCACGGGCAATGTAAGGGACACCTGCAGCAGCAGGATTTTCACCCGTAACAAGCAGAAGATTCTCGAAGGGTGCCAGTCGTTTGATAGCTTTGTATTCGTTGATGATTTCTTCCTCCGTCAGTATGGTCCTTTTCATCGGATTACTGATATGGAAACCGCAGTACACACAGGAATTGGTACATGAATTGGTGATGTAAAGCGGCACGAACATGGAGATTGTCTTGCCGAACCGTTCCATGGTATATTTCTGGCTGAGCCGTGCCATAACTTCCAGATAAGGAGTAGCGGCGGGCGAAATGAGTGCCATAAAATCATTGACGTCCAGATGCCCGGATTTGCCTAAAGCCCGGCGTACATCGGCATCTGTCTTGGAATAGATGGCTTTTGTCGTCTCTTCCCAGGATATTTTTTCTAATTCGTCTGAGAACATATTGTTAGAGTTATTTCTTGTTTTTCTTTAAATCACGTGATAGTCTCATAGCACAGAAGTTTGGTCCGCACATGGTACAGTATTCTCCGTCGATATGATGTCCTGCACGGAAATAGGTCTGTGCCCGTTCCGGATCAAGTGACAGGTCGAACTGGTCCTTCCAGCGGAACTCATAGCGGGCTTTGCTTAGCGCATTGTCACGTACCTGTGCTCCCGGATGCCCTTTAGCCAGGTCGGCGGCATGTGCAGCTATTTTATAAGTAATGACCCCTACACGTACGTCTTCCTTGTCCGGCAGGGCGAGATGTTCCTTTGGAGTAACATAGCACAGCATAGCCGTTCCGAGCCAGCCGATTTGCGCTGCACCGATAGCGGAGGTGATATGGTCATATCCCGGAGCGATGTCCGTGACCAATGGGCCGAGCGTATAGAACGGCGCATCATGGCATTTTTCGATTTGGCGTTCCATATTTTCCTTGATCTTATGCATGGGCACGTGTCCGGGACCTTCGATAAAGGCTTGCACATTCTTGTCCCAGGCGCGGAGCACCAACTCGCCCATAGTGTCCAGCTCGGCGAACTGCGCTTCATCGTTGGCATCGTGGATAGAGCCCGGACGAAGTCCGTCACCCAAAGACACCGCAACGTCATATTGAGCCAGAATATCGCAGATATCGTCGAAGTGTTCATATAGGAAACTTTCGCGGTCATGCATCAGACACCATTTGCTCATAATACTTCCTCCACGGCTGACAATACCGCATAAACGTTTGTCAGCGAGGTGTACGTTATGGCGGCGGATACCTGCATGAATCGTGAAGTAATCCACTCCTTGCTCGCATTGTTCGATGAGGGTGTCACGGTAGATTTCCCAATTCAGGTCTTCCACTACACCGTTCACCTTTTCAAGAGCCTGGTAGATAGGTACGGTGCCGACCGGCACAGGGCAGTTACGGATAATCCATTCACGTGTTTCGTGGATATTTTCTCCTGTCGAGAGATCCATTAGTGTGTCTCCGCCCCATTTGCAGCTCCACAATGCTTTCTCTACTTCTTCATCAATACTTGAAGTAGTGGCGGAATTACCTATGTTCGTATTGATTTTTACCAGGAAATTGCGGCCGATAATCATAGGCTCAGCTTCGGGATGATTGATATTGGCGGGTAATATGGCACGTCCGGCTGCGATTTCCTGACGGACAAATTCGGGAGTAATATGTGTTTCTATTCCTAACTCCTCGCAGTTCATATTCTCACGAATAGCTACATACTCCATTTCGGGAGTGATTATTCCTTTTTTCGCATACGCCATTTGGGTAATAGCTTCTCCTTTTTTGGCACGATAAGGTAGAGCGATATGTTCAAAGCGCAGGTGGTCCAGGCTTTTATCATCCCTTCTCATTCGGCCGTATTCCGAAGTGATTTCAGGTAGACGTTCTACGTCACCCCGGCTTACAATCCATTCCTCACGCATACGAGGCAGTCCTTTCTTTAAGTCAATGTTCATTTCAGTGTCACTGAACGGACCGCTGGTGTCATATACGTATACTTCCGGATTAGGCGTAGCTATTTTTTCTTCTCCTTCGAAACTGACACTGGGCACTTGTTCTACTTTCCGCATCGCCACGCGGATATTCGGATAAAGTTTGCCGGGTAGATATACTTTTTGGGAGCGGGGAAATTTTATTCTTTGTTCCATAATTGTTTTTTAAGCAACTGAGTAGTCAGGTTGTCGACTACGCTTTAATTTTATTTATCAAGAAATGCAGTTAATGGTGAGCTTGCCTCTGCTTCAAAATTGAAGGCTTGCAGTCCCAGCCCCGCTTCGTAAGCCTGTCTTCCGGCTTCAGTAGCGGCTTTGAAAGCTTTGGCCATTTCTACCGGGTTTCCGGTAACAGCTATTGCCGTATTCACCAATACGGCGGATGCACCCAGTTCCATTGCTTCGGCAGCATGGCTAGGAGCGCCGATACCGGCGTCTACTACTACCGGAATTCCCGCCTGTTCGATAATAATCTGCAGGAATTCTTTCGTTTGCAATCCTTTGTTCGTGCCGATCGGAGCGCCGAGAGGCATGACCGTAGCCGCACCTGCTTCTTCCAGTCGTTTACAGAGCACAGGGTCTGCCTGACAATAAGGCAATACCACAAAGCCTAATTTGACAAGTTCTTCCGTGGCTTTCAGTGTCTCGATAGAGTCGGGGAGCAGATAACGCGGGTCCGGATGAATCTCCAGCTTCAGCCAGTTTGTACCGAATGCCTCACGGGCCATTTGTGCGGCAAATACAGCTTCTTCAGCGTCCCGCACGCCGGAAGTGTTGGGTAATAGCTGGATATGTGGGTGGATAATATGTTTCAGCATATCGTCCTCTTTATCGTCCATGTCGATGCGCTTCATGGCTACGGTTACCATTTCCGTACCCGATGCCAGAATAGCTTGTTCCATTACTTCGTTGGAGTTGAATTTTCCTGTTCCCAGGAAAAGGCGGGAATTAAATTCACGTCCCGCAATTACTAACTTTTCCATATCCTATAAATTAGTTGTTATTTAAAATCCTTCTTGTTTCTTCTACCGGATCGTTTGCCCGGAGAATCGTTCCCGATAGGGCAATGCCGTTCACTCCCGTGCGTAGTATGGCGGGAATATCTTCGTAAGTGATTCCTCCGATAGCTACTACCGGCAGCTCGATATGTGCCTCCTGCATTTGCGCGAGGATAGAGACATAGCCTTCCAAGCCCAGAACAGGGCTCAGATTCTGCTTGGTCGTTGTAAAGCGGAAAGGACCGATACCGAGGTAATCTGCTCCGGCACGATAATGCAGTAGGACATCCTCGAACGTATTGGCTGTGCCGCCAATGATAAAGGCTTCTCCGAGTATCTGTCTTGCCTGATCGATAGGCATATCCTTCTTTCCTAGATGCACACCGTCCACTTCCAGTTTCTTAGCCAGTTCGACGTGGTCGTCCAGAATCAGGATAGCTTCATGCTCTTTGCAGAGCGGTTTTAGTTGCAAGGCTACCGCTTCCACTTCATCGAGTGGTGCGTCCTTCATGCGTAACTGAATCCATTTGCAGCCTCCTTCGAGTGCCATACGTGCCGATTCGAAGTAAGAATACCGTTCGGTCCGATGAGTGATAAATTGTAGACTGATCATCTTACTATCCTCCGCAAGCCGCTTTGATAATTACCAGATTGTCATTCTCGTGCAACGAAAAACGTTCCCATTCGGTACGGGGAATCATTTTGTTGTTTACGGCGATAGCGATACCTTGAACCGGAAGCTCCAGTTGCACTGTCAGTTGGGTAAGGGTAGAGCCGGGAGTTATTTCCACCTCTTTGTTGTTCACTTGTACTTTCATTGTCCTATCAAAATAAATAAGTTGAAAGTAAATACAAAGAGCGTGCTTTTATAAGAAAGGCGATAAGAAGAAACACAATCCCTACGTCAGTGCTAACTGCCTCAGGTTCCTAGGGTATAATCTCAGCCCCTC
>CAJMQU010000071.1 GCA_905215555.1 uncultured bacterium
TCATGATTATGAATCATGCGCTCTAACCAGCTGAGCTATCCCGCCATCATTTCTTGATTGCGGGTGCAAAGATATAGCTTTTCTTGAAATTGCCAAAATATTTGTGAAGATTTTCTGCAAAAAAATTGTTTAATAGAAAACATACAAAGAAAAAGGTACTTTCTATGTATAGCTTTTAGAAACATTATCAGTGAGTTAGATGATAAATGGAAAAGCCTTGCGAATAATTTAAAGAAATATATTCCGTAATTAGAAAAAAGTCTCTATCTTGGCACCGCAATAGAAAGCAAATATGAACTATGGAAAGACAGAAAATTCATCGGGAATACCTCTTGAATGCAACTTCTAAAAGCATTCTTTGGTCCGCGATAAGTACCCCCACCGGTTTGGAGGGCTGGTTTGCAGACAGGGTACAGTCGGACGATAAAACCGTCACTTTCTTCTGGGGAAAGACAGAACATCGTGATGCAGAGATAATTGCCGTGCGGGCATTCTCTTTTATTCGCTTCCGTTGGCTGGATGATGAATATGAGCGGGAATATTTTGAATTAAAGATGACAAACAACGAGCTGACGAACGACTTCGTGCTGGAAGTAACTGACTTTGCGGCAGTGGACGAGGTGAACGATTTGCGTGAATTGTGGGACTCTCAAGTAGACACTTTGCGGAGAACGTGCGGTTTTTAGTTAACTTTGATATAAAAATTTTCCACACTCCCTTTTTTATGCTAATTTTGTGTCTTCATTGCATGAAACGAGTAAAATGCTGCGCATAAAAAAGTTAGATATATTTATATTAAAGAGCTTCTGTATGCTCTTTATGGGCACTTTTTTCATTTGCCTTTTCATCTTCATGATGCAGTTCCTGTGGAAGTATGTAGATGAGATGGTGGGAAAAGGATTGGAAATGAGTGTCCTTGCACAATTTTTCTTTTATTCTGCACTCACATTGGTGCCGGCTTCGCTGCCATTGGCTATTCTGCTGGCGGCTCTTATCACTTTTGGTAATTTTGGTGAACGTTTTGAACTGCTTGCCATGAAAGCGGCAGGTATCTCGTTACTTAAAATCATGCGCCCGTTGATTGTGTTTATCATTTTCATCTGTGGCGTTTCTTTTTATTTCCAAAATGTGATCGGCCCGGAAGCGCAGACCAAGTTGTGGACGTTACTTATCTCCATGAAACAAAAATCTCCGGAATTGGATATACCGGAAGGAGTGTTCTACGATGAGATAGAAGGATATAACCTATACGTGAAACATAAGAACCGCAAGACGGGTATGCTCTACGATGTGCTGATCTATAACTTTGAGAAAGGCTTTGAAAATGCTCAAATCATTAAATCGGATTCGGGACGGTTGGAGATGACTGCGGACAAGCAGCATTTGTATCTGCACCTTTATAGTGGAGAACAATTTGAGAATCTGAAATCGCAGAACATGAGTCAGAAGAATGTACCTTATCGCCGGGAAGCGTTTCGCGAGAAGCATGCTATTATCGAGTTCAACTCCGACTTCAATATGGTAGATGCCGGTATCATGAGCAATCAGTCCAATAGTAAGAATATGAAGATGCTGCAAGCAGGCATTGACTCTATGAAAGTGCAGAATGACAGTGTGGGGCGCACTTACTTTAAGGAAGCCATGAATGGTACATATAAGATTTCAGCAGACCTGAAGAAAAACGATACACTGAAAATAGAGCAAGCACGTCTGGGCGATTACAATGTAGACAGCCTTTTCAATGTAGCTACCTTGTCGCAGAAGCAGAAGATTATTTCTACTGCTGTGAACCGTGCTGAGAGTGCAGGGAGTGATTGGAGTTTCAAGAGTTATAACATTTCGCAAACAGATACCAGTCTGCGCCGCCATATGACTTCCTGGCACGAAAAACTGACGCTTTCGGTGGCGTGTCTCATCTTCTTTTTTATCGGTGCGCCCTTGGGCGGAATTATCCGTAAAGGTGGTTTGGGCATGCCGGTTGTAGTGTCCGTGCTTATCTTCATTATCTACTATATTATTAATAATACGGGCTATAAAATGGCGCGCGACGGACAGTGGATTGTATGGATGGGGATGTGGACGAGTACGGCTATCCTGGCTCCGCTGGGTGCATTCCTTACTTATAAATCGAATAATGACTCGGTAGTGCTGAATGCTGATGCTTATATCAACTGGTTCAAGAGGATTCTGGGTATTCGCAGTATGCGCCATTTATTCCGTAAGGAAGTAATCATACATGATCCTGACTACACGCACTTGCCTGCCGACTTGCAGGCGTTGTCGGCTGACTGTCGCGCGTATGCTGAGAAGAAAGCATTGAGGCGTGCTCCCAATTACTTTAAATTGTGGATGGCAGGGGCGAATGATGAAGAGATAGAAGGAATTAACGAACGTCTTGAAAGTTTGGTAGACGAAATGTCCAACACCAAATCCATTCATCTGCTGAATGCATTGAATAACTATCCTATTATTCCTGTTTCTGCCCACTTGCGGCCTTTCCGCAATTACTGGCTGAATCTGGCCTGTGGATTGATAGTACCGGTAGGGCTGTTCTTCTACTTCCGTATCTGGGCTTTCCGAATCCGGCTGAATAAGGATATGGAACGGATTATCAAAACCAATGAGGACGTTCAAAAGATAATAGAAACTAATCTGAAATAACCTAAATAATAAGGAGAATCCTGAATGGAAAAAGTGAAATTAAATACAATAGAAGAGGCGATTGAAGACTTCAAGGCCGGTAACTTTGTGATTGTGGTGGATGATGAAGATCGTGAGAATGAGGGCGACCTGATTATTGCTGCGGAGATGATAACTCCAGAGAAAGTGAACTTCATGTTGAAACATGCGCGTGGCGTGCTTTGTGCACCGGTAACCGTTTCCCGTTGCAAAGAACTGGACTTGCCCCATCAGGTAAGTGATAACACTTCTGTGCTGGGTACCCCGTTTACGGTGACCATTGACAAGTTGGAAGGATGTTCAACCGGTGTTTCTGCTGCCGACCGTGCAGCTACTATCAAGGCACTTGCCGACCCTGCTTCTACTCCGGCCACTTTCGGACGTCCGGGACATATCAACCCGCTGTATGCTCAGGAAAAAGGAGTTTTGCGCCGTGCTGGACATACGGAAGCCACTATCGACATGGCTCGTATGGCAGGTCTGTACCCTGCAGGTGCTCTTATGGAAATCATGAACGAGGACGGAACAATGGCACGTCTGCCCGAATTGAGAAAAATGGCGGATGAGTTTAATCTGAAACTGATTTCTATCCGTGATATGATTGCTTATCGTTTGAAACAGGAATCTATTGTAGAGAAAGGTGTAGAAGTGGATATGCCTACCGAACACGGACATTTTCACTTGATTCCGTTCCGCCAGAAATCCAATGGCTTGGAACATGTGGCTTTGTTCAGAGGGACATGGGAGCAGGATGAACAGATTCTGGTACGTGTACACTCTTCTTGCGCTACGGGAGATATCTTCGGTTCAAGGCGTTGCGATTGTGGCGATCAACTGCATAAGGCGATGGAAATGATTGATAAGGCCGGTAAGGGAGTAGTAGTTTATCTGAATCAGGAAGGTCGTGGTATTGGACTGATGGAGAAGATGAAAGCGTATAAGTTGCAGGAGGAGGGACTGGATACGGTGGATGCCAATATCTGTCTGGGACATTTGGCGGATGAACGCGATTATGGTGTAGGTGCTCAGATTCTGCGTGAACTGGGTGTGCACAAGATGAGACTGATGACGAACAATCCTGTGAAGCGCGTTGGTCTGGAAGCCTATGGATTGGAGATTACAGAGATTGTTCCTATTGAGACGACTCCCAACCCATATAATGAACGTTACCTGCGCACAAAGAAAGAACGCATGGGACACACATTACATTTTAATAAGTAATTTGCTATTTTTGTTTTCTAATATCAAAGAAAATGGCTTAATTTGTAGCCAAATTTATGCAACAACCATAAAATAGATAGAAAAATGAACCAATTATCAGATCGTTTGAACAGTTTGTCGCCGTCAGCGACGCTGGCTATGTCGCAAAAGAGCGCCGAGTTGAAGGCTCAAGGCGTTGACGTAATTAACCTGAGTGTGGGAGAACCCGATTTCAATACTCCCGATCACATCAAAGAGGCTGCGAAAAAAGCGATAGACGACAACTTCTCTCGCTATTCTCCGGTTCCGGGATATCCGGCTTTGCGCAATGCAATTGTGGAGAAATTGAAAAAGGAAAACGGTCTGGAATATACAGCCGCACAAATTTCATGCGCTAACGGTGCCAAACAATCGGTTTGTAATGCCGTGTTAGTATTGGTGAATCCGGGTGATGAGGTGATTGTGCCCGCTCCTTACTGGGTAAGTTATCCGGAAATGGTGAAACTGGCTGAAGGTACTCCGGTGATTGTTACCGCAGGTATCGAACAGGACTTCAAGATCACTCCTGAACAGCTGGAAGCTGCCATCACTCCGAAAACCAAAGCGCTGATTCTCTGCTCACCTTCCAACCCGACTGGTTCTGTGTATACTCAAGAAGAGCTGAAAGGGTTGGCTGATGTGTTGGCTAAACATCCGCAGGTAATCGTTATTGCTGATGAAATTTACGAGCATATCAACTATATAGGTAAGCACCAGAGTATTGCTCAGTTCCCCGAAATGAAGGAGCGTACGGTAATCGTAAATGGTGTTTCCAAAGCGTATGCCATGACAGGCTGGCGTATAGGCTTCATTGCCGGACCGGAATGGTTGGTAAAGGCTTGCAACAAACTTCAAGGCCAGTATACTTCAGGTCCTTGCTCTGTATCTCAAAAGGCTGCTGAAGCTGCTTACACGGGATCACAGGCTCCGGTAGAAGAAATGCGAAAAGCTTTTGAGCGTCGTCGCGACTTGATTGTGAAGTTGGCAAAAGAAGTTCCGGGATTTGAAGTGAATGTACCGCAGGGTGCTTTCTATCTGTTCCCGAAGTGTGATTCTTTCTTTGGTAAGGCTGCCGATGGCCGTAAGATCGAGAACTCTGATGACCTGGCGATGTATTTGTTGGAAGTAGCCCACGTGGCTTGTGTGGGTGGTGCTTCATTCGGTGCGCCTGAGTGTATCCGTATGAGTTATGCAACCAGCGATGAGAACATCGTAGAGGCTATCCGCCGCATCAAAGAAGCATTGGCTGAACTGAAATAAGTGACGGTTACAGATAAAAATAGAAAAGCCCGGTTTCGATTGCGAAACCGGGCTTTCTTTTTCCTGGTGTTGTTATTATTCTGCCGGGTGAATTGCTTCAGACGGACAAACATCAGCACAAGTACCGCACTCAGTGCAAGTTTCAGGGTCGATAGAATAAATATCACCTTCAGAGATAGCTCCTACCGGACATTCGTCAATACAAGTGCCACAAGCAACACAACTGTCATTAATTACGTAAGCCATTTTCTTCAAATTTTAAATTATTAGTACTAATTCGTTCGACAAAAATAGCGGTTTTCTTGATTAGTTGTTACCAATCATGTTTAAATTCCCTTAATTTGTACCTTGTCTAAATAATGGAGAGGAGAAAACAAGGGGTAAATGCAATAAAATGTCACTTTTACCGTTTTAGGGATGTGAAGCGCATTTGTCTGATAATCCTTACTTTACTCCTTGCCTTCGATGCTTCGGCACAGAAACGTAAGGTACAGAACCGCCCGTATATCGATCAGCGGAGGTGGCATTATGGTTTTTTGGCAGGCATCCATATGCAGGACTATAAGTTGGTGAATACCGGATATGTGACGGAAGAAGGGCAGTGTTGGTTTGCCGATGTGCCCGAATACTCTCCCGGATTTACGGTAGGCGTGTTGGGGGAACTCTATCTGAATCAGTTTCTTTCTCTGCGCTTTGTGCCGACACTGCATTTCGGAGACAAGAAAGTGGTGTTCCGCGAACAGGAGAGTGGGGAAGAATACTCCCAATCGATGAAGTCCGCTTATCTTTCTGTTCCGATAGACTTGAAGTTTTCTGCCGAACGCTTTAATAATTACCGTCCTTATATTATGGCAGGTATTGCTCCTACGTATGATTTTAGTGTGAAGAAGCAAGGGGCTTTATTGGTAAAACCTTTCGACTGTTATGTGGAAGTAGGTCTGGGCTGCGATTTCTATCTGTCTTATTTCAAGTTGATACCTGAATTGAAATTTTGCTTCGGGCTGGCGAATCTGATAAAGAAAGATCGTAAAGATCTTACCAATCAGTCACTATTGAAGTTTACACAGTCGGTCGATAAGATTACCTCCCGTATGATTGTGCTTACTTTCTATTTTGAATAGATTTATCTCTCTTTATAAGAGATTGTAAAGGTAATAGGATAACCATCCTCAGCACTATTGCTTACCATGAAGCTACCGCCAAAGTGCTCAAAGAGCAGTTGGTTGATTTTAAGGCGTATGGAGACTTTCTGGGAAGCAAAAGACGGGTCAGATAGCGGACTGTTGGTGATGTGGAATAGTAGCAATTCATTTCTTTCGTCTCTGGACAATTGTATCTTGATTTCACGGTTGGTGTCATTGGGTACGGGATAAATCAGCATACTCAACACCGCCTGATTGAAACGGTTGGCATCCATTCTGATCATCTGATGTTCTACATCGCTTTCCAGTTTGGCTTGGATGTGTCCTTCGCTGTCTCTCCGCGCCATATATATCAGGTCGTTACAGATTTCCAGCATCTCACAATCTAGTATCTGGAATTTCATCATTCTGGCTTCAAGGCGCGAAAGGTCGAGCACGTCATTCACTAGTTGGATAAGTTCGGTAGAATTGGCTTGGATGATTTCAGAATATTCCAGTCTTTCCCTTTCATTCAGCCCTGTGTCGGTAGAAAGCAGTTGCGAGAAACCTACTACACTGTTCAGGGGGATACGGATGTTATAACTCATATTTGCAAGGAAACGGCTTTTCACTTCATTAGCTTCTTCGGCAATCTCACTCAACCGGGCTACTTCCTTTTCATCTTTCTGTAACTTTTTCCTGCTGACATACATACGTCCCACAAAAACAATGAGCGCCAGCAAGGCAATCCCGATTACAACCAGAACAAAATAATGTATCTTTTCCTGTTGCTGTTCTTTTTCCAGCACTAGCTTGTCCATATTATACAGGCTTTGTATCTGTTCCATTTGTGAGTTCGATAGACTTCTGTATAATGAGTCTTTGTCATGCATCACCTTTTTATAAATGCTGATGGCTATGTCCGCCCGTCCCATATCTACCAATATATCCGCTTTCATTGCCATATATAGTATGGCATCGGGGAAAGACATCTGAAGTGTTAGGTTGATGGCATCATTCAGATATTCCAATGCTTTGCCATACTCTTTTTTTGTACGGTAATATTCTGCATAGGCTTGCAAGCGTGATACTTTATAAGGCAGGAAAGTAGTGGGCGTATAGTATTCATTCGCTTTTTGCAAATGTTCCCAGGCTTTCGGAAGGTCTCCTGTGCGGACATAGTAAAGAGCATATTGAGTTTCCATTCCCATGTATAGGGCCGAGTATGCATTCTTGAGGGTTGGTGTGGCGGCTATCAATTCTTTTATGGCTACTTGCATCTGTTCCAGTGCGGAGTACATCTTTTCGTTTTTATGAAGGAACGAATAAGCCAGTACAGCTTTCGACAGCAAATTGATTTTATCCATCGGACTGTCTTGCGGACTCATCAGTAGGAATGCTTCCTCCAGTGCTTGTACCCCGTCTTCATAGCGTAGTGTTGCAATGTAGCTGGTCATCAGGCATAGGCGTGCCTCCCGCATTCCATTGCGGTTGTTGAGTTTCTTGGCCTTGTCATACATGATTTGCGCTTCGTGGATGGCTAGTTCTATTTGCTGATTGATGGTGTACAATTCAATCTGCAGCTTTTTAGCTTTGAAGTAGTCATTATAGTAATTGTTCTTTTCTGCTAAAGATCCCATCCTGCTCATCCAGTATGTCGCACGTTTCAAGTCTAGTTTGTTGAAAAAGTAAATGATATGCTCGTAAGTGGCAAGGCTTTGATAGCGTATGTTGCTTTGTTCCGTAGCTTCTTCCAGCAATTTGTTCTCGTAATAAAGGAATACGGGTGTTTGTTGATCCAGACGTGCAATGTCATGTAATACATCCAACCGTTCGGAATTGTGTGGCGCGGTGACATAGATGCGCAGCAGACTGTCTTTAACAGTACTGCTTTGGACGTTGGCTGAGAGGCAACCGAGGCATATAATCAGACATATCGTAACAAAGTGCTTCATCATGAACGGTCCTCCTTCTTTTGCTTGCTTCGTATCTGGCTGATGGGGTGGGCGAACATAAAGCGAGAGCCTTCCGTGTAGTCCGGGTCAATCCATATTCTGCCCCCTATGTGTTCTATGATTAGCTGGCAGATGGATAAACCGAGACCGCTTCCCTGTGTATTCTCATCCAGTTTCTCAAATCGTTGGAATATATTCGCTTGTTTTTCTTTCGGGATACCGCAGCCGGTATCGGTGACGGAGAACAAAGCAGTCTCTTCCGATTCTTTCTCAAGTCTAAGTGTGATACTACCTTTCGGGGTAAACTTGGTCGCGTTAATCAGCAGGTTTATCAATACTTGCTGCAACCGTGAAGCGTCTGTCTCGATGAAGAGTTCGTCCAGTGACGAATTGAACAAGAGTTCTGCCTGTGTCTGTTTAACTTTTCCTACTGTATCGGTCACATTCTTACAGATTGTTACAGCGTCATGCTTACCTAGGCAGAATTGCATCTTTCCAAATTCCAGACTCGATAAATCGATCACGTCATTAATCAATTTCAGTAAAAGTTCAGAGTTTTGCTGTATGATTTCGGTACATTGTTTACGGGTTGAATCGTCCAGTCCTTCTTCTGTCAGCAAGGACGAAAAACCGGATAAGGCGTTGAGCGGTGTCCGTATCTCATGGCTCATGTTGGACAGGAAGACACTTTTGGCACGTGTTGCATGTTCTGCATTCCACCGTGATTGTTCCAATGTTTTTTTGGAAACTATCACAATCCGTTTCTGTCTTCTTATCCAGACGGCAAGTATGGAGATGAAAGTCAGCAGACCAAGTCCGATAAAAATGCAATAGATTACCATCCTGTTCTCTTGAGCTTTATTCTCCAGCTCCAATTCGTCTATTTGGTAAGTAGCTTTTAATGAATTTATCTGGCGGATATAGCTCTTGGAAGCAAGGGTGTCGGCGACGGCGTATAATTCCCGATAGATTTTGCATGCTTCGTTAAAATCTCCCAGTAACTTGTACAGGTAGATTTTCTCTGCGCAAATCCAGCGATATTCCAGAGAACGCTTATTGCTGGATACCACTCCCAATAGTTTATTGTAAAGTGCCAGAGCTTCATCCATTTTCTGCTTGTCATTATACTTGGCGGCCAATGCTCGGTAGCAGGCGGCTGTGTAGTAGTGGATGGAAAACTCATGGGCAACTTCGTGGGTGTGATTCTGGTAGATTGAATCTGCCCGTTGCAGATGTTTGAGTGCAGCGTCCTGATTGCCCGATGAAATATAATAGGTAGCATTTTCTATAAGTATAGGGACTGCAAGCGGGTGTAGCGGTTGTTGTTCTAAAAGTGGATTCAGTTTGGATACATATACCATGGCTTCATCCAACCGATTCATTTGTTGCAATAATGAGGAAATCTTCACCAGCAACCGGTATGTTTGCGGATTGTTATCGGGTAGATGGTGCAAAGCGTCCAGATAAGAACTCAATGCTTTTTCTTGTATATAAGAAGCGGCATAAACCTGACCGATAGCTTGGTTGGCGAGAGCGATGCCGAAAGTCGATTTCATTTCTTTGGCATGTTCGTACATCAGTCGTGCACGGTCAATTGCCAGGCTGAGGTCGCCCCGTATAATGTATGCATTCACCTGCCATAACAATATTGTGAAATAGGTTTCTTCTGTTTGGGAAGATTTCAGTGGGGGAGCCAGTTTATTACTCCATAAAATGACACTGTCTACCGGTATATTAGCATCGTAGGGTACTTCCCGAGCTATGAGTGATTGCATGGCAGCCAGATGTTTCTGGTCTGTGTTGCTGGCGTATGTTCCCGCTGCGGAGGAAAAGAACAAAAGGCCAGCCACTGCCAATGTGAAAGCAATCTTTCTCAAAGTAAAAGATATTCTATTAGTTTCTCCGCAAATGTAATGATAAAACTAAAAAAACAAAATTATTTGTTGAATAAATGTTTTATTTAGTTGTCAATAGAGCTCAAGTCCGAACTCGTCCTTTAGCTGCAACAGTGCATTATTCTTTTGTGCCATCAACTGGAATTTCTCTACGCGGCTGTAGGCACGTACCTTTTCAGTGGGGGCGCTGACGCGGACAGTCATGGTGGCTTTACTGTTTTTAAGCCGTTTGCGCAAGTAGCCTTGCAAGGTAGGGATCAAGTCGGTAAATTCTTTGGCTGCAATGTCATTCTCGACCACGGCTTCGAAAGTGACGGCATCCAGCATTGCCAGGCGGATAACCTGCATACGTTTGGCGAGGGCAGTCTGTTCCTGAGGCAGACGTCCGGCATATTCCTGCCAGTAATAGTTCACATCTTTTTCATTGAAGATAAAATCTTCTTCGGGCTGCGCATTTTGTTGGGGGGCGGTGGTTTCAGAAGTTTGCTTTTGGTCTTCATCAATTCGCGGATGCTTAATGGAGATCCCCAAACCGGACATCTTCATAACCGGTATCTTCTTTTCCTCTTTTCCTTGTGCCATCAGCACAGCGGTGGGAGTGGGGCGTGTGGCAGCCTGTGAGCCTAAAGACTGCTGGGATTGCTGTGATGCAGCGGCGGCCTGGGCTGTGGCTTGCTGTGCGGGCTGCGGTTGAGTCGGAACGGCATTCGTTGTTGCTTGCGGTTGGGGCATAGTAGATACGACCTGTGGCTGCTGGGCGGCGGCAGGCTGCGAGAATATGGGTTTTATAGATATTTTTGGGCTACGCCCACCACTGGCATCGTCCCCCTCGGCGGTAAGCTGGGCAACCTGTATCAAGGTCAGTTCCACCAGTAATCGCTTGTTCTTGCTGGCGCGGTAGTTTAGGTCACAGTCGTTGCAAAGCTTCATGGCTCGGTAGAGGAAAGGCAGAGGACACTTCTGTGCCTGCACCTGATAGCGTTCGCGGATGCTGGCGCCCACTTCGAGCAATGCCAGTGTGGCAGGGTCTTTACTTACCAGCAGGTCGCGGAAATGTGAAGACAATCCTGTTACGAAATGGCTGGCATCAAATCCCTTGTTCAGCACATCGTTCAGCAATAGCAGGGCGTCACCGACCTGATTTGCCAGAAAGTGGTCTGTCAACCGGAAATAATATTCGTAATCCAGTACATTCAGGTTTTCGATTACACTTTTGTAGCTGATGTGTCCGCCGGTGAAGCTGACTACCTGGTCGAAGATAGACAAGGCATCGCGCATACCGCCGTCGGCTTTCAGTGCGATAACGTTCAGCGCTTCCGGTTCGGCAGTAATCCCTTCTTTCGAGGCAACGTAAGCCAGGTGGGCCACGGTGTCATCCACATTGATGCGGTTGAAGTCGTATATCTGGCAGCGTGAAAGAATGGTTGGCAGAATCTTGTGCTTCTCCGTTGTGGCCAGGATGAAGATGGCATGGCGGGGAGGCTCTTCCAGTGTTTTGAGGAAAGCGTTGAATGCGGATGCCGACAACATATGTACCTCGTCAATGATGTATACCTTGTATTTCCCTATTTGGGGTGGGATGCGCACTTGTTCCACCAGTTGGCGGATGTCATCCACTGAGTTGTTGGATGCGGCATCCAGTTCATGGATATTGTATGACCGTTGCTCATTGAAAGCTGTACACGACTCACATTGATTACAGGCTTCTCCGTCTGCAGTAGGACTCATACAGTTGATGGTCTTGGCGAAGATACGGGCACACGTGGTTTTTCCTACGCCACGAGGTCCGCAGAACAGGTAGGCATGTGCCAGTTTGCCGGTAGCAATGGCATTCTTCAGCGTAGTGGTCAGGGCACGTTGTCCCACTACCGACTCAAAGGTGGTAGGGCGGTATTTTCGTGCTGATACGATATAGTTTTCCATGATTCGGGATATTCTTGTCCGTTACAATTTGTGCAAATGTACACAAAAAAAAGGAATTTCTCAGTTATTCCTCTTATCTTTGTGGGCGGAGAATCTGTCTCCGGCTTCTTTTAAATTATTAATTCTTTAATTATTAATTTGTTTATCAATGGATAAATTAACGACGCTTTGGATATTTGTCTGCAAGCGTAAATACCTGATTACGTTTGTAGCGTTTGTAGTGATTGTCGGCTTTTTGGACGAAAACAGCATTGTGCGCCGTATGGGGTATGCAAATGAGATCAGCCGCCTGAATTCTGAAATCGAGAAATACCGGGCGGAGTATGAAGACAATACGGAGCGGCTGAACGAACTGGCTGTGGACTCGGGTGCCATTGAGCGTATTGCACGCGAAAAATACCTGATGAAGAAACCGAATGAAGATATTTACGTATTTGAAGGAGACCTCGAAGAATGAAATCCCTGATACCTGCTTTGTTTGCTGTAGGCGCTGTAATGGCGCTGTTTGGTGCTGCCGTGTACATCACCGGTTGGGAACTTGCACCTTATATATATACAGTTGGAGCTACTATGGTGGCGCTGGCTCAGATCAATTCCCCTTCTAAAAGTAGCAAGTCCACAGTGAAGCGTCTCCGCCGTCAACAGATTTTCGGTGCACTGCTGCTGGTGCTGACGGGTGCATTTATGCTTTTCACTCATGGCAATGAGTGGATTGTATGCCTGACGGTTGCGGCAGTGTTGGAGTTGTATACGTCGATTCGTATTCCGCAGGAGGAAGCGGAAGAGTAATTCTAAAACGTAAATCCAATTCCGATATAGTATCCCAGTTTCTTTGACTGGTTAGAATAATTCAGTTCCGCTTCAATAGGTCCGATGATGCTATTGTAGCAGTATCCTATGCTACCGCCTGCCAGTGCGTGGGTATTCGTTCCGCCAAATAAGTTCTCTATTTTGTCGGCAGTCCGTCCGTAACTGCCGCGGACTACAATGTATTGGTTCTTGTAGGTCCTTGCCCTGACTCCCAGACTACCCACTAACAGTGCGTCCGGAGTCATTTCTATGTGGTTGATGCCTGTAAAAGGAATCTGCTGTTCCATGTACCGTCCTGGTACGTTTCCACCTACGAAGTTTGATATTGCCAGCGATTGCGTGTTCTTCCCGATCACCCTGCCATACACTGAAGGCATGATGGTGAATAGGCTGTTCGGAGAGAAATATCCGCTCCAGTGTGTCTGGAATATCGATACGGGACTATGCGAATCATATGTTACCATATTATCCGTATAGAGTATATAAGACGCTTTCCATTCCATCCCTTTGGTGGAAAAGCGCTGGCTGTTCAGACTGTTGTACAGGATGTTGGCTTGATAACTGAGCAGAACTTTGTCACTCGATTTTGTCAGAATAATGTCCGGTCCCGACGGCCAGTCATGATAGTTATACTTCTCGAAGTGGATGCCTGCATTGACAAGCAGCCTATGCCAACTCTTCGTAAATCCCATCCAGGCCGAATGATGTACGTAAGTCAGATTCATTAGCCGTTTTCCTTTCTCATAGAGGTTAAAATCATTATATCCTATCTGATATCCAGTGCTTATATCCCAGTTTTCGTGTGGCGAGTAGGTGTATTCCAGCCGTCCGAAGGTTCGTTTTCCCAATCGGGTAGTGACGCTTACTTGCGATTTTTTCTGTTTCCCGAGATACATCCTCGCATTCAGTAACAGAACGGCTAACTCTTCATTGTCGAACCGGCCTCCTATATTTATTGTGTTCATGGGTTTCGCATGCGGGGCAATTTGTGGTATGGAAGGTATTGTGTCGAGCATTGCGGAGGTCGGTATCTTGAACGGTCCAGGATATTCCACCCGGTAATTGGGGCTGATACCTATTTCTTTTTTTAGGGCGATCAACTTATTCCAATCTTTCATTGCGGCCTCTTTTCCTCTGCGCATCAGGGTATCTATAGCTTCATGGCTGAAACTTGCTGCCGAGTATCCGTCTACATCTACTTGTATATGTAGG
The DNA here is from genome assembly GCA_905215555.1 of uncultured bacterium. Lineage (GTDB taxonomy): Bacteria > Bacteroidota > Bacteroidia > Bacteroidales > Bacteroidaceae > Bacteroides. The sequence goes on from CAJMQU010000071.1 coordinate 14,095, forward strand.
TTGCTATCCTTCACGTTTTTCCTGTAACTTTCCTCTCCCACGAGGTTCAGTATCTGTCCGAGCACGCTTGAAAGACTTGTCAATTCGTTCGCTTTCATCAATGGGTTCTGCACATCGACACCGATAATGATTTCCGCTCCCATTTCTCGGGCGATGTCTACAGGATAGTTATCTGTCAGTCCACCATCCACCAACACCATCCCATTGAGATATACAGGAGAGAATACTCCCGGAATAGACATGCTCGCGCGCATGGCAGTTGCCAGAATCCCTTTATGGAAAACCACTTTGCTGCCATTTACGATATTGTCCGATACGCAAGCGAAGGGCACGGGTAACCGGTTAAAAGAAATCGAATCATGGTATCCGATGGTCAGTTCGGAAAGTAGCCGCGAGATATTTCTTCCTTTTATAATTCCTGCGTCCGATACACGGGCTGCCTTTCCGGCAATGGGTACGGACAGCAGGTATTGTTCTTCTTTCAGCTTTTCGCTTAAGAGCGTTGTTGCGGGATTGGGGGCATCGGAGAGCAGATATTTCCAGTCCTGTGCATTAACGATGCTGTCTAGTTGCTGAGGAGTGTAGCCGATGGAGTATAATCCGCCTACGATGGCGCCCATGCTTGTTCCTACAATATAATCAATCGGAATTCCGGCTTCTTCTATCACCTTTAAGGCTCCGATGTGTGCCACCCCTTTGGCACCACCACCACTTAATACGACTCCTACTTTCTTGCGGTTCTGTGCTCCGAGCGTGCAGGCAGAAAGTAGCGCTATAATTAATAAGAATAAAGTTCTGGGCTTCATCACTGTTTTTTATTATTTATTCTGATACTACGGACGAAAAGGAGTTGTGAATATCTGTAGCAGTGATAATTCAAATGTCTCCGAGCTATACCCTAACTGGGCTAAAAGCGCCTCTGCTCCGTATCATCTCTGCTCCAAGGTACTCTGATACGGAGAGAGTATGGAGCAATGACGGTGCGGACAAAACTCGGAGACGGTTCAGGTATATCCTGGATATTCGTTTTCTTATGCTTGGGAACTTATACTCCAAAACAGGTGGATTGATAAATATCTGTATGGTTCCTTCCTGCGCATAGAAATGCATTAAACTTTTCCGTCTTAACTATAGTAACAAATAAAACTGTCTGATGGATTTGATAAGCTATGTTTTTTCTTAAACTTAAACGTAAATTCGTTTACAGAAGAAGATGTTTGGATGCCACTGGTTGTCTCATTCCATGTCAGTTATTATGTTATCCTATTTCTGCTGTTACTTCATTATAGATCAGTTATTACTTCATTTTACATCAGTTGTTATTTGAATAACTCCTGTTTTATATTACTGATACCTGGGTGATTGTAGTATTTTGTTCTTTTGAGGAAATATGTAAACAAAGTTGTAGCCGTTTTTACTTCGATGAAAAAGAATCGTCGGAAAAGTGATTCCGTGGTAGTTTTGTTTTTGGGAGAGATGTTTTTGCGGGATTGGTTGCAGTGGTGTGTGTTGTTATCTTATGATTTCTACTTCATCAATAATGCGATTGGTATTGAGGGGGCTGATAAGCTATTCTTTTGCTACTTTTTTCGCCGTTGGGCATGTTTTCTCACCTTCTGAAACCGAATCTGTATTGAGTTAACTGTATATGTTATCTGCTTATGCCTATGATTGCATCGTTTCTGCGAGTTTTCCCCTTTCGCACGCGCACGCATATATAATTATGTATACCTCCGCCATCCCTTCCG
>CAJMQU010000072.1 GCA_905215555.1 uncultured bacterium
GACATTCAGAACCACAATCTGACGCTCTAACCAACTGAACTACAGTCACCATGTTTGCGTCATTTCTCAAACGCGGTGCAAAGATAGATATTATCTTTGATATTACAAATATTTAGAGATTTTTTTTGTAAAAACTTGCATTATTTTTTGTTCTCCTTGATGTCTACATTGTATTGCTGAAGGAGCTTTCGGGAGTTTTTTACGAAGATATTCAGAGGATTACGTGCAATTTTCGGTATCTTAGAAACGGATGTGGAATCGGTCGGATAAAGGACATAATTTTTTTCTTTGGTGAGGGTAGGACGTGCTGTCCATATCAGATCATATCCGCAATGGCTAATACGAACATTTGGAGTGGAGGAAGGAACTGTATCTTTTTCCAGCTTTAATGTGAAGATAAGACCACCATCAGTATTTACCTTGCTCATATTGGATATGAAATTCCCTAAAGAATAAACTACGGCATGTTGCATTCCGGTCAGGGTGTCAGTGTTTAATTCCATTGGCTGTATGACATGGGGATGCGAACCGATGATATGTGTTACCCCTTGTTCCAATAACCAGTCTGCCAGTTGCCGCTGTTCCCGGCTGGGTAGTGACTGGTATTCATTTCCCCAATGCATACAGGCAATGATGACATCAGGTTGCCATGTCCGGGCGGTATCAATGTCTTGTTGTATGATCTTCTTATCTATGTAGTTTACTATATTGGGAGAGGTGGGCTTGACTCCGTTAGTATCATAGGTATAGTTGAGGAAGGCGATACGAAATCCGTTCTTATCGATAAGTAGAGGATAGCGTTGGGAACGCTCTTCTTTGTTCCGATAGGTACCTGTGTAAGGAATATGTAGGGAATCCAGCATGAGTATAGTGCGCTCCAATCCTTTCTTTCCGCGGTCAAGGCAATGGTTGTTTGCTGTTAATAGAATATCGAAACCTGCATCCCGAATAGCGTATAAGAATTCATCAGGTGCCGAGAATGCAGGGTAGCCTGTATAGGGTTTTCCACCAAGGGGGACTTCAAGATTTCCAATAGCAATGTCTGCTTTACTGATTTGCTCTTTTACAAGAGAAAAACAAGGAAAATAGTCATAAGTCCCCTGACTTGTACGGGCTGCTTCAAGTTGGGCTTTATGTTGCATCAGGTCACCGACAAATAATAATGTGACTTTGGTGGAAGGAATTGTATCAGAGACTTCAGGGGGCATTTGCTCTTGTGCCACACTATTGCATGATGCAAAAAAGAGGAGTAGTGTGAGGGGAAGTATTTTTCTCATAACCATTATCGGTTAAAATAAATACCGGAAAAAGCCCAATGGATACAATGTCTTCTTCCGGTATTCGGGATTATTGGTAAATAGCTTTCTTACCAGCCAGCAAGGTATTCTTCATTAAAGAAACGATAGTCATCGGTCCTACACCACCCGGTACGGGAGTAATGAATGAACATTTAGGAGCTACTTCATCGAACTTAACGTCCCCGGTCAGTTTGAATCCTGATTTCTTTGTAATATCCGGCACGCGGGTAGTACCTACATCAATTACTACTGCACCTTCTTTCACCATTTCAGCTTTTACAAAATTGGGTTGTCCCAGTGCGGCGATGATGATATCGGCTCCCTGGCACTCTTTTACTAGGTCTTTACTACGGCTATGGCATACGGTAACGGTTGCATCTCCCGGATAAGCCTTTTGCATCATAAGGGCTGCCATCGGTTTGCCGACTATATTACTACGTCCCAATACTACGCACTTCTTGCCGGAAGTCTCTATCTGATAGCGTTTTAATAACTCAAGAATACCGTTTGGAGTTGCCGATACATAGCAAGGCAGTCCGATGGACATACGTCCCACGTTGATAGGATGAAATCCATCTACGTCTTTGCGATAATCGATGGTTTCTATCACTTTTTGTTCCGAAATGTGTTTCGGCAATGGAAGTTGTACGATAAACCCGTCTATATCCGCATCTTCGTTCAGTTCGCGCACCTTAGCCAGGAGCTCTTCTTCCGTTACATCTGCTTCGTAACGAATGAGACTGGATTTGAACCCACAGACTTCACATGCTTTCACTTTAGCAGCAACGTATGTTTCACTACCACCATCGTGACCTACAAGAATCGCAGCAAGGTGGGGGCGTTTACCGCCTTTCGCTACAATTTCCGCTACTTCAGCGGCAATCTCTTGTTTTACTTGTTCTGAGATTGCTTTTCCGTCAATTAATGTCATATCACTATTTTTATTTTAGTTATAATTTATCTTGCACTTTTATTTCCACTACTTTCAGTTTTGTCTTGCCTGTTTGGAGTTTTCATTTCTTGCAAATATAGAGCAAATAACCGAATATAGCAACAATCCCGCTGACTTCATCTGAAAAATGAAATTAGCGGGATTGTTATGCTTGCAGTTTATCTTTATTATTTCATCTTCGGCATCATTCTACCCATCTTGCTGCCTGTCACCATCTTCATCATCTTACGAGTCTGATCGAATTGTTTCAACAGGCGGTTTACTTCCTGAATATTCGTACCGCTACCCTTGGCAATGCGTTGACGGCGCGAACCGTTTAGAAGGGCAGGGTTGCTGCGTTCTGCCGGAGTCATGGAGTAGATGATAGCTTCAATGCTTTTAAATGCATTGTCATCGATATCGATGTCTTTGATAGCCTTACCTACACCGGGTATCATAGAAGCCAAGTCTTTCAAATTACCCATTTTTTTGATTTGGGCAATTTGGCTCAGGAAGTCATTGAAGTCAAACTGGTTCTTGGCAATCTTCTTTTGCAGGCGTTTTGCTTCTTCTTCATCATATTGTTCCTGTGCACGTTCTACCAATGAAACGATGTCACCCATACCGAGGATACGATCAGACATACGTGAAGGATGGAACTGATCGATAGCATCCAATTTTTCACCCGTACCGACAAACTTAATCGGCTTGTTTACTACCGAACGGATAGAAAGAGCAGCACCACCACGGGTGTCACCATCCAATTTTGTCAGTACCACACCATTGAAGTCGAGACGGTCATTAAACTCTTTTGCTGTATTCACAGCATCCTGACCGGTCATGGAATCTACCACAAAAAGAATCTCATTCGGATTGATCGCTTTCTTGATGGCAGCGATTTCATTCATCATCTCTTCGTCTACAGCCAAACGTCCGGCAGTATCGACAATAACTACATCATATCCTTTTGCCTTAGCTTCTTGAATCGCATTTTCTGCAATTTTCACCGGGTTCTTGCTGTCCGGTTCGGAGTACATCGGGACGCCAATCTGTTCAGCCAATACGCGTAACTGTTCGATAGCGGCAGGGCGATACACGTCACAAGCCACCAACAGCGGTTTTTTGTTCTTTTTCGTCTTCAGCATCCGTGCCAGTTTACCTGAGAACGTCGTCTTACCGGAACCTTGCAGACCGGACATCAAAATAACCGCAGGTTTTCCTTCCAAATTGATCTCGGCTGTTTCGCCACCCATCAACTGTGTCAGCTCGTCGTGCACGATTTTTACCATTAACTGGCTGGGTTTCACGGCTGTCAGTACGTTTTGTCCCAATGCTTTTTCCTTAACGGTATCTGTGAAAGTTTTGGCTACTTTGTAGTTTACGTCCGCGTCCAACAGTGCTTTACGCACATCTTTCAGGGTTTCCGCAACATTGATTTCGGTGATTTTTCCTTCACCTTTCAGAATTTTAAACGACCTTTCTAGTCTTTCGCTTAAATTATCGAACATGATGATATAATTACTATTTATAAATTACAAATTACTCTTATTGAGGCGCAAAAGTACAAAAAATCCACGTATTTACCTTCATTTGAGACAAGAATATTATTCAGTCGGGGTAGCGGGATAGGTGAAAAGAATAGTCGGACCCTCTTTGCTATCGGGAATTACCTGATAAGTACCACCGAAATGTTTCAGCAACAAGCGGTTGACATCATTGCGCAGAGCAGAATCCTGATTGGCATATTTGAGTTCTGCCAACGGGCAGTTTGTGATTTTAAACCATAATATTTCTTCATTTTTGTCTAAAGTGAACTGGAGGTCACGCTTCTCTTTGAAAGAAGCGAGAGGGCAGGTGAGGATGCTGACGATGAGTTGCATAATCCGGTTTGTATCTGTATGGATAATGTACTCGTTAACCTTACTGTGAAAATGCGTGTGTAGGGTGGGGCTTTGCATCTGTGCTATTCCTACGGCATCATTACAGAGTTGTACAATATCATAGTCACTCATCTGGAACTTCATCATACCGGCTTCGAGGCGTGACAGGTCGAGGACATTGTTTACCAGACGCATCAACTGTTCGGTGTTCTGTTGGATGATATCTGCATATTCCTTTCTGGTTGATTCGTCTATTTCCACTTCATTAGCTATGATTTGCGAGAAACCCAGTACTCCGTTCAGAGGTACACGGATGGCATGGCTCATATTGGATAAGAAGCGGTTTTTCATTTCATTGGCTTCTTCTGTTTGTCGGGTGGCTTTCTGTGTCTCTTTTTCAGATATTTTCAGGGCTCTTCTTATTCGGTTGATGCGAAGTATATAGGCGATGCATAGAATAAGAATGATTGAGAGGCTGAGCAGAATTGTAATCTGTACGCGACTTCTTAGTTTACCCTGTTCCCACACCAATTGGTTGAGGTGATATATATCTTTAATTTCTTCGAGTTGTTTGGCTGATATGGCAGTAGTTAATGAGTCTTGCATGCGATTGGATTTTTCGTAAAGTATCAGCGCCTCATTGTATTTACCCATTTCTTGCAGGATATCAGCTTTGCTAGCTAGTAGTTTGGCATAATCCATCTGGCCGAAATCAATATTCTGCATTTTTATTAGAACAGAATCTTTATGCGAAAGTGCAGCTTGGTACTCTTTTATGTGGCGATAATACTCCGAACAGGCATCTTGATACATGGCAATGTATGGAAGGTAACTTTGTGGTGTTATATATTTGGAGGCTTTATTTATGTGATACTTTGCAGAGTCACTCTTATTTATGTCTGTGTAATAACAGATATGAAATATCTCTGAAAATAACAATAGATTGAAATAGGATTCGTACATATCGGGATCTTGTTTCAATAAATCTTCTATCAGCCTTACATTCTGATCCAGATATTTTTTAAGACTTTTGTAATCATTCTGATTGTTGCTATAAATGATGAGTTGCCCCAACACATTTATTTGGATACCGGAATGTATGGGAGCGGAAAATAATTCATGAGCTTTTTGCAGCACTTCTCCTTCTTCTTGATTACGGTTAGTTTCGTGGTATGCATTTGCCAGACAAAGATAGGCGGCCACGCGTCCATTGGCATTGTTTAGGGTTTCTGCTTTTTCCTGCATTTTCAATGCTTCATTGATTGCAAACTCATACTTTTCTTTGTAAATATAAGTATAGATAAATAATTTTTGAGTATTGAAATACATTTGCCAATATTGCATGCGTTCGGCAATGGGCAGCAAGTAAGTCACTAGTTTGCTGATGCTGTCTACTTCATTTTGGTTATAGTAATACAGCAATTTGTAATAAGTACTGCTGGCTCTATATTTATCACTCTTTTGAAGTTGTGCTTCTTTGAACATTTCTTCTGCATATTTGATATAATGCGGAGAGTTCTGCTCTGTGAGTACCAGCTTTTCAAGTAATTTTAGTCTGGTAGAGTCGTGAGGAAGTGCTCGCAATTCATTCAATAAACTGTCTGCAACAGAAGAATGTATAGCTGCGGAAATCAATATACATTGTAGTGCAAAGACAAATATGCATAAGATTTGTCTCATACTGTTTCCTCCTTTCCGTTGACCGAATGAATGGGATGGGTGAACTGGAAACGGGAACCATCCTTGTATTCGGGATCAATCCATATTTCCCCGCCGAATCGTTCTACAATTAATTGGCAGATAGAAAGCCCCAATCCGCTCCCTTGGGCATTCTCATTCAGTTTTTCAAAGCGGTTGAATATCTGTCCCTGCTTTTCCGGAGCTATTCCGCAGCCTGTGTCGGTTACGGTAAACAGGACGGTCTCTTCCGACTGCTTTTCGAGTGAAAGGATGATGCTCCCCTCTGTAGTGAACTTGGTTGCATTGATAAGCAGATTGATGAGCAATTGTTGCAGGCGTGCCTCATCTGTATATATTTCCAACTTCTCTAAGGAAGTCTCAAACACTATGGAAGCAGCTGTTTGCTTTATTTTTTCTACGGTATCCACTACATTGCGGCAGATAAACACAGCGTCATTATTAGTGAAATGGAATTGCATCTTGCCGATTTCCAGGCTGGAAAGGTCTACAACGTCATCTATTAGTTTTAATAGTAAATCTGAATTTTGCTGGATAATTTCATTACATTGCTGGCGGGTTGCAGCATCGATGTTGGCATCAGTCAGAATTCCGGAGAATCCCGACAGGGCATTCAGTGGTGTTCGTATCTCATGGCTCATGTTCGATAGGAAAAGACTTTTGGTGCGGATGGAGTTTTCCGCACTTAGCCGTGCTTTTTCCTGTTTGAGTTGTGAGTCAGCTAGGCGCTTGTTGATTTTTCGGATATAAAATACTGATATGCCAGATATGGCCAATATGAGTATGCAACCTATGATAGAATAAAAGAGCAAGCGATTGCGCTGTCCCTGATTATCCATTTCAAGTCGGTCCACCTGATATATGGTTCGTAAAAGGTTGATTTGGGAGGAGTAGTTACGGGCGTTGATAGAATCGCGGGCAGCATTGATGGCCTGATATGCCGTGCATGCTTCTTGAGATTTTCCTTGTTTGGCATATAAATATGCCAAAGCATTTTTCATCTTTAAATATTTGTTGTAAGTGTTGGCTCCATTGGTATGGCTGGTAAGTTCGTTATATAACTTTATGGCTTGATTGTCATCGCCTGTATTCTTGGCGTATTCAGCCTGTATATATTTCAATATGGTGCTGTGGAAATAGAATGGATAATGCTCATACCACTCTTCGGCTTTCTGAATATATTTGCGTGCTTTTTCCATATCATTTGCGTAAAGATAATAATAAGCCTGAAATATATGCTCCATAAAACGGCTGTGGTGGTCATCATTTACCTGTTCCATCCGATCTAGATAAGCTTGAGCTTCGGGCATCCGCTTTAGTCGGACGAGCGTAGGTGCTAACTGGATTAATACTCTTTCCTGAAGTTTGCCTGAGTCGGAAATTTTATACAGCTTATTCATTGCAACCTCATATTCTTCGACGGCTTCGTTAGCCATATTGGCATTGAGGTAAGTGTCACCGATTGTATAGTGGGCTATAGCTATTCCGATGTCATATTTCATTTGCGTGGCCTGCCGTAGTATATTGTTTGCTTTCTCTAAAGCTTCGTTGATTTGTCCGTTGGCTGCAAGGGCATAAGAAGCCATTTGTTGTACGAGAAACATATGTTTATAATCCTTCTTTTTGCGGTACAGCGCTACCAGTTCGTCTTCCCATCGGAGTATATCGTTTAACTTTACTTCCTGGGAATAACCCAAGTTATTATCTATTAAATGTTCTACAAGGTGTATACGTTTATCTTCCAAATCCTGGTTTGTAGAGAGGATGTAGGAAGTACCGTAAAATAACATCAGCAAAAATATTATTATCGTTTTACAGATTTTCACCTTGTTTATAATGGTCTTTATTTGATTATTTGCTACAAAAGTAACTAAAAAGGACGAGATATCCGAAAATGTCTCGTCCTTTTTACATCTTGATACTTTATTTACGGTTGATGATATCCCATGAACGAGGGCCTTCGTGATAAGGAAATTCGGGATTGTGGTTTCTCCTCCTCTTGTCAGTTTCTATTTTTAAGTTTCGATAATCATCCTTCGTCTGTCGGAACAGGCAGGTCGGTCAGTTCGCAAAGGGCAGGTAGCAGTTTGAGGGTAAACTGCGTCAGATGGTCACATTGCACAATAAGAAAATTAGGAGATTGCTGTGGCTGTAGGGAAGGCTGCATAGTGTCAATCCTATGGTAGAATGAAAGGTTCTCTTTATGTTTTCAGACTTTTGTTCAAGTCAGTTAGGCAAATGTAACAAAAAGAGGGAAATGAAAAAGCTTCCGATTACACTTTTGGATGTAATTGGAAGCTTTTGTACGATGTCGTAAAGAGATAGGTCTTAACTGTTCATACTCATCAGGAATTCGTCGTTGTCTTTGGTCTTTTCCATGCGGTCTTTCACAAAGTCCATTGCCTCTATCGGATTCATATCGGCCAAATACTTGCGAAGTATCCACATACGGTCCAACGTTTGTTTGTCTTGCAGTAGGTCGTCGCGGCGAGTGCTGGATGCAACGATATTGACAGCAGGGAAAATACGCTTGTTGGACAGATTGCGGTCGAGTTGCAACTCCATATTACCTGTACCTTTAAATTCTTCGAAGATAACTTCGTCCATTTTAGAACCGGTATCAATTAGCGCAGTGGCCAGAATGGTGAGTGAACCACCGTTTTCAATGTTACGGGCAGCACCAAAAAAACGTTTGGGCTTGTGCAGTGCATTAGCATCCACACCACCGGAAAGTACTTTACCTGAAGCAGGAGAAACCGTGTTGTAAGCACGTGCCAGACGGGTGATAGAATCGAGGAAGATAACTACATCATGTCCGCACTCTACCAGTCTTTTTGCTTTTTCCAGCACGATACCGGCAATCTTCACGTGGCGTTCGGCAGGCTCGTCGAAAGTTGAGGCGATGACTTCGGCATTTACGGTGCGTGCCATATCGGTTACTTCTTCCGGGCGTTCATCAATCAATAACATAATCATGTAAACTTCCGGGTGATTTGCTGCAATGGCGTTCGCGATGTCTTTCATCAAAATCGTCTTACCGGTCTTGGGCTGTGCCACAATCAGTGCACGTTGTCCTTTACCAATAGGAGCGAAAAGATCGACTACGCGGGCAGACATAGAATCGGAGTAACCACCTTTACACAATCTGAACTTTTCATCGGGGAACAACGGAGTGAGATGTTCGAAAGGTACGCGATCACGCACGAAAGCCGGATCGCGTCCGTTGATTTTCTCCACTTTCACCAACGGAAAATATTTTTCTCCTTCCTTCGGCGGACGGATAACACCTTCCACAACATCGCCGGTTTTCAGACCGAAGAGTTTGATTTGGGATTGTGATACGTAAATATCGTCCGGTGAAGAAAGATAATTGTAATCGGAAGAGCGAAGGAAACCGTAGCCATCCTGCATGATTTCCAGTACACCCGTACCGGTCAGGATGTCGTCGAATTCGTATACCTTTTCACGTTCAACCACTGGTCTGCGTTCAGGAACAGACGCATAATTGTCACCGTTATTCTGTGGTTGTGCGGGACGCTGCTGTACGGGGCGTTGGCTGTTGCGGTTGTTATTATTATAAGGAGTATTGTTGTTGTCACGAGGACGAAGGCGTGGACGTTGTGGCATTGCAGGGACAGGTTCTGTTGTGGGGGCCACTATAGAAGTTTCAGCCTTGGTAGCTTCAAATTTTCCGAGAAGTTCAGAAGGAAGTTCTACTTTTTCGGTCGGAAGGTCTTCGATGGGAATAAAATCATCTTCGGGTTCTGACAAAATTGGACTGTCTTCCACTACGTTTTTTTTTACTACTTGTGGTGCTGTTGTTTTTGGTGTTACAACTTTGGGAGTTTCTGCTTCAAAAGTAAGTTCTGGCTCCGCCTTTTTGGACTCTTCCTTTACAATTGGCGCGGGTGTTTTTTCTTCTGTTTTAACTTTGCGCGGACGTCCCGGTTTACGCTTTGGAGCAGTTGTTATTTCTGCTTTTTCAGGTGTGACAACCGTGGACGCTTCATGGGTTTTTTCTGCTGCCGGAGCTTTCACTGTCTCCACCGGCCGAACTTTAGCAGATACGGTTGTAGTGTCAGCTTTAGTTTTGGTGAGATCACCATTCTTATTGGCGCTGAAAACTTTGTCAGTACTCTCTTTTTTTACGGTTACGCGGGTACGTTTATCTTGTCTTTCTACTTTACGCTCTTCTTTCAGCTTTTCAGCAGCAACCTTTTTAGTAGCACCTGCGATGGCTTGTTCATCAAGTATCTTGTAAACAAGTTCTTCTTTTTTTAGTGAGTCTGTCTTTTTGATACCCAGTTCTTGGGCAATAGTTTGAAGTTCCGACAAATTCTTGTCGTTCAATTGAATGATATTATACATACAGTATATATGTGAATGATTTAATATTTCTTTTGTTATTGGACAGATATGTTCACACAGCTGCGTTTGTCGTTACAAGCAACGTGGCAAATATACCTTCTATTTAAAATACTATGATTCTGGGATATTTATTATTGAACCGGAAATCTGTTTAACTTCCACCACTTAGGAGTTGCAGATTGTTTCAACGGTGCAAAGGTAATAAATATTTTTGGTTTCATAAACAAATCGTCTTTTTTTTAATTTTAAAACTTTATCTTTGCTAAATAAACAAAGAAAAAGTGCATAAAATTATGGATATAAACGAAGTTCATCTCATCTGTTTCTCGCCCACTCGTACCTCTAAACAAGTTGGCGAAGCAATTGTTCGCGGAGCAGGGCTAACAAATTTTATTACGACGGATTTAACATTACATACAGCCGAAGTGAATATTGCGGAGAATACACTGACCGTGATTGCTGTGCCCGTGTATGGCGGTAAAGTTGCTCCTTTGGCTATGGAGCGTTTGCAAGGGATTCATGCATCGGGGGCTCCGGTAGTATTGGTGGTAGTTTATGGTAATCGAGCTTATGAGAAGGCTTTGATGGAACTGGATGCATTTGCCGCTGCTCAGGGCTTTAAAGTGATTGCAGGAGCTACATTTGTAGGAGAACATTCTTATAGTACGGAGCAATATCCGGTTGCTGCAGGGCGTCCGGATACATACGATTTGCAGTATGCTGAGGAATTTGGTGCGAAACTGCGTACAAAAATTAATGCAGCTGCGGATATGGAACATTTATATCCGGTAGATGTGAAACGTATTCAGCGTCCCCGCCAGCCTTTTTTGCCTTTGTTCAAGTTTTTGCGTCGGGTGATAAAATTGCGGAAAAGTGGTGTACCTCTGCCACGTGTGCCGGAAGTGAATGCGGAGCTGTGTACGCATTGTGGCATTTGTGCGGCTCATTGCCCTTCGGGAGCTATTATAAAAGGTGATGAGTGCAATACGATTGCGGAAAAGTGCATCAAGTGTTGTGCTTGTGTTAAGGGCTGCCCGTTTAAGGCACGGACGTATGATACTCCGTTTGCGGCATTGCTTGCAGATTGTTTTGTACGGCAGAAAGAGCCGCGAATCATCATTTGAATCATTAATTGATTTTTGTGAAAAGGTTATTTCCGGTTTGTGCGGAAGTAACCTTTTGGGGGTGAGTATTAATTCATTCCTTATGGAGAAACAAATTAGCATTCGCGAACAAAAATGTTGCATTTCGTATCTTCGAAACTGAGCTGTCATAGGAAGAAGGGGTAGCGCTGATTGTTTTGCGGGATAAGCTTAATGATGAGTATCCGGCGGGTATTTTCATCTATTCTGAAACGGTTGTCTGTACGTTCGCCAATCAACCAAATGATATGTTTACCACTGCAAAGTACCCATTGTTGCTCTTTGCGTAGAAGGGAGAACTTCCGGTCAGTGAGGTAATCGCTTACTTTTTTTCGTCCTGTCATGCCGAAAGGGATAAAATTGTCCCCTTGTTGGCAAAGTCTTACAGTGAGAGGCTGTTTGAGCTTGTCTGCATCGAAGCAGGCAATAGTCCGTTCGCGGGGAATCACGAAGTTGTCCGTAACTTCCCGTTTTTCCATTATCAATCGGAAGGGTAGGGAGGGATCGTCCGGAAATAATACGGTTGGAGTTTTGGAAAGGTTGGCAGGAGTCACTAGTAATAAGTCCCGATCCTTGATGACACGCCAGTCTTTGCTAAGAAATATTTTTCCCGGTTGCCTATCCAGAGAAGCGAAAATATCTTTGATTTGCGTACCGTTAAAACCTAATGGGGATAAGATTTCAAATAATAAGGTTTCCGGTGCAGGTTCTTCCAGCAAGGAGGCTATCCGGATGCCTTGTCCAGTCTGCACCTTTTGTTTCCCTTCTTCTATACTTTTGTTGTATAATTGCATTGCGTCATTCAGATGCTTAGCAGTGCGGAGAAGACTTTCTTTTACCGAAGGATTGATTTCTTGCATGAGGGGCAATAGGTTGAGCCTTATTTTATTGCGTGTATACTCATCTTGCAGGTTAGTGCTATCGGTTACGTAAATCTGTCCGATTTCTTGTAGATATTCTGTTATTTCTTTTCGATCGATACATAGCAAAGGTCGGACTATTTTCCCGTTTTTAGGGCGAATGCCGAGCAGCCCGTTGATGCCTGTTCCGCGGATAAGGTTGAGTAGTAGTGTTTCCACACTATCGTCCTTATGATGGGCTACGGCAATGACGTCTGCCTCCTGTTGCAAGCGGAGTTCTTCAAACCAGGCATAACGCAACTCACGCGCAGCCATTTCAATGGAGATGTGTCGTAGGGTAGCTTCTTCTGTAGTTTGGAAATGCCGGATATGTAATGGAACTTCCAGTTGCAGGCATAGTTTGCGGACGAACATCTCGTCCCGGTCCGATTCATTGCCTCGCAGATGAAAATTGCAGTGGGCTGCTTCACAAGTATATCCCATGTCAAGAAGCAGGCATAGCAATGCCACCGAGTCAGCTCCGCCGCTCAGTGTTACCAAGACTTTGTCTTTCAGACTAAAAAGATGTTCTTGTTTGATATATTGTTCTATCTTCCTCTTATCCATGTTGCAAAGATACATTTTATTCGATTATTTCCGGTAATTATCATTTGGAAACATATTCATTCTTATTCCTTATTTAAAAACAATCTAAATAATTTGTGTGCTACATACAAAACTTTTATCTTTGTGCCAAAATTAATGAAAGTGAGAAGACTATGCGTTTGTCCGAATTAAAAACAGGAGAAAAAGGTGTAATCGTTAAAGTACTGGGACACGGCGGTTTCCGTAAACGAATTGTAGAAATGGGGTTCATTAAAGGCAAAACTGTGGAAGTCTTGCTGAATGCTCCGCTGAAAGATCCTATCAAGTATAAAGTAATGGATTATGAAATTTCTCTGCGTCGCCAGGAAGCGGGGATGATTGAAATTATTAGCGAACAGGAAGCGAAAGAACAAGCGACGAAACAAGACTATCATCCCGGAATGAGTGAAGATATTTATCCGGGTGATGAAGTGCTGAAACGCATTGCTCTTGGCAAACGCCGCACTATTAATGTTGCTTTAGTCGGTAATCCTAATTGTGGGAAAACTTCTCTGTTTAACATCGCTTCCGGTTCACACGAGCATGTAGGTAATTACAGTGGTGTTACGGTGGATGCCAAGGAGGGGTACTTTAATTTTCAAGGCTACCAACTCCGTATTGTTGACTTGCCTGGTACGTATTCTTTGTCAGCCTATAGTCCCGAAGAAATGTATGTTCGCCATCATATCATCAATGAAACGCCGGATATCGTAATCAATGTGGTAGATTCTTCTAATCTGGAACGTAATCTTTATCTCACAACTCAGTTGATTGACATGAACGTGCGCATGGTGATGGCGCTCAATATGTATGATGAGCTGGAAGCCAGTGGTAATACGCTGGATTATATGACACTTAGCCAATTGTTTGGTGTTCCCATGGTGCCTACTGTTTCGCGTACGGGGAAAGGTATTGAAGAACTGTTTCATGTCGTTATCAGTATTTACGAAGGAGCCGACTTTCTGGATCAGAAAGAGAATGTGCGTACAGAGGTTATGCAGGATTTGCGGGAATGGCATAAGGAATATGTACCTGAATATAGTGCCGGTGCTCATAAAGAGGAAGAGGGACGCCATCATGGTTTCTATCGTCATATCCACATCAATCATGGACCGGAGTTGGAACGCAGCATCGAAGAGGCAAAGCACGTCATCAGTGAAAATGAAGATATCCGGCATAAATATTCTACCCGTTTTCTGGCTATCAAGCTGTTGGAGAATGACTCTGAATTGGAGAAATTAGTCGGAACCCTGCCCAATGGAAAAAAAATTATAGCTGTCCGTGATCAAGAAAGCCGACGTATTCGTGAGGTGCTGAATGAGGATTGCGAACAGGCAATCACTGATGCTAAATATGGTTTTATCTCCGGTGCTCTTAAAGAAACATTTGTAGATAATCATTTGGATAAAGAGCATACGACACGTGTGATAGATTCTATTGTGACGCATCGTTTTTGGGGATTTCCTATTTTCTTTCTTTTCATGTACCTTATGTTTGAGGGCACATTCGTGCTTGGTGAATATCCGATGATGGGCATCGAATGGTTGGTAGAGGTTATTGGAAATCTGATACGTGATAATATGTCGGATGGACCGTTGAAAGATCTCTTGGTGGATGGTATCGTAGGTGGTGTAGGGGGCGTTATCGTTTTCTTGCCCAATATTCTTATCCTTTATTTCTGTATATCGTTGATGGAAGACTCCGGCTATATGGCACGTGCGGCGTTTATTATGGATAAGATCATGCATAAAATGGGCCTGCACGGTAAATCTTTTATCCCTTTGATTATGGGTTTCGGATGTAATGTTCCTGCTATTATGGCTTCGCGTACTATTGAAAACCGCAAAAGTCGTCTGATTACTATGCTTGTTAATCCGTTGATGTCATGCAGTGCCCGCTTACCTATTTATTTGTTGTTGGTAGGTGCTTTCTTCCCGAACAATGGTAGTTTGATATTGTTGCTTATATACTCGATAGGAATTCTGTTGGCGGTTCTGTTGGCGCGTTTGTTTAGCCGTTTTTTGGTGAAGGGGGATGATACGCCGTTTGTAATGGAACTTCCGCCTTATCGTCTGCCGACTGCAAAAGTTATTCTCCGGCATACTTGGGAGAAGGGGGCGCAATATCTTCGTAAGATGGGTGGTATTATCATGATAGCCTCTATTGTGATATGGGCGTTGGGATATTATCCTAACCATGACGTGTATGAAACGGTTGCCGAACAACAAGAGAATTCTTATATCGGGCAGATAGGGAAAGCAATGGAGCCGGTTATCGAGCCATTGGGCTTTGATTGGAAACTGGGTATTGGTATACTTTCGGGGGTAGGAGCCAAGGAATTGGTGGTAAGTACGTTGGGAGTGCTTTATACGAATGATGCGGAAGCCGATGTGGTAAGTCTTGCTGAACGTATTCCTATTACACCGCTGGTGGCTTTCTGTTATATGGTGTTTGTATTGATATACTTTCCGTGTATTGCTACGATTGTAGCCATTAAGCAGGAGGCTGGTAGCTGGAAATGGGCACTGTTTACGGCGGTGTACACCACATTGCTTGCATGGGTGATGGCTTTTGCTATATATAGAATAGGAGGATTATTTGTATGATGAATTGGCAACAATGGGTAGTCGCAATCCTGTTAGTGTTGTGTCTTGTTCGGATAGGGTGGGGGATTTATCTTTTTTTCCGCCGAACAAAAGAAAATGGTAATCCGTGTGCAAACTGCGTAACCGGTTGTGACTTAAAGCGATTGATGGATGAAAGGCGTGCAGCGTGCAGTACTAATAAAAAAGAAAAGAAGAAAAAATGCTGCGGATAGTTGGTATATTCAAAAAATGTACTACCTTTGCAACCGCAAACGAAAAGAGATGGTTCCTTGGATGAGTGGCTTAGTCAGCGGTCTGCAAAACCGTGTACGGCGGT
>CAJMQU010000073.1 GCA_905215555.1 uncultured bacterium
TATTTTTTGCCTTGAAAGCCAGCGCATACATCCGCATCTGCTTCACCATAGACAGCAAACCATTGCTACGGGTAGGCGAAAGATGTTCTTTTAATCCTATCTTATCGATGAAATAAAGATCGGCATTCAGAATTTCGTCCGGTGTATGTCCGGAAAGGACTTTCATCAACAACGAAATGATACCTTTTACAATCAAAGCGTCACTTTCAGCTTTGAAGATAATTTTTCCATCTTCTTCGTCAGCTTGCAGCCATACACGGCTTTGGCAACCTTCAATCAGGTTCTGTTCCGTTTTATATTTTTCGTCGAGCGCTTCCTGCTCGTTTCCTAAGTCTATGAGGAGCTGATAGCGATCCATCCAGTCGTCAAAGTCGCTGAATTCCGCAATCACTTCGTCTTGTACTTCGTTGATACTCATACTTATTGATTTATGATTTTTGAATTATGAATTATTCCTCGCTGTAAATGACTTGCATCACCGTCTGTCCCACTGCTTGCAGTGTAGCCTTATCAATGGCATCCATGTCATCTTTCACAGTATGCCAGTACTCAAAGAAATCACCTTCCGGATAATAAGGAACAATATCAATAGTTGGGATTTTAGCATATCTGTTGATGAACGTATGGTCATCGGTCACGAAACCGCCTTTTTTCTGTATAAAATGACGTCCGAAACCTAAAGCATTAGCTGTTTTCCAAACTTTCTCATTGACATTGGGAGCTACTTCATGTGACAAACCTTCATAACGGAATTCTGCATTCTTGCCCCCTACCATGTCCAGCAGTATACCGAAGCGTGCATTGTATCCCTGCACATGCGGATTGCGTGCCCAATACTGTGAACCGAGTCCCCAGTATTCCTCTTTATGCGGGCCGTTGTAAGCTTGGTGCGTTCCATAGTCTTCAGCATCTACAAAAACAATATCGATACCCATTTCCGGCAACTGTTTCTGCAAATGACGTGCTATTTCCAACAATACGCCTACACCGCTGGCACCGTCATTGGCACCCAAAATAGGGGTGTAATGCTTTTTAGCGTCCGGGTCAGCGTCTGCCCACGGGCGGCTGTCCCAATGCGAAAAAAGGATGATGCGTTTTTTGGTATCCGGTTTGTAAGAGCCTATGATGTTGCGTGCTTTCAGCAAAGTGCCGTTGTAAGCAGGCAGATCCACATATTGGTTGGTGACTTTAGCGCCAAACTCTGTTAATTTATCCGCCAGGTAGTTTCCACATTCCACATGCGCTTTCGTGTTAGGAACGCGTGGACCGAAGTCCACTTGTGCTTTCACGTACTGATAAGCACTGTCTGCATTGAACTGAGGAACATCGACAACGCTTTTGCTGGTTGCTTCTGTGCCATCGCTTGCCTTCTTGGTGTTGTTGCTGCATGCTATGAATGCGAGCAATGCCAGGCATAAGGGGATGAGAGTATAATTCCGTTTCATTCTTTATCTAAATTAAAACTTAGTTTCACTTCTTTTCTTCCGGTCTCTAACGTTACCGCTGCACCGTTTATCATAGGCAGATTCATGGTGACATGTCCTACCGGGAAATTGAAACAGACTGGGTAATCGTATTCTTTCACCAGGTCGGCAATGGCGCCGTATAAATCTTTGCCTAAAGATTTGTTTTCTTCATACTCCGTGAATTGTCCGATGATGAGGCCGGAGAGTTTTTCCAGCACACCGCCCAGTTTCAGATTATAAATCATACGTTCTACTGCGTGCGGACGTTCACCTACATCTTCTATGAAGAGAATGGTTCCTTCGGCAGGAATATCATAAGGCGTACCCCGCAATCCATAGAACACGGACAGGTTACCGCCCCGCAAGATACCACTGCCGCTTCCTTTATGGTTCAGCTTATGCACGGGGCAGATGTAATTGAAACCGCTTTCCGAAGTTTCCACTGACTCTGCTGTCTCTGGCTTGAAATGGCCGAACAGAATGTCCTTCAGTGCCAATGCACAGAAATCCTCCTCGTTTTCTACCGTCAGATGGCGGGCCATCGGGGCATGAAGGGAAGCGAAACCATTCTGTTGAAACACATTGTGCAGTGCAGTGATGTCACTGAAACCAATCAGCCATTTGGGATGTTCACGGAAACGTGTAAAATCCAGTTTCCCTAACAGGTGTACGGCTCCGTATCCGCCGCGGCTACACAAGATTACTTTTGCTTGCTCATCGTCCAGAGCGCTCTGCAAATCTTCTACGCGTTGCCTGATGTTGCCTGCATATGTCCCGTTTGAACTTCCGGCATGTTTCGCCAGCACAACGTCCAATCCCCAGGACTTCAGACGCTTCTTGGCTCCTTTCAGAAAAGACTTGTCTATTTTACTGGAAGGAGAAAGGATGATGACGCGATCACCTCTTTGTACGTATGGCGGAAAAATAAGGCTGCTCATAGATTCTATATTTTGTGTATGGGGACAAAAGTACACAAAAAACTCAAACTAAAATTTAGTTTACACCACAGATTACACAGATTAACACAGATTATTACGTTTTCTGATGAAAGGATAAAAAACTGTGTTAATCTGTATAATCTGTGGGGCAATTGTCAAAATGATATGGAATACTTGAAATTTCCTTGGCTATCATGCTGCATTTCTCGACATTTTTTCAGATATTTGCTAAAAATCTAACGTTATGGAACCTATTCGAAGCTTCGATCAACTGACCTCGCATTTGAAATCCTTGAACAAAAGGAAACGTATTGCGGTTGTTTGTGCTAATGACCCCAATACAGAATATGCCATTGCCCGCTCCCTGGAAGAAGGAATTGCCGAATTCCTGATGATTGGTGACTCTGCTATTTTGGAAAAATATCCTACATTGAAGAAATATCCGCAATATGTCAGAACTGTGCATATCGAAGATTCTGATGAGGCGGCGCGTGAGGCAGTCCGCATTGTCCGCGAGGGCGGAGCAGATATTTTGATGAAAGGGATTATCAATACTGATAACCTCTTGCGTGCTATTCTCGACAAGGAAAAAGGGTTGCTGCCTAAAGGTAAAATCCTGACCCATTTAGCTGTGATGCAGATTCCTACGTATGATAAGCTGTTGTTCTTTTCGGATGCAGCCGTTATTCCGAGGCCTACCTTGCAGCAACGCATCGAGATGATTTGGTATGCGATACACACCTGCCGCCATTTTGGTATCGAGCAACCCCGTATCTCACTGATTCACTGCACGGAGAAGGTTAGCGCCAAGTTCCCCCATTCGTTAGATTATGTCAACATCGTGGAGCTGGCGGAAGCCGGGGAATTCGGAGATGTAATCATCGACGGTCCGCTGGATGTGAAGACTTCCTGCGAGAAAACGAGTGGTGACATCAAAGGCATTGCATCTCCCATCAATGGGGAAGCTGATGTGTTGATATTTCCCAACATAGAATCGGGCAATGCTTTTTATAAGGCTGTTTCCTTGTTTGCCCATGCCGATATGGCGGGCTTGCTGGAAGGTCCGGTTTGTCCGGTGGTGCTGCCTTCGCGCAGTGATTCGGGGCTGTCTAAGTATTATAGTATTGCCATGGCATGCCTGACATGTAAAGAAGAACTTTAATTTCAAAAATCCTCCGATTATGAGAATTCTCGCTGTCAATCCCGGTTCTACTTCAACAAAAATTGCGGTATATGAAGACACAACTCCGCTTCTGGTACGTAACATCCGTCATTCCGTAGAAGAGCTTTCCCACTTTCCGCGTGTCATCGATCAGTTTGAGTTTCGCAAGAATCTGGTGATAGAAGCCTTGAAAGAGGATGGCATTCCTTTTGAATTTGATGCCATCGTGGGGCGTGGGGGATTGTTGAAGCCCATTCCGGGCGGAGTATACGAGGTGAATGATGCGATGCTGGACGACATTGCCCATGCCATGCGGAGTCATGCCTGTAACTTGGGGTGTCTTATCGCTGCCGAGCTGGCTGCACTGCTGCCCGGTTGCCGTGCCTTTATTGCCGATCCCGGTGTGGTGGATGAATTGGATGAGATAGCCCGCATCACAGGTTCGCCCCTGATGCCGCGCATCACCATCTGGCATGCGCTGAACCAGCGTGCCATTGCCCGGCGCTATGCTGCCGAGCTTACGGCTGCTTCCCCCGATCATCCGGTCCGCTACGAGGACTTGAATTTGATAATCTGCCATTTGGGTGGTGGCATCTCTGTCGGTACCCATAACCACGGGCGTGCCATCGACGTGAACAATGCTCTTGACGGAGAAGGTCCTTTCTCTCCTGAGCGGGCGGGAACGCTGCCGGCAGGACCATTGATTGATCTTTGTTATTCCCATCGTTTCAGAAAAGATGAATTGAAGAAGCGCATTTCCGGTCATGCCGGTTTGGCGGCACATCTGGGCACTACTGATATTCCTGCCATCATTAAGTCTATAGAAGCGGGAGACCAAAAAGCGGAATTGGTGCTGAATGCGATGATTTATCAGGTTGCCAAGAGTGTGGGTGCTGCTGCCGTTGTGCTTTACGGCAAAGTGGATGCAATTCTGCTGACGGGGGGCATTGCTCACTCGGACTATGTCACTTCCCGTCTGAAGGAACGGGTCTCCTTCCTTGCTCCGGTACATGTATATCCCGGTGAAGATGAGTTGGAAGCACTTGCAGTGAATGTTTTAGGAGCCTTGCGCGGGGAGTTGCCGATACAGGTTTATAAGTGATAATTGGTGGGATATAAGCCCGGCGATTGTTTCATTCCATGAAGATTCTGTTTCCTTTCGCAGTAACTTGATTTACTCCAAATGGTAACGTCATTCACATACCGAGGTAACGGTCGTAACAATAGGAGGTAACGGTCGTTACAATAGGAGGTTAAGGCCGTTACAATAAGTGGTAACGTCCGTTACGTCCTGCGGTAAATGCTTTTACATTCTGTGGTAATGATCGGTAAATGCAATGCGCTGATAGAAAAGGAGTAAAGCCCCCCAAATGACTTTACTCCTTCCAATCTTCTTTCCCTCGTAACTAATACGGAGAAAACACCACTAATCAAAATTCTATACCTTGGTCTTATTTAAAATTTATTCTGTCCTACTGACCACCATAAGTCTGTTCCACCATTGTCTTGTCCACCTAAAGCATCAACCAATTGCTTGTATAATTCTGGTTGGTCGGTTTTTAGGTTTGCCGGGAATGGAAGACGACGTACCATTTTATCAGTATCTATCGTTCCACCGCTCAAGTTTGTCAATGTCTTGAATAATTTAGGATAACCAGTACGACGTTGTTCGGCCCATGCTTCAGCACCTTCTGGGAAGATTGCTAACCATTTTTGCGTAATGATACGTTCTAGTTTTTCCTCATTAGAAGCACCTTCATTCCATTTGGGAGTGATGGCAGTCATGGCTTTCATGTCGTTCTTTTCAAAGAATACATCTTTATAGTCTGTTGGTTTGGCATCACTTGCCAAGTAAGCGTCGACGCCGCTGGCACCCCATTGCTCGAAGGAGAGACGTACACCTTTCTCATAGCAATCTTTTACGTTCTCTGTAGAGTATCCGCGTAAGGCTGCTTCTGCACGCAGGAACCATAGTTCTGCAGAAGTCATCAGTGGAGCCGGAAAATCTGCCGTAATGGTGCAACGTGAGTGGAACTTGTAGTGGTTAACCTCTTTAGGCGTATTAAAATTAAATCCTTGTGGAATACCTTTTTGCATACCTGTATAGTCAAAGCGTTGCGCAGGGCTGTTGTCAGCAAGTCCGCCTACAGAAGGGGTGAAATACTTATCTGTGCGTGGATCATCGTAACCGACCATGAAGGACTCTAAAGATGCGTTCATATAAACTTCCCACCAGCTAAGGCCGATAGTACCCAACGGATTCTTATATCCGGTTTTGGTTGAAACTTCTACTATGTCGTTGTTTGTTTCCAATACTCCATATTTGTTGGAGAGGGCCTTCTTGGCTTGTTCGGATGCCATTTGAGAATTTACATTAGATACTCGCATTGCCAAACGCAGACGTAGAGAATTAGCCCATTTGGCATACTGTGAGTAAGTTGATTGACTTCTCATCAGGATGTCATAAGAAATTTTATCCTCAATTCCACTGGAGAGTGTCTGATCTATTAAACTGATGGCATCATCTAAATCTGCAAACATTGCTTTATAAACATTTTCCTGGCTCATAGGCGCTGTTGCATGGTTCTCATATAAGATGGGGCCATATTGGTCGGTCAGACGATGCATAGTTGCCACTCTATATATTTTTATCAGAGACATATATTGTGGAAACTCACTATCAAAGTCTTCCGCTTTGTTGAGTGCAGAGACTGTCTGGCTGTATGAAGTGGACCAGTTGCTACTGTTCCATCCGTCATTCATATTGTATACGGAGTTTTCTCCTGCAAACTTAGTTGCCATATCGTGGAAATATCCTGCAAACATATCGGCACCCAAATTCTGTATGGTCTGGAAGGTCCAATCCGTACCTTCTCCCCAGTTGTAGTTGAAATAGATGCCTTGCTGTATAGAATTGAAATACATGGTATATCCGGCATTATCCATGACCTGCTTACCAGAATCGTAAGAACCGTCTTCAGAATTTAAATTATCGAAATTGCTTGTGCAAGCGGTAATTAATAATCCGCCTATCACTAATGTATGTATAAATTTGCTTTTCATATTACTTGCTTTTTAGATGATACGTTAGAATGTAAATTTCACATTGAAACCAATGCTGCGGGTAGTCGGCATGCCGAAAACGTCTACACCCTGCATGTCGTTTCCTACTGACATCAGTGCGTCAGGATCAAAAGGAGCATCTTTATAGATAAAGAATAAGTTGCGAGCCACTAATGAGAGATTGATGTCTTTGAATACTTTCGTCTTTTCCATCCATTTTTCCGGAAGACTGTAAGCTATGGATAATTCACGTAAACGTATATTGGTTCCTTTGTACATATAATATTCCGTACATCCGTTGATGTCTCCGACTCTTGCATAGAATCCCTGTATATTGTCTTTCTTTTCTGTCTTAGTGAACTTCTGTCCTCCGACTTCGATATATCCGCGATCCAGTGCTTCTCCGGCGGCTTTGCTTACCCCGTGGGCATCCAGCTGTCCTTGGGTGAATGACATTACGTCGCCACCAATGCGTGCATCTATCAAGAAATTAACCGATACACCATAGATATTAAATGTGTTGCTCCAGCCCAATGTACATTTAGGTTGGCTGTTGCCTAAATATTGCTGACGGTCTGTATTGAGTTCAGGAAGTCCTTCGCTATCCAGTACGATTTTTCCTGCTTCATCGCGTTTGAATGAGTTACCGTAAAGGTCACCTAATGAACCGCCTTCTTTAACAATCATACGGTACGCCATGTTTACGCCCGAACCATAAGCAAATACTTTATAGTTGTCCGCAAGCTTTTCTACCTTATTTTTATTGGTAGAGAAATTGACTTGTGTTCTCCAACGGAAGTTTTCATTTTGTACGGGCACACCGCCTACAGTCAATTCAATACCTTTGTTGCTGATTTTACCAGCATTGATCATTTGGTTCTTATAAGCAGATCCCGGAAGCATTGGTACTAGCAAGAATTGGTTTTTAGTCAATGTCTTATACCAGGTAAAGTCAATATCAAAACGGTTGTGGAAAAACTTCATCTCGAAGCCTGCTTCGTAGGAAGTTGAGATTTCCGGTTTCAGATTACCGTCATTATAATCTGTTACCTGGTTGATGCTTCCGCCTATGGCGATGCGCGGTTGCAGGTTTGCTTTATATAGTGGCAACGTATTTCCGACTTGAGCGACGGAACCACGTATTTTTGCAAAATTAATCCACTCGGGCAGTTCGAAAGAGTTGTGTGCCAACCATGATAAACCGACTGACGGATAGAAGAATCCGGAGTCCATTTTAGAGGTGCCGTAAAGGGTAGAAGACCAGTCGTTACGGGCGGTTAAGTCCAGATAAAGTGCTTCGTTCCAACCTAATTGGGCAGTGGCAAATACTGATTGCATTACTTGGCGGGCTTCATTCGTTACTGACATATCAGTAGAAGAACCATATTTAATATTCGTCAGTGTAAATACGTTTGGATAATATAAGCCGGATGTATGAGAGTCAATTCGTAAATTGTTGGACTTCTGATAGTTGATGGAACCTCCTAATGCCGCATTCAGGCTGAATTTGCCCCATGTCTTATTGAACATCGCCATCAGGTCACCATAGGCCATAAAATCACTTCCGGTTGCATAGGCATAACGCCCATTGTCTGTTTTGTCTGCCCAACTACCGCCTGTCAGGGTTGTTGAGGTAGAAGCCCATGTCTTTTCTTCAGATTTGTCGCTGATGTAATCTGCTGTACCGCGGGCTTGAATTTTTAACCAGTCGGTAACTTCCCAGTTCGCACTTAAAGAAGCGATGGCACGCGTACGGGTGTCTTTCGTGTTGATACGATTGACTAACCAATAAGGGTTGCCTTCCATTCCTTGCAGAGTTTCGGGATCTTTGTACCAATTTTGCTTAGGCATGTTACGTGCTTCGTCAAGAACTTCTCCGCTCCTATAATCTGCCATGTTCAGGTCGCGCGGGAAGGTGTAAAGTCCTACTAACGGATTCATATATAATCCGCCTGTAACCGGGCGATTGCGACCTACCTGGCGCATAACGTTGACATTTCCATCCAATGTGAGCTTATCATTGAAGAACTTACCTGTTTCACGGAAGGTTAGGTTGTGCCGTTCCAGTTTGTTCTTTTCAATAATTCCTTTGGCGGTTGTATTGGCATAAGAGAAGTAGGTTTGTGCTTTTGCGTTACCTGTTGATAAGGAAATAGAATTAATGGCTGTAACACCGGTTCCAAAGAAATCTCCTACGTTGTCGTGATTTTCAAGATTCTTTTTTTCCCATTTAGAATTATAGGAGTTTTGAAATTCAGGTGTGGAAATGGCACGGTCAAATGTAACATTGGCGGAATAGGTCACACGGGTTGAACCTACATTCCCTTTTTTAGTAGTAATCATGATAACGCCGTTTGCTGCTTGTGAACCATAAAGGGCAGCCGCAGAAGCGCCTTTCAGTACGGAAATTGTCTGAATGTCATCCGGATTCAGATTGGATATACCATCACCGGAGTCGCGGTTACCTGAGTCTGAATTACCACCCATGACTGAAGAAGTTGTTTCTTTGGCTGAGTTCATCATGGGCACGCCGTCGATGACGTATAAAGGCTGGTTGTTGCCTCCCTCAAAAGCTGAACGGATACCACGGATGGAAACTTTTGCCGAACCTCCCAAACCGGAAGCGCTCTTATTGATTGTAACGCCTGCAATTTTACCTTCCAGTGCATTAATCATATTGGGATCTTTTACGCGGGTTAAGTCGTCACCTCCAACTTGTTGCACAGAATAAGTTAGTGAGGATGATTTGCGTTTGATACCCATAGCCGTCACCACCACCGTTTCCAGTGACAGAGCTTCTTCCTGCATCTGTACGTTGATTGTTTCCTGACCGTTCAAGGCTATAGTTACCGGCTGGTATCCGATATAACTGATAACCAATGTGGCATTGGCAGGTACATTTAATGTGAATTCGCCATCGATATTGGTGATGACTCCGTTTGTGGTACCTTTTTCTATGACATTGGCACCGATGATGGCTTCACCTTTTGAATCGGTCACGACACCTTTCACTGGTTTGTTTTCCTGTTGTATGGCAGTGATGATTTCACTTGCTTTTTCATTCTGTTTGGTCAGCACGATGTTCTTGCCTTCCATTACATATCTGATGTCAGTGCCATTGAATATTTTATCCAAAACTTCAGACACTGGCTGGTTGTCTGCATCTACATTTACGGTGCGGCGCACATCCACACTTTTCTTATTATAGACAAATAGATATTCTGTCTGAGCCTCGATTTTATCGAGGATTTCGCCTACTCGCAACTCAGAACGGGGGATACTGATTCTTGCATTCTGAGAGTAACTGCTACTGCTGTACGCTTGGAACGTTACAAACAAAAGAAGGAATAGTGTGATCTTCATAGTTCGTAATATTTGCTTAAATACTAAACTTTTTGGGCAAAAAAGCCCATTCAAAGAAATTTTTCTCATATCTTTGTAATGTGTTAAGTTAATAAATTGATTAAGGTCGATTTTTGACTGTTTCGGATCGGGAAGTATGGGGGTACTTTCCGATCTTTTTTATGGGGGTAATTGAGTGACTGTTTCTTCTATTTCATAATATTTTTCAGTTTAAGTGGTTAGTACTAAATTTTAAGGTTTTATCTTTGATATCAAATTACTTCTTATAAATGCGGATGGAGTCTTTCTCTTCGTTAATGCTGAATTCAAAAGGATGGTCTTTCGAAATCGTGCGGAGAATATGCTCTATCCCGTCTTGTTCGCGGAACTTCCCGGTGCAACTGTCATAATTCAGCAACTCAGGGTCTGCTACTGTGATTTTTACATTATAGTATTTCTGAAGCTTGTCGAGGATGCAGCTAAAAGGGACATCATCGAAGCAATACAGCCCTTCTTTCCAGCGCAGGTACTCGTAAGAGGGGAGTATGGTCTTCTTGCATTTCCCGTCATAGTTTCCGAAGAATTCATCTTTTTGCAAACGGGTGATAACTTTGTCGTTATTGGCAGGGTAGATGTCTACGATACCTTCTACAAGGGTAGTCTCAAATTCTTTGCTTCCTTTGTAGGCGCAAACATTGAAGCATGTGCCGACTACTCTCACATTATTCATCTCTGTGTGTACGTAGAATGGAATATCTTTGTTTTTTGCCACTTCAAAGTAAGCTTCTCCGTCTAGTTCCACATTTCTGTCATCACGTCCGAAGTTGGAGGTATAAGTCAATGTAGATTGTGCGTTCAGCCATACGCGGGTGCCGTCGGCAAGGGTGATTTGTGCACGTTGTCCGGCGGGAACGGTAACGGTTTGCGGCTGGGCTAATTTATTATATAGATAGTCGTTTGTCATGAAGTAACCACATACACCTACAATGATAACCGCAGCTGCACGCATTCCCCACTTGAGTATCGGAGTCAGACGCAATGTCTTCTTTTTCATATCCTGCCGGTTGGAGAACAGGGCGACGTCAAACATCATACGCTCTTTCAGGAAAACTTCCCGATTTTCTTCCGAGGCTTCCACCCAGTCAAGGATGCGCTTTTCTTCTTCAATGGTTGCGGTTCCTTTAAAATATTTATATAATAGTTCTTGGTTCATACGTACTCAATTTATTAGTTGGATGAGAAGTTTTTCCTCCCCTTCTATAATTAATACAGGTGAACCCGAAACTACCCTAACGAAAAATGAAACTTTTTTTGTTTTTTCTTTAAAGGAGGATAGAGGCGATATAATCTTTCAGTTCAATGCGCAGGATGCGCAATGCTTTGGTGATATGAAATTCTACTGTTTTCAGTGAAACATTGAGTTGTTCGGCAATCTTTTTATTAGGCAGGTTGCTGTAGCGGCTGAGCATGAATATTTCCCGGCTTTGCGATGGCATCTTTTCCAATGCCTTATTTACGATGTGTTGTATTTCGGTGCTGAAAATTTTGTCGGGTTCGCAATCTTTCAATGTTGAGATACGTAAGTCCAGTTCGCGCTGGCGGTGCGAATTTAAATCTTCTTCAATGCGCAAGCGGGTTTGTTCGCGTTCCAGATAGTTGAGAGCTTTATTCTTGATAATGGTAAGGAGCAGGGCATGCAGGCTTTTATCTTCTTCCCAGCGGTCGCGGCATTCCCAAAGAGAAATCATGGATTCCATAAGGATATCTTCTGCTTCTGCCCAACTCCTGATGTAGGAATAAGCGAAGGCTAGGAATTTTTCTTGATTCTCCCGAAAGAAACGAGAGAATAAATCCATAGTATGTAGGTTTGCAGAGGTAGGCATTTTTTTAAATTCTCTCTCTTATTTAAGGTTTCTCCTACAAAGCAACATAATCTTTTTGGAATACACAAAATTATAAAAGAGTTTTTCGGTTTTCGTTCTGTCTTTTTTTACAAAAAGAAAGCCCGACGGAAGTCCGTCGGGCTTAATATGATAAGGAATAAAGGAAATCTTATTTCTTTTCCGGTCTTTCTTGTCTTTCTGGTCTTGGCAACAACACCTTGCGTGACAGTTTGAATTTACCGGTCTTCGGATCTATATCAAGCAGTTTCACTTCGATTTCGTCACCTTCTTTGATGCCGGCTTCTTCTACTGTTTCCAGACGCTTCCAGTCGATTTCAGAAATGTGCAGCAAACCGTCTTTGCCCGGCAGGAATTCAACGAAAGCACCGTAAGGCATGATGGAACGTACCTTACCTTTATATACTTCGCCAACTTCCGGTACGGCAACGATGCCTTTGATCAGGCGCATAGCGTCGTCAATGCTCTTCTTGTTGGTTCCGGAGATTTCGATTCTTCCGATGTTGTCCACCTCTTCGATAGTGATGGTAGCACCGGTTTCTTCCTGCATACCTTGGATGATCTTTCCACCAGGGCCGATTACGGCACCGATGAATTCTTTAGGAATAGTCATCGTTTCGATGCGCGGAGCATGGGGCTTCAGCTCTTCGCGAGGTTCCTGGATGGTTTCCAGTATCTTGCCGAGGATGTGCAGACGTCCTTCTTTTGCCTGGTTCAAGGCGCGTTCCAGGATTTCGTATGACAATCCGTCTACCTTGATGTCCATCTGGGTAGCGGTGATACCGTCTTTAGTTCCTGTTACTTTGAAGTCCATATCGCCCAGGTGGTCCTCGTCACCGAGGATATCAGACAATACTGCATATTTTTCTTCGCCTGCATTCTTGATCAATCCCATTGCGATACCCGATACCGGCTTCTTGATCTTCACACCTGCATCCATCAATGCCAGTGTTCCGGCACATACGGTAGCCATTGAAGAAGAACCGTTAGATTCGAGGATATCGGATACTACGCGTACTACGTACGGATAGTCAGCAGGAATCTGTCCTTTCAGTGCACGCCATGCCAGATGACCGTGACCGATTTCACGACGGCCTACACCGCGTTGCGCTTTAGCTTCTCCGGTAGAGAACGGGGGGAAGTTATAGTGAAGCAGGAAACGTTCTTTCCCATGTTCCAGTACATCGTCGATGATTTTTTCGTCCAGCTTGGTACCCAAAGTAACGGTGGACAGAGATTGAGTTTCACCACGGGTGAAAATGGCCGATCCGTGAGGGCCGGGCAGGTAGCTAACTTCGCTCCAGATAGGACGGATTTCGTTAGTCTTACGTCCGTCAAGGCGCTTGCCTTCGTCCAGGATGCTGCGGCGCATAGCCTCTTTTTCCACATCGTGATAGTAGCGGTCGATCAGGGCTGCTTTTTCAGCTAGTTCTTCTTCGCTGAACTGTGCCTTGAACTCTTCACGGATGGCATCGAAAGCATCCATGCGTTGGTGTTTATTATTGTTTCCGGAAGCTGCGATGGCATAAGCCTTGTCGTAGCAAGCTTCGCGAACGGCCTTGCGCAGTTCTTCATCGTTTACTTCGTGGCAATATTCGCGTTTTACGGTAGAACCGACTTCTTCAGCCAGCTCCATCTGAGCTTTACACTGTATCTTGATTGCTTCGTGAGCGGCCTTCATGGCGTTCAGCAAGTCTAGTTCGGATACTTCGTCCATTTCACCTTCCACCATCATGATGTTCTCATAAGTGGCACCGACCATGAGGTCCATGTCTGCTTTTTCCAGCTGGTCGAAAGTCGGGTTGATAACGAATTGTCCGTCGATACGTGCTACACGTACTTCGGAAATAGGTCCGTTGAAAGGAATATCTGAAACTGCGAGAGCGGCAGAAGCGGCAAGTCCTGCAAGTGCGTCCGGCATATCAACACCATCGGCAGAGTAGAGGATGATGTTTACATATACTTCTGCGTGATAATTATCGGGGAATAAGGGGCGGAGAGCACGGTCAACGAGGCGGCAAGTGAGGATTTCATAATCCGAAGCGCGTCCTTCACGCTTGGTGAAACCGCCGGGGAAACGTCCGAATGCGGAGAATTTTTCTTTGTACTCTACCT
>CAJMQU010000074.1 GCA_905215555.1 uncultured bacterium
GTAAAGTTAATGACGGAAGTTTGAGAC
This sequence comes from uncultured bacterium, assembly GCA_905215555.1. GTDB lineage: Bacteria > Bacteroidota > Bacteroidia > Bacteroidales > Bacteroidaceae > Bacteroides. Next base: position 28 of record CAJMQU010000074.1, read on the forward strand.
AAAAATACGTGGTTTACCGAATGCTTACAATTGGGCTACCATCTCACAACAATTAGCCATAAAGTTTGGAGACCGATTTAAATTATTGTAATTTTACGCTCGTCGGACGGGGGGCGCCCCTTGGCACTGGCCGTTCTCCGACCGATGAGTTTTCTAGAGAGAAATAATGCGTGACACAGTTTATTTTACACTACCAGCTCGAATGTGGACGCGCCAGGGTAACAGTTAGAATTGTTTTAAAATTAAAAATCCCGCCAATTAGCGGGATTTTTAGTTGGAAATAGCTTTCTTTTTATAATTCTAATTTGTGGTATAATGGGTTGATTATTAGTATGTAATGAAGAATGAGCTGTTTCCAATGGCTCAAAGATACTAAAATGAAAGCAAATCACAACTTCTCAACGTTTGTATAGTCCCAGAGTTCGCTGTTTCCAATGGCTCAAAGATACTAAAATGAAAGCAAATCACAACTTATAGCCTAATAGGGTCTGCACGGTTTCAGCTGTTTCCAATGGCTCAAAGATACTAAAATGAAAGCAAATCACAACGTTGGGCAAAAGCGAGGTACTTACCCAGGTGCTGTTTCCAATGGCTCAAAGATACTAAAATGAAAGCAAATCACAACCTTGCATTCATAACATTTTCCACATTCACGCTGTTTCCAATGGCTCAAAGATACTAAAATGAAAGCAAATCACAACAGGTTGTTGTATCTGTCGATAGTTCATTAAGCTGTTTCCAATGGCTCAAAGATACTAAAATGAAAGCAAATCACAACAAGATTGTTGATGTTATATCTCTTCCTGATGCTGTTTCCAATGGCTCAAAGATACTAAAATGAAAGCAAATCACAACGCTGCTTGTGCTGAGTTCAGCATAGTTTGTGCTGTTTCCAATGGCTCAAAGATACTAAAATGAAAGCAAATCACAACTATGGGACCGATGTCCTCCGGAAAGACTCAGCTGTTTCCAATGGCTCAAAGATACTAAAATGAAAGCAAATCACAACTTTTCAAGAATAGAAAGCAACTGAACGCCAGCTGTTTCCAATGGCTCAAAGATACTAAAATGAAAGCAAATCACAACTTCCTTTAGCCAATTCCTGCGCCAAAGCTGGCTGTTTCCAATGGCTCAAAGATACTAAAATGAAAGCAAATCACAACTTAGGTGAGACCGGTGCCGAGAGCAACCAGGCTGTTTCCAATGGCTCAAAGATACTAAAATGAAAGCAAATCACAACGTATTCGGCGAACTGCCCGCCGTATTTGTCGCTGTTTCCAATGGCTCAAAGATACTAAAATGAAAGCAAATCACAACCGTTGCGCTGGAAAGTCTTTGCATCATTCGGCTGTTTCCAATGGTTCAAATATACTAAAATGAACTTTAATTGTTCATAGATACCATCCCGTCTATATGTTTGAATATTCCTTTTTTTATCAGGATTTGTATAGCCTGTTCCGTTGCATTGTCCAAGTTTGCGCCTTTTCTGCTGAAGCCAAGAAGTTGGGAAGTCAACCGTTTTAGATCTTCCATCGGCATAGATATTTGTTGCTCTATGGCATAACGTGCAGCGCTCATAACTTCTAAAATAGGGATGTCCAAAATGTCACGTTTGGAGTTGATACGGTAAAAGTCAGAGTATTTAGCTTTCTCTTTATTTTCCCAGTAAATGGTGGTATTTCCAGATAAAGGGTCTTTATATGCATCTTTAAGAAGACTGTCAATGAGTATTTGCAAACGGGTGGTTACTCTTGCCAGCTTCCAGATGCGTAAGATTCTTTTGTATAATAAGGTATTTGTTATAGGTTGTTCAATTTGTACTATCTGTTCAAGTTGCTTTTTTACCTGATAGGCTGATGTCATTACTTTATCAATATCCGTGCTGTAACTGATTTCTGGTAAATCAGCAAAAATGTATTCCTTTTCGCGGTTGTTGACTAATTCTACAACAGGCTCATTGTCAATACTGAATGTTTTCAGAACAGCAGGTTCTAGCGAAGGAAGAGGTTGTTCCTCCTTTTGGGTATTTTTTATATCTTCCAGTTTTTTGATAATACGTTCCACTACATTTTCTTTATGCTCAAACCAGTCAACAGACCATACGCGCATGACATTCCACTGGAGCATTTGCAAGACGTTAGGTTGCACTATCTCACGGTCTCTGGTAGCTTTGGTTTCATAATAGTTCTTGCCATCGCATAATATTCCTAGGATATATGTATCCGGCTGTTTCGGATTTACGATAGCTAAATCTACTTTGAAGTTAGAGCGTCCTACCAGAGTATCTACTTTATAACCACGTTGCGTAAGTTCCTGTGCTATTAAGGTTATCAAATTACTCTGTTTTTGATTTTGAAGTTGAACGGCCGGAATAGGAGAGGTGCCACGTTCTGCAAATTCCAGAAATTTCTTCAATCCTTCCATGCCTTTGGATTTTGTACGCTTCAAATCTATTTGCTCCGAACGTAAAGTTGAGAAGATAATCATTTCATAGCGGGCACGGGATACAGCCACATTCAGGCGGCGTTCACCGCCCTGGTTGTTCAGCGGACCGAAATTCATGGATACATTGCCGTTTTTATCAGGCCCGTATCCTATGGAGAAAAGAATGACGTCTCGTTCATCCCCTTGCACATTCTCCAGGTTTTTGATGAAGATAGGCTCGCTACTTTGGAAAGCTTTTTCTTCTAATTCAGGATATTTGTTCAGTTCCTCTATAAGCATGTCTTCTATCAGATTTTGCTGTACCTGACTGAAAGAAATGACACCTATACTTTTTTCGGAAAACTCCGGTGTTTGTAGGCGATATAGTATTTCTTTCACAATGGTTTCTGCTTCGGCATAATTGCAGCGTGTACGTCCTTTGTCATATGAGCCGTTGACTTGAACCAAGCGAACTTTTGAAACTCTGTCATCTACGGAGGGGAAAGTATATAATTTCCCATTATAATATTGTGAATTACTGAAAGCAATCAGACTTTCGTGTTTGCTGCGGTAGTGCCAGGTCAGATAGCGGGATGGGAGTGACAGTGATATACAGTCGTCTAGAATACTCTCCATATCATCAAATTCAGCCTCTTCTTCATCGACCTGTGAGGAAGAGAAGAAGTTTGTCGGCGGCATTTGCTTGGGGTCACCCACCACAACCAATGCTTTCCCACGTGCTATAGCACCGACAGCTTCACTGGTGGGCATTTGAGAGGCTTCATCGAAGATGACAAGATCGAATTTCTCTGCGTCCAAGTCGATATATTGCGCTACCGATATCGGACTCATCAGCATGCATGGACATAGTTTGGGTAATAAGGTTGGTATCTGGTCTATGATTCTCCGGATAGACGTACCACGTCCTCCATTGGAAATATTTCTTTTCAAAATTCCTATCTCAGAACTGGATGCAGCTTCCATTGTTAGAGAAGGTATTTTTGTTGCCAATCTGCAATATAGTTCTTTTTTACTTAATTCCTGGAATTCTATGGTCAGAGACTTATACTTGTTAATCATCTCCTCAAACAGCAATCCGTTGAAAAGGCGCAAAGTTTCGTCTGCATCAACGGCTTTTATTGCTAATTGATGGTAAACGCCTTTCATATATGCATCTGCAGCCTCTGACCCTGTTCTGTGTCTATCAATTATATAATTGATAACTGCGGTCAGATGTTGGGATTCCAGTTCTTTTTTTCGGAGGCACCACTGTCCCCAATCTTTTATCTGATTGAAATGTGTTAGCCATGTATTAAAGAGAATCGGCAATTCCATTTCGAGATTGTTGTCAGGTATTTGCATGTAACATATCTCGTTCATTTTATTAAGTACTGTATTCAGTTCGCGAATGGCATAAACTGACTGCCTGAATGTGTTCTCATAGGATTGCCTAAATGTGTTCCAGTCGACGTCGATTTTGCTTGTAACTTGATTAAAGACTTCTGCAAATGGTTGTCGGGTTATCTCCGAATATTCTATTAAAGTGTTGTGAATAATAGGAATACTCTCCAATATAGAAGTGATTTTATCCCATTTTTCCTTATTTTTTCTTCCTAAGAAACCAAAGAGGGATGATATTTCGGAAGATTGTTCCTGAACTATCTTATTGTTTTTATTGTAAAGATTGAACTTTTCTAAAAGTTTAGGTATCTGTTCTTCTTGTAGACTCGTATTGTAAAGCCTTAGCTTTTTGAGATAGGCGCGTTTGGCAAAGAATTTCGGCAGGAACCATTTCATCTCAATCGCTTTCCATTCCTGTTGGAGGATGAATGCATTCTCTTCCAGAATTTGAAGGGCATAATCTTTACTCAGTTCTGTTTGTAACCGGTCCCGCTCGCGGCCTGACGAAATAATATCTTTCCATTCTTCTATCAGGTTAGTGTTTCCACCTATCTCTAATAATGCTCTGTTCAGATATGGCATAGAAAGAAAAAGCTCACCTATTTTGCTGATCCAGTTGATGCCTTCCCAAGTATCCGGTATGGAAATTCCTAAATTGTCCGAGAGGGATTTTCTGTAAGCTGTAATCGAGATGGATAAGTCAATGAGATGTCCGAGTCCGTCTTGTATCCTTTGGCAACTTTCTATGGAAGTGTTGTGCGGTTTCAATCCTCTTAAAGGATGTTCCTGCGGATGCCCCGTTATTAAAAAAACTGTATCTAGTTCTTGTATCTTTTCGTAAAGTGCCGTAAGTTTCTCCTTTGTGATAGAATCCAATGAAGAAAAGTCAATGGAGAGTTCGTCTCCCTGTATAGATAAATAATTTGTAATACAGTCGTAGAGAGAAAAGCCGGATGTATGAGGGTGATGCAATGCTTCCATGTAGTCTATTAACTTTCTTCTGCGCTCGAACAATTGTGTTGAAGTGTCTTCGAACTCGGCTGGTGACTGGATGTGAACAGCCTCTATGGCTTTTTGAAGCTGAGCCAGGAAATGAGATTTAGTGACTTTATTGGAGTGCAATTCCAGGCAGAATGGATCTAATCCTATTTTGGTCAGACGATTTTGTACAACAGAAAGTGCTGCCATCTTTTCTGCTACGAATAACACACGTTTTCCCCTATACAAGGCATTGGCTATCATATTAGTGATAGTTTGGGATTTTCCCGTTCCCGGAGGACCATGCAATATAAAACTTTTTCCTTCTCCAGATTCAATGACGGCTTCCAGTTGTGAAGAATCTACGTCGACAGGGATAGAGAATTTGTCAGGTGTACAATTCTTATCTATTTCTCTGGCGTCAACTTTCGATGTTGTATCCTGCCATTGGATACGGTTTTCCATCAGACTGGCTATGATGGTATTTTCTTTCAATTTGTCCGCATTGCTGTGAATGTCATTCCACATGACAAACTTGTTGAACGAGAATAGTCCTAGCATGGATTCTTCCACTACATTCCAGCCTTTCATGTGGCGGATACAGGTACGGATAGCTGCAAATATCTTTTTCAGATCCACACCGCTTTCATCTTTCGGCAATGGATTAAGTCCTGAAAGATTTACACTGAATTGTTGCTTCAGTAATTCCACTAGTGTAATGTTTAGTATAATTTCTTCATCTCTTGTACGAATGATATATCCGCTTGTGCCACCACGGCGTATAATATCTACTGGTAGTAGCAGGATAGGAGCGAAACGAGGTTTTACGCTTTTTGTAGATTCGTACCATTTCAGAATACCTAAAACTAAAAATAGCGAATTGGCACCATTCTCTTCAATAGCAGTCCGCGAGGTTCGATATACGAATTTGAGTGAATTCTGTAATTCACTTTCGGTCAGGTAGGAACGGAGTTTCTTGTTTTTCAGTTCATTGATAACTAGCTCTTCTAAGTTTTCCTTACAAAGTGAAGAATCATATAATCCTGTTTCTCCGGGTTCTATTTTATTTTTAGTGGGACTGGCTAATATCTGATAAATCTCTCCGGCTTGCAAATGATCTTCCAAATGATCTATTGCAAAAGAAATGAAAGGTATGACTCTTCTGCCAAGTTTGATGTTGATCAGATTATTGCGTAGGGAAAAGTCTAGTAATTTCCTTTCCCAAATAATCTGCTTCGTTATTTTCTCTTTACTGTCTTCCAGCTTTATTTCGTATCGGTCCAACTGATTTATTTTTTGGGTTGCATTTTCGTGTTCTATACCGTTGTTTTCGATTTGCCATTCACCGTTATGGTTTATACGCTGTGGCAATGGACGGATTTTATCGAGCCTGCACCTATATACATCAATGAATAGTTCAAACTTGCTTTCTTCTTTGAGTTCTCTTTGAGCTGTTGTCACCGCTTCTTCAAACGAGATATTCTGAGAGGACGTGAGAGCTGTTGTTTCTACTAATACAATATCGCTGATGCCGTTTGCGCTTCCTTTCAGAAGAAAAGAAGCGTCATCTCCTATTGTTTGGTGATAGATATCTTCAGTGAGCCATGCGCCTATAAATATGTGTCCCTTTAATAAGACTAACAGAGGATGGACTCCGATCGCTTCCAAGCAAGAGGCATAGAGCAAAGTCAGGTCAATACACGTGCCCAACTTGCTGGTGAGCACATTGTCCACCAGACGTATGCGTTGTCCCATCGTTTCAAAACTGGCCGGAAGTGTGGAATATATTAAAGATTCAGACCGGAGTGCTTCATAAATGGCAGCTACCTGAGCACGCACACGATTAGGGTCCTGTGTCTGATATTCATCTAGGGCAGAGCTGCCTGTCCACTTCTCCAGGAATTGTGATGCTTTTACACTTACTCTTGAAAGTATGGGGTGATTGGGGGTGACAAAAGTGGCTAAAAGTTCGGGCATGATGTGGACACCGGTCCATTGGTCATAAGCCATCAGTTTGATGGGGAATGTTTGTTGATGGACAATTTTGTCGGAGATGGTAATCGACAAATTGAAATGGGTATCGATACCTTCCGTCAGTTCTATCAGTTTTCCGTTTTTGGGCGATATCTCCAGGTTATTGATTTGAACGTTTTGTCCGTGCGGAATTATCTCAAGAGTAACTTCCGAATGTTTAATGAGTTCTCCGTCTATTGCAATCTTGATATGGTTCCAGTCAACCTCATCATTATTCAGGAGTTCGCAGAAATTGCATGAAGGCACATGATTGTGGATCATTGCATAATTAATACATGGCAGATATTCCAGATGGATTGTTCCGTTGAAGGTGCCTGTAATTGTGTTGTCGTTTTCCATTATTGTTATAGAATTTAACTGATAAAAAGTATAAGCCCATGTTATTGTTCCCGGATTCAAAGGTATGAATATATTGTTAATAATCCACCTTTTATTGTGAATTTAGTGAGATATTTGTCGTTTATTTAGTTCAAAAAGGATTCATTCTCTTGTTCATCGTTCTGATTTTTGTGATATTTGCAACTCCATAGAACAAAAAAAGGTGTTGAAGTGTTTATAAATAGACAAATTTTATATCTATATGTATATTACTCTCATTATTTTATTTCTTTCTGCAATATTTTTCATGAGCGGCAAGGTACGCTCAGATTTAGTGGCGCTTTGTGCATTAGTGTTGTTAATCATATCCGGCATTCTGACGCCGGAGGAGGCTCTGACTGGTTTCTCCAATTCTGTAGTGATAATGATGATTGGGTTGTTCGTTGTGGGAGGCGCTATTTTCCAGACGGGACTGGCGAAGATGATAAGTAGTCGTATCCTGAAATTGGCCGGTAACAGTGAACTGAAACTATTTGTTCTCATCATATTGGTGACTGCCTTTATCGGTGCTTTTGTCAGCAATACTGGAACGGTGGCCTTAATGCTTCCTATTGTAGTCAGTATGGCTATGAGTTCACAAATCAATGTCAGCCGTCTGTTGATGCCACTTGCATTTGCCAGTAGCATGGGGGGCATGATGACGCTGATTGGTACGCCGCCTAACCTTGTTATACAGGAAGCATTGACTTCTGCGGGATATGCGCCACTTACCTTCTTTTCGTTCACTCCCGTAGGTTTGGTGTGTGTCACTGTTGGGTTGATAGTGCTGATTCCATTGAGCAAAATGTTCCTGACCAAAAAAGGAGATAAAACCCGTAGAGGGAAAAGGAATAAATCACTGAAAGAGTTGGCGGGAGAGTACCAGTTGTTCCAAAATTTATGTCGGGTGCAGGTGGAGAGCAAATCTTTTTTAACCGGAAAAACCATACAGGAATTAAACATACCGCAACGTTATAATGTGGGAATTATGGAAGTTCGCCGCCAGTCTTCCTCTTCCCGCCGTCATTTCTTCAAGACGATGAGTCAGGAAATGGCAGCTGCCAATACGGTTATTCAGGAGAATGATATTCTTTATGTACTGGGCGATTTTTCAAATGTGAAACGCTTTGCTGAAGAAAATGCCTTGAGGCTACTGGATACACATATAGTGGAGGGCGCGGTAGAATCAAAGAGTGAAGAACTGGAATTCAATGAAATCGGTATTGCTGAGATTGTATTGATGCCTGCATCCAATCTGGTGAATAAGCCGGTGAAGGATTCCGGTTTCCGCGAGAAATTCGGTGTGAATATTCTGGGCATTCAGCGCAAACGCCAATACATCCTAAAGAACCTGAAAGACGAAAAAATGCACTCGGGAGATGTGTTGCTGGTGCAGGGCACTTGGGAGAATATAGCCCGTTTGAATGATGATCCTTCGGATTGGGTAGTGCTCGGTCAACCGCTGGCTGAGGCTGCAAAAGTGACGCTTAACCATAAAGCACCTGTTGCCGCGATCATCATGTTGGGGATGGTGGTAATGATGATGTTCGATTTCATACCGGTTGCTCCCGTAACGGCAGTAATGATTGCAGGCTTGTTGATGGTGCTTACCGGTTGTTTCCGCAATGTGGAGGCGGCATATAAGACTATCAACTGGGAAAGTATCGTACTGATAGCTGCCATGATGCCTATGTCATTGGCATTAGAAAAGACTGGAGCATCTGATTTAGTTTCTAAATCGTTGGTAAACGGATTGGGTAGTTATGGACCTTATGTACTGTTGGCAGGTATTTACTTCACTACTTCGCTGATGACTATGTTTATCAGTAACACAGCCACGGCGGTGCTTCTGGCTCCTATTGCCCTCCAGTCCGCAATACAGTTGGAGTTGAGTCCTTTCCCGTTTCTGTTTGCTGTTACTGTGGCGGCAAGTATGTGCTTTGCTTCTCCGTTTTCTACTCCGCCCAATGCACTGGTGATGCAGGCGGGACGTTATACATTCATGGATTATGTTAAAGTTGGTTTGCCTTTACAGATAATTATGGGAATTGTGATGATATTTGTGCTCCCGTTATTGTTTCCGTTTTGAGTAAACATTGAAAACATAAGATTAATGAAAGTAGTGAAAAGTCTGATTTTTGTCCTGTTTGCCCTTTGTAGCTTGTCGGGGAAGGCACAGGAAGTGGCTGTCGATGATGTCGGCTACATTGTGAAAGTAGGGGAGATGGCTCCCGACTTTACTATCACCCTGACAGATGGCAAGATAGTTACTCTTTCCGAACTTCGCGGTAAGGTAGTGATGTTGCAGTTTACAGCCAGTTGGTGCGGTGTTTGCCGTAAAGAGATGCCTTTCATAGAAAAGGATATCTGGTTGAAGCACAAAAATAATCCCGGTTTTGCCCTTATCGGAATAGACCGTGATGAACCGCTGGATAAAGTGATTACATTCGGCAAATCAACTGGTGTAACTTATCCGTTAGGATTAGATCCCGATGCAGATATATTTGCCAAATATGCGTTGCGTAAGGCGGGAATCACCCGTAATGTACTTATTGACAAAGAGGGGCGCATTGTGATGCTGACCCGCTTGTATAACGAGCAAGAATTTGCCGCATTGGTGAAGAAGATAGACGAAATGTTGGCAAAGTAGTAAATATTTTAAAGTTCAAGTTGACCTTATTTTAAGGTCAACTTGGCTAAATAATCGTAGTGTTTTCCTTTTTTTACTAATTCCGCCTGGAAACCGTTCTCTGCTGCATAAAAGCTGAGTGTTTGGAAATCGATGTAAAGCCAGTCAAACGGCTCTCCCCGAATATTCTTATATTGCATCTGAAAATCGACTTCTCCGTAATAGTCGCCTGCCAAATCGATGACAAAACTTCCGTCTTCTTCCTCAAATAAATAACGTAAATCGCTGGAATCCATAAGAATGTATCCGTTCGGGCGAAGCAATTGCTTCATCCTTTTGAAGAAAACAGGCAGATTTCCCAATTTACCTATAATGCCCGAACCGTTCATCAGCATTAATATCGTGTCATAGGTTTCATAAAAATGTTCATCGAACAGATTGGTCAGTGTGGCATGCCGTACGCCTCGTTGCTGCATCACTTCTACCGAAAGAGGTGAAATATCAATGGCATGCACGTCTTTGCCCGCTTCTTGCAAAGCAAGGCTGTGGCAACCGCTTGCGGCACCTACATCCAGAATCTTGCCCGTAGCCAGTTGCAGGGCGTTACGTTCCAGAACGGGCATTTGTTTTTCCGTACGGAATAACTCTTTCACCGGTATTTCGTCTTCATCAAATTGTGAAGAGAAGACTTGCAGGCGGTCAGCCTTATGTCGTTTGAAGTAATCAGCGATGGCAGCTCCCATCGGATCTTTATCAGCAGAAAGCAGAGCGGTATTCATTCTATTCAATCTTTTAAAATTGGCGCAAAGATACGAAAAATGCCATCCATTGGCAGAAAAAAACTATCTTTGTACCGGTCAAATAATAATAAAAAGAAATCGAATATATGAGTATAGAAGATGCAATGATGGGCGGTATCGTCTTTAAAGGAAAGAAAGATAAACCCAAGGAAGACGGAAAGATAAAGACTAAAGCCAAGAAGAAATCGTATATTACCGGAAAACATGGTTCCGGTGCTGCCAAGATGAAAGCAGATATACGGAAGAAAAGGGCGAATCGTCATAAATAAAGAGTGATACTATATGTGGGCGAATGATTATTCACCACTACAAGCGTTGGCACAATACATGTAGGGGCGAATAATCATTCGCCCTAAATACACAATATGACTTTTGCCATGCCTTCTTTTATCACTCTTTATCCTTATTTTACCGGAAGAATTTCAATCCAGTAGTCATCCGGGTCATGAATGAAGTATAATCCCATAGTTGTATTTTCGAAACATACCCATCCCATTTCTTTGTGATATTGATGGATAGCATCATAATCACCTGCTACGCGGAAGCACAAATGGCTTTCGTTCTCTCCCAGCTCATAAGCCTGCGGATGGTCTTTGAGGCATGTCAGTTCCAGCAGGAAACTTGTGCTGCTGTCTGTCAGATAAACCAATGTGAAAGAGCCGTCTGAAGCTTCTTTGCGATGATGTTCTTTCAGTCCCAATGCCTTTTCGTAGAAAGCGATGCTGCGTTCCAAATTGCTGACATTGATATTGAAATGGTCAAATTTACTTTTTACTTCCATATTGTTAACTGTTAGGTTATTAATCAAGAATGATGAATTGCTATGCAGTATGGCGGCACGGCAATTCATCATTCTATTATTTATAGTTTATCTTTATTTTACGAACGCTTTCACAATCTCACCCACAAACATGCGTGGCTGACCTTCCATAGGAGCTTGTGAAGGCATCTTTTTGCATTCCAGAACAACAGACGGCTCGGTCTGGTTGGCCAGATAGAAACGCACTGTATATGTTTCGGCTTTCTCCATTTGTTCGTAAGGCTGATCGGGAGAGAGGAAGCTGAATATAACAGACTTACCTGATGATTTACCCAATGATCCCCCGGCATTAGCCGTCATCATGGTCATGTTGAAGGCATCCGATCCGATTACAAGCACTAATTTGCCTGCGCCCATCTGGATGGCATTAGTCGGCAATTGGTCGGGAGCTATTTCCTTGTAACCCGACACTGTGTTTGAAGCGGCAGGAGTGGCAGGAGTGAGCGGAGTGGCAGGAATCACTGTAACTTTTGTGGTTTCTGCCGGAGTTTTCACCTCAACTGCTGTCTTGGGTGCAATAACTATCGGACCGGAATTGATTACACTCTTTTCTTCTTTGGGCTGAGCTGCCTCGGTTGCTTTGTTGGCTGTAGAAGCACTTAAGGCTTCGGCTGCTCCTAGGGCAAGGTCGTCTACAAAGTCAACTGTTTTTCTACGCCATTTGGCAAGTCCGCGCACTAATTTAGTTTTGGCTTTGTTCAGTGCATACTTGTCTACAATCCATTCTTCCGCTGTATACTTTTCTTTTCCTTCGCGGTAGTTATAGCGGATTTTTTCTACTTCCATTGTACACTTTTCGGGTGCGCAAACTACAGAAAGCTGATAGAGAATCTTGGTACGGTCCAGTGAAAGTGCACTTGAGCTGAACACAATCCATTCTTCACCGGTACCCACGATTTGTCCTTCTTCAACATTGGTATAAACTACACGGCTGTTGTTTTCATTCTTTTTCAAACGTGCTTCCATCCAGTTTTGCATGCGTTTGAAGATTTCTTCTTGTGACATGCCGGAGATGCTGAATTCTTTGGTAAATACGACTTTACCGTCTACTTCGGGCACTGCGCCCACCAGATACTTGCTGTCGTCATCTTTGTCTTTATTCTGGTCCGCAAACATGTTAGTCGGCAGACAGATGCATAACAATACTAAAAGAAATTGTGTCAAATTTTTCATAATAGGTATGTTTTATTGAGTTATATCAAAACTTTCTCCCCGGCGGGTTATGGACAGAAAACGACACCCTTTGCTTTCAGCAAATGTACGGAAAGCATTTCCGCCCTTGTATTCCTCGCTGAAGTGCATAGGCGCAAATATAGTGGTTCTTATCCGTTCCACGAACTGTTCCGCGCCTTTCATATAATCTTTTCCGATGCGGTTGTCCACAGGAAACATGGTTACGTCTACTGAAGGGGCAGTCTGTTGGAGGCATTTTACTTCGGCAAGGAAGTCACCTTCCGCTTTCCGGATTTCTTGCGGGGTGGATTCTTCGCTCCAATGCCAGTTGTTCAGGTCGCCGGCATGAAACAGCCGGACACCTTGCAGGTCAATCAGGAACGAGATTCCCACATCCGTGGAACCGAATGCTTCGATACGGATATTCCGGTCTTCGTACACGTCACCTTTATTAATATAAGTGGCATCCTCACGCGTGGCACGACGGTGCTTCAGGATGTCTTTAGAGAAGATGTAGTGAATATCCGGGTGCTCGGCCTTCCATAAAAGAACTTCGCGATTAAAGTGGTCGGGGTGAAAGTGGGAAGAGAGTACATATAGTTCTCCGGGTCTTCCCAGCAGATAGTCATGAACGATACCTTTATTGTATTCCGCTTCAGAGGAATCTTTGTAGTAATCGATAATGACCGTCACTCCGTCCGCTTCAATCGCGAAGCCGCTATGGT
>CAJMQU010000075.1 GCA_905215555.1 uncultured bacterium
TTCTATTTTATGGCAGGATTAATGAACAATTCATCCATATACACTTTCTGAGGTGCATCAAAAGCCACCTTCAGATAACGTGTATTCGCGTTTAGCTTATCAAACAGTATCCCGTCGATCCAGGCGTCATACTTGTTATTCGGGAAGTAAGGAGCATCTTTGATGGAGGCCAGGCTATAGTCTTTCCCGTCTTCCGAAGTATATACATATACCTTCAGCGGAGTGTTAATCCCTTCCGGATTGTAATTCAATGTACGAACCATGACACTCTTAACCGGAGTTTTCTTCTGCAAATCCACCACTACTTCATGGTGTCCCTGCTCAAACTTCACCCATCGGCGGTCTTCACTGCTTTCTTCGGCCACCTCACCGTCCAGCAGAGCTTTCATACCGGCCTCGCTCACCATCTCAGGAGTAGCCGCATTCGCCAGTTTCTCAAGCAAAGCAGCTTCAAACATTTTCCAGTAGATATCACCGTTTTTCCATGCCATATATTTATTGCATATATCATTGGACCACACCGGCTGTCCCAGTTGATAAGGAGATTCCGGATCTTCGATGATACCGAAAAACATGAAGGAAATAATACGGTCTACTCCCGCCGCCGAGGCAGCTGCCTGCTGGGAGAGCAGACGGGGATAGGCAGCCGGAATTAACGCTGACTGACGGTCGTTCGTACCTTCCTCCCATGTGAATGTCTCACAATTAGCCCACATCTCAATATTCAGGCGATTGTGAATATCGCGCATTCTTTGCCAGTTCTTCTTCAGACGGGGAAGGGTGAATTTATCACGTACACATCCTACTTCATCCTGATAAGCAATGATATCGACTTTCAGTTTTGCCATTTGCTTCTCATAGTCCGGATTATCAAACTCCGACAGACCAATGCCATAAGGAGAAATCAGGGTTTTCTTACCGGGAGTCAGAGTTCGGGCTTTCTCAACCAATGTATTGACTGATTGTACGGCATGTTCGGCAAAAATAGGACAAAGGCAATCTTCTACCGGTAGATACCAGCCATAGAAAGCTTTATGGTTTTTATAAAGGGATGTCAGCTCTTCCATAATCTGAAGCTGGCGTTCCTTGATTGCCGGATCGAGCAGGTTATCATCCTGGTCTTTCGCCCAACCGGTGCTCATGAATACCTTCATTTTATGCTTTGCAGCTTCGTCAAGGATAGCATCTACGGGGCTTTTCATACTCTTGTCGTATAACCAGGGCATCATTTCAGAAGGATAATAAGCCTTACCCTCATTAGCCACTTCCATGAAAACCAAGTATTCAATGCCCATAGCCGACAGTTCACGCACCTTGGCTTCCCACAGCTTCGGGTCTGTATTGTCAAAGTTCTGAGGATTCGTATATTTATTGCGCACATCCTTATAGGCCAGATTTATCCATGTACCGGTAATAGGCTTCACCCCTGTTGCCGGTTTATCGGCTTTTTCCACTGCCGGCTTACCGGAAGTATCATTACCCGTGCATGCGGTTATTGCCGGTAATGAAATCGACATTGCCAACAAACTCAATAACATCGCTCGAAAATTCTGTTTCATAGTATACATATTTAGTGATTAAAGTTTTGCTTATCCGAATAAATCATGGCCTCGCCCAAATAGACTTGCGCATCCTTACGGGGATTCAGCCATTTAAAGTTCACTGTATGGGTGATGTTCTGTAACTGATATCTGTGGAAAAGATCCACTCTCCTGTCATCAATGGAGGATGCTTTTGCCACCGGCAGATTGGCGGTTTCAATCAGATTGTCATCAATATACATTTCAACCTGTGCCACATAGCTCTCATCCGCACATTTCACATACCCTTTCAATACAAAGCCTATACCGCCGAACATCCATTCCGCCTTATCTTGCAAAACCGTGTTGACCGCCACCTTATCTACGGGATAATGTCCCTCGAATGCTTTCTCATATTTCACGGCAACGGGCTTTTGGGTTTTAATGGTCACCTGGGATTCCTCTACTCTACCGCCTTCTTTCTCGATCACTTGCAGCGCATGTTTCAAGCCCAGTTCCGACAATTTATTCAAAGACACATCGGTATATGCAAAAGGTATATCCTCGATTCCATAAAGGCTTTCCTTCCAGTTTTCCGGAATATTGGCATACCCTATCATCGTTCCTAAAATGCCTGCGGCAGTGGCTGCATTACAGTCGGAATCCTGTCCGCAACGGGCAGCTATATCGATCGTGGTAAAGAAGTCCTTCCCGCCATACAGCAATCCCATAATCACATAGGCACTGTTAATTTTCGCATCAATATCAAACGGTGCGAACACACCATCCGGACAGCCCACTTCCGAGGTCCACTTCTTCTGACATTCGAACCATGTCTGTTTCCAGTCGTCCGGATATTGCCTGTACCAATCTATCACGTCCTTCATGCAACGATAGAAATCACTCTGCGCGGGAATGGTCTTCAACGCCTCCGAAACCACCACTTCCACGTCATCCGAGACGAAAGCCATCGAATACAGAGCGCCGACATATACACCGCCATACCATCCATCACCATAAGTGAAGATGTGTCCTACCCTATCGGATATTTCAGAAGCCGTATTAGGCATACCCGGAGCCATCAGACCTGCAAAATCCGCTTCAATCTGATAATCGATGTCGTCAGCATGAGGATTATTCAGCCAATGGCCGGACATGGGCGGCATGATACCTTGCTTTATATTGTACTTGGCAACCTGATTGGCATGCCACAACGGAAAGCCTGCATTGGCAAAGCTTATTGCGAATGAATCGGCCGGCGCCTCCAGCCCCAAGCGTTCAAATACATTGACGAAAATGATATCTACATACAAGTCATCGTATAAGCCGGGAAAGGTGTCAAAGTAAAATTTCACCCGGTCTTCGGACCATTTTATGGGAGTGTAATCTTGAATCATCGTACCGTTGTGCAGGAATTCCACAGGTCCGCCATAGGTGCAGCCGATGGTCTTGGCTGCCCAGCCGCCTTTTATTTTGTCGGCCAGCACTTCTTTCGTCATCGTCACCTCAGACGGAACTGCTGTTTGAGACGGTGCGGATCCGCATCCTGCACACAGCACAACAATTGCAAAAATATAAACGATAAAGGTTATATTCTTCATAGGACTTTTTTTAGTTAAAAACAAAATTTCATTTTATGACTTCTGCATTTCTCCCCCTGAACGATGCCGCATTGCAGCCTATAGAGTGTAAACCTCTACTTGGCAAATGTAAACCTCTACTTGGCAAATGTAAAGTTGAGGTTTATGGCATACAAACCTCAACGCTTGCATCCGTCACTGCCTTGGGGGGAATAATGCATATGTTTACTTTTTATTTACAGCTTTTTGTCTGGCAGACTCTTCATCCAGCACATTATAAGCAGATACTTCATATACATTATCTTCAGTGCCCTCTTTGTCCGTGAAAGAAGCCGGAAAATCATTTCCATGTACCTGAAGTTTCTTTAATAATGTACCGTTACTGTAAACATTGAAACCGGTCACATGCTCCAGGCTACCGGGAATCCATCTGATTTCCACACCTTTGGATGTTTTCAGCCTTAGGACGTTTTTCACATCCTGAGGAACATTCACTTTAGGAAGTTTCCCTTCTTTACAATATTGCAGGTAGGCTTGATGATATTCATTGCTCACTACAAACGGACTGTTGTAATGGCTATAAGCGAAGCAAATGAGATTGCTTACATATCCATTCACTATATCCAACTGTTTCTTTACACGCGTCAGCGGAGCACTAACCCAGAACTGCTGGTCGAACGTCTCTACATTTCCCCAGAACTTCAACCCCGGTTTGGTATTGACCGCCTGCTTCAATTTAGAGAACCAATCCGACAGATTATCCAGGTTCAGGCCACCGGCCCCAACACAATCCTGCGGAGCAAAAATATCACCGAACCTGAACTGAGTCTGTGCAAAGACATTCTCCCACATTTTTCCATACTCTTCCGCGTTTCCTCCCACCTTATGATTCATGAAAGGAGACAGCATGAATGGCATATCGGGAGTTATTTCAGAGAGATGATTCAGATTCGTGTTTAAAGCCTTTGCCAGAATGGCCTGACGCTCAGCCGTCATACAGTTCAGATTGTCCACTTCCCAAACCCAATACCAACCATACATGGCATCAGGATACTTTCCCTTATATAAAGCGACCAACTCATCCGCCACTTTATTACCGATTTCCATTTGACCGACCAGCCAGTCTGCATCATAATCCACTTTCCACCATCTTTCGTTGAAGTTCAATCCGATAAAAACCTTAATTCCGTTTTTCTGAGCACTACGCAAACATTTCTCCAGCGTCTTGTTCTGTAGCTTCTTCTTAGCCAGCGACGACGGATAGTTGGTGGTGGTCTTTCCTTTTTCATCAGTCAGAAGCGAGGGAGCATAGATTAGGTATTTCATACCGGCTTCCTTAAACATTTCCATCTCCCGATCCCAGCGTGCATCCTCCCAGTCGGCTACTAAAAACTCTTGTATAAAAGAGCCACTGAAACGGGGAATACCGGTACCCTGATTTTTCTGCTCGAAGGTATAGTGGAAGTAAGTCCCATTCAGGTCGGTGATATACGAATCAAAACTGGCTTCATCTTCGTGCAGGTTGATAATGCGGGCACCCCGGCTCAGAACCTCGTTATAGGCAGAGGGATATCCCGTCTTGCGTCCGTAAGCCAAAGCTATATTGCCGTTCCAGTCCACCATATAATCATTATTATGGTCATGCCCCACAAACACACCTATCACGTCTTTCTTCTCTATAAAGGAAGAAAGCAATCCCGAATTGACGTTGGAGGCACAAACTCCTTCTTGCTTTTCACCGAATTCACGGCATGCCCACCTTGCAGTTTCATGTTCGGGCAGAGGTATATGGAAGAATGCCAGTGACGGCAGAGTACGTTTGTTGCGTGCCGTAAACTGATCGCTCGTCTTACGATACCAATCGATCTGGTCGTGTTTAATCCAGTCGTAATATCCGAAAGAGCGGTCTTGGGTAAGATTGTGGGAATCCATCAGATACAAAGCCCACTTCTCCGATTTCCCGTCAGATGAAAGCACCGGAAGCGCACAGTTGCCGGAGCCGGAAAGCTTCTCCGCATCAAATGTCAGATTATAGGGCACGGTGCGCAGATACTCAAGTATTTGAGCATTGTTCATATCCGTCTCTTCATCGTGGTTTCCGAAAGTTACGGCAAATGGCATCTTTTCTTCTGCAAACAGGCCGGCCAGCCTTTTCCACCCCCGAAGAGCATTCCAGGAAACAACCACATCACCCGTCAGAATCACAATATCAGGACGCTCCGTGCGGATAATCTCACGCATCAGATTGTAAGTACTGTCATTCTTCAGTTTATAAGAATCACTTTCTACCCAGTGCAGGTCTGTGAACTGTACAATCTTAAACTTTCCGTCGTGGAACTTCAAACCGGAAGTCTGAGCCAAACAAGAAAAGCCCAGCAGGCAACTAAATATGCTTAATAAATATTTTTTCATTTCTTTCTGTCTGTTCTAAATGGTGCCAATGGCAACCCGTTACTATCAAATAAATCCGGAATCGCATCATTCGTAAAGCAATAGCGCACGGCAAGCGGAACTTTTACTTTCGCCGAGGATACGCTGATCTCGCCATTTTTCAGCAGTCTGGCATCTGCCGGATATACTTCTCCCGCCTGATCCACGATCTCAAAGTTCCGGATGGCTTTATTTTTACACGTCAATTTTCCAAGGGCGGTAGTGGTAACAATCATTTTGCGTCCTTCCGTACGGACAGACTTCAACATCGGAGAATAAGGTTGTATCTCCTCCTTGTGATATGTCTTTTTCAACGCCATATTGGCCAGACGAACACCTACCTGTTTTTTCAGGCTCGGATGAATATCGGCTATATCATTCACCAAATCACCGACTACCACCATTCCGGTGTTGTGCAGCGTTGCAGCCACGTCTGCCTGCTGCTCACGCAGGTAAGCAGCATTTCTGCCGGCATATCCGTTCCACGGAGCAATCTGCACAAAATAGAAAGGTAAAAAGCGGTGGAACTCGTTTCTCCAACCTCGTATCATGCCGTCAAACAGAGAACCGTAATCAGCGGCCCGTTCATTATTGGCTTCTCCCTGATACCAGATAACTCCTGCAATAGTGTAGTTCTTAACAGGATGGATCATTGCATTGTAAATGGACGAATTAGCCGTAGGAGACCAGCCGGCAACTTGCTGCTTCTGTGACAACACATACAATTCTTTTTCGTGATTGAAAGTAAATTCGTCAATCCAGGGTTCTATGGCCGTCCCTCCCCAATAAGAGCCGATCAGTCCCACAGGTACGCCTAACGCTTCATTCAAATGCTGGCCAAAGAAGAAAGCGACAGCACTGAAATCTTTGTATGTCTCAGGAGAACAGATCTCCCATTTCCCCTGGATGCGTTCTACCGGATGTTTGGAAGTCGCTTTAGCTATTTTGAAAAAACGTACTTGCTTATTCTCCAAGGCTTTTGTGACATCACCGGCATCCAGAACCGGATAGCTCATTATATATTCCATATTAGACTGACCGGAACACAACCATGTTTCTCCCATCAAGATGTCGTTCACTTCCCTTTCCAACTTGTTTTCCCAACCATAAAAACGAATACTGTGGGGGCCTGCTGATTCAGGAGTACGAATATAGGCTTCCCAAGCGCAGTGCATATCCGATTTCGCATGAATCGTATCCGCCGGCGCCCAACTGCATACAATCTTCAGATCCCATACACTCGGACACCATCCCCAGAGTTTTACCTCGGAGTTCCGTTGCATCACCGCATGATCGCTGATGATGGAAGGAAGAGCAAACTCCGGGTTCTGCGCCGAAACATGGGTAAATGCCAGTATCAAGTTTATGATGATAAATAATCGTTTCATAGTATTCATTATTTAAAATCCTGTTTTCTATACCAATTCATATACTGATTATACAGTCTGACAGATTCGTCGCGCAACCCGGCGTGAGCCAATGAGCCGGGTTTGTTCATGATACCAAGATACTGATATACCAGAATCTTATCTACGAACGGAGATATGGCTTCCATCTGACGGATAATCCTTTTGTCAAAATCAGCTGAAATCAGGCTGCCATGAGTGGTCTGCTCAAAGTAGAAAAGTTCCATATCCGCCCATATTCTTGAACGACCGGCCTTCTGATGCGCCTTAGACAGATTTTCAAAGGCACGGGCTGATTGCTCGAATGTAGTCACGCCCACTCCTACTCCATCCTGATAGGCTACAATCTCCACATTAAGCTGCTCTAATTGCCTGATAAATGTATCATCACATTTCTCGGCCTTAATATTATAAGGTGCGATGATATTGACGCAATTGGCATTCAAAGATTTGGCTATCTGTGCACACTCATTCACATACGGGATAACATATTCACCGAAATAAGGGTCCAGCCATGATTCATTAGGAAAATACCATCCGTAGAAACTCTTATGATGCCCGTATCTCGCATAAATCTCTTCCATAGATTTGGCTCTCTTCCTTCCCAGCTCTTTATCGGTCATCATCTTCACAGCGTCCAGGTCCAACGCCCAGTAGTCATTGCTGACAAAGAATTTGACCCCAAACTCATCGGCTGCCGCAAGGACCGTTTCAATGGGATCTTCACAACCCATCTTGAACTTAGGAGCCAAATCCGTATCATAAAATGCGAAACCGTGGGAAGCCACATTCATCATAACCAGATATTCCATACCCGTTTCACGGATTTCACGGATTTTCTCCCGCCACTGGGCCGCAGTAAAATTCCTCAGATCCTTATCCCAATACACGCCTTCTTTCCCTCCCGGATGCTGGAACTCAAACCAAGAACCGGATATCGGCTTGATTTTAGGATTCCGGACAGCTTCCTGCAAAATCCCAGCCTGCGAAATTCCCGGCATTAGCATACCGGCAGCTCCCAAGCCTAAAGTCATTAGAAAATTTCGTCGATTCATAGTATTAAATATTTCATTCTCACTTTATAATCTCTTCCAGCACTGTCCAACATTGGTAGAGCCCTCTGGGTACGTGGAAACAGCCTTTCCATTTCCCGCCCTTCAGCGGTAACAACACCTCCCCTCTCCTGTTCAGGTAGCCAAACCACTCTGGATATTCCGAATCTTTGAAATGGCTCCATGTATAGTCATGGACTTTTTCGAACCATTCCAGGCACTTTTCATCCCCCGTAAGCTGATATCCTTTCAACAGGGAAATGAGCGTTTCAATGTGTACCCACCACAGTTTCTGATCCCATTCCAATTGCTGGGGAGGATATCCCTTGCGGTCCATGAAGTAGTAAATGCCTCCATATTCTTTATCCCAGCCATAATCGAGCATGGTTAAAGTCACATTTTTCGCTTTTTCTATCAGCTCGGG
Source organism: uncultured bacterium (assembly GCA_905215555.1). Classification (GTDB taxonomy): domain Bacteria; phylum Bacteroidota; class Bacteroidia; order Bacteroidales; family Bacteroidaceae; genus Bacteroides. The sequence goes on from CAJMQU010000075.1 coordinate 8,413, forward strand.
ACGGTTCAGGCGCTTGCCCAAATCCATAATGAACCACATAGCTTCAATATCATGCCCCGGAGTTACCTGCCGCCCTTCGAAAGAATCGGAAAGTTCACCATTACTCTGTACATTCTCTACTATAATGCCTCCCAGCTCCGGACGGTAAAAGACCTCCATCACCTCGCGGATGCATACTTCCATCGTCCTCTCCAGATAATCCTTATCGAGCAAATGTTCTATTTCCAAAGCCAAGTTGCACAAGATCATAGGGAGAGCAAAATTCTTCAAATCACGCGTGCCGGGATGAAGTTTGTTCCACTTGCCTTTCGGATTATCAACTTTGGACAAAATGATTTCAAACGTTTTTTTAGCAATATCCGCATACTCCTGATTTCCGGTGGCAAGGCTAAGTTGCCCAAAAGCCATGGTTGCAAAAGTGTAAGAGAAAATATTATAAGGATCGACCAAGGGACGTCCCATACGGTCAAGAGAGAAATACCAATTGTAATTTCCATCATGACCGTACTTTTTCAGGAACTCTCCGCCTTGAATGGCACAATCCAGCCATTCCCGACGCTTCTCTACCTTATTGTAAAGCATTGAAAACAACCATACCTCACGGCCTTGCAACCAAATAAACTTATCTGTATCGAAAACATTACCTTGACGGTCCAGACAAGTGAAATACCCGCCGAACTCGTGATCCTGAGAATGTTCTAGCCAGAAAGGAAGAACGTTTTCCATCAGTTCGTCCTTATAAAGAGCAGCTAATTTTTTAAAATCCATAATTCTCTATTTTATATATTGTAAATTAAGGTCGATTTCTATTTGGAACCGGTCCAGTAACGTTCAATTTCCTCCAATGACTTTCCAGCCGTTTCGGGAACGAGTTTCCAAACAATAAGTATATAGGGGACGCACATAACGGCAAACAAGAAGAATGTTCCGGCAGGGGTAAGATTCTGGAGCATCCAGGGGGTCAGCTGGCCGATAAGATACGTTCCGATCCATAAAGAAAATCCGGCAATGGACATAGCCAATCCACGAACTTTAGTAGGATACATTTCAGAAAGAAGCACAAACACCACCGCACAGATAGAAACAGCACAGCAGAATACATAAGATAAAAAGAATATAAGCAGGAAGATACTTGAAACACCCAAAAAGTCGCCAAACAAGAAATAGAACCCAATAAGCAACAAAGAAACAATCATGCCCGAAACTCCATAATAAACCAGTTTCTTACGTCCTACTTTATCAATGATAATCAGTGCCAGCACCGTAGTCAGAGTATTTACCAGCCCTACCAGAACCTGATAGAAAAGAGAGTCGCCGCCCGACAAGCCTGCATTTTCAAAAATGGACGGACCGTAATAAAGAACCGCATTAACTCCCATAAACTGTCCCAATATTGCAATACACACTCCGATAATGACAGCCTTGAAAATCCCGGGTTGCAACAGGAGAGACCATTCGGATTTTGCCTCAAAAGTTAATACCGATTTCGTTTCATCCACCTGGAACGCAGCTTCCTTAGCAGAGACGTAGATTCTCTCCAGAATATTCGTGGCCTTCACCTCCTGCCCTTTCAGTATCAGCCAGCGCGGGCTTTCGGGTATAAAGAAAATTATAATAAAGAATAATACAGCCGGAAGAGTCTCCATTCCCAACATTCCCCGCCACACTTCGGTAACAAAAATTAAATCGAACCAGCCAGTTCCCGGATTAGTGTGGCCTTCCGCATAGGCAAGCAACTGATAGTTTACCAGATAAGCGCCCAAAAAGCCAACCGTCACAGCCAACTGATATAAAGAAACCAGACGCCCCCTATACTGAGCAACTGAAACCTCCGATATATATAGCGGAGAGATAATAGAAACGACGCCAATGCCGATACCACCGATTATACGGTAAACCACCAACTGATTAAAATCAGCACACAAAGCACATCCGATGGCCGATGTGGAAAATAAAACCGCCGAAATAACCATAGTAAGCTTACGACCGAACTTATCACTCAGAACTCCAGCAAAAAGCACTCCGACAATAGAACCAATCAAGGCACATCCCACATACCATCCTTGTTGCAAGGCATCAAGCCCGAACTGTTCCGTAACCTGTGCAATGGTTCCGGAAATAACAGCGGTATCATATCCGAACAAGAAACCGCCTAAGGCGGCAACCACTGACAGGAAAACAAGATAACCTATATTAATTGTAGACTTCATAGATATATTATTTTATATTTTGCTTATATACATTGCCGAAACGGTCGGTCACCACAATTTCAATGGCTGCATTTTTATCTTGCGGAGTCGCTTTAAACAGATGTTCCGTTTTTATCGGCATAATCCAGTCATACACCACCCGCTCTTTATCGGAGCAAATGATTTTAGCTTCCGGATCATATCCTTCAAAGCGCTGCATTTCACCCATGCGTTTGCCATTTTCATACCACTCTACTTTCCACTGTTCATCCCAGTTCCATACATTGGCAATAATATCTTGCGGATTTTCTTCAGATGAACCTACCTGATAACCTCTGAACTGGTAATCAAGTGGATATCCGGCACTCTTATATCTCCAGGTCACCTGGTTACCATCCACTTCGTAAACTCCATAACCACTCGGAGTACCGTCAGTACAAATATCAGCCTTCCAAAAAGTACCGCAAACAGCAGCCGTATTATGTTCCATGAGCTTATCATTGAACACAACATTCCAGTTGTAATGAGTATGTCCGGTAAATATATGTGCGTCATACCCGGCCAGAAGGTCATACAAGCTAGATGCATTACTGGTTTCATCAGGAAGCAGAGCATTGAACTGCAATTCTTTGGTAGAACTTGTCGGGATGTGCATAGCTACAAAAACCAGATGGTCTTTCGGCACAAAAGACAAGTCTTTTTCAATCCATTGTAAAGTACGTTCGTCAATATAGCCGATATAGCGATAATGGCGATTGATATAGAAACAGTTGTTCAATACAATATAGTGAGCCTTACCGCGATTGAACGAGTAATAAATAGGCCCGAAATATTCCTCAAAAGTTTTATAGGAATGTTCATAAGAACGTACACCGTATTCCATATCATGATTGCCTACAGCACGGTAGAAAGGAAGATCCAAAACATCGGAAGATTGAATATAAGAAGGAAATATAGTCGGAGTGTTGCCTACAATATCTCCGCAATCCAACACAAAAACATCCTTTTTTTTCTGCTTATCAACGAACTGACGGATATCTTTCAAGTACTTCACATATCCTTCAATATCACCAGTTTTAGACGCCTGCACATCGGACTGTACCAAACAAATGTGCTTATTGTCGTTCTTCGGATTCTTCGTCAAAGTAAAATCATAGTTCTCTACCGCATTCCCTATTCTTTTATAATAATGAGGAAGGCTCTTTTCTCTTTGAGGAAGATAACCTGCCGGAGTCGTTACATAAACAAAACGCGCATCCCGATGATACGGCAGAACATATCTGCCTTCCGCATCGGTTAATACACAATCAAAACCGTTTGTCACCACAACATCAGGCATCCCCTTGCCTTGGCACTTCACCTGTCCCTTAACATCTGTAACCGACTGAGCCATCGCACCCATGTTGGCAGCACAGGCGTAACAGATAAATAAATATTTCAATAGATGTTTCATATTATTTGATATTAAAGTATTCCTTATATCTGTCATATAAATGGCCGGCTTGCAAATAGGCAGACTGCGGACTCATAA
>CAJMQU010000076.1 GCA_905215555.1 uncultured bacterium
GGTTATTTTCTTCTACGTTACTCTACCCTCGCGGACAGCTTTCTGTTAGGAAGTGGGATGCTCTGTGTTGCCCGGACTTTCCTCATACGCCGAAGCGCAAGCGACAGACCGACCAACTGCTTTTATTTTGCAAAGATAGTGCAAACTGGGGGGAGAATAAAATGATTCGTTCATTTTTTGTGCAGTTCTGCTTCTTTGAGCTTAATTGTGGATGGTATTCTGCTTTTGTGCTTTCATTACTCTTATCTTTTAATTGTATGAATTCCAGTATCTGTTTGTGCTATTGTCGTTATTATCTCAAATTGTTGCATGACTGTCTCAATTCTTGTTGTGAGATGGTTATTGAGAATATATTTAAAGCATTTTGCATTGTCCTAGCATACCTTTGTGCGTATGAAGATTTACGCTCGTTTGTATTAATCTTTGTAATTATGTCTAATTTTAATTGTATTTTAAATGAAAAACAAAACAAGGAAATCAGTCTTGTTTTTAAGACAACTGATTGTGTTGGCGATGTTTCTGGTAAGTGCTATCAATGCAGTGGCACAAACCGAGGATCGTGTGACAGGGAATGTAACAGACACTGCCGGTGAACCGATGGTCGGAGTATCTGTCGTAGAAAAAGGGACTACGAATGGGGTAGTGACAGATTTGGAAGGTAATTTTCAGCTAAAAGTAAAACAAGGAGCCATGCTTCGATTTACTTTTATTGGGTACAAAGAACGGGAAGTCCAAGCAGCGACAAACGGGTTGATGAAAATTGTGTTACAAGAAGACTTGGAACAATTGGATGAGGTTGTAGTGGTGGGTTATGGTACGCAAAAACGTGCCAATCTGACCGGATCTGTAGCTACGATGGATAATAAGCAATTAGCTTCTATGCCCAATACGAGTATTGCTAATTCTTTAGCAGGTATGTTGCCTGGTTTGATTGCGACCAACAGTACCGGTAAACCGGGCTCTTCAGCTTCTATATCTATTCGCGGTAAAAGTACATGGGGGAATAATTCGGTCTTGACTGTTGTAGATGGTATTGTCCGGGATTTTAAAGATCTTGATCCTAATGAAGTGGAAAACATTACTATCCTGAAAGATGCTTCAGCAGGTGCTATTTATGGTGCTCGTGCTGCGAACGGTGTTATTTTGGTAACCACGAAACGTGGGTCATCCGGTAAGCCTCGTTTTTCTTACAATGGTCGTGTCGGTATGACACAGCCTACCCGTTTTCCGAAATTGATGAATGCGTATGAGTATGCTTCTACTTATAATGCAGGTTTAAAAAATATGGGTACTAAAGAAGATGATCCGAACTATTTCGATGCAGACGAATTGGCTTCATTTGCTGATGGTTCGGTAGGTACAGACTGGTGGGACTTGTGTATGCAGAACTTTTCCATTCAGCAGGCGCATAATCTCACGGTGAACGGTGGTACAGACGCTGTGAAATATTTCTTCTCATTGGGATACACTAATCAGGAAGGTATGTTTGACGGCAGTGGTTATGCCCGTTATAATTTCCGTTCCAATGTGGATGCCACAATCACAAAATACTTAACGGTGAGTGTAAATGTAGATGCTTATGTGACAAAAGCAGAGAACAGGGATTATTCAGAGGGGAAGATCTTTGATAATATCATTCAGCAACGGCCTATTCTGACTGCTTATAATAAGGCTACAGGATTGCCTGTCAACACAACCGGAGAGCATCCGGCAGAAATGTTGAAGACGTCCGGATACGACAACCATGATTATAACAATTTTTATGGTACACTTTCTTTCAAGCATGAACTGCCTTTTGTCCTGAAAGGATTGTCCGTTTCCGGATTGGCTTCTTACAGAAAGTATTATGATTTTCAAAAAACATTCAGTGTGCCTTATAAGACCTATGATTTTGATGAGAATAATGAAATAACAGGTAGTAAGGTGAATGGTGCCAATGGATTGGAAACATCGTTAAAGGAATATTTCGGACAGTCGCAAGAAATCACTTATAACTTAAGCTTGAATTATGCGCAGCGATTCGGCAAGCACGACATCAATGTATTGTTGCTGACCGAAGGATTCGTAAGTAATAAGGATAATCTTGAAGGTTATCGTACGAAATACAGTTCGGATGTGATCGACCAATTATTTGCCGGAGGTACGGATGAGATGACAACTACTGGTACAGGTGGTGAGGATGCCCGTCTGGGATATGTAGGTCGTATAAATTACAATTATGCGGAACGTTATTTGGTGGAACTCTCTGCTCGCTATGACGGCTCGGCCAACTTTGCAAAAGGCAAACGTTTTGGCTTCTTTCCTGCTTTTTCTTTAGGATGGCGTCTTTCCGAGGAAGATTTCTGGAAGAATATGAATGTTGATTTTGTAGACCAATTGAAATTGCGTGGCTCTTATGGATTAGTGGGTAATGACCGTGTCTCTGCCTTCCAATTCCTTGATAAATATACCTATACGACTACAGCAAATACATATGGTGCGGTTTTTGATGGAAAACATCAGCAATCCATATTGTATGGAACCTTTCCGAATTATGATATAACCTGGGAGAAAGCGAAAGTGATGAATATAGGTTTGGATGCTGTATTGTGGAATGGGAAACTGGGCGTGGAATTTGATTATTTCCAAAAGGAGACTACTGATATTTTAAGAAGTCGCTCACGTTCTATTCCGGGAACATTCGGACGGAGTCTTCCAAGTGAAAACTATGCGCGGGTGGATAATCGCGGATTTGAATTGGTCTTGAGTCACTACAACCGTGTGGGTAAAGTGAATTATGGTGTTCGCGGCAATATCGCTTATGCCAATAACAAAGCGGTCATATTGGATGAAGCTGCTAATGCTGCTCCTTATGAACGCTATATAGGACACCCCTTGAACTATCGTACCGGACTGGTTGCCTTAGGACTGTTTCAGACGGAAGAGGAAGTAGCCAATGCGCCTTTGCAATACAATGATAAAACAGTGACAGTAGGTGATATCCGTTATGCTGACTTGAATGGAGATGGGGTGGTGAACGACTATGATAAAACAATCTTGTCGTATAATTATGATACTCCGAAGTTGACTTATGGTCTCTTCTTGAACGCAGATTGGAATGGTTTTGATATTTCTGCTTTGTTCCAAGGTGCAGCCAAGGCGAATGTGATGCTGAAGGATGAGGCGCGTAATCTGTTTACAAACGGGGGGTATTCAAACAACTATGCGTTCATGACAGATTATTGGACACCGGACAACAGGGGAGCTGAATATCCTCGTGCGTGGATTGGTCCGAATTCAAATAATAACCGTGATTCATCTTTCTGGTTGAGAGAAACAGGGTATATGCGTTTGAAATCGTTGGAAGTGGGATATACTATTCCGGGACTTTCACAATCCGGCATTCAGAAATTGAGAGTTTATGTGTCGGGAACCAATTTGCTGACTTTCTCCAAATTCAAGCATTTTGACCCGGAAATAACCGAGGGAAGCGGTTCTTATTATCCTCAACAGAGAACATTTAATTTTGGTGCATCTATTACATTTTAATTGATCAATTGCTATGAAATATAATAAAATAAAATGCTTGTTTGCATTATTGCTTGCAGGTCTTATGCACATTTCGTGTGCAGATATACTTGATATCAAGGACCAGTCGAGTATGAGTGAAACGTACGTTTGGGAAGATACGGAACTTGCTAAACTCTTTTTGAATGAATTGTATGCCGACCGTCCCGGATACGAAGCCAGTAATAATCCTTTTCTGAATAATATCACGGACGAAGGACGTAATGGACATGCAAAAACAGGGGCTGATGATGTGTTGAGAGGGGTATGGACTTCATCGACTAGTCTAGGCAACTGGATGTCTTTCTGGGCATATACCCAGGTGAGAAAGGCCAATGAGTTTATTTATGGACTCGAAAATAAGGCTACATTTGATGCGGCAACCAGGGATCAATATCTGGGGGAGGCTAAATTCCTTCGCGCCTTGCTTTATTTTGATATGGTGAAACGTTATGGTGGAGTACCCCTTATCGACAAACCGCAGAATCTGGAAGATGATTTGTTTATCAGACGTGCTACTGTAGACGAGACATTCGAATTTATTCTGAAAGACCTTCAGGTGGCCATTGAGAATTTGCCCCGCAGAGATAAAATGGAAGGAGGACGTGCTACGTTGGGAGCGGCCTGGGCTTTGCGTTCAAGGGTACTGCTTTATTGGGCAAGTCCGTTGTTTAATCCCGGAAACAATAGGGAACGCTGGAAAGATGCGGCTGATGCTGCTTACGAAGTAATCAAACTGGCGAAGTTGGGAGATTATCAGTTGTCTGAAGACCTGAACATCTGGTCAACTCGCAACAATCGTGAGAGCATCTTTGAAAAACAGTATCTGTTGGGATTCAAGGAGCACGGTTGGGACAGTATGCATAAGCCTCTTTCTTTGGCTCATAACGTAGGTACGAAGACTAATCCTACTCAGGAAATGGTAGATGCTTTCCCGATGAGTAATGGTTTGCTGCCTCATCAGGAAAATTCCGGATACGATCCGCAAAATCCCTATGCCGGACGTGACAAGCGTTTCTATGCTGATATTGTGTATCATTTGAGTGAATATTGCGGACGTCCTCAGAATTGTTCTGTTGAGGGAGCTGAGTTGGGATTGGTTGATGCTTGTGGTTCTCCTTTCTGTTCGCATACCGGATATTACATTCGTAAAGGCATTAATGAAGCAAATACATTGTATGACCGTCAGACGGGGTGTGAGCAGAGTTTTATAGAAATTCGCTATGCTGAGGTTTTGTTGAATTATGCCGAAGCCCTGAATGAGTATGAAGGACCCGGCGACAAAGTGTTTGAGGCTTTGGATGAGATTCGTCACCGGGCAGGCATAACTACCGATGTGAAAGATATACTAAACGATTCGTCGGATAAAGAAGAGGTTCGTGACTTGATTTATAATGAACGTCGTGTTGAATTGTGTTTTGAGCAGCATCGGTATTTCGATATCCGTCGTTGGAAAATAGCCAAAGAAGTGATGGATGGAAAACGTATGCACGGTATGCAGATTATAGCCAAGAGAGATTCCGAAGGAAATCTGTTGAAGGATTCGGAAGGCAACTATATGTGGGAGTATGATCCGACAATGGATATTGATAAATTCTTAGGAGGAGCGAATTTCACTTGTGTCTTTGAAGATTATATGTATTGGATGCCGATTCCTTATAGTGAATTGACTAAGAATCCGAATTTGACTCAAAATGATGAATGGTAATTAGTAGTAAGTTGAATTTAATGTCAGAAGAATAAAATGAAAAAATATTGTATTAACATATTGTTTGTTTTGCTTTCATCATTGGTAAGCGCATGTTATGATTATGATGATGTGACGTATGAGATAGGTGAGGCATCCGATCAGGCTTTTATTTCTAAAATGGAAGTGTATGACAGGAATTGGAACAAAGTGACAACCAGTACTTCGATTCCGGTCACTATGATAGATCAGAATGGAGTAGAACGCTTTAAGGACGAAAATACGAAGCCGGAAATCCTGTTGGAAGTGAAATCAGGTACAGACTTGACTCAAGTTAGTCTGGTGGCTACTTTATCGTCTCAATCGTCTTATGCCAAAATTTCTCCGAATATGGGGATACCGATGGATATGACCGCTCCCCGAGAGTTTACAGTCGTCTCACAAAGTGGAAAGAATGTGCTGGTATATAAGGTGACGGTTGTCGAAAAAAGGTAGGATGGCAATCGATTTGAAAGTGGTTAGTTAGCTGGTTGGGAACTGCTCCCGTCTCTCCGGAGGCGGGAGCGGTTCTGGTTATATCACACTTGGCCTTTTATCTTGGCTTGAATTATTAATTGGCTCATGTTTATCTTGTTATGAGTTTGTCTCACAAGCCGTATTCTAAAATAATATCTTAACATTCCTGAAAAAATATATTCAAAACAGAAATAACTCCTAACTTTGTTAGCATTAAATAACCCCCAAATCATTTTAGCTAATGAAGAAACTTATTTCTATTGTTTTCCTGTTCCTTATTGCTTCTCTTTGTTCGGTAGCTTCGGAAACCGGAGACAGAAACATTCCTGCCGATGTGACTCGGTTGTCCGACAGCTTGAAACGTCAGTATGCCCCGGACAAGCGGGTGGCGCTTTTCGATGTTGATTATTCTTTCTCGGGTAAAAATGTGATGCTACGTGGCGTAACAACTTCGCCTGAAGCAAAGGCGGCATTGCTCAGCGGGCTGGCTCAAGCCAATTATAAAGTGATGGACTGCCTGCAAGTGTTGCCGGATGAGGTTGCTCTGGAAGGAAAAACTTATGGTATTTTAAACGTGTCGGTGGCTAATCTTCGTGTAGATCCGGATTTCTCGTCAGAAATGATGACGCAAGGATTGATGGGCATGCCTGTCCGTGTGTTGCAACGCGATGGTTGGTATCGCATCCAGACACCGGACAATTATATCGCATGGGTGCATCGTGTAGGCGTTCATCCGGTGACGAAAAAAGAACTTCATGCCTGGAATGTTGCGGAGAAGATTGTGGTAACTTCCCATTACGGCTTTGTTTATTCCGAACCGAGCCGGACTTCCCAGACCATTTCTGATGTTGTCGCAGGCAACCGTCTGAAGTGGGAGGGGACGAAAGGGGCATTTTATAAGGTTGTTTACCCCGACGGCCGTACCGGATATATCTCTAAATCCATCTCTATGCCGGAGAATAAATGGCGTGCGGCTTTGAAACAGGATGCTGCCGGTATTATTCGCACGGCGCATACATTGATGGGAATTCCGTATCTGTGGGCAGGCACTTCGTCGAAAGGAGTGGATTGCAGCGGTTTTATGCGTACCGTTCTCTTTATGCATGATATTATCATTCCTCGCGATGCTTCGCAGCAAGCGTATGTGGGCGAGCATATTGACATTGCTCCCGATTTTAGTAATCTGCGGCCCGGTGATTTGATATTCTTCGGGCGCAAAGCTACGGCAGACCGTAGGGAGCGTGTGGTCCATGTGGGAATGTATATCGGCAACAAGCGTTTTATTCATTCGCAAGGTGATGTTCACGTCAGCAGTTTGGATGCTGCCGATGCGCTTTTCGATGAATATAATCTCGGCCGCCTGCTGTTTGCTACGCGCGTGTTACCTTATATAAATAAGGAAGCATCTCTTAACACTACAGTTACCAATCCTTATTATGAATAAAGTTTTATCCTAAAGACGAATGTTATGCAAAATAGAAGAGACTTCCTGAAGACAGCCGCCTTTGCCGCATTGGGTTCCGGTATGGTAATTAATAATGTGTTTGCAGGGGAGAGCGCTCCGGCATTGTTCAACATCAACAGGCGTGGTGTGAATGCTAAGATGAAATTGCGCTTCTTTCCATACGAGTTGAAATTGCGTCACGTTTTCACCGTAGCTTCCTACTCTCGTTCCACCACTCCTGATGTGCAGGTGGAGATCGAATACGATGGTATTATCGGTTATGGCGAAGCCTCCATGCCGCCTTATCTGCAACGTGAATTGGGCACGATGGATAGTGTGCTGGCTTTCTTGAAGAAAGTGCAGGACGGCATCGGGCAGTTTCCTGATCCTTTCCAATTGGAGGACATTCTGGCTTATGTAGATAAGCTGTCGCCGGGGGATGCCGCCGCTAAGGCTGCTGTTGATATAGCTTTGCATGACCTTGTGGGCAAGCTGTTGCAGGCTCCCTGGTATAGGATATGGGGATTGGACAGGGATAAAGCTCCTTCTACAACATTTACCATCGGCATTGACACTCCGGATGTGGTGCGTGAAAAAACGAAAGAATGTGCTGAACAATTCAATATCCTCAAGGTGAAACTGGGACGTGATAATGATAAAGAGATGATTGAAACCATTCGCTCCGTAACCGATCTCCCTATTGCAGTCGATGCTAATCAGGGTTGGACGGATAAACATTATGCTGTCGACATGATACATTGGCTGAAAGAAAAAGGTATCGTGATGATCGAACAGCCGATGCCCAAAACTCAACTGGACGACATAGCTTGGGTGACGCAACAAAGCCCGTTGCCTATTTTCGCTGATGAGTCATTGCAGCGTCTGAGTGATGTGGCTGGTCTGAAAGGGGTATTCCACGGCATCAATATCAAATTGATGAAATGTACCGGTATGCGCGAAGGCTGGAAGATGGTGACACTGGCACGTGCGCTGGGCATGAAAGTGATGGTGGGATGTATGACAGAAACTTCTTGTGCCTGCTCTGCGGCTGCGCAATTCTCACCCGCGGTTGACTTTGCTGATCTGGATGGTAACTTGCTTATTGCTAACGACCGTTTCAAGGGAATGGAAGTGGTGAAAGGTAAGATTACACTGCCCGATTTGCCGGGGATCGGAGTCGTGAAATTGTAGAAGATGCGTTGCACTTTATATGTGGATAAATGACTGTTTGGCCACGAATCATCATCTAAAACATTATATATTATGAAAAAGACATTGTATGCTTTTACGGTACTCTTCTTCTTTATCACTTGTGCGCCAAAACCGGAAAGTAAGTCATATACTTGGGAGGATGACCTGCACCGACGTCTCCTCACTGACTTCTCGCGCACGGAAGCCCAGGTGAAAGATTACATTCGCAAGTACATTCCCGATGTAACTGACGGACAAATGCGCCGGTGGGAAGCCTCCAAGGCCTTGGAGTATATGACTTTGGACGGTGAGAAGCGTTATTTCCGCAATGCTGCTCCCAATCTGTTCCGTGTTGATTCTGCCTGTTATAAAATCAAGGTGGCTAAGGATGGCATTGTTCCTAGTGAAAGCGAAAAAGTGAATATGGAGAATTTGCCAGAGGTGATTGCAAGCGTAAAAAAAGGAGGTAATCCTATCGTTGTCCCCAAACGGATGCGCGTCACCTATACGCTCACGGTAGATAGTAATGCCGTTCCTGCGGGAGAGCTGATTCGTTGCTGGCTTCCTTATCCGCGCAAGGACCAGCCGCGCCAGCAAGATGTGAAGTTCATCTCCGCCAGTGAACCGAATCCTGTCTTTTCTCCGGAAGAGTGCCTCCACAGCACTCTGTACATGGAGAAGCGTGCCGTGAAAGATGAACCGACTGTGTTTTCCGAAAGTTTCGAGTATACCTCCAACGCCGAATGGCACAATCTGAAACCGGAAGACATTCAACCCTATGACACGGCTTCCTCTCTCTATAAGATGTATACCGCCGAACGTGAGAAACATATCATCTTCTCACCACGTATGCGCGAACTTGCTGCCAATTTGGCAGTAGGTGAGACAAACCCGTTGCTGAAAGCCAGGCGTATCTTCCGTTGGGTGAACGATAACTTCCCCTGGGCTTCCGCGCGCGAGTATTCCACCATAGAGAATATTCCCGAATATGTATTGGACAGCCACAAAGGAGATTGCGGTCAGGTCAGTCTGCTGTTTATCACTCTCTGCCGCATCAGTGGTATTCCTGCCCATTTTCAGAGCGGCTTTATGATGCATCCTCAGGCATGGAACTTGCACGATTGGGCGGAAATCTACTTTGAAGGCATAGGCTGGGTGCCCGCAGACCAGTCATTCGGCATCCCTGCTTTTGCCCGTAATACGGATGAGGAATATTTCTTCCTGGGTGGCATCGACTCTTGGCGCATGATTGTGAACAGTGACTATGGTATGCCGTTGGTTCCTGGAAAGAAATATCCCCGTAGTGAGACCGTAGACTTCCAGCGTGGTGAAGTGGAATGGGAGGGAGGTAATCTCTACTTTCCGCAATGGGATTACCATATGGATATAGAGTATATTGAAAACTAGGCGTATGCCTATTTCCTGAAAACAAATGGCCTGTTTACCTCCAACGCATCATCTGTTTGCCCTCAACAGACCCTCTGTTTCTTAATGAATAGGCGGTCTGTTTCTTTTTAACACCTATCTGCCTTATTTTCACGTCAGTAATAGTACATAAATGTAAAATTGTCAGGCTCTGCCGTTAACCGCTGTTAAGCCCTAAAAGTTCACTGTTAAAAGAGAACAAAAAAGAGTGACAAGCGGAATAAGTGAACGATTTTTGTCGTTATTTTAACGTCGAAATGTTAAACGAATCTTGAATATTAACACTTAAAACAATAGAAAATGAGTATGAAACAGACAACAAAAAACATTCTCGGGGTTGCAGCTATCGTACTTCTTAGTTCGGGAGTAGCAGGTTTAACCACCTATAAGATGCTGCAAAATAAAGTGCCTGCCAATAGTGCAAGTGCATTCAATGAAATGTTCGAGCAGAATCCGAACGTACGTTTGGCCGCTTATAATGCTGTCGATGCGCAGCCAGTAGACTTGACACAAGCAGCTGAGAATTCAATTCATGCTGTAGTGCATATCCGTTCCACTCAATCTTCCAAAGTCCAGGAAGTGGAGGTAAGAGATCCGTTCTCCGAATTCTTTGGCGATTTCTTCGGCGGACGCGGTGGTACGCAAAGACGTCAGGTGCAGACTCCGGAACGCACAGGTTTTGGTTCGGGCGTCATCATCTCTAAAGATGGATATATCGTAACGAACAATCACGTAATTGATGGTGCGGATGAAATCAGTGTGACACTGAACGATAACCGCCAGTTCAAGGGACGTATTATCGGTACGGATGCAGAAACCGATTTGGCTCTGATTAAGATAGAAGGTGACGACTTCCCCACAATCCCGGTAGGTGACTCTGATGCACTGAAGGTAGGCGAGTGGGTGCTTGCAGTGGGTAATCCTTTCAATCTGACTTCGACTGTTACGGCAGGTATCGTCAGTGCCAAAGCTCGTTCTTTGGGTATGAGCCAGCAGACCGGCAAGCAGAGCATCGAGTCGTATATCCAGACTGATGCTGCTATTAACCAAGGTAACAGTGGTGGAGCATTGGTAAATGCAAGCGGTGAACTGGTCGGTATCAATGCCGCTCTTTTCTCTCCGACAGGTTCAAATACCGGTTATGGATTCGCTATCCCCACCAGTATCATGAAGAAAGTTGTTGCTGACCTGAAGCAATTCGGTACCGTACAACGTGTGAAGCTGGGTGTGAGCGTGACTGTGCTTACAGAGGAACCGGGCGATACACAAATTGCTGATAAAACCGGTAAGAAGCTGAGTGACATCAAGAAGGAAGCCAGAGAAAAATATGGTGTTATCGATGGTCTTTGGGTACGTGAAATCGTTGAAGGAAGTTCTGCGGCAGGTTCCGATATTAAAGTAGACGATGTAATCATCGGCATGGATGGCAAGGCTATTCACAAATTCGCCGACTTGCAGGAGGCTTTGGCGAAACATCGTCCGGGCGACAAAGTGCAGGTGAAAGTAATGCGTGATAAGAAAGAAAAGAATATCGAAGTTACGCTGAAGAATGAGCAGGGCACTACGAAGATTGTGAAGAATGCTGATATGGATATTCTTGGTGCAGCTTTCCGTCCTATTCCCGACGACTTGAAGAAACAGCTCAACCTGGGCTATGGACTCGAAGTTACAGGCGTTAGCAACGGTAAGATGGCTGAAGGTGGCGTCCGTAAAGGATTTATCATTCTGAAAGTGAACAATGTACCGATGAAGACTGTGGAAGATCTGGAAAAAGTGATGAAGGAAGCTTCTAAGACTCAGGAGCAAGTGTTGTTCATCACAGGTATGTTCCCTTCCGGAAAGCGCGCCAGCTATGCGGTCAGTGTTGCTCAAGAATAAAAACGAGCGAGAAAGGGTATTTAAGGAAAGAAGATTGTAATATTAGCTAACAAAGAAGAAAAAGGGTGTCGGCAACTAACTTGTCGGCATTCTTTTTGTTTATAAGGTAAAGAGTCTGTTTAAAAGTGAAATATGAAAGACTGAGACATAGAGTTATACAGAAATGAGCAAGTATAAACAGGGAAAAACTCAGTGCTTCAGTGTCTCTGCATTCAGAATAATAATATTTAGACGGCTCGGTGAGTAAGATAAAAAAAGTTAGGGCAACTTAGTTTGTAACTAAATAAAATGTCGTAACTTTGCAACCCAAATCTGTTTTAGAAGAATGAGACAACTTAAGATTACAAAAAGTATCACTAACAGAGAGAGCGCTTCTCTTGACAAGTATTTGCAG
>CAJMQU010000077.1 GCA_905215555.1 uncultured bacterium
ATCAGATTTTTGGAGAAATTGATTATTAACGCTAAATCAAAATAACAAAATGTACTTATTATTAGTTATCTTAATGGTGATTGCATCCTTGCTGATGTGCTTCATTGTATTGATTCAAAATTCCAAAGGAGGCGGTCTGGCATCAGGCTTCTCTTCTTCCAATCAGATTATGGGTGTGCGCAAGACTACTGACTTTTTGGAAAAAGCTACATGGGGCTTGGCTGCATTCATGGTTGTAATGAGTATTGCTACTGCTTATGTTGTTCCTACTGCTTCAAGCAGAGGAGGCGATGTGATTCTGGAACAGGCTCAGCAAGAAGAAAAAACCAACCCGTATAACATGCCGACTGGTACAGCTGCTCCGCAGGCAGAAACTCCTGCTGCTCCGGCAACTCCCGCTCCGGCTACAGAAGAACCGGCTAACTAAAGCTACTCGCGGATGAACCGCAAACAGAAATAAGAGAGAGGTTGACATCGAAAAGGTGTCAGCCTCTTTTCTTTTTATGCTAGATTTAATTACCTTTGTCGGGATTATGCAATCTGAACAATAATTTGAAATCTTATATTAATAGTACAATGACAGAACAATTGAAACTTAAATTGAATGACTCCAAAGCTACCCGGTGGGGCGCGTTGGTGATTGTTGCCTTCACAATGATGGCAGCTTATTATGTGAACGACGTAGTGGCACCGCTGAAAACGATGTTGGAATCGGATCTTGCCTGGACAAGTAGTGATTTTGGATTCTTCACAGGTGGGTATAGCTTCCTGAATGTGTTCTTCCTGATGTTGATTTGGGGAGGACTGATTCTCGACCGTTTTGGTATCCGCTTTACCGGGAAGTTATCGACCATCCTGATGGTGGGAGGTACGGCACTTGAATACTATGCTATGACAGGACTGGCCGGTCCGGATGCACAGATTTTCGGTCTTAATGAGATATTCGGCTATAAAGCAGGTGTGTTTGTTGCCTTTGCCGGTTACTCTATTTTTGGTGTAGGTGCGGAAGTGGCCGGTATCACGGTTTCTAAGATTATAGCCAAATGGTTTAGAGGGAAAGAACTGGCTACGGCTATGGGCGTGCAAGTGGCATTGGCACGTATCGGTTCGCAAGCCGGCTATGCAGTGGCTATTCCCTTGGCACGTGCCTTTGGAATCACTACTCCGGTGTTGGTAGGCTTGATATTGTTGTTGGGCGGTTTGGTTGCTTTCTTTATTTTCTCTGTGATGGATAAGAAGCTGGACAAGCAGATGGAGGCAGCTGCCATAGCGGCCGGTACAGAAGGAGAGGAAGAGAAGTTCTCTTTCAAGGATGTGAAGAATATATTGGTTAATCCGGGATTCTGGCTCATAGCTTTGTTGTGCGTATTATTCTACTCTTGTGTATTTCCTTTCCAGAAGTTTGCTTCCGAATTGATGATTATCAAATATGGCATAAATGAAAATGTGGCAGGGACTTTTGCTGGACTACCGGCTCTGGGTGCATTGATTCTGACTCCGATATTCGGTGGATTTATTGATAAGCGCGGTAAGTCGGCCTCTATCATGATATTGGGAGCTGCAATGTTGATAGGCGTGCACTTTATTTATGCTATTCCTGCTATTACCTACTGGTTGGTAGCTATTGCTCTGATGATTATTTTGGGTATTGCTTTTTCGTTGGTACCGTCTGCTATGTGGCCTGCCGTTGCCAAGATATTCCCGGTGAACCAGTTGGGTACAGCATTTGCATTGATATTCTTTATTCAAAATATAGGTTTATGGGGGATTCCTACTTTGATTGGTAAAGTGCTTGATGTTTATTGCATCGTAGGTAAGAAGGATGATGGAACGAATCTGTACGATTATACGATACCTATGTGCATTTTTACAGGTATTGCCTGTTTATCTCTTGTGGTTGCTTTTTTATTGAAGAGGGCGGACAAGAAGTATGGTTATCATCTGGAAGAACCTAATATTCAGGAATAAATAGAAACGGATATAAGTATGGGAAGATCTGAGGGAAAAGTCAGCTTGTTGGATGCCATTCCGGTTCGTTGCAACCACATTATAACTGAATGGGAAGGAGATTGCGTTGCTATCTCCTATCCTCGGTTCAAGTATGATTGGATGCGTCGTCTCTTGTTACCCAAAGGTATGTCTCCCGACATTCATGTTCGTTTTGAAGAACATGGCAGTGCAGTCTGGAATCTGATAGACGGGCAGCGCACGGTGCAACAGATTATTTCCCTGCTTGCCGGACATTTTCATCCTGATGAGGATTATGCTCCACGAGTCACGACTTACGTGATGCAACTGCAAAAGGATGGACTTATTAAATTGAAAATTAAAAGTTAAAAATTAAAGGCTGCGCGATATTCTATTTCATCGCGCAGCCTTTAATTTTTAACTTTTAATTTTTAGTTAGATTCTGTATCTACTTTCATCAAGCCTCCTGTATCAGGATTGAACAATACTTTGATGGTGGAATTCTTGTTGAATAGGACGGGGGCAAGGTATTCGACTACTCCAAATTGAGTAACTGGAATTTCTGCGTTATACAATTCTTCGTTTAGGTAATCTAATGTCACTTTTGCTCTACCCGGTACATTGTAGGCGACACCTTCTACTTGTTTTTTAGAGTTTTCGGCGGGAATAGTGATGGTCTTGAGGTCGGTTATGGTAATGTAGACCGGTTCGCCGGCCAAGTCGTTATTAGCAACCACTCCCAACTTTTTTGAGAAGCGGAAAGCAACTTCATGTTTCATTTCTTTAGGAACAATGCGAATGGTGTATACTTTCTCTTCAGTGATGACTTTACCGGCAAACATTTCTGTCATGGCACGTTCTTGTAAAGTCAGGTTGTCGAGCATGAGTTTCAGTTGTGCACCGTCTTTGGGCATGTTGTCTGCTTCGCCACGTAACAGGGCATTTTTACTTTCGCGGATGCTGTAGATTTCCTTAGCTACCAGTTCCGCCATCTTTGCCGTTGAGTTTGCCATCAGAATTTCTTCTGTCAGGAAATCCCGGGGATTGACGGCAGGTGTATTGATTGTGGCTTTGGGTTGTGCCGGATTTGTCTTTTTCTGCCCGCTACCCAATGGCATATTGATGGAGTAAACGATGCCATCCTTGCTCAACTCGATGAGAGGAGCCACGGTTTTGTCTTTCATCTTCACGAAATATACATTCTCTTTGTCGGGTATACCGATGACTTCCGTCTGTATTTTATCCAATGTCCAATAGGTTTCCGGTTCGGAAGAGACGTTGTTCAACCGCAGGTAACGGTCGGCATACTTCGAAAACTCTCCGGGGGTATAGGTATTCTTGGTTACTTGTACGGTGAGTTCTATTTCGGTTTTGGGCAGTACATAAGTCACTCCATAGTCTTTGCCACGGGTGACACCCGCAGTCACTTCCGTTTGTGCCACAGCGGTCACGGAGAATAACAGGGCTGAAAGTAATACTATATTCTTTTTCTTCATAAGTCGCGTTGTTAAAACGATTTCAGTTAAGGGACAAAGTTAATGAAGTTATTTTTGTCAAGAGTAGAATTACAGAATATTAACAGAATAACTGGATTCAGGGAGTTCTCGCTACTTTTCACCTCAGTAGATGGTATGTTTTACCTCATTAGATGGTATGTTTTGCCTCATTAGATGGTATGTTTTGCCTCATTAGATGGTATGTTGCACCTCAGTAGATGGTATGTTTTGCCTCAAGAAATGATATTTCTGCCTTAAAAGCAATGCTTTTTATTTCAAAAGCTATTAGATATAAAAAGACAGGGAGAAGTTTTTGGCTTCTCCCTGTCACTATCTATAAATCCGAATATAAATCAGGATTACGTTGACAAATATACGATATTAAACATTGGAAATAAAGTTTTTGCCCGGTTATTTTACGAATTGGATGCAAACGGGCTTATTTATTTTGATATCTTGATGCGTATCAGATAGCAATCCTGTGATGGGATCGCGTTGGAATACTTGAATCACATGGCTGTCTCGACAGGCAGCTAACAGATATTTTCCGTTCGGCGTGATGATAAAGTTGCGTGGATGAATACCTGTCAGTTGGTATCCCACCTTTACCAGCATGCCGGTTTCGGGGTTTACTTCAAAGATGGCAATACCGTCACCTTTCAGGCGATTGCTGGCATAGAGGTATCTGCCGTCGGGGCTGAGGTGTATATCTGCACTGCCACGTGCACGGAGCGTATCAGCGGCAATGGTTTGTATCTTTTCTAACTTTCCATCCAGATAGCTGAAAGCGGTGATATTGCCGGATAACTCGCTGATGAGGTAGGCATACTTCCCGTTGGGACTGAACGTCAGATGACGTGGACCGGAATTCGAATCTACTTCGATGGCTTCGGCAGAGGGGTGGGGGATAATGCTCTTCGGATGCATGACGAAGCGCAGGATGCGGTCGGCGCTGAAATCAGTGGCGAAGATATAGTTCCCGTCTGGAGAGAAAACGGCGCAATGCACGTGTGGAGTTGCTTGTCTGTCGGTATCCGGACCGCCGATAGTGCCTTCGAAGAGAGTGTCGGCAGGTTCCAGTGAGCCGTCTTTTTTCAGTGGGAAGACGGACATGCTTCCACCGCTGTAGTTGGCTGTAAGCACTTCTTTTCCGTTGGTGGAAACATAACATGGATCAGCCCCCATAGTCGGCTGGCGGTTCAACAGGCGGAGTTGTCCCGTCTCTTTGTCGAAGGAGAAAGCATTGAGTGCTGCCGTTGTATCATTCATTTCGCTGACGGCGTAGACGAACTTTCCGTCTTCGGAAGGTACAAGATAGGAAGGATTGAGCACTTCAATGGAGCTGAGTGCCGCTGCAATACCTGTCGACTGATTGAAACGGAAAGTGTAGATGCCTTTACTGTTTCCGTCGGTATACGTACCCACCAACATGGTGAGTTCATCACTTTCACTGTTTACGTTTCCCGCCTTACGGGGGGAGCACGCCACCATAGCTAATCCAAGCATAACGAAAAGAAGTTTTCTCATGATACCCTATTTTTATTTAATGAAGAATAAATAAATGAGGAATGAAGAATGAAGAATCACCTTGCGGCATACTTTGAATGGCGCAGCAAAATTCTTCATTTCTCATTCTTCATTTAAATTAACTTCTGCCACCCCTACGCGGTCATCGTTCAGTACAATGCGCAAGTCGCTGGCGGTAGTTCCCTTGAACGTATATGAAATCAGCTTGCCGTACTCACTGACTGTGCCCGAATAAACTGTCAGGAACTGTCCGCCACCGCCTGAAAGCTGTATCTCAAATGCTGTCGGTAAACCGTTGCTTCTGCTGAATGCAATGGAAACTCCGTCTACCTTGGAGCCGTTCTTTAGGGCAAAGGTAATATAATCTCCTTTATTTCCTTCCCAAACAGTATTCATTTTTTTATCCAGTACGTTCATTACGCTTTCCGGATTGGTGCTGGCAGTCACGGGGCTGTCTGCTCTGGCTTGTGTTGGTATAGGAGCGTTGGAGTCTTCAACTGTCAACATTCCGCTTAGGCGGATATCTTCGGAGGAGGCACCTACCATGACGCTAAAGTCTCCTGGTTCTACCACCCATTCCATATGTTTATCCAGTAACTCCAGCTGTTTGCGGTCGAGGGTGAAGGAGATTTCTTTCGTCTCTCCCGGTTGCAGGTGGATGCGTTCGAATCCTGCAAGGTTCTTTTCGTATGTGGTGACGCTGCTCAGCATATCGCGGATATAGAGTTGCACTACTTCATCGCCTGCCCGTTTTCCGGTGTTGGTAACTTTGCAGCGCACAGTTGCTTTCTGATTGGCAGTCATTACTTTCGGACTGATTTCGATATCAGAATATTCGAAGGTAGTATAACTCAGACCATATCCGAAAGGATAAAGTGCACCGTTGACGCGCGACATATTTCCATCAGGCCCCGGGTTCTTTCCTCCGTCAATCTGTGAAGAAGGCTTGCAGGGGAAGTTGAAAGGGATTTGACCTACACTTTTAGGGAAGGTAACAGTCAGCTTCCCGCCCGGATTGTAATCTCCGAAGAGTACATCGGCTACTGCCGTTCCACCTTTGGACCCCGGATACCAGGTTTCCAGAATGGCAGGAACAAATTTATCTGCCCAGTTGATGGAAAGTGGCCGGCCGTTAATCAGCACCAGTATGACGGGCTTGCCTGTTGCCTGCACGGCCTGAAGAAGTCTCAGTTGTCGTCCCGGAAGGTCGAGGCTGCTGCGTGATTTGTTTTCACCGCAGGTGCGTTGTCCGCCACCTAGTACAACAACAGCTACGTCGGCTTGTCGTGTATTCTCTACGGCTTTGTCTATTTCTGCTTGTTCTTCATCAGTCATAGGGTATTCGATGAGTTCGCTTTCCGGCCAGTTGGCATCTACCAGGTTGCAACCTTTTGTATAAAGCACTTCTGCTTTGCCTGCGGTCTTTTGGCGGATACCCTCCAGTACAGTGGTCACTTCTACTGCCAGCGGGCCGTAGTGCGTCAGTGCGTACCCTTCTTCGTTGGCATTCGGACCGCAAACCGCTATCTTTTTCACGTTGTTGATATCCAGCGGCAATGTGTTGTTTTCATTCTTCAATAGGACAAGGCTTTCGCGTGAGGCTTGCAGGGCTACTGCTTCATTCTCTGCTTTTTCCACTTCTTTATCGGCTCCTGCAAGGTCAGTTTGATAGGGAGCATCAAACAGGCCGATAAGAAACTTCACGCGCAGAATGTCACGCACGCGGTCGTTGATGATGTCTTCGCTCAGTCCGCCCTCCTTTACCAGTTCGCGGAGCGGCAATACATACGAATCCGGTGAACGGAAAGTGCAACGCACATTCAGACCTGCCTCCACACTTTGGCGTACGGCTTCCTTCATGTCTTTGGCGGTGCTGTGTTTCGTATAGAGATATTCTACCGCGTCACTGTCCGATACTACATAACCGCGGAAGCCTATTTCACCGCGTAGGCGTGTAGTCAGCCAGTAATAACTGCCTTGTATGGGGATGCCGTCGTAGTCGTTGTAAGAACTCATCACGCCCAGCAAGCCCGCTTCTTTTATGACCCGTTTGAAGGGATAGACGTGTATCATCTCCACTTCGCGCGGAGACATTTGCGGGTCTACACGAGCCATACCTTCGCGGGCTCCTTTGTTGTTGCTGTAGGCCACGAAGTGCTTTCCGGTGGCAGCCACTTGATTGTTGTGTTGCATACCGCGCACCATTTCAATTCCCAGTTCGGCAACGAGGTAGGGAGACTCACCGTACACTTCTTCATATCGTCCCCAACGCTGGTCGCGACCTACATCGAGAATAGGGGCATAGACGTTGGTATATCCCAACATACGAGCTTCCCGTCCGGTGATGAGTCCCACCTGGCGTATCAGTTCTCGGTTCCAAGTATGACCTAATCCCAGTTGGGTGGGGAAGTTGGTGGCACGGTAACTTTCTACGCCCCGAATCCCTTCGTTGGTGAAATCTACGGGGATGCCGAGTCGAGTTTCTTCGATGAAGAAGCGTTGCACTTCGTTCAGTGCCCAGGCATGGCGGGAGGCGGGCCATACGTTCGGGTTATCTGATGGCGGGAGGCCCCATTGCTGAAAGCCGTTCAGGTGTTCGTCGATGGCACCGATGCCGTCTTTCCAAAGCATTTGTTTCCATTCAGAGGTAGGTAGGTCATCTTTCAGTACACGTTTATAACCGTAGAGAGTGACCATCTGACAAGTCTTTTCGTCCAGTGTCATTTGGCTGAGCAGGTCTTCGATACGTGCGTCCAGCGTGGCGTTGGGATCTTCGTACACATCTTTCACTCCGTTTTTGTTGAAGTCTATCCAGCCTTTCCGGTACATCTCGCTTTTTGCAGGTTTGTATACGGATGAGATTTTCTGGGCTGATAACAGGCAGGCGCCACTCAGTAACAGGCAAGTCGTAATTGTTCTTTTCATGGTATATAGCTTTTCTTTAAAATCATAGGCAAAGATACGGCAATTCAAAGGGAGGAAGTGGACAAAATAGTCCATGTTTGTGTATGATATATTCCACTGGAGAGAAAGGAGGCTACTTTCAAAACACTTGCGGCTGCTAAGGCTGACACTTGCAGGAGGGTCAGTATTTACTCCCTCAAGTGTAGTCTTATGCAGCCGCAAGTGTTTTCTTATTTTCAATGGTCCCTATAAATCAGTAATCATAAGGTACTCATGTTTTTATTGGTCAGCAACTGTCCTTTGTATTCTCCTGTCAGTGTACGGAAGAAAGCAATAATCTTATCCACTTCCTCCTGTGGCAACTCAATGCCTAACTGGTATTTGGCCATTGCCTGAATGGCATCATCCATGGTCACCATGCTTCCGTCGTGGAAATAGGGAGCGGTAAGCTCGATGTTTCGTAAGCCGGGAACCTTGAAACGATGGCGGTCGCGTTCTACCTGGGTTTGTTTGAAACGGCCATTATCTTCTTCAGTCATTTCCGCTTGGCGGTCGGCAAAATAATCATGTTGTACACCGATCAGCTCGTAAGACTGTCCGCCCAGTATTTCTCCGACATGGCAAGTGGCGCAATCATACTTCTTGAAAAGCTCGTATCCGGCCATTTCATTTTCGGTAATGGCATCTTTCTGTCCTTTCAGATAGCGGTCGAAGCGTGAATTAGGAGTCAATAGTGTTTTTTCGAACTCCTGAATGGCTTCAGTGATATTCTTTTCGCTCAGTCCATCAGGATATACTTCGGTGAATGCCAATACGAAATTCTTGTCTTCTGCCAGCTTACTGATAATTTGGTCGAATGATTCGCAGGCCATCTCTACAGGATTCAAGGGAGGACCGGCAGCTTGTTCGGCAAGGGTTCCGGCACGTCCGTCCCAGAATTGGACGAAGTTATAAGCCGCATTATATACCGTAGGTGCGTTTACACCACCAAACTGACCGCCTACTCCTTCGGAATATTGCTTATTGTCCACACCGCCTGTATCCAGTCCGTGGCAACTGGCACACGATACGGTATTGTCGGCTGACAAACGGGTATCGTGATACAGTAAATTACCGAGGATCACTTTACGCACATCTACTGCGATGGAATCGGCAATGGGACGAATGGGCTCATTGGCAAATTCTGGTGCTACTGCGATATCTTCATACATACCCATACGGTGGTTCTTTACCCAGTCCAGCGCCACTTTTTTCTTTGCATCGTTGAAGGAAGCTCCCCAATGTACCAGATAATACTTGGCTTGTGGCATCTTTCCGTCAAGAATCACTTTCTCCACTTTGGCAAGGTCCACTGGGTTGAGGGGATGTCCTGCTTTTAGGTCTTTTTCCATTTGAGTCATGTCGAAAGCACGGTAAGCTTTACTCACGTCTTCCATGACAATTTTTCCTGCTACAGGCACATTTGCATAAAATGGCAAATCTGGAGTTGAGGTGTGACATCTCAGACATCCTGCATCCGTAATGAGCTGTTGCATTTGGGCATTTGCTTCCAAATCAGCAGAGGGCACCCGATGCATGAGTCGGTAAGTGACTGCTAATGCTGCCACCACTACCAACAGTGCCACGATTAGTTTTGTACTTTTCTTCATACCACTTTTGTTTTAAGTTAATTATTGCGATTGTATAAATGTATACTCTGTTGAGCTGCCGGTAAATAATTTACTCCATACCAACACATTTGTAAAGCCAGGAAGGACAGGATGAGCAGTGCATAAAGTGTCTTTCGTCCGGCTTTCCTGAAAAGGCGGAGATGCACGTAGAGCAAGTATCCCATCCAGGTAATCACCGCCCAAGTTTCCTTGGGATCCCAATTCCAATAGTTTCCCCATGCTTCTTTGGCCCAAAGCGAACCGAGCAGCATGCCGATGGAAAGGCATGCCACGCCTGCATAGACCAGATTGTCTGCCGTATGCAAATATTCTTCCTTATGACGGAACAGTCCGGTCAGAGCAATGATGAAAGCACAGCCCAGAACTGAATAGGAGAACATATAGATGGTGACATGAGGAATAAACCAGATGCTTTGCAAGGCTGGCATCAGCGATTGGTCATGTATCTCGGGCTTCATCAGGTTAATAATAATAAAGACAGTAGCAAGCAAGGTGGAGAAGGAGAGAATCCAGCGATACTTCCACCTTATGTAAGTAAGCAATCCGGCTACTCCCATAAAAAAGGAGTACCACAACCGGGTTTCTCCCATGGTGCGTAGTGGGGGACGTTGGAGGCATATCCATAGTCCAGTCAGAAATATACCTAAGACAAGGATGCCACTTGTCGTGAAGAGGATTGCGGTTTTGCTCCTTGTGGATGAGCGAAGGGCGAACACAGCTCCTGCCAACCACAAGCAGACAGATATTGCTGCAAATACATAAAAATTATCCCAATTAATCATACGCTTTTCGGTCCGTTAATGAATAAAAGAATAGCTCCCACCAACATCATCAGGATACCTGCCACCAAAACATACTTCCAGGGTTGCCTTACCACTTGCAAGATGCAATAGTTACTTTCATTACCTTTCATAACATCATAACTACTGAGGTATACATCTTCTCCCAACCGATAGGAATACGGATGGTTTACTTCCAGCAATGCTTCTTCATTTCCCAGACGTACATTTGCCGCAAATCGGGAGGGATGTCCGTTGGGATAGTATTCTATGGCGAAAGAATCAAGTTCTACTTCATAATCCAAATAGTGTGATATACCGTCCATATCGAATGCCTCGCGTGCAGGCTCTCCTTTATATAAAGGTATGCGTAATGTCTGTGTATCACTACTGCCCAAGACTCCTGCAAACAGGGCGAGCCATAATCCGGCATGATTCAAGATAAAACGCCATCGTGTCTGTTTGCGACATCGCCAGGCGTGAATGGTAATCATTGCCAGATTGCTCAATAATAAGAAAAGTATTGCTATGAATGTCCAGGAAGTCATGAAGTTGTAGCAGCCTAATGCTGCAAGCAGCCCTCCATGAGTTTGGATTTCCGCATTCGATAACTGTGGGAAAAGTCCTATCACCAGACTACCGGCAATGAACAATCCTATGGATAAAACACTCGTTTTGGGGGAACAAAGGAATTGGGTGATTTTTGCACTTCGGTATTCTTTATATAATATCCGTAATAAGAAAAGCCAGATTGCGGCAAAAATAATATTAAGAGGAAAGGCAAGGACAGAAACCGGAAAGTTTCCCGTAAGCAGTTGAAGAACAATTGCTGATAAGATAAAAACTATAGTATATACATAGCTCATAGTCGTGTCTTTTCTGATTCTTTTGCAAAGGAATGAAATTTAAATGAATAATCAATATAAAACTGATATAAAAATGTAATTGTTACAAGAAAAAGATATATTAGCTATCTTAATTATTAAGTTCCGAAAAAAATATCTATCTTTGTACCCACGATTTCTAAGAACCGTATATATACTCTGGGGTTGACTGGATTTGACAGCGGGTAGAAATAGTAAGTAAGCATGCAGTGCGTCGTTGATTTGCACTTTAATCTCAGTCTTCAAAATTTTATCTGGCGAAAGACAATACGCTCTTGCTGCTTAATCGAATCATAGTAGATTAGCTTAATCCCGGCACTAGGTGCTGGGACGAGACATCACTCGGAAGCTGTTGCTCCGAAGCATTCCGATCCAGTGGTGCAGTTACATCGGGGATAGTTTTTGCCGGCCTTGAGGCAAGAATGAAAATTTAAAGGATAAGGCAATGGTTGATGGCTTTGGTTCTGCCGTTGCTCGAAAACTTAGGCAAAGATAAGCATGTAGAAAGCTTATGATTTCCTCGTTTGGACGAGGGTT
>CAJMQU010000078.1 GCA_905215555.1 uncultured bacterium
GCATAACCTTGCCAAGGTTAGGGTCGCGAGTTCGAGTCTCGTTTTCCGCTCCATTCTCATAATAATTTGAGAAATTGATAATTAAAAAGCCCATAAACATCAAGTTTATGGGCTTTTTTTGTGCCGTGCATGAAAACTTACAAGATTTCAGGGATCATACCAAAATAAGAACTCCTCGTGTATCGAACGGTGCGTACCAGTAGGTAGGAGGTCGAAAATAAAAATAGGAGAAAACAACTTTTGTTTTCTCCTATCCGATTTATGTTTTCTTTTATTTATTCTTTCTTTTCAAGCGAGAATCCTAGCATCATACCATCGTAGTTGCTTGCCAGCGAACTGATGGTCTTCAGTGTTGTATTGCTGCTCTTGCTGGAAAGGAAAGTGATCAGCTTTAGAAGTTTGTCCGAATCAAATAGCAAGTCCATGTTGGCGGATGTACAGTTCACCTTGGCATTCATATTTATCAGCTTGACGAACTTCATGGTTACGTGCTTTTCGGCCGCATTGTATGTGTAAGTTCCTTTCAGGGTTTTGGCTCCCAATTTAGCACTGAAAGTGCTGTCGGCGGCGAAGGTGAAACTCAATTGTCCGGGTTTGATACCTACTTTGCTCAGTTGCTCGTTGAGTTTGGCTTCGGCTGTGGTGGCGGCAACGGCACCACCGGCTTTCATCAACAGATTGTCCGATTCAAATTCGATAGCGGCGCCGGTATAGGACCATGTGCCTGTCATATCAACGGTGTTTTTACCGGTAACGGCGCTCACTACTTTTTCTACGTTTTCTTTGTTAAATAAATCTTTCAGCGATTGTGCTTGGCTATTAGCCGATACCAGTAGCAGGGCTGCAATAAATGCCAGCGAAAAAAATCTCTTTTTCATCTTACTAATAAATTATTTGGTATTCATTTCTTTGTTAATACTTTCTATATAATCTAATAACTCTTTTCTGCCCATTCTGTTCTCGGAAGAAGTCACAAAATAGGGGGGGAGTTCTTCCCATTGCTCTTTTAGTTTTTTCAGATACTGCTGAATGTTGGTGTTCAGTCTGCCGCCTTTCAGTTTGTCACCTTTGGTGAAGACGATGGAGAAAGGCACTCCGTGTTCGCCCAGCCACTCCATGAACTCAAGGTCGATGGTTTGCGGGTCGAGGCGTGAGTCGATGAGCAGGAAGAGGTTGGTCATCTGTTCACGTTCCAGGATATAGTCTTCAATGATTCGCTGTATCTGCGTTTTTCCTTTTTGTCCGCGACGGGCGTAGCCGTAACCTGGCAAGTCAACGATGTACCAGTTATTATTAATGAGAAAGTGATTGATGAGCATCGTTTTTCCCGGGGTGGCGGAAGTCATTGCAAGTCCTTTACGACTGGTCAGCATGTTGATGAGACTGGATTTTCCAACGTTGGAACGTCCGATAAAGGCGTATTCGGGGAATGTTCCCGCAGGGCATTTTTTCACGTCTGTATTGCTAATGACGAATTCAGCGCTTGTTATCTCCATTTTCTTGTCAATTTTAGAAAGTTTCTTACTCTTTTAGTGATGGGGAGAACGTTCTTAATAAATGCATCGAGCGCTTTTAAGGAATAATGGCATCATTCTTTAAAAACGCTACGTCCCTTCGTAGAGCATCTTTAAAGGAGGGGTGTATAAATCCTTACACTCATTGCGAGGCGTTTCTCTTTTTTACGTATGCAAAGGTAACACTTATTTCAAAATTCTGTGTTCAGAATGTGAAAATCTGATTATCTTTCGAGAAAATAAGCTGCGTCTCGGCATAACTTTTTCATGCAAGCATGAAAGTTCTGCACCCAATTTGCATTATCTTTGCCGCCAATAGTTGATTTTTTATTATGAACGGACAATTTTCCTCGATATTATTGGAAAAGGCGGTGAGCGAATTTGCCAAACTGCCCGGCGTAGGACGGAAGACGGCCATGCGCTTGGTGTTGCATCTTTTGCGGCAAGATACGGCGGTGGTAGAGGCTTTCGGCAACGCTATTGTTACTCTGAAGCATGAAGTGAAGTATTGCAAGGTTTGCCATAACATTTCGGACACAGAGACTTGTCGTATTTGCGCTAATCCGCAGCGGGATACATCTACTGTCTGTGTTGTGGAGAACATTCGTGATGTGATGGCAGTGGAAGCTACGCAGCAATTTCGTGGGCTATATCATGTGTTAGGTGGGGTGATTTCACCGATGGATGGTGTAGGTCCGGGCGATTTGCAGATAGAGAGCCTTGTGCAGCGTGTGGCTGCGGGTGGGATAAAGGAAATTATCCTGGCACTCAGCACCACGATGGAGGGAGATACGACCAATTTCTATATTTATCGTAAACTGGAGAAGATGGGAGTAAAATTGAGTGTGATTGCTCGTGGAATCTCCGTAGGTGATGAATTGGAATATGCGGATGAAGTGACGCTGGGACGCAGCATTGTGAACCGTACTCCTTTTTCGGGAACTTAAACGCCTCTCACCTAATTCCCCGCCCCCTACAACTCTCCGTTATAGGGGCGGGGAGAGGCTCATAATTTAAATAGTGAAATGGAAGAACTGATAGAACATGTGTCATCCCGCCAGAAGAGATTCTTTATCGGCTTTTGGTTGTTGCCGGTGATATTAATCGTAGCCGGTGAAACCGGTGGAGACTGGGTAGGCATGTATGCCGCTGATGTGCGTACTACCTATTTTGCAGAGACATTGACCATCTTGCTGGCCGCCATTTGCGTGCCTGTATCGTTGAAACTGTTTGCATGGGTGCTGACAAGTAAGATTGATAAGGTCAGTCTGCCCGATGCCTTACGCCTTTATTCTTTTTGGAGTAAAGTCCGCCTGGCACTGTTGACTTTGCCGGTATTGGTAGGTTTCACCGTATATTATCTTATGTTGAGCAATAAAGGCGTACTTTGTGCGTTTATTGCCCTTACAGCCTCGCTGTTCTGTCTGCCCGGTGAAGGACGTTTGCGTAAAGAATTGCACATCAATAAAGAAGAGGAAGTATGAAACTCTCTGTTGTCATAGTCAATTATAATGTAAAGCATTACCTGGAGCAGTGTCTCTGTTCCGTGTACAGGGCTATCGACAATCTTTCAGCAGAAGTGCTGGTGGTGGACAATGCATCTGCTGATGGTTCGGAGACGTATATTGCTGAACGTTTTCCGCGCGTCACCTATATATATAATAAGGAAAATGTCGGTTTTGCCCGCGCCAATAACCAGGCTATCCGGCAGGCGAAAGGGGAGTATGTGCTGTTGTTGAATCCTGATACCCTGTTGCCGGAAGATACTTTGGAGAATGCACTCCTTTTTATGGATGCTCATCCACGTGCCGGGGCTGCCGGAGTGAAGATGTTGAAAGATGATGGAAGTTTTCTGCGTGAGTCAAAGCGCGGATATCCTACTTTGGCGGCTACTTTCGGCAAATTGTCCGGTTTGGGAAAACTTTTTCCGCATTCCAAAAAACTTGGCGGTTACTACTGTAATGCTTTGGATATGGATGCCATCCACCGGGTGGAAGTGCTGGCAGGTGCATTCATGCTGTTGCGGACTTCCGCATTGGATAAGTCCGGATTGCTGGATGAGGACTTCTTCATGTATGGTGAGGATATTGACTTATCTTGCCGGATAGAGGAGGCGGGGTATGAAAATTATTATCTTCCTTATCCGATATTGCATTATAAAGGTGAAAGTACATCAAAAGATACCTACCACCACGTGCGTGTGTTTTGTGAAGCGATGGATATTTTCTTCTGCAAGCATGGCGAGCGCTATGGCGTTGTCGGACGAAGTTTGGTTCGTGCAGGTATATATTTGCAGATGTATATTCGTCTGTTATTGCTTTTCCTGCAACGTACGTTCGGTTTTTTGGGAAAAGAGGCGAGACTATCCTTGCGGAGAGGTCAAAACTTTCCCCGTTTCTTAGTTTTTGGCGAAGAAGCGACTGTTCACAGTTTGCGTGGTCTGTTCAAGCGTAACGGGCTGACTGGGAAACATCATTTTGTGGTGTCCAACGAAACATCCTCAGTAGACGGACATGGCGGCATGTTCGTCTCTTTGAAAGACTGTACGCATGTAGTATATGACTGCCGTGCATTTTCTTTTTCAACAATTATCCGCCTGCTTTCCCGCCACCGGAAGATGGGATTGCGTCTTGGAATCTATAATCCGAAGAGTCGTGTACTAGTGACTCCCGAAAAATGTTATTTCTGACAATGAAACATAGTTATTTTATAAGTGATCGCATCCGCCTCCGTGCCATGGAGCCGGAAGACTTGGAACTAATTTATGAGATGGAGAATGACCCGCAACAGTGGGACATCAGTAACTTCACCGTACCTTATTCGCGCTATGTGATGAAGCAATATCTGGAAAGTTCGCAATGTGATATGTTTGCTGATAAGCAACTGCGCATGATTATTGTGCGCCTTGAAGATGGTATGCCGATAGGGACGATTGACATCACGGATTTTGCTCCCATGCATTCACGTGGAGAGGTAGGCATTGTGCTCCGGAAAGAGTTTCGCGGGGCAGGCTATGCTAAAGAAGCATTGACACTGCTTTGTGATTATGCTTTCGATTTTTTGCGTCTGAGGCAGCTTATTGTCCATATTGCTACGGACAATGAGGCAAGTATGCGTCTGTTCACCTCCTGCGGTTTTATGCAATGCGGACTGTTGAAAGATTGGTTGTTTGTTGAAGGATGTTTTAAGGATGTTGCATTATTGCAATGTCTCCGGACGGATTGATTAATTAATTCAGAGTCGGTATCTGGGGAAAGCGCGACCATGTTTCATATTTGCCTCCCAGCTGTCTTAACGCATTCTTCCAGAGCTTCGGACTTCCTTTTTCATCCATCAGCAAAGTAAGGTTTGCCGACCCTACCAACCAAGTATTTTCTTCTATCTCTTGGCATAGCTGGTTGTGTTCCCAACCGGAATAACCCAAGAAGAAACGTATCTTGCCGTTGATTTCATTACCTTGCAGGATGTAACGGCGAATCGCCTCGAAGTCTCCGTTCAGATAGAAGCCTTTGCTTATCTGTAACGAGTCTTCTATATCTTTCAGGGTGTGAAGGTAAAAAAGCGTATCAGTGCTTAACGGACCGCCTTTATAGATAGGTATATTGTCTACGTCTTTGAATTCTTTCAGAATATCGTTGAGGTATAATGGGAGAGGTTTGTTCAGCACCAACCCCATGGTTCCGTCCAGCGTGTGGTCTACCAGCAATATGACAGAGCGTCCGAACATCTCATCGTATAGGAACGGTTCAGATATCAACACTTTTCCACGTGAGGGTACTACGTGGTTTGTTTCTATTTTAAATATGTCCGCATTAGTATCCATGCCCCTAATATACAGACAAATCCTTGAAAAACAAATATAATTTCTCTTTTTTCACTGATTGATATTAATATTCTGCTATAGAACAGATTTTTATTAGAAAGAAATTGGCTACATTTGCCAAATGTAATTTCTTTATTGTATATTATGAAGATGACTAATCATACTTATATATATTTTTTTATTCTAGGTTGTTTTTTTTCGTATTCTGGTTCCAGCTATGCTTTTTCTGCAGAAGATGTAAATGAAAGGTTTAGAGTGACCTCCACACAGAAAAAAATTACCGGACGTGTACTGGATGAACAGGGTGTTCCTTTGCCGGGAGCCACTGTCTTAGAGAAAGGTACTTCCAACGGAGTGGCTGCGAATGTTGATGGTCAGTTTGAACTGACAGTGGCGGATGATGCTGTGTTGCAGTTCTCTTTTATGGGATATAAAACAGAGGAGATAAGTGTGAAAGGACATGCTTATCTGGATATTGTGTTGGCGGAAGATGCGGTGGAGCTGGATAAAGTGATTGTAACAGCATTAGGTATTGAGAAGAAGGAACATTCTCTGTCTTATGCTACAAGTCAGATAAAGAATGAAGATTTAAACCGAGTGAAGATGCCCAATCTGATAACTTCGCTTACAGGAAAAGCTGCCGGAGTGCAAATTAATCAGGTTTCATCAGGGGTGGGGGCTTCTGCCAAAGTGAGTATTCGTGGCATCCGTTCGGTAGCCAGTGATAACCAGCCTCTTTATGTGATTGACGGTGTGCCAATGCTGAATTCTACTTCGGAACAGGCTTTCAGTGCCATTGGTGGAACGGCCAATGCAGGCAATCGTGATGGCGGGGACGGAATCTCCGGGTTGAATTCAGAGGATATAGAAAGCATCAGCATCTTGAAAGGTGCTCCTGCGGCGGCACTTTATGGAAGCCAGGCAGCCAATGGGGTGATACTGATTACCACCAAGAGAGGTAAATCGCAGGGCCAGCGGAACATCTCGTTTTCCACCAGCCTGATGTTTGATAATGCGGCGTCTCTGCCCGAAATGCAGAATCGTTACGGCATGAGTGACGATGTGGACAGCTGGGGCGAACGGAAGGACTTGCCGAAGTATGATAATCTAAAGGATTTCTTTTCCACCGGAATGACTTCCATCACTTCCGTATCCGTGAGCCATGGTAATGAGAAGTTGCAGAATTATTTTTCGTATGCCAATACCACGGGACATGGCATTATCGACAAGAATCGTTTGTCCAAACATAACATAACGCTCAGAGAGACTTCCGTGATGTTTGATGGCCGTTTGAAACTGGATGGTAATGTTAATCTGATGCGGCAGGTTACCAAAAACAAACCTACTGTAGGCGGATTTTATATGAATCCGCTGGTTGGACTCTATCGTTTTCCCCGTGGAGAAGATGTGTCATACTATAAAGATAATTTTGAAGTATATGATGAAAGCAGAAATCTGAATATACAGAACTGGCATACGTCTTACGAAGATTTTGAGCAAAATCCTTATTGGATAATCAACCGCATACAGAGTAAAGATGTGCGTATACATGCCATTGCTTCCCTGTCGGCTAACCTGAAAGTGAACAACTGGCTGACGATACAGGCCCGTGGCAATGTGGATTGCATTGACGATAAGGTGCGTCAAAAGTTTTATGCCTCTACGGCTCCGGCTCTGGCTGGTGCCAACGGGCGGTACGTAGAGATGGATTATCAGGAAATACAATTTTATGGTGACTTGCTGCTTATGATGAAGAAGCAGTGGGGAGATTACTCCGTAAGCGGTGCATTAGGTGGCAGTATTAATGATAAGACGGTGAATTCTACTCGCTATGATTCAAAAACGGCTTCTTTGAAGTATGCCAATGTGTTTAATCTGGCAAACATACTTATGAATGGTTCGGCGAGCCTGGACCAGAAGATAGATGCACAGCGGCAGTTGCAGTCAGTGTTCGGTACGGTGCAGGTGGGGTATAAGGAAAGTGCTTACATTGACCTGTCGGCACGTAACGACTGGGCGTCTACGCTGGCATATACGACGCATGAGAAAAGTGGCTTCTTTTATCCTTCGGTGGGTACTTCGCTGATATTGAGTCGCCTGTTCAAGTTGCCGGAATGGATTTCGTATGCCAAAGTGCGTGCTGCATACAGTTTGGTGGGGAATGATATTCCGATGTTCATCACGAATTCTTCTTCGCACATCACTGCTGGTGGCGAATTTCTGGCGAATGATGCGGCGCCTTTCGAGGATATGGAACCCGAAATGACTTATTCGTGGGAAGCGGGTGCCGAGGCACGCTTTCTGAATAGCCGTGTCGGATTCAATCTGACTTTTTATAAAACAAATACCCGTAATCAGTTTTTCAAGTTGCCCACACTGGCGGGTGATAAGTATGCTTATCGTTATGTGAATGCGGGAAATATCCAGAATGTGGGATGGGAAATTGCTCTGGATGCTACTCCTGTGATGAGGAATGATTTCATGTGGAGTACTACTCTTAACTTTGCTTCCAACAGGAATAAGATAGTCTCTTTACATGAGGAACTGAAAGAGTTTGTTTACGGCCCTACCAGCTTTTCTTCCAGTTATGCCATGAAACTGGTGAAAGGCGGTTCGATAGGCGATATTTACGGGAAGGCTTTTGAAAGGGACGCATCTGGAATTATCATTTATGAGACGGAAGGAAGCAATGCAGGACTGCCGAAGATAGTAGGTGACGGAAATACGGTGAAAGTGGGAAATGCCAATCCGAAGTTTCAGATGGGATGGAGCCATACACTTTCCTACAAAGACATTTCACTGTACTTTCTGGTGGATTGCCGTTATGGTGGCGAGGTACTTTCGCAGACACAGGCGGATATGGACCTGTACGGCGTATCAGAAGCCACAGCCAAGGCGCGTGATAGAGAATATGTGATGCTGGAAGGGCAGCGGATAGATAATGTGAAAGGTTTTTATAAGATAGTGGGCGGACGTGCCGGAACGACGGAATATTATATGTATGACGCTACGAACATCCGTTTGAGAGAACTTTCGTTGTCCTATCGGTTGCCTGTCTCTTGGATTGGGAAGTCCAAAGTATTAAAGAAAGCACAGGTATCATTTATTGCCCGCAATCTGTTCTTCTTTTATAAGAAAGCTCCTTTTGATCCTGATCTGGTGTTGTCTACTGGCAACGATAATCAGGGTATTGATGTGTACGGAATGCCTACGACCCGTAGCTGGGGTTTTTTATTGAAGTGTGAATTTTAACAAGTGAGGAAAAAACAAGAAATGAAAAGATTGGGTTGGATATTGGGTGCGTTGCTGGCCTTTGCTTCGTGTACGGGTGATTTCAAGGATATCAATACGGATAAAGCTGGAGTGACGGATGATGATTTGCAGATAGATTATAATGGGCATGGCATCCGTCTAGGAATCATTCAACAAGGCATTTACTTCAATTATGATTATGGAAAAGGTAAAAACTGGCCTTTCCAGCTGACACAGAATCTGAATGCGGATATGTACAGCGGATATATGCACGATGGCAAGCCGCTGAACGGAGGCAGCCATAATTCGGACTATAACCTGCAGGATGGCTGGAACAGTGCGATGTGGGGACATACTTATTCCTACATCTTTCCGCAGATATATCAGTCGGAGAATGTAACCCGTGACCAGTTTCCGGGCTTTTTTGGAGTGACCAAAGTGCTGAAGGTGGAAGTGATGCACCGAGTTACGGACTATTACGGCCCTATTGTGTACACCCGGTTTGCGGATGCTGATGCGAAGTACATGCCCGATACACAGGAGGAAGTTTATAAAGAATTCTTTTGCGAACTGGATACGGCGGTGAACACACTTGCTGATTATGTGAAGTCGAACCCGGAAGCTGCCGAATTTTCGCGTTTTGATATTTTGATGGATGGTGCGTATACTTCATGGATAAAGTTTGCCAATTCTCTGAGAATGAGGCTTGCCATGAGAATTGCGGTGGTTGATGAGGAAAAGGCTCGTACTGAATTTCTGAAAGCTTTTAATAATGAATATGGAGTGCTGGAAGTAGAAAATGAGCCGGTAGCTGTTTCTACCCAGAGTGGATATACCAATCCGCTGGGCGAACTTAATTTGGTGTGGAATGAGACCTTCATGAGTGCTCCGATGGAGTCAATAATGAATGGATATGACGATCCGAGACGTAGCATCTACTTTGCGACATGTCAGGATGTAGCGTTTAAGGGCGAATATCATGGAATTCGTCAGGGGACTTGTTTCTCTCACAATAACTATCTGGGGATGTCGAAACTGAAAGTCACTCAGGCAGCAGATGCGGTGCTCATGACTGCTGCTGAAGTTTGGTTTCTGCGTGCGGAAGCTGCTTTGAGAAACTGGACAAGCGAATCGGCAGGTGCTTGTTATGAGAAAGGGGTTACTTCTTCTTTGCATCAGCATGGCATTATGCAGAGTGAGAGTTATCTGAATAGTGACGAACTGCCTGCTGACTTTATGGATGTATACGACCCGGAGAATAAT
Source organism: uncultured bacterium (assembly GCA_905215555.1). Classification (GTDB taxonomy): domain Bacteria; phylum Bacteroidota; class Bacteroidia; order Bacteroidales; family Bacteroidaceae; genus Bacteroides. The sequence continues at coordinate 9,853 of CAJMQU010000078.1, forward strand.
ATAGAGGCTCGTTGTAAAGTTTCTCCGAAATGGATAGAAACGGCTGACCGTGATAGCAAGTTGGAGAAAATCATTACGCAAAAATGGATCGCCATGTTTCCTGAAGGTTGTGAGGCTTGGGCGGAACAGCGTAGAACCGGTTATCCGCGACTTTTCCCTGTGCGTTTCAATAACAGTAAGGATGGGTGTGTAGATACGGAGACTATGATACGCCGTTTGAATTTTCCCGGTGGTTTGCAGACAGAGAATCCGGAACAGTATCAAGCGCTGGTGAAAGCTTTGGGAGGAGAAGATAATGCCGGCACCCGTTTGTGGTGGGATACCGGCAGTAACTGGTAGATTTTATATTGGATGGTTTTCTGCAAAGATTGCCATACGTTCATCCAACTGTGCGTATTGGTTATCCTGGATGAAAGAGGTGCAGGCACGCAGACCTTCCTGGTGGCTGCCTGTGGTGATCAGTGAAATGGCGCTGACACCGTAATACATCAGCTCCTTGGCAAGTTCGCCGCTGGTCATACCTGGATATCCGATAGTGAAGTAGAAACCATCGGCAATGGGATTGCCTAGGTCATTGTCGTACACTAGATGGAAACCGTGGCGCAGAAAAATCTCTTTCAGCTTGTGGGCACGTTCACCGTATATTTTCACTTCGTTCAAGAAATTGTATTGCCCATCGCTGGCTGCTTTCAGCATGGCGGCAAGGGCGTATTGTGCAGAGTGGCTTGTGCCGGATGAAAGGGCGTAGAGCACACGATGGATAAATACTGTACCGAATGTACCGCCACCGTAGCGTTTTGTCAGGCCAGGGTAGGAGCGGTGATACAGTTTATCGGAGATGCAGCTTACTCCGATGCGTTGTCCGGCATAGCTGAATGCTTTGGAGCCGGAAATAAGCAATACATAGTTATTCGTATAATGTGCTATTGAGGGTTGGAAAGGCGCCTCGAACGGTTTGCTTAAATCCTGGCGGAAGTCCATGGCGAAATAGGCTAGGTCTTCTAAAACAATAACGTCATATTGCGTAGCAAGCTCTCCGATGATGCGCAGTTCTTCTTCTTTCAGGCAGATCCAACTGGGATTATTCGGATTTGAATAGACGATGGCGGAGATATTACCTTTTGAGAGGTAACTTTCCAGTTTCTCTTTCAGTTTGTCACCACGATAGTCATAAACATCGAAGGTTTCAAACTTTTGTCCCATCACGACTAACTGCTGTTTCTGTACGGGAAAACCCGGATCGATGAATAATATTGTATCCTTCTTTTCATCGCATTGGCTACACGTGAGGAAGGAGGCGAAAGTTCCCTGCATGGAGCCGGTGACAGGTACACAGCCTTCCGGTTTCAAGTCTACATTGATAAATGCCTTGATGAAGCGTGAGGCTTCTTTTTTCAGCGTAGGCAGACCATTGATGTCGGGGTAAAGACTGGCAATGCCATTTTGCAGGGCTTCTATTTCGGCTTTCACACCCACAGCCGAAGCCGGAAGTCCCGGTACGCCCATTTCCATTTTAATGAATTCCACACCGGACTCTGCTTCTGCTTTGGCGGCAATGGCTTTTACTTCACGTATGGTTGCTTTTCCAAAGTCTGCAATTTGAAATGCTTCGATGGTTTCGTCAATCAGTCTACGTTCAATAGGAGTATTTTTCATGTTTTTTTTCGCTTTTAGTTCATTTTGATCTGTTACTCAAATTTTTTTCGTCACACAAAGGTAATATAAATATCTTATAATCAAGCCTAATTTGAAAAAGATGAAAAATATTTCTTTCAAGCTATTGCAGATTCCAAAGAAATGTCTACCTTTGCAACCGCAATCGAGAGAGATAGCAAACAAAAAATGAAATAATGGTGCGTTAGTTCAGTTGGTTAGAATACATGCCTGTCACG
>CAJMQU010000079.1 GCA_905215555.1 uncultured bacterium
TATCAACCACGAAGAGGGTGATAACGACGAAAACATCGACTATGACCTGAACTTGACGTTCAACAAGGCTCAAAAGCGCGAAGTGAACGTAGCCCTGTCCAACACCTTTGGATTCGGTGGTCATAATGCATGTGTTATCTTCAAGAAATACGCAGAATAATCAGTCGTGTTACGTAATCAAATAAACAAGATAAGGCTCTTATTCCATAAGGACAGAGAGTCTTATCTTTGTTTTTATAAGATACTGGGGTTCTATCCCCGCAACATCCGGCTCTACCAGCAGGCATTGTTGCATAAATCCACTTCCATCCGCTCGGAAAAGGGACGCCCTTTGAATAATGAACGGTTGGAGTTTCTGGGTGACGCCATTCTTGACGCCATCGTGGGAGATATTGTCTATAAGCATTTCGAGGGCCGTCGCGAAGGTTTCCTCACGAACACACGTTCCAAAATCGTGCAGCGGGAAACGCTGAACAAACTGGCCGTAGAAATAGGTCTGGACAAGCTGGTAAAATACTCCACCCGCTCTTCCTCGCACAACAGTTACATGTACGGCAACGCATTCGAAGCATTTATCGGCGCCATTTATCTGGACCAGGGCTACGAACGCTGCAAACGTTTCATGGAGGAAAAGATATTCAAGAGCTACATCGACCTCGACAAGATGTCCCGTAAGGAGGTGAACTTCAAGTCGAAACTGATTGAATGGAGCCAGAAGAACAAGGTTGAAGTCTCATTCGAGCTTATCGAGCAATTCCTTGATGAAGACTATAATCCTATGTTCCACACCGAAATCCGTATCGAGGGTATATCAGCCGGAAAAGGAACCGGATACTCTAAAAAGGAGTCCCAGCAGAATGCCGCACAGGCAGCATTGAAGAAGATTAAGAATGATGCCGCATTTAAAGAAGAGGTAGAAGCGGCAAAGGCACAGAATCATCAGGAAAAGGCCGTCAAAGGAGAAATCGCCGAAAATAGTTTATCGGAAGACGTTTCTGCCGAAGATGAGCAAAGTGACGCAGAACGTGGTGAAGGCCAATCATTCACCCCTACAATGAATCAATAAACTCATCCCACTGCTGCGGGGTGCCTTTCGTCCCAAAGAACTTTTCATAGAGCCTTCGCCTAACCGATGTTATGGATTCTCTGGAACGATCCGTTAGCCTCGCCATATCCTTAGGCAAGATATCAATCTTTATCAGAAGGCAGATATGAAGTTCATGTCTGCTAAGCTTGCAAATCCGGAAAAGTTTCTCTGTAAAATCCTTATAAGCAGTATTGACCGTTTGCTCCAACAAGTTCCATTTTTCGGGAGGCAAATGCGTATCTTTTTCCTCATTACAGATTTCCTTGAAATACTTGCAGATATCAGAATCTAAAAGCATCCTTCGAGCCTTTTCTCTCTCCTGTAATCCAAACTCTGCTTGTTTTCCGGCATAATACAGACCTCTTTTCTGCTGTTCTATCTGTTCCTTCTGCTGAGCGGGGTATGCTCCATCTCGAAGCAACTGTGCCAATTCTTCTTGTTTCCGCTTGTTTTCTTCGATGAACAGGGCACTTTTTTTATATTGTTCTTCTTCAATCCGCTTCAGCCGTAATAGTTGCAGGTTGAATTGCGCATGTTTCCTCCGACTATATTGGAAATAGGTAAAGAAGCAAAGCGACATAACGACACCTCCCGTCATGGAGTAGAATAAATAGATCTGCCTCTGCTTGTTTTCCGCTTTCAAACAGCTGTTCTCACTTTCTCTTAATGAATAATTATAAAGGGAGTTTATCTCACAGATTGTTTCAGAATCAATAAATTTCCGAACAGAATCCAGCTTCTCCATATATTGTTCAAGATGTCCCTTTGCTACCTGAATTTTTCCTTCTTCCAGCGCTAATTCCGCCAAGCACCAATGGGCATCCGTCAGAGCATAAAGAGTACCAAATCCCAATAGTTTGTTATAATAATAGGATGCAGAATCTCTATTTCCCATCTTATAATACCAATCAGCGGTTATGGAATATACACCACTCTTTATCCGGTCAACTGTTGTTTTCAGCGAAGGTTGCAGTATTTTCTTTACTAAATCATATTTCCCCATCTGCACATACACTTTACCAATCTGGCTTTGTACCATACTCATAATCCGTGGATTATTTAAGGCAGACGCTAAATCATAAGCTTCCTGATAATACAGCAATGAGCTATCAATACCTTCGACATCACAATATGTAGAAGCTAAGTCTCTTAAATCATAGATCATACTTATACTATCTTTTTCCAATACACTCCATCTGTAGGCTTGAGAATAGACTTTTCTCGCTTCATTCCAAAGCCCTTGCTCTGAAAAAATCCTTCCCATTTGACTATGTATCAGACTTCTTAGTTCACAACAAGAATCATCCCCTAAAACATCCAGAGCTTTATCAAAATAATCTAATGCCTGCGGAGCATCTCCTAAATCACGGTATGTCCGTCCGGCATAAAAATAAGCTTCAGGAAGATGCCGGGTATCATCTTTCTTTATATAATAATGTAACACAGGGAGTATCCGGTTTTCTGAAGTCAGGGGAATATACGCCTTATCATCCGCCTTAACACAAAGCAAGCGATAATACATTTGAGTTTCTTCTGATTGTGCGGACATATCATCTTTTATAGAGCACAGCAAGGAAACAGCACTATCCGGATTACTATTTGTCAAGTTATCCGCAAGTAGTAGAACTTGTGGATAAGCATTCTCCTTGCAAGCATAAAAACTCAACAAGAAAAGAGACACAAATAGATATAAGGTGTTTCTCATATCAACAAAGGTAGGTTTTATTTTCCTAAAAAAGAGTTCTAAAAATATATTATTTCGAGATGCACATTAAATGCACACTAAATGCACACTAAAAAAGTAATCACGAATAAGTTTTTTCATCACTTTTGTACATAACCCAAAAAACAAAAGCCATGAAACAATTATAAGTAAGCCACACCTGTTTCTTCTCATTCCTGAATAACACATCAGAATATCTATAATGAAGCGAAAAGTTCTGAAGTTATGGCAGACCTCATTGTTACAGAAATGGGAAAATGTAGCTATGCTATTCCAGAAACAGAGAAGAATATTTTAATTCAAAAAGTTAATTCTATCGTTTTAAAGAGTAAAACAGATTCTGCTACAGAGTTAATTACTCTCCTTAAGAATACTTGGCCAGAATACTCTGATGAATTATCTGTGATTGATGACTTCACTATTAATATTGGAAACATTACCAATAACACGGAGCTAATGAAAGCATACTTAGATGGTTATTTACAAGTCATTGAAAGCTCAAACCTGACTAACTCTCCAAAAGGAGTCTTGAAGTCGAGCCTTGAAGTGGCAGCCAACAGTGCACTATTCTGGGTAACTGAATAACAGTTTTTTATAATAACTAAATAGTAACACATCATGAGAAAAAACAGTTTAACATTCCTTCTATTTTTGCTCTGTACAGCCTTTATCAGAGCCCAGGCTTACAGTGATAGCAAATTCTCCATATCAATAGACCTGGGAGCTGGAAGCTTTTTCGGGCACTCTAATCTATCTTCTTATGGCGTTGATTACAGAGGAGAATATAAAAACGGATTCAGTGGAAACATCAAAGCATCCTATTTGTTGGACAAAAAATTCCAAGTCGGCCTGAAGTTTAATCTTTTCTCGGCTTCCGAGAACTATGATTTGGCAAAAGAAGCACAGGTTGCCGACGACTTAGACTTGATTTATATTGCACCGCAAATTGGTTATCGGAAGTTGATTGCGCCAAATTGGTGCTTCGACTGCATGGTGGGTGTCGGCTATATGCACTATCAAAGCAAAAGCCTCTATAACGAGATGGAACGTGAATGCAATAAAGGATTCCTGGGAGTCAATGCAGATTTAGGGCTTAACCGCCATTTATACAGAAACCTCTACATGGGTGCCAGTGTTTCGGTAATGGGTGGACACACTTCCTCACTGAAAGAGAAAATGAAAGGAAAAGAAGAGACACTGAAGTTAGATAAATGGAATCGCATAAAAGTGCTGAGGGCAGACCTTATGTTGTCGATAAAAGTATTGCTGTAAAAACAGAGGCCATTTAGCCTACAAAGTGAATCAGTAGTTGAAATTATGACTTTCAGTAACGCTTAAAAAAGATTTTTTGGGGAGAGATAAATTATCATTTATGTGCCAAGTTGTTTTTTTTAAGCGTTACTTAGCCATATACAGATGAAATAAGTTTGTTCGCAGACTTTCTTAAGACTATATCATCATCAGCCGAAACAAATTCCCATCCGGCGTCCCTGAACGACCAAGTCATTATCTTCCGTCACCAGTTTCAATTTTCCCGCAATCTCCTCCAGTGGTGCAGAAGAAATCTCATCGCCCTTCAACGTAATCATCCGGCCAAACTGTTTGGTGGCAATCAGTTCCGTAGCATGTCCGCCCATACGGGTAGAGAGGTTACGGTCGAAAGGTGTAGGCGAACCACCCCGCTGGATGTAACCAAGCACAGTCTCACGCGTTTCAATACCCGTTTCGTACTCTATCTCCTGGGCAATATACTCAGCAGCACGCTTCCGCCCGTCAGTTTGTATGCCTTCGGCAACCACTACGATGGAATAAGGTTTGCCTTTCTTCAAACGATTCAGAATGGTCTCTCCTATATTATGGATATTATAAGAAATTTCGGGTATCAGGATAACATCGCCCCCGCCTGCCATGCCGGAATAGAGTGCAATCCAACCGGCCTTATGCCCCATCACCTCAATCACCATCACCCGCTTATGCGAACTGGCGGTAGAGTGCAGACGGTCGATGGCATCCGTGGCAATGCTGACGGCAGAGTCGAAACCGAAAGAGAAATCCGTCCCCCAAATGTCGTTGTCGATGGTTTTAGGCACAGACACGATGTTCAACCCCATTGCAGCCAGTTTCGCCGCAGTCTTCTGCGTACCGTTACCACCGATACATACCACGCAATCCAGCCCTAATTCTTTCACATTCTGTTCTATCAATGCCGGCTTATTGACATCGGACATTACACCGTTCTTCTTGAAAGGCTTTTCACGGGAAGTGCCGAGCATCGTCCCACCCAAATTCAACAAACCGGACAAAGACTTATCTGTAAACGACTCCACATCCTTCGTCAGCAACCCCTGGAAGCCACTGTGAATGCCTACCACTTCCATTCCATAATGATTGATTGCAGTTTTGCACACCCCACGAATGGTGGCATTGATGCCGGGACAATCGCCCCCCGAAGTCAAAATACCGATTCTCATAACTCTTATTTTTTAAAGAACAAGTTAACGGGGTTTCAGGAGCCAAGGAAAATTGTCTATTCCTCTTGTCAACTGGTCAACTTGTTAAGTTGTCAACTGAATACGTCCGTAAAGATAGAAAAAAAAGAGAAAAAAGATAGAGAAGCCGATAAATAAGATTATTTTTGCGCAACAAAATAGTTTTAACTAAGAGAGATGAATATCACAACATTGCTGAATAAGGTGTATTTTGCCCCTCGCCTGAAAAAAATCGACTTCTATGCCAACCGCGCAGGAGAACTGCAGCACAGAGTGCTGAATCGTTTGGTGCGTATGGCTGAAAATACGGAATGGGGAAAGAAATATGATTATAAGAGCATTCATACTTATGAAGATTTCAGAAAACGCCTTCCCATACAGACCTATGAAGAGGTTAAACCATATGTAGAACGCTTGCGTTCCGGAGAACAGAATCTTCTTTGGCCGTCGGAAATACGTTGGTTTGCCAAATCTTCGGGTACGACGAATGATAAAAGCAAATTCTTGCCTGTCAGCAGAGAATCGTTGAATGATACGCATTATCAAGGCGGGAAAGATGCTGTAGCCATTTATCTGGGGCAGAATCCTGACAGTCATTTCTTCTCCGGGAAGGGTTTGATATTGGGAGGAAGCCACAGCCCTAACCTCAACTCCAAACATAGCCTGGTAGGTGACCTCTCTGCCATCCTGATACAGAATGTATATCCGTTGGTGAACTGTGTCCGCGTCCCGAGCAAAAAGATTGCTCTGATGAGTGACTTCGAAAGCAAGATGGAAGCCATTGCCAACAGTACCATTACGCAAAATGTCACCAATCTGTCCGGGGTGCCTTCGTGGATGCTGGTACTCATCAAACATATTCTTGAAAAGACCGGCAAACAATCACTGGAAGAGATATGGCCTAATCTAGAAGTCTTCTTCCACGGCGGCGTTGCTTTCACTCCATACCGCGAACAGTACAAAGAAATAATTCGCTCATCCAATATGCACTATGTAGAGACATACAACGCTTCTGAAGGGTATTTTGGAACACAGAACGATGCGAACGACCCAGCTATGCTGCTGATGATTGATTACGGAATCTTCTACGAATTCATTCCCTTGGAAGATGTAGATAAAGAAAACCCACGCATATACTGCCTGGAAGAAGTAGAAACAGACAAGAATTATGCGTTGGTCATCTCCACCTCCGCCGGCTTATGGCGTTATATGATTGGGGACACCGTGAAATTTACACAGAAAGACCCGTATAAGTTTGTCATCACGGGACGTACCAAGCACTTCATCAATGCTTTCGGCGAAGAACTGATTGTGGATAATGCAGAGAAAGGTTTGGCAAAAGCCTGCGAAGCTACGGGAGCATTGATTTCCGATTATTCGGCCGCTCCAGTATTCATGGACGCTAAAGCAAAATGCCGCCACCAATGGCTGATAGAGTTTGCACAGATGCCGGATAACGTAGAAAAATTTGCAAAGATATTGGATGATACGCTGAAAGAGGTGAACTCTGATTATGAAGCTAAACGGCAGAACAACCTTGCACTGCAACCACTGGAAGTGATAATTGCCCGTAAAGAGTTGTTCCACGACTGGTTAGCTCAGAAGGGAAAACTGGGCGGACAGCATAAAGTGCCACGGTTGAGTAATACAAGGCAGTATATCGAAGAAATGCTGGAGCTGAATAGAGTCTCTTGAAATTGCAAGGACTTCGTCAGCCGAAGCTCTACGCCCCTTATCCCACCAGCCTACCGGTAGCCTGTATTAGGGTAACGATGAAAGAAGCATGAGTTGTACAACCAGGGTTGCACGAGTTGCACAACTCGTAACTTTTACATAGTAAGCCAAGAAAGACTACACCGCAAGGGAACAGATAAACATACTGGCTGTGTTATCAGAAATTGTAGGCCAGTCCGATTCCTATAATCTCTTTGAACTGCACTTTCGGTCCTCTTTGAGTCCCATCGTCCTCAAAGGTCTTCACATCATCATCATATTTCAGGGTCATATTCAGTGTTGCAGACAGTACCTTGTTTATCTTCATGCTGACAAGTATATCCCAATTGACATCCACATTACCAAAATCTTTGCTGTAAGGAGTGAAGAAGTCGGCAGTGGTAATCAGATTCACGTTCTCCATGACGGGCAACTCTGCACGAGCCTTCAGAAAAGCACCTGCCTCGATCTTGAAATGGTCACCCGGATCCACACCGAAAGAACCCAAATCTGAAAGATAATCATCACACACAAAAGTCATTTTGGTAGAAGCCGGAGAAAGAAAAACAGAATAGTAACTCTTCGGACGATACTCCATACCTAAGGCAACATTAGAGTATGCCGGAGCAAAGAAGTTTGAAATGTAATGGCTTTTGTCGGGATAATTATATCCTTTGGCAAACTGGGTATTCAAGTCTCCCATAAGTGTGTAATACCAAACATTATTAGTAGAATATCCCAACTGGGTAGACAAGCCGATCTTATCGGAACTCTTTCTCATCCCTTGAGATTTAGTCTTCGACAAACCATAATCAAGCACCAGATTTGTCACCCACAGCCAGTTTCCGCTCTTATGAGTCAACGAGCCATTCAGGTAAGCATTACCTGCAATGGAGTTCTCACCACCGGCAGACCAGTTTGACATTGCCGTTTGCGACATATTCACACCTGTCACACCTTTCAGCATCCATGCTCCCTCTTTATATCCCTTATCGTCCGTCTGGGCATAGACGATGGTTGCCAGAACGGCAAACACTATCATAAAATATATACGTTTCATACTGTAGTTCTATTTAATTGTTTCACAAAAACAAGACGTCTTTTAATCTCTAACAGAGTAAACTATTTTTTGTTCAAAAAACAAATAAAAGAATAATTTATGGAAACGCTATACTATGATTCCTCCCCCAAGCAGCAATCCTGCGTCATCATAGAATGCGGCAGCCTGTCCGGAAGCAATAGCTTCGAGTGGTTCGTGAAACTGCACACGGAGATAATTGTTTTCTGCCCGGCTGACAGTGCAGCGATTCGCCTGCTTACGATAGCGTATCTTGACGATGACATCAACATGATGCAACAACCGAGCATCATCTACTATATTCCAGTCTTTCAACAACATTTCGCTTTTGTACAGAGATGGGAGCGCAGCAAGCACCACTTCATTCATTTCCTTTCTTATCTCTTTGACAAACACGGCACGATTCAGATGAATGCCCAAACCTCTACGTTGTCCTATCGTATAAAAGGGATACCCCTCATGCCACCCTAAACATTCGCCGTTTTCATCGAGAAACCTTCCTTTTCCCGGCAGAAGATCCTGAGGTACTTCACGACGTAAAAAGGAGCGGTAATCCATCGGGCAGAAGCAGACACCCAAGCTATCTTTCTTCGTTGCCGCCCGTTCAAAGCCTCTTTTAGCCGCATAAGCACGAACCTCACTCTTTGTCCAGTCACCCATCGGAAGAAGCATACGCTCAAGAATATCCTGCTTCAATCCCCATAAAAAGAAAGTCTGGTCTTTGTCCCGGTCGGCAGCCGGAGCTATGAAATAAGAGCCGTATTGAAACACTTTACGCACATAGTGTCCTGTCGAAATCCAATAAATCCCCGTTTCATCGGCAATCTTTGCCAGCAAAGGCCACTTCAACTCATTATTGCAGAGGGTACAGGGCACAGGAGTACGGGCTGAAAGATATTCATGAATGAAGTAAGCGATAATGCGTTCACGGAACAGCTCACGGGCATCATAGATGATATGCGGAATATTCAGACGGGAAGCGAGACGGCAGGCATCTTCCAGATGTTCTTCAAAACCTTCCGAATCATAGAAACGAAACGTTACTCCGGTTACTTCATAACCGGACTCTTGCAACAACATGGCGGCAACAGAACTATCGGTGCCACCACTCATCCCCAACAATACACGTTTCTTTGATTTCATGGGTGCAAAAATAACAAAGGAAAAAGAAAATCACTACATTTGCTACCTTTAAAAACAACAATGCCAATGAACTACTATATCTGTGATCATATCACCTGGAAAAAGTCCCTCTCACTACTAAAAAATGACATGGAAGGGCAACGTGTCTATTCCAACCTCTGGCAGATGACACGAGACGTACTGATGCTTTCACTCAGCCTTAGCGCTATGGCAAGCCTCGCTATATTAGTATTCGGGCTCATAAGGTTCATAATCGATACCTTGTCCGGAACTACAGAACAAACAATGACCCTGTTCGATGTAATCATCTTCTCAATGGCTTGTCCGGCAATATTTGTCGTCCCCCTCACTTGGGGATTAGCTTATTTCGGATGGTATAAAAATCTACGAAAGATCAATTCCCTTTTACAAAAGTTCATAGCCTCCCTTTCCGAAGCAGAGAATGTCAAACGTACTTCCCCGGTATCTTATACTTTCCGCTACCACCAAAAAGAGTTTCATGCACTATTCGAAGAAAAGGAAAATTCAACAACCGTGGCAGTAGCAAAAGGCGATCTCATACTCCTATTGCCCTATCAGGATATGCAACAACGAACTACAGATGAACTATTTGAAGAAATAAAAGGATTCCTTATAGGAAAACTATCCGCCTCCTTTGCCATGGGGCCAAAATATATGCTGTTCGCATTCAATAGCTGCCCTGTGCCCACTCAGACGGATGTAAAACAGTCCGCAGAGATGCTGCTCTACCTGACAGAACGTTTCCAACTACAGGACCCCATCCCTGAGGAGAAGGAAGAATAAATTCATCCGATAGTCACTTCCCTCTTAACTATCAGCAAGAAAAAAAATGAAAGAAGTTATTATCTTATGAAATTGTTGTAACTTTGTGCTTTTAAAAGATTTAAAATTCAAACGTTATGGAACATCAACTGACGATTTACAACACCTTAGATAGGAAAAAGGAGCTATTCGTGCCACTGCACGCTCCACATGTAGGTATGTATGTCTGCGGTCCTACCGTTTACGGTGACGCGCACTTGGGACATGCACGTCCTGCCATTACCTTCGACTTGCTTTTCCGCTACCTTACCCATCTGGGCTACAAGGTGCGTTATGTGCGCAACATCACCGATGTAGGCCATCTGGAACATGATGCTGATGACGGAGAAGATAAAATAGCCAAGAAAGCACGACTGGAACAACTGGAGCCGATGGAAGTAGCACAATACTACATCAACCGTTACCACAAGGCAATGGAAGCACTGAACGTACTTTCACCCAGCATCGAACCGCACGCTTCGGGACACATCATCGAGCAGATAGAGTTGGTGAAAGAAATCCTGAAGAACGGCTATGCTTATGTCAGTGAAGGCTCTGTTTACTTCGACGTAGAAAAATACAATAAGGATTACCATTACGGAAAACTCTCCGGCCGCAATCTGGACGACGTACTGAACACCACCCGCGAGCTGGACGGACAAGCTGAAAAGCATAACCCCGCCGACTTCGCCTTATGGAAATGTGCCCAACCGGAGCATATCATGCGCTGGCCTTCTCCATGGAGCGACGGTTTCCCGGGATGGCATGCCGAGTGTACAGCCATGGGCAAGAAATACCTGGGCGAACATTTCGACATCCACGGTGGCGGCATGGACCTTATCTTCCCTCACCACGAATGTGAGATCGCTCAATCGGTTGCATCGCAAGGCAATGACATGGTACACTACTGGATGCATAACAATATGATTACCATCAACGGACAGAAGATGGGTAAGTCATACGGCAACTTCATCAATCTGGATGAGTTCTTCAACGGCTCGCACAAGTTGCTGACACAGGCTTACAGCCCGATGACCATCCGATTCTTCATCCTGCAAGCACACTACCGCAGCACAGTCGACTTCAGCAACGAAGCCCTGCAAGCTGCCGAAAAGGGGCTGGCGCGACTGATGGATGCCGTGAACGGATTAGAGAAAATCACTCCGTCCGCCACTTCCAGCGTAGACGTAAAAGCTGTGCGTGAGAAGTGCTACGAAGCCATGAATGATGACCTGAATACCCCGATAGTCATTGCTCATCTTTTTGACGGAGCCAGAATGATTAACAATATCATTGCAGGCAACGAAACCATCACTGCCGACGACCTGAAAGAGTTAAAAGAGACGTTTCATCTCTTCTGCTTCGATATTCTGGGATTGAAAGAGGAGAACGATTCGAACGAAGAGCGTGAAGCTGCTTTCGGCAAGGTAGTGGATATGCTGCTGGAAGAGCGCATGAAGGCCAAAGCTAATAAGGACTGGGCTACCAGTGATAAGATCCGCAATGAACTTACAGCACTCGGTTTTGAGATAAAAGACGGTAAAGATGGGTGCGAGTGGAAGCTGAATAAATAAGTTCTACCTATAAGAGCATTGACTCTTAACCGTTTCTACAGGCACAAATTATGCCGAAACTAAGATTCTTTCGGAAGAATC
>CAJMQU010000080.1 GCA_905215555.1 uncultured bacterium
TGCTCTACCAACTGAGCTATTTCCGCGATTGCGGATGCAAAGGTAGATATTTTCTTCAAACCTGCAAACATTCCGGCTGTTTTTTTCGCGAAGAAAAATACACATCTACCCTTGCATATGCGGCAGTTTTTTGATTATCAGCTCATTCTACCCCGATAATCTTCGTAAAAAAAATGCTTGAATATTTCCGCTTTCCCTTCTTTTGTCCACATTGCAATGGCAGGATGGTGAATTCCATTGAACATATTTGTTTTTACCATCGTGTAGTGAATCATATCTTCAAAGACAATCCGCTCACCGATCTGCAGTTCATGGTCGAAGCTCCAATCTCCCATATAATCGCCGCTCAAACACGAATTACCGCCCAGGCGATAAACATGACAACCGCCGTTATTCCCTTTTTCAGCACCACTCACAACGGGCTGATAAGGCATTTCCAGACAGTCGGGCATGTGGCAGGTAAAACTTACATTAAGAATGGCTGTACGAATACCACGGCTTTCCACAATATCCACCACTTCGGAAGTCAGCACACCTGTTTGCCAGGTGAAAGCTGAACCGGGTTCCAAGATAATATGCAGATGCGGATGACGGGCACGCAAATCTTGCAATAAACGGACAAGATGTTCCACATCATAATCTTTGCGCGTCATCAGATGACCACCACCCAGGTTCAGCCATTTAATTTGTGGGAACCAACGGGAAAATTTGTCTTCCAGATGTTGCAGCGTCCGTTCCAGTTCATAGGAAGAGGATTCGCAATGACAATGGCAATGAAAACCATCGATACCTTTCGGAAGGATTTCAGACAATAAATCCGCCGTTACCCCAAAACGGGTTCCGGGAGCACAGGGATTATAAAGTTCAGTTTCTACTTCCGAATACTCAGGATTGATGCGAATGCCACAGGAGATGCCACTCCCCTCTCCCTGCACTGCAGGATAGAAACGACAGAACTGCGACAGCGAGTTAAAAGTTATATGACTGCTGCAACGCATGATTTCCGGGAAATCAGCTTCCGTATAAGCCGGAGAATATGTATGCGCCTTGCTGCCAAACTCTTCCAGCGCCAGACGCGCCTCGTAAACGGAACTTGCCGTAGAATGGTCTATATACTCCCTGAAAATGGGAAACGAGCGCCACATAGCAAACGACTTGAATGCCAGAATAATTTCTACTCCGGTACGATCGGCAACACTTTTTATAAGGGTGAGGTTCTTTCTCAGCAATTCTTCCTCCATAATGTAACATGGAGAGGGGAAACAATTGAAATTTATCATAAGTAGCATTTTTTTTTATTAAGAATGAAGAATTGCCTTGCCGCGTACTTGCATAGTGCAGCAAAATTCTTCATTCTTCATTTAACCGATAATCTTAAAACGGGCAAAGCGCAATAAAAGTTGCTTGTCACCTGCATTCTTGAAATGAATAGTCGCTTTGGCGTTATCACCATTGCCTTCTACCTTCATAACTTCCCCCAAACCAAAACGTTCGTGCTCTATAAGCTGTCCCGGTTGCACAGCCATTGCTGAAGCAGAAGACGGAGCAGCAGATGAAGCAGATGGAGTCACCCGTTTCAGATTGCGTGGCACACTCGGAGCAATAATCTGCTGTTTGGGACGCCGGGGAGTTTCCTTTTCAGAGTTATACAGTGACTCACGGGTATGAGGTGAACGAGAAAATCCGCTACTATTTTCCCTATGGAAGTGTCCCGCCTCTTCATCAATCCTATTGCCCAGCCCTGCATCCTGAGGCAAGCGCAGGAAGCGGATATCAATATCTTTCAGGAAGCGGCTAGGACTGCCGAATTCCATTTTCCCATAGCGGAAACGAGTGCGAGCATATGAAAGGAAACAATGCTCCTCTGCACGCGTAATGGCTACATAAAACAAGCGCCTCTCCTCCTCTAACGCACGGGGCGAGTCTCCCACCATACCGCTGGGAAAAAGATTTTCCTCCATTCCCACCACAAATACATTCTTGAATTCCAGTCCTTTGGCAGAATGAACGGTCATAAGCGTTATTTTCTCATCATCTCCGTCCTTATCCGAGTCCTGGTCAGTCAGCAACGAAACTTCCGAAAGGAAATCTGTCAGCGAGACATTAGGATTACCTTCTTCCAGGCGCATTGCACAGAAATCACTCATACCGTTCACCAATTCTTCGATATTCTCTTTACGGCTCAGGTTCTCCGGTGAATTATCCTGGCAGACATCATTGATGATGCCGGACTGGCGGATGATTTCGGTACCAATTTCATAAGCATTCTTTTCAGCTACGCCTTCTATAAATCCTATTATCAAGTCACGGAACCCCTGCAATTTGGTATGCGTGCCTTTATTAAAATTCAATCCGTACGTTAGCGGTTCGCAGAGTACCGTCCAAAGACTGACATTGTTTTCCGTAGCAGCGGTAATAATCTTACCCACTGTCGTATCACCAATGCCACGTGCCGGATAATTGATAATACGCTTGAACGCTTCCTCGTCATTAGGATTTACCACCAGACGGAAATAAGCTATCACATCCTTGATTTCCTTGCGCTGATAGAAAGACAAACCGCCATAGATACGGTAAGGCATACCCCGTTTGCGCATAGCTTCCTCAAACACACGGCTCTGTGCATTGGTACGATAGAGTATGGCAAAATCAGAGTACACATAATGTTCCGAGCGGCGTAATTCCGCAATCTTATTGACTACGATATCCCCCTCTTCTACATCACTGTATGCCTGGAAAACACCGATAGCCTCTCCCTTTTCCTTTTCAGAAAAAACTTCCTTGCGTATCTGCCGCTGATTCTTCTCTATCAGACTGTTGGCAGCACGGACAATGGTTTGCGTGGAACGATAGTTCTGTTCCAGTTTAAAGACCTTTGTGTCGGTATATACTTTCGTGAAGTATAGTATATTGTCAATATCAGCCCCCCGGAAAGAATAGATACTTTGCGCATCATCTCCCACCACACAAACATGCTGGTGTCCCTTTGCTAATTGTAGAACAATGCTGTGCTGTGCATAGTTGGTATCCTGATACTCATCAACCAGGATATACCGGAATTGCTCCTGATAACGCGCCAGCACTTCGGGATGATCTCTGAATAATATAAAGGTATAAAAGAGTAGATCATCAAAATCCATAGCATCAGCTTGTCTGCAACGTTCCCAATAGCGTCGGTAAATATCACGGATAGCCGGCATTTTAGCGGCACGGTCTCCTTCATAAGCCTCCTTATTGGCAGCATATCCAGCAGGAGACACCAGATGGTTTTTTGCATTGGAGATGCGGGCCTGCACACTACCCGGTTTATACACTTTCTCATCCAGCCCCATCTCCTTAATAATAGAGCGCACCAAACTCTTGCTGTCTGCCGTATCATAAATGGTGAACTGGGAGGTAAATCCGATATTCGCCGCTTCCACATGCAGAATGCGCAAAAAGATGGAGTGGAACGTACCCATCCACAGATGACGCGCACGTTGTTCTCCAACTTGCCGGGCAATACGCTCTTTCATCTCACGGGCAGCTTTGTTGGTAAAAGTCAGAGCCAGAATATTCCAGGGTTGGTAATCATTTTCAAGCAAATAGGCTATCTTATAAGTCAGCACCCGTGTCTTCCCGGAACCCGCACCAGCTATCACCAGTGACGGGCCCTCGTTGTAGAGCACCGCAGCGCGCTGTCCTTCATTCAATTCTTCGATATAATTCGTATTCATGTATGCAAAATTAAAAGAATCTTTTTATATTTGTACAATGTTATTCTAACTAAAATCACAGAGGACTATGGAACAAATTAAAAATATGCGACTTTGTCTTTCTTTTATTTGCCTATTGGCTTTCTTATGCGCCTCACCTGCAATGCCTCAAAAGCAGAGTAAAGTAGAAAAACTCTTGAAGTTTCTTGTAAACAACGAGAATGAGAAGTTCGCAAAAAACCGTGACAAACTAGACACGGAAACCGCAACTGCTTTTGAAGCGGAGGTCAAGCTGATTGATTTATGCGACCAAATATGGAACCAGCAGGAAGTGACTGTAGTTAAGGATTATTTCCAAGCCTATGTAGATGCAACTAAAGGCAGTTTTCTTCCTATCTGTCAAGAAGTCGGTATAGATCCCAGCGCCATTCGCAAGCGCATGGAAAGCTGCATTAGCACCATTTTGGATGAATATCCCAACAAGCTGGTTTATTCCGGCACATTGGTAGAAGCAGTCAAAGCATCCGGATATGAATTATCCGATGAAGCCAGAAAACATCTGTATGACATACACGAAGAAGAGCTGTGGAAAGACTTCGTACGCAATAAGAGCATTCCGAAGTGCGAACGGTATCTGACCGAATATACAGACGGCAAATACAAGTCAGAAGCTATGATCGAGTATAATCGCCTTCTGTTCCAAACCTTGCAGAAATCACCGTCCAGCAACAACTTTAAAAGATTCTTCGAACATGACCGCCTCAATACATTTTTTGAAGGACGCTCCAAACGGGAATCTATGGCGCAAGCCCTCTCACTCTACGACGATTATCTTTATGGAAATATCTGCAAAGCGCAAGCCATCGCCTCCATCAAACAGGCTATTGCGGAATACGAACAGGCTTCTTATTTAAGTCCGTCCGACAAGAAATATACCAATATACTGGAATACAAGAAAGACAGTATCGACTATGAAACCTTGAAGTTGGAAGTGAATTCTTCAAATAAACTGAGCCTCATCAAACAATATCTCCAGACTCATAAATACAAGGAGTTCCGCGACAAAGCCAATAAATTGCGTGTACCTTTCGAGCAACAACTGGTGTGGAGTAACCCTACCATTATCCAATCTTACAGCCGTGGATTACTAATGAAGTCCAACGAGATGAAAAATGGGAAAAACACTCAAAAAGCCTACACGTATGACGATAACGGAAGATTGGTTAGCATCAAAGAGACTATAGAAGATAAAGGAACAACGACCTTGCAGACCAACTTCCTGTACAACCCGCAAGGCAATTGTATAGAAGAAGTGCAGGTGAACCAAAGAGGCATGAAGGAGGTATATAAGCGTCTCCGCACATTCAGTACACTGGGCATAGTACTTACAGATTCTACTTTTTACCAGAACGGGAAACTGACAGTGAAAAAATATCACCCGCAACTCAATCTTCCGACAGAAGAGATACACTATGAACAAAATGTTCCGGTATCTTCCGTTGTCAACCAATACGGCAAAAGCGGACAGATAATGAAGAGAGTAGAAACTTTCCCACTGATGAAAGACCCGCTTCCTACCCAAGTAAGCAAACAAACAGACGTGTACGAGTACGATTCTTACGGTTACCTGACTAAGATTACGTTTGAAAAGACCCTTGTCAACAGCGAAAAGACAAGCGGTTCGCTCATCTTCCTATATGATGAGTTCGGCAATCAGATAGACAGCAATGCTTATTATGAATATGACAGCACCGGACGATGGATACAGAAGACGGACCGGGCAGATGCCAAGAACACAGAGAAAATACAAGTGATTTATCAATAAAATACTGAATTAGAAAACGGATTCTTCCTTATGGATATGAACAAAAAAAAGCTGCCCGTTATGTGGCAGCTTTTTCTTTTTTTCTCTACTCTATGCCAAGCGCTGAGCAATCTCCTGAATGGAGAAGGAACCGTCCAAAATGCGCACCTGAATCTTTCCGTGTAATAAATTGAAAAAGAAATCAGCCACTTTTTCCGGAATGATTTCACAGAGCTCCCCATTCGCACCGACTCCCAAGTCGTAGGTTTTCAGCAACTGGCTCCCCAACGCAGTAGCTCCTATCAGGAAATGGTTCTTCAATTTATCCACATTAACCAAATCGGCAGCCAATACTTTTCCCACTACCGAATAGCAATGCACCAACACTTTCTCATCTCCTTCAAAAAGCTGGGATTCCTGTTCGTCGGAATAAGTGTTCATCTCTATGATGCCTGTATTTTCCATTTCAGGAGTTCCTGCATAAAGAGCACCCAAGTCCGCCAAACTCAGATTGAACAAACGGGCTTCGCTCATTACCTGCATCTCTTCGCCACTGAAAGCACTAGGCAACAACAGTTTTATATCTCCGCTCACTGATACCAACTTGGCATTGAAAGTCCCTATGATACAGTCTTTCATATTCAACTTAGCCGTAGCGAAAACACCCCCCAGTACAATACAGTCTTCCAATATGATTTCATCCGCAAAAATACTTCCAGCTACAAAGGCATTGCATAGCTTGACTGTCTTTCCGTTGATGTCAGCCATAAACATCAGACGGCAATCACGGGCATACGATACCAATGAGTCTGAAGTAGCCACCGTCTTACGCAGGGTAATATTCCCTTTCGCATTATTACTGATATGAAACTCCAGCTTGGTAAACACCGCACCACATATTTCCACATCCCCACTTTGTATTTCCAGTTTGCGGGCATATACAGCCCCTTCTACAATGGTATCATTTTGTATCAGCACATCCCTTTCCAACTCAGCGGATGTACGGGGGAGAATAGAACCTTTTACCAGGTTTTCACTTAATATCACTCCATTCTCCAAACTTATTACTTTCAATTCTTTCATAACTTTACTTCTATTTTATAGAACACAAGTAACGGCATCTTACGATAAAAAATCTCCGGCAAGTTTTCTCATCATCCCGGCTACCCGCTTATCGTGTTCCGAAGAACCTAATCTTTGAATTTCTCTCTCCAGATGCTTTCCGATGTAGCGTTTATCTTCCAGCGTCATAGCAGGCATGGATGCTTGCTGAACATTCTGACGTACTTTCCAGTCGCTGACTCCCATACGTGCAGTTTGTTCATTCATCACGATTTCAGTTTCTTTTCCGCCACCGGCACAAATTTTCTCAACTACGATAACCGGCAACATCCAGCGGGCATTTTTGCACCCGCCAATCAACACATGTTCTATGTGGCTGGCAAGTTGTTTCTGTCCGAGCAGATAACGTTTGGCACTTTCTATCAGTCTCGCCGCACGCTGCTTCACCTTTATGGCAGAAACACGCGCCTGCACGTCCAACTGTTCTTTATGCCCCACCAATGCCATTGCCGAAAGAGAAGAATCCGTATTGCGCAATTGCTCCTTACTGCTGCTTTCGACAAAACGAAAACAAGGTTCCATCAGCATATGGATGCGCTGCACCAATTCGCGGTCCAGATTTTCAAAGACACCGGAATAACGTGTGGTCAGGATGTCATAATCATCTATCATCACCAATTTGCGATTAGCCAGCTCATCGGATTGGGACTGTAATTCAGCAACTACAGCCTCCACGTTGGAGCATTCCTCCATGTTCTGCATATCCAGGCTGGCGGTTATATATCCCAGAAAACCTTTGGATATATGTTTACCGATCTGCTGGGTACTGGCTATCTTATGGGCAACCTCGGCTGCATTACACGCCACAACAGAATTACGCAGACTCTCGATGTGCTTGCTGCAATCCTGTACACTGCTATTATAAGGATGGTCGTCTATCTCCAGATAGATATCAATCGGTTCTTCCAGAACAACGGTCTTAGAAGCTGACTTATCGCCTACGGTCAGTGTCACTGTTTCACTTTTCCGTATCACGTCATGTAGGATATGTCTTCGTCCTCCCATAATCAGTCCTCCTTCATGTTAAGCCAGTTTTCATTCCGGGCCATGAGTTTTTTCATGTTCTCCTTCACCCTCTCGCTTAGATCAGAAGTAGCAATCAGGCGTTCAAGCTTCCCGGCCACCATCCGCTGATACTCCATCGAGATATTTTCCCATCCGTCGTCTTCAAGCTTGCGCGCCATGCCTTCACGTATCTTCATGCAAGAACGTTGACCGATAAGTTGCTCCAACTCCGAAGGCAGTTTAGTTTCCATTACTTCTCCTTCATCTCCCCGTCTCACCAGCAGGATGGCTGGTAAATATCGAAGAACAGACTTACCAACAAACGAATTCAGTTTGATTTTTTGCATCTTGGCACTCTGCTGCTTGCAGGTAGTGAGAAAGTTAGTCATTTGTGCAATCAGAGCTTGTGCATTACGCTTGATGTGTGCTGCGGCAATAGCCTGAGTAGTGGCTAAAGATTCGGTCTGATTGACCGGTACAGAAGCAATCTGATTATTCACGCGATCCAAAGCAGCCGTTATGTCCCGTTCACAGAAACGGATAACAGGTTTATCCAGTTCGTGAATACGATTGTGAAGAGCCAGATCCAGTCCTCTGAACAGTTTGGAATAACGTTCTGTCAGGATCACAAAATCATCACCCATTCTTCTCTTCAAATCAAGCAACGCTTCCTGTTGCTGCATCAATTCGGATGCATACGCACTCACAGAACTCAATGCAGTAGCATTCTTCTGCTCAATCTGAGATGTGACCAGTGAGAAGAATCCTTTATTTAGTCTTTTACACAGTTTGTTCGTAGCATCCCTCTCAGCGGCTATGACAGCTGCCTCCATAGCAACAACAGCTGTAGTGACCCCGCTGACCTTATCAGATACGGTATCTATCTTATTGGCCATGTCGCGGGTATCGACTGTAACATCATATTTTGCCATAATCTTTAATTTTCAAGTTTATGAATGCTATTTATCTTTTTCAAGATCACTTAAATCGTCTAAATCATCCAGATCGCTTAAGTCATCCAAGTCATCCAGATCACTCAAATCATCCAGTTCATCCGGAACCTCAGAAACGACAGAAACTTCAGGTGTTTCAGGAGTTACAGGAATTTCGGGAGTACTAGGAGCCTCAGAAGTAACAAGAATCTCAGGTTCTTTCGGAATGTCCATCTCCTCTGAAGCCTCTGACATTTCAGGCTTTACCACTTCCGCAGCAGGATTCATTCTGATTGTCTTTTCAGCTTCTTCCACATTTTGGGGAACATATACAGAATATTCCATTGCATCGCTGTCATCTACCAACTCTGCATGATGATCCAACGTTACATCTTGGCTTTTTTCTTCAATTTCCTGTAAAGAATCGGTAGCTACTCGCGCTATATCCAAAGCCATATACTCTTCCACACAATCTTCAACGGCGGGAGCAGGCGGAATATTGGAAGCAAATGCATAAAAAGGATTAATGCTTGCCAAAGGACGACGCCTATCATCCAACAGAGCCACATTATCATTAGCATCCACAATTTTCTTTGCCATTCCGTCACGAAGGCTGGCATCGAAATATTCAATAAATCCATAATCCTTTGCCTTCCTATTTATATCACCCTGCAAAAACTTCATATAATCTTTAAACTCTTCCTGAGTTTGCTTGAATGAGTCAGATTGCTCGGCAAACTGCTGCAAGTTGCTTTCCAACTTATCTCCGGCATTCTCTTCCAGTTCCTGGGCATCTCCATCCATCATCTGTTGCAGCATACGCGATTTCATCCGGTCGAGGCGTTCAAAAGTGGATTGCGCGGCAAGGAACTTCGTCAGATTACTACGCATGATGTTAATGAGGTCATCGCCCGAAGTCCGGTTGCGTCCGTAGAAGTCCTGAGTTTCACGATGCCATTGGTTCAGATAATCACGTTTTTGGTTATCAATATCATTGTAGATATCCAAACGATTCAAACGCGTCTCTGCCAACAGATTTTGCACGATAGGCGCCACAATTTCTTCTTGTATCTGGCTGATACCATAAGGCATTGTCGTGCGGCTACCGTCTTCTGCAACCCATGAATGATCCTTCATATCATAACGCACACGCGAACTTTCTTTTAGCTGAAAAGGCGTATAATTTTCAACCGTATCGCGGAAATTAAAGTTCGTTTGACGGATTTTCTCCAGTTCATCCTTTTCCAGTTTCGGCGAATAATGGTTATAAGACGTTTTCAAGATAGTAAACAATAACTGATTAGAACTATCCACCAACGAACTTGTTGATTTGACCTTTGCTGCAGCGATAGTCTGCACAGCGTAACCAACATTGGAAATCAAACGTCGCAACACATCTTCAAACTGCTCACTCTGGTCGGACAATGAGTGACGCATTGCATTCAATGAATTGAATTGCTCTATCTCTTTGTCATACGCAGCCGTATCAAACACATTCAGTACAGGCGCTCCTGCCGGATTGGCCGTACCATATTCATTCAAATAAGAAATAACCGGCGAATCGGGAGGAATTACAGGCATTCCTACAGAAACCGTGTGCAAGTCAGACAGATAAAAAGCACTGTCGCGCAGATTGCGATCCATACGGCCAAAGTAATCATAAAACTTCACTTTAGGAATAGAGGTTGAATAATCTTCCGTAGAAACTTCTTCCACTCCTTTACTTTCTTCCACCAAAGGAGCAGTGGTAGAGAGTTCGTCCAGTTCCCGCAGCTTTTCAGAAAGCGCTCCTTGGTTATTGACTAATTGCAGCTCAAAATTTTGTACCGGACTGTTTCCTGTATGGTCAATCACAAAACTCTTATTCTCAAAAGGAACCTGGCTGGCAACAGGAACGTAAACCACTCCCATTTTCTCAATCTTGTAGTCCCTGAATATCTGCTGATGCTTGTTCTCCAGCTCTTTCAAGTCCACCCCGACATCTTCTATTGATTTACCGCTGGACTTAAACAACTTATAGTTTTTCATTCCCCAATAAAGTCCGGCTACGGCAATGGCAATACTAAGCCATCCTATCACCGCAATCAATACAAGCCCGGCAACAAGAACTCCAATTCCCACATACATTTGCGTCTGAGCCTTTTTCTTGCCCGTAGCATTTAGCGTAAGTGAATTCTTTAATTCTCCCATCTCCTTTTCCAATTCCTCCTCTTGCGACACTATTTTTTCCGCCGCATCCTTATAAAAATCAAAAAGGATTTTCGCTTGATCCTGATACAAATCCTGCGAAGAAGAAAAAACCTTTCCTTTCATACCTGATATGTTTTTATAGTAAATAAATAAAATCTGCGTTTCTAATTGTATCCTAATTCCAATAATTTACGTTCAGCCAGCGTAAAGCCTTTCGCCTTAGCTTTCCGATACCACATGACTGCTTCAAATATGTCAATGTTTACTCCTTTTCCGGTTTCATACATAAGCCCCAGACAATACTGTGCTTCCGCATTTCCTGCATTAGCCAAAGACTGGTAAATATCGAATGCTTTCTTATAGTCTCCATCTTGGGTTGCCTCTCTTGCTGCTTCCAATGAATTGGCCTTGGCTTTCTTCTCTACTTTTGCCGGTTCAGCCTGCTGT
>CAJMQU010000081.1 GCA_905215555.1 uncultured bacterium
GTTCTTGGGCGGTGGTGCCAGTTTGGAATTCTGCATGGTACCCTTCAACTTCCTCGAAAAGAAAGCTGCTTATCTGAACACAGGTGTATGGGCCAAGAAAGCCATGAAAGAAGCCAAAGGCTTCGGTGAAGTCGTTGAAGTCGCTTCTTCCGCCGAGTCTACTTATACTTATATTCCTAAGGATTACACTGTGCCTGCTGATGCTGATTATTTCCACATCACGACCAATAATACTATTTATGGTACTGAACTCAAGGAAGATTTGGATGTAAATGTTCCGATGGTTGCCGATATGTCTTCTGATATTTTCTCCCGTCCTATCGACGTGTCCAAATATATCTGTATTTATGGTGGTGCACAAAAGAATCTGGCTCCTGCCGGCGTGACGTTCGTTATCGTAAAGAATGACGCTCTGGGCAAGGTGTCACGTTATATCCCTACGATGCTGAACTATCAGACACACATCGACGGTGGTTCTATGTTCAATACTCCTCCTGTGGTTCCCATTTATACTGCATTGCAGACTTTGCGTTGGATCAAGGCACAGGGTGGTGTGAAAGAGATGGAACGCCGTGCTATCGAAAAGGCTGATATGCTGTATGGTGAAATAGACCGTAACAAATTGTTTGTAGGTACTGCTGCCAAGGAAGACCGTTCACGCATGAACATCTGTTTCGTGATGGCTCCCGAATATAAAGATCTGGAAGCTGACTTCATGAAATTTGCTACGGAAAGAGGTATGGTAGGTATCAAAGGACACCGTTCTGTGGGTGGTTTCCGTGCATCTTGCTACAATGCTATGCCGAAAGAAAGTGTACAGGCTTTGATTGACTGTATGCAGGAATTTGAGAAACTTCATTAATAATATTTTATTCACCACAGATTACGCAGATTTGCACAGATTGCTTTTAAGATTAAAATCTGTGATAAGTTGTGTAATCTGTGGTGAGTCTTTTTAATATCATAGAAACATGAAAGTATTAATTGCAACAGACAAGCCGTTCGCTAAAGTAGCTGTAGACGGCATTCGCAGAGAAATTGAAGCAGCAGGTTATGAACTTGCCTTGCTGGAGAAATATACGGAGAAAGCCCAGTTGCTGGACGCTGTGAAGGATGCCAATGCCATTATTATCCGTAGCGACATCATTGATGCCGAAGTGCTGGATGCTGCTAAAGAATTGAAGATTGTGGTACGTGCAGGTGCCGGTTATGATAATGTAGACCTGGAAGCAGCTACTGCACACAATGTATGTGTGATGAACACTCCGGGACAGAACTCAAACGCAGTGGCCGAACTTGCTTTCGGTATGATGGTAATGGCTGTCCGTAATATGTATAACGGTACTTCCGGTACTGAATTGAAAGGTAAGAAACTGGGTATTCATGCTTATGGCAACGTAGGCCGCAATGTAGCCCGCATCGCCAAAGGTTTCGGTATGGAAATCTTTGCTTTCGATGCTTTCTGTCCGAAAGAAGTGATTGAGAAAGACGGTGTGAAGGCTGTTGACTCTGCCGATGAACTTTATTCTACTTGTAACGTGGTTTCACTGCACATCCCGGCTACCGCCGAAACTAAAAACTCCATCAACTATGCATTGGTGAACAAGATGCCGAAGGGGGGAGTATTGGTGAATACTGCCCGTAAGGAAGTCATTAACGAAACTGAATTAATCCAGTTGATGGAAGAACGTGCAGACCTGAAGTACATGACTGACATCATGCCTGCTGCCAACGAAACATTTGCAGCCAAGTTTGCCGGACGCTACTTCTCTACACCGAAAAAAATGGGTGCACAGACTGCCGAGGCTAATATCAATGCAGGTATTGCTGCCGCTCAACAGATCGTGTGTTTCCTGAAGGACGGTTGTGAGAAATTCCGCGTTAACAAATAAAGTATGAAAAGTAGAACGGCATATATATTGGGGATAATCTATCTCATGATAGGAGTTGCCGTATTCTCCTTAAGTAGTATTTTTAGAAATAGTTTATCAGATTTCGCCCTCGGCTTTTGCGAGGGCGTATCTATCGTACTCATATTGGGTAGTGCTATCTATATGATAGTACATTATATAAAGAAAAAATCCTTATAATATCTATAAACACACCTGAATTATGGCTGTAATTAGACCTTTCAAAGGCGTTCGTCCTCCGCAGGACCTGGTTGAACAAGTTGCTTCCCGTCCGTATGATGTACTGAACTCGGCAGAAGCGCGTGAAGAGGCGAAAGGAAATAAGAAATCCTTGTACCATATCATTAAACCCGAAATAGATTTTCCCGTAGGCACTGACGAACACGATGAATGTGTTTATCAGAAAGCTGCCGAAAACTTCCAAATGTTCCAAGACAAGGGCTGGCTGGTGCAGGATGATAAAGAAAACTATTACGTTTATGCACAGACCATGAACGGGAAGACGCAGTACGGTCTGGTAGTTGGTGCTTATGTTTCCGATTATATGAATGGTGTCATCAAAAAGCACGAACTGACCCGCCGCGATAAGGAGGAAGACCGTATGAAGCATGTCCGCGTGAACAATGCCAATATTGAACCGGTATTCTTTGCTTATCCTGATAATGCCGCATTGGATGCCATCATCGCTCATTATACTGCTGAAAAACCGGTGTATGATTTTATCGCTCCCGGTGATGGTTTCGGACATACGTTCTGGATTATCGATAAGCAGGAAGACATTGATGCTATTACAAAGGAATTTGCTAAAATGCCTGCCCTATACATTGCTGACGGACACCATCGTAGTGCTGCCGCTGCTTTGGTAGGAGCCGAAAAGGCCAGGCAGAATCCGAATCATACCGGTGACGAAGAATACAACTACTTCATGGCTGTTTGCTTCCCCGCCAACCAACTGACAATTATCGATTATAACCGCGTTGTCAAAGACCTGAACGGTCTGACGCCGGAAGACTTCCTGGCTGCTGTCAGCAAGAACTTCACGGTTGAAGAGAAGGGCGCGGATATTTATAAGCCTACCGGTTTGCATAATTTCTCCCTTTATCTGGATGGTAAGTGGTATAGTCTGACGGCTAAACCTGGTACATACAATGATAATGATCCGATTGGTGTACTGGATGTTACCATTTCTTCGAACCTTATCCTGGATGAAGTGCTCGGCATTAAAGATCTCCGTTCTGACAAGCGTATTGATTTTGTTGGCGGTATCCGTGGCCTGGGCGAGTTGAAGAAACGGGTAGACAGTGGTGAGATGAAAGTTGCTTTGGCACTTTATCCGGTCAGTATGAAGCAGTTGATGGACATCGCAGATACAGGCAACATCATGCCTCCCAAGACAACGTGGTTTGAGCCGAAATTACGTTCGGGACTCGTTATCCATAAGCTGGATTAAAACTATTATTTTAAAAAGAAAAACGAGGATGTCCGTTGAAAGGAACATCCTCGTTTCTTTTTTAAGAATGATGCTTGTAGTATCGTCTTCTCATCCAACGGTCGAATAAGACGAACAATGGGGTTGCGATGAGTATCAGCATGTAGAATGCCGGAATCTGAATGTTGTCAGGCTTCAGGGGGGCCGTAGGGGTGAAAGCTTCTTTGATGGCGTCACCGAAATAAATGGTTAATCCGGTAATGCAGCATCCCATTAAGAACACAGAAGCGGCTATCGTGGCGAATAAAGTTCTCTGTTCCGATTTCTTCTCTCGTAGGCGGGTGGCTTCTTCCACCTTTCTCATGGTATGGTAGGCGAAATTGGAAGGCAGATGAAATCCGTTTTCCTCTTTTACTGCTCTTTTCAGTCCTTTATCTTTTTTTTCTTCGTTCATACTTCCTCTTGTTTAATGAGTACATATATCTTTTTGCGTATGCGATGCAATTTAACTTTTGCATTGCTTTCTGTCAGGCCCAGAATCAGGGCGGTTTCATTCATTGTCTTTTCTTCATAGTAGAATAGAGTGATCAAGGCGCGTTCATCAGAGTTCAGCTTTTCTATGGCTCTGTTTAGTTTGACAATCATTTCTTCGCTTTCGTCATTTAATGTTTCGTCAACCTGTTGCTCCGAAATATTGGCGAGTAACGCATCATCCATGGTAAAGGTCTCAAATTTCCTTTTACGGGCTGCCGAAATAGCCGTATTATAAGCTATGGAATATATCCATGTGGAGAAAGAACTTTCGGCTTTGAAAGAGGAAAGGTGCTGAAATGCTTTCAGAAAAACGTCTTGTGTCAACTCTTCGGCGTCTTCTTGATTGCAAATGATGCGGGCAATCAAAGAAAATACCTGTTGACCGTACTTATTCAGAAAGTTTTCGTACAGAGCGGTTTCTCCTTTCAGGATGCGTTGGATAATATGTGTTTCGTTATTCTCCATTTTGCTCTTTAGACGCAAATCTATTTATAAGGTTACAGAATCCGGAAAGAAATATTTTTTTCGCAGAATGTGTAACCTTGTAAAGGAGTCTGCGTCTAAAGTGTACAAAGGAACAAAAATACTAATTTAAAACGAAACGAATATGATGGATTTTATTATGGTGCCTACGATTATGGCTATCATTACTTTAGGAATTTACAAACTGTTTGAGTTGTTTGTATGTAAGAAAGAGCGTTTGATGCTTATTGAAAAAATGGGGGATAAGTACGTCCCGGATGTGGCTTGTACACCGAAACTTTACGGTAATTTTTCTTTTTCGGCATTGAAATTGGGGTGTCTTCTGGTGGGCATGGGATTGGGACTGCTGATAGGATTTATCATCTGTACCTCGTCAATCCCCGGATATTTGGACAAGGATGTGGACAATTGGCGTGTTTATCGTGAGACGGTGTCTTTGGTCTATGGAGCTTGTGTGCTTGTGTTTGGAGGTATTGGGCTTATCATGGCTTTCATTTCAGAGTTGAAGCTCAGTAAGAAACAATAGCCGGAATTTAGGGATCTTCTTATGATAAAAAAGAGTTGTCAGTTATTGGCAACTTTTTTTTTGCATTTACGGAGAACCTTAAGGATTATTTGTGTGTTACTATATCAGTAAATAACCTAAAACCGGAATAAGAATATGGATAAAAAAGAAGAAAAAGTTCTTGAAAATAAGAGCAAGATGCAGAAAAATGCTGAAGAAACATTACCAGGACGACAATTGGGGTTATATTCCAAAGTCGATAAGAAAGAGGTGCGTAATATGGTTTCCGAAATAAACCCGGATAAGAATAGTTTGGGCAGCAGAGGATAACCTTGTTTTTGATTGTTTATCTTTATAAGATAAGTTACATTTCGGCAGAACTTTTTCATGCAAGCATGAGAGTTCTGCGCTCAATTTGCCTTATCTTTGCAGAACTTTAGCCTTTCAGCTATTTGTGATATAAAAGTTTAGAGAACAATGAAAACAAAGAAACGCAGGGATGCCATATCGGCATTCAAGGAAGCGAACCGCTCGATAGAGTTGGAACGCAATGGCGGGCATTGGATTGCAAAAGACCGTCCGCACAAGAATAAGAAGAAGTATTGCCGTAAAGATAGTAAGAAAGAGTTGTCACGTATCATCGATGGCAGCTCTTTTTGCTTTATATCACTCTTTTTGTTAACTTCGCCGTTTCTAAAATCAAAAAAATATGTTTCGTAAACTTGTAGCAATAGAACCTGTAAGTCTGATTCCATCAGCAGAAAAAGAACTGCACTCGTATGCAGATGAAGTTGTGATGTATCCTGATATTCCGGCAGGGGATGAGGAAATAGTAGCCCGCATCGGAGATGCCGATGCTGTGCTCTTGAGTTATACTTCCCAGATAAACCGTTCGGTGTTGGAGAAATGTAAGGATGTTAAATATATAGGGATGTGCTGTTCGTTGTACTCTCCCGAAAGTGCTAATGTGGATATCCGCTATGCCAATGAACGGGGAATTACCGTGACGGGTATCCGTGATTACGGTGACGAGGGCGTGGTGGAATATGTAGTCAGTGAGTTGGTGCGTTGCCTACATGGGTTTGATCAGGAACCGTGGGATGAAATGCCGCGTGAGATTACCGGACTGAAAGTAGGTGTTGTAGGGTTGGGCAAATCCGGTGGTATGATTGCGGATGCATTGAAGTTCTTCGGTGCAGATATCGCTTACTTTGCCCGTAGCGAGAAGCAGGAGGCGGCAGCTAAGGGATATCGTTTCCTTCCGTTGGATGCACTTCTTGCTCAAAGTGAGGTGGTCTTCTGCTGTCTTAATAAAAATACGGTCTTACTGCATGAGGCGGAGTTCGGGCAACTTGGAAATAAGAAGATTTTGTTCAATACCGGATTGTCTCCGGCGTGGGATGAACCGGCGCTTGTCAAATGGCTGGAAGGGGATAATCTTTGCTTCTGTGACACAGCAGGGGCTTTGGGAGGCGCGCAACTTCTGACTCATCCTCATGTCCGTTGTATGCAAGTATCAACAGGCCGCACCCGTCAGGCGTTTGACCGCCTGAGCGAGAAAGTGCTGGCCAATATAAAGGAATATCTCCGATAATTGAATCAGAAGAATACAATCGGTGATGTGATATTGAGCAGGGTGTTCACCACAGACCACCCTGCTATTTCAGCGGTGGCACTGTACACATCGATTACAGCATGGACCTGCTCATTCTTTATCTCTACTCTTTGTGTATCTCCTACGAATCCGGGAGTGGACTGCATGGACATTTGCATATTTTCGGGACCGACAGAGGCCAGTGAGGCGGCAACGGCTACATTGACTTTGGTAGGAAACATAGCAATGGCTTCGGTGGCATTGCCGGAGAAGACAACACGCTGTTCGGTTTGTAGCGTCTCATCATATACGGCAGTTCCTTTCAAAGCATTAGGACCTTTTTCATTAAAGAACTTGGCAGTTGCATTTCCCATCAGGTAGGCTGTCCGCAGTACGTCAAATCCGCCGGTAGCTCCGGAGACGATATATACACGCGTACCATTTGCTTTGGCTGTCTCCATCACTTCCTGATAGAAAGCTGTGTCTGCCAGTGCACCGATGGACAGGGTGACGATAGAAGTCCCGTTCTTCAATGCAGGCAGGGCAAGTTCTTTCATGGCGGCAGGGGAAGCTGCTTCCACTAAATAATCAGGCTTCAGAGCCAGTAAATCGTCTATGGTTGTGCAAGCCATACATACTTTTCCATGTTGCTGCATTTTGGCAACAATGCATTCAGCTTTCTCGGCTGTGCGAGAGTAAACACCAACTAAATCATATTCAGGCAATAAGCCATTGACTACTGCGTCCGAAACTATTCCGGCGAGTCGTCCACATCCGACGATAACTAATTTTTTCATGTGGCAAAGATACGCCTTATTCGTATAATCTCCAAAATGCAGTTATCAGCTTCGTCTGTTTTTTGTAGGACGATATAAATGTTGTACTTTTGTGATTGAAAAAGTAAAGTTTGGATAGAATAAATATAAATAGAAAGGTTTGAGAATATGGGACGAAAAGAAGAATACAAACTGCAAAATGAGCAGTATCTGGAAGCGTTGCGTGCAGAGGAAAATATCAAAGAACTGCCTTGCGGAATACTCTACCGGATATTGGAAAGCGGCAATGGCGACAATACTCCTCGTTTGAACAGCGTTGTGACTGTGCACTACAAAGGCACTCTGATAAATGGTCGTGAATTTGACAATTCCTGGAAGCGCAATTGTCCTGAAGCATTCCGTCTGAACCAGGTTATCGAAGGTTGGCAGATAGCTCTGCAACGAATGCACGTAGGCGATCATTGGATAGTTTATATTCCTTACACAATGGGATACGGGACACGTAGCAGCGGGCCTATTCCAGCTTTTTCCACTTTGGTGTTTGAAGTCCGGCTATTAGGTATCGCATAATTCTCCTCATCATGAAGATTTTGATTATCAACGGAAGTCCCCGCAAGCAGGGACATATCTCAAAGATGCTGCAACTTATGGAGTCGGAAGCAAAAGACAAAGGTGACGAAGTAAGCATCGTCAGAGTTTCCGAACTGGCAATCCGTCCTTGTATCGGCTGTATGAGTTGCCGTGAGAAACTGAAATGTTGTCTGCCGGAAGATGATGCACAACGCGTGTTGAAACAGATAGAAGAAGCCGATGCTCTGATTATCGGTGCCCCCTGTTATTGGGGAAATCTGCCTGGACAGCTGAAAGTGATGTTCGACCGTATCGTCTACGGAATGATGGGAGAGACGTCACGGGGTATCCCTATCGGTCTGCATAAAGGGAAAAAGGCTGTCATTGTCAGTACTTGCACCACTCCGTATCCTTTCAATACCCTTTTCAATCAGTCAAGGGGAGTGGTGAAGGCATTAAGGGAAATCCTGAAATGGAGTGGATTCAAAGTCATCTCAACCATTGAGAAAGGTGGGACGAAGCAACATCCCGGACTGACGGAACGGGAAGTGAAACGTTGTCGCGGGATTGTGCATAGGTTATAGCGGTGCTACGTTTTCTTTAGCCTTTTTTTGTAGTTATTTGAGTTCCTGGGGAAAAAGTGCGGCTAAATTGGAGGGATGTTAAACTTTCAGGCAAAAAGCTTTTACCGTTTGTTGTATGTTTTTGCGTGCGACTTCCGGTTTTATGGCTTCTTCTAACGGTATTGATGAAGGGTTGATAGAGAATACTCTTTCAAACCCGGCTTGCTGCAATTCATCTGAGTCTTCTATACTACCGGCTAATAAGATTACCGGAATATCTTGTTTTCTGGCTTCTCTGAGTATGCCGGAAGGTACTTTTCCCATTAATGTTTGTCTGTCTGCTTTTCCTTCTCCGGTGATTATCAAATCGGCACCTTTTATTTTATTACTGAAGTCAAGAGCATCCAGCATTAACTGTATGCCCGGTTTCAGTTCTGCATTCAGAAAAGCCAGTAGGCTGCCCCCCATACCGCCTGCCGCGCCTGCTCCGGGGTGATTGGAAATATCTTTCCCTGTTGTGTGGAAAATGACTTCTGCAAAGTTTTTCATGCCTGCATCCAGCACTTCTACCATTTTCCGATTTGCCCCCTTCTGAGGGGCGAAGATATATGCGGCACCTTCCGAACCATAAAATGGGTTTTGTACGTCACAGGCAACGGTAAAGTGAGATGTACGTAAAGCGGGATGGACTAAGCTCGTATCAATGGAAGCAACTTCCACTAAAACTTCTCCGCTGCCGATTCCTGACACCTTTCCTTCTTTATCCAGAAACCGGAAACCTAAAGCCTGCAACATTCCCAGCCCTGCATCATTTGTTGCGCTACCGCCAATGCCGATGATGAAGTTGCGACAACCACGTTCCAGCGCATCACGAATCAGTTCTCCTGTTCCGTAAGAAGTTGTCAGCATCGGGTTTCTTTTTTCCGGTGGAACCAGGGGCAGTCCGCTGATGCCTGCCATTTCTATATAGGCTGTTCTCCCGTTTTCCGAAATGCCGTAGTATGCAGTGTGCCATTCCATAAGAGGATCATGGGCGGAAATATGCATTCTCTGTCCATTGGTTGACTCAATCAGTACCTCCAACATTCCTTCGCCGCCATCGGCTACGGGCAGACAAAGAATTTCGCATTCCGGATATACGGAACGGATTCCCTCGGCAGCCGCTTTTCCTGCCTCTGCCGAGGATAAACATCCTTTGAAGGAGTCAATGGCGATGACTACTTTTTTCATGTATTTCAGATTTCTTCTATATCCTCTATATCTTCCAGTTGGTTTTCGTCTTTAGTTTCCGTTTTTACCAGCTTCTTGGTGTTGTTGGCGATGACAGCCAGCGCACGGTACAATTCAGCAAGCAGGCGTGCGAACACCACAATCAAGAAACCGTATATAGGCATCAGGAAGAACATTCCGGAAGGTATCGGTAGCATGTATCCGATTCCGTCGGCAGCAAAGATGGCTACAATCACCGAACAAAGTGTACCGATGACACCGATATAAAGTCCGAGCCATTCACCCACCGTCTGCGTCAGGTGCGACACTACGGGAATGGCTACGAACTCATTCTCTTCATGGATAGTTTCTTTCAGTTTGTTTTTCCGGTTCATCCAAAGCAGATAACTGCCCCATGCCCCTGCACATAAGATGATGAATAGCAGAATGAAAACAAGGATTAATTTTCCTTCGGCATATTTGAAGAAATCCATTTGGATGACTTTTGCCAGTATAAAAATAGGAAACAGCAAGTTCAATACGGCAAAGATGACGTAAAGCCAACGGAAAGGTTCGCGGAAGAAACGACCATTGTCGATGTAACCCAACAGAGGGTCGAGAAAGGTAAACAGCTTGTTGTTCATAGTGATAAATGTTACTTATGGGAGGACCTTGCATTCTAAGATTGTAAGTATGAGGCCCTGATACATACTCATAATCAGACGTTTTTTCTAAATGCGTTGCACGTTTGACAAACTTACGCAAAATCTCTGGAATATCCGCCGAATTGCAGCAGATTAACGCAACAGGATTTAATA
>CAJMQU010000082.1 GCA_905215555.1 uncultured bacterium
TCCCACACTTCATCAATGACATATTTATTATCTTCAATTTCACGAGAAAGATCGCCCGTATCCCAGTATTTTCCGGAATCATATAAACCGAAATAAAATGTCATCTGATATTTATCAGCCAAACGAAGGTACATATCCAACAAGTCAAAGGATGGCATATAGCACCCCTTCTGCAACAAATAGGCGGAAGGATAAGTGATAAACTTACGGTAACCGGAACGAATCATTATAACTGTATCGATTCCAATACTCTTCATATAACGAAAATCCTGATCCCATTCCTTCTCACCCCAATTCTGATGAGGTATATCATGGGATATTTCGTCTAAGAAAGTTCCGGTGATCTTTAATCCACTGGCTTTAGGCAGAATGAACTTGCCGACACAGTCATCACTTTGAGGCATTGAAGAAGATGGGACTATCCCGGAATCTTCAACCGCCAGCAATCCAGGAGCTACCAAAGCGGAAGCTCCTGCCAAAGCGGCTCTTTTTAGAAATTCTCTGCGATTGCTTGTTTTCATAGTATTTCTCCTCGCATTATATATGTTAACCTATTGAATCTTAAGTTTAAGCTTTATTATTATGAAGCTTTCTATTTTATAACACGATGCAAATATAGGTATATTTATTAAATAAACAATAAATAATAAATTATTTTATTATTAAAATCTAATTAAGACGCATATTTAATTAAAAAAACAGGCTATATTCAATCTCTAAAGATTCAATAATAGCAGAATAAACAAAATGGAAGAAAGGGAAAAGTACTAATAATACTGGCAATATCGACCTTTACAAGAGAAAGTGACTCTTTCTCATTACAAGGTTCGACATTAATAAATTTATTTATTATACATATAATACATTATAAATACATCTTTCAAAGAATACACTTCAATAGTTTTAAAAAGTGCTTATAAGCAGAAATAGGTCTATACTGTGTTTTCAATAAAACACAATATAAACCTATTCTAATGTAAAACAAAGAGAGATTGGCGTTTTTTTACCGGATTACCGGATTAACAAAGAATTCATCTATATACACTTGTTGCGGAGCTTCGAAAGCCACCTTTACATAACGCACATTTTCATCCAACCTGTCAAACAGAATGCTTTCAATCCATGCATCATGTTTGTTGTTCGGAAAATGAGGAGCGTCCTTGATGGAAGCCAGTTCATATCCTTTTCCATCCAGCGAAGTGAACAGGTAGACCTTCAGCGGCATGCCTATTCCCTCCAAATTATAATTCAACAGTCGCAGCATAGCCCTCTTTACCTGAGTCTTCTTCTGCAGATCCACCACAAATTCATGATAACCTTTTCCGAATTTTACCCAGCGGGCGTCCTTGCTATCTTCTTCAGCTACCCTGCCATCCAGCAATGCCTTCAACTCCGCTTTGCCCGACATCATTTCTGCAGTGACTCCGTTACTTAGTCTTTCCATGAAGGCAGCTTCGGCCAGTTGCCAATGTTCTGTCCGGTTCTTCCAGTCCATATAGTCATTATACACCCTATTTGCCCATATCGGTTGCCCCAATTGATAGTTTGATTGGGGATCATCTATAATGCCACAGAACATAAACGAGATAATCTTATCGACTCCTGCTGCGGAAGCAGCCACTTGCTGAGACAAAAGGCGCGGATAAGCAGCCGGAATTAAAGCAGAAGTACGGTCATTGGTTCCCTGCTCCCAAGTGAAAGTTTCACAATTCGCCCACATTTCAATGTTCAGGCGATTATGAATGTCACGCAATCGCTGCCAGTTCTTTTTCAAACGCGGCAGGGTGAACGCATCGCGCACACAACCTACTTCATCTTGATAAGCAATGATATCGACTTTCAATTTCGCCATCTGTTTCTCATACTCCGGATCATCGAACTCAGACAAGCCGATGCCATACGGAGAAATCAAGGTCTTCTTGCCGGGGGTCAATGCTTTTGCCTTTTCAGTCAATGTATTCACAGACTGTACGGCATGTTCTGCAAAAACCGGACAAAGACAATCTTCTACCGGCAGATACCAGCCATAGAAGGCTTTATGATCCTTATAGAGAGCGGCCAGTTCCTCCATAATTTGCAGTTGGCGTTGCTTGATGGCAGGGTCCAGCAAATTATCATCCTGATCCTTCGCCCATCCGGAACTCATAAAAATCTTCATATTATGCCGGGCAGCCTCATCAAGAATGGCTTCTACGGGACTTTGCCTGTTGTTATCATACCACCAAGGCATTAATTTCGAGGGATAATAGGCTTTACCTTCATTGGCCACTTCCATGAACACCAGATATTCAATGCCCATAGCCGACAATTCGCGCACTTTAGCTTTCCACAATTCCGGATCCGTATTATCGAAGTTTTGCGGATTCGTATATTTATTACGCACATCCTTATATGCCAGATTTATCCAAGTACCGGTAATAGGTTTCACACCTAAATCCGATTCATTTGTTTTTTCTTTTTCCTGTCTGCCCGAAGCCTCATTGCAGGCACAGATAGTGACAGCAGACAGAGTCAGTAACATGATTGGCAAACTGAGTAATAGTCTTTGGAAATTCGTCTTCATAAAATATATATATAAGATAGATTTAGCTACAAAAAACAAGTAATGAAACAAGCTGTTATAAGCAATGAAACAAACCGTTACAAGCAATGAAATAAGCTGTTACAAGCAATGAAACAAACCGTTACAAGCAATGAAACAAACCGTTACAAGCAATGAAACAAACCGTTACAAGCAATGAAACAATCAGTTTTCTGTCTTGAAACGACTCTTGTGCCCTTATGTTCTAATTTTATAGTACCACACAAACTGGTTATTCTCTTTCGAGATACTTCTTATAACCTTCATAGGTATCCGTTCCCGGTTTAAATGTGGCCCAACTGAAATTCGTGATATGTTCGGTAAACATCCCGGCCACCCGCAACTGTTCTTCCAATTCTACCCAAGATTTAGCTCTCATAGATATATCCGGACACCAACAGCTCTTGAACGATTCGATGTCTACCCCAAAAATCACTCCGTTGGCCTCGCAGGCTTTCTTTATTTCGGCAAACCAGTTGGGCAGGTCTACGTCAAAGTCTACCAGGCAACGTCCGCCTATGTCCTGAAGGTAGAGTACATCTACATCAGGTGTCCGGGCAAATATCCTGCCGAACCACTCTCCACAGAGGTCGGCCGGCATTCCGCGCCACAAAGCAGGGGCAATGCAAACTTCTTTGGGAGATTTCGACTTCACATAAGCAGCTACCGTCTGCAAATAGTTGGCAAGCATGGAGAGCGCAGGTTCCTGCTGCCACCCCACAGGATAGGAACCGTCATGGAATTCCTCGGTTATATACCAACCTTCCAGGCTGGGATGATTTCCCCAAAGGACAAACAGTTCATCAAAGACCTGCTTGTTCCGATCTACGAGGAACTCATATTGCTCAGGTGTGGTAGTGTCTTTTTTGCTGTAGTCACCGGGATAGAGTCCCACTATCAGTTTCATGCCGTTGCGTTCGGCAGCTTCGAACATACGGTTCATGATATCATACTGCTTCGTGACCCACGGCAGCCTTGTAGGTGCATAGAAGGAAGTTTTTTCTTCCGTGCGGTCATCGAATCCTTCGGCATACTGGATAATCCAGGTGTCGATGCCTACCTCGCGGCTTGCTTTGAACTCTTTATCCCAATCGGTATCCTCATACACTCTGTCCAACTGGATGAAAACACTGGAAAACTTCGGGGTTCCTTTGAAATCGGGAGTATAAGATGTCAACTGTTCCAGGTTATCGATACAAAACGAACCGGTACACGCTGTGCCATCATCGTTGGTCACTTCAATCCGATATCCTTCAAGGCGGTTCAGCGCCAGCTTATTATCACCCATATCACGCCCCCTGACAAAAGCAAAGGATTCGTATGGCATCACAACACGCGTCCATTCTTCTTTGGTCAGCACATCTTTGTCCACATATTCAAAGAACTGCCAACGGTCTTTGTCATGAAGCGCACCCTGGGTAAACATATCCGTATCCTGGATTAGCATAAAACGGAACGTACCTTTGTTGTCCTTATTACCTTTCACCCAAATGGAAAGGGCCAGCGGATGGAAGGACAAATCACTGCGATAGTCTCCGCCGCTTTGCTGGATATATACAGACTCCGGTTCGGAGGAATTGCCGGAGAAAGAATATTTGATTTCAAAACTTCCGGAACCTTCCACACAGTCGTCACTGATAAAACGGTCTACCGAAGTTTGAGGCAGTGCAGGAAGTCCTTTCATGTCATACACCACGCAGTTCATTTCATCATAAGTGTTCAGGGTCTTCACCGCACTCGTTTTTGCCAATATCTCCTCTGCTGTGGGAGCTTGTTCATTGCCACAAGCGGCCATCACCAGCAGCAGAGAAGACATACCGATCAGGGATATTATCTTTTTCATGGTTGTCATTCTGTTGTATAGATTATGATTTCAGTGATCCATATTTTCCCGCCGGATACGGGATTCTTCCATTTGAAGGTCATGGTGTGTTGTCCTGCCGGACGGTCGTAACAAAAGAACAATTCGCACTTCCGACGATTGATGTGCTGGGGCAAAGCGGTGGTTTCATAGAACTGCCCATCTATATATACCTCCATTTCTGCCGTATAATCAGCAGGAAGGGCGCCTGCCACATATCCTTTCACCACCAATCCGGTGCCCTCGAAAGAAAACGGATTCACATCATCTATCGATTTCTCAATGGCAAGTTTATCGCTGACCTTCAAGTTCTCAAAAGCAACTTCCAATGCTACGGGGCGGATGTCCTCGCGTCTGATGACAAAGTCGCTTCCGGCCTTCACGTTTCCGTACTTCCGGAGCATGTCACAGGCATGTCTGTAAGTCATGTCATAAGCTTTATTCAAACTTATATCGGTGTGGGAGAAAGGAATATCTTCCACTTCATACAAAGCTTCTTTCCAATATTCGGGAATATTGCTGTACCCTATCATGGTTCCCAGTATTCCTGCTGCCGATGCCGGATTACAGTCAGAGTCTTGTCCGGCACGGGTGGAGATGTCGATGGTCTTTGTAAAATCACCCTGCCCGTAAAGCAGCCCCAGAAGTATATAAGCTCCATTGATTTTCGTGCCTATATTAAAGGAGTTGTGAATGCCTTCGGGACAACTGATTTCTTCA
The DNA here is from genome assembly GCA_905215555.1 of uncultured bacterium. Taxonomy (GTDB): domain Bacteria; phylum Bacteroidota; class Bacteroidia; order Bacteroidales; family Bacteroidaceae; genus Bacteroides. The sequence goes on from CAJMQU010000082.1 coordinate 5,163, forward strand.
CTCCATTTATTCTGCAATTCAAACCAGGTACGTTTCCAGTCATTCGGATACTTCCTGTGCCAACGAATGACATCGGACATACACTTATGGAAATCGCTTTCCTCCGGTATGACTTTCAAGGCTTCTTTCACGATATACTCCACATCATTGCTGACATAGGCCAGAGAATACATGGCCGCAACATATACGCCGCCATACCAGCCTTCGCCATAAGACATGATGTGCCCTACCCTGTCACAGATTTCAGCAGCTTGGTTGGGCATCCCCGGTGACATGATTCCGGCGAAGTCAGCCTCTATCTGGAAATCAATGCAATGTGCATGAGGATTGTTCTTCCAATAACCGCTCTGAGGCGCTTTCATTCCTTGCAACAGGTTGTAGCGCGCCACCTGATTGGCGTGCCACAAAGGATACTCTGTCCGTTTGAAAGCAGCGGCAAACGAATCTACCGGGGCATCCAGCCCACATCTTTCAAAGACTTCGACAAACGTCAGGTCCACATACACATCATCATACAGTCCAGGAAAACTATCGTACCATTTCTTGACCATATGTTTATCCCAGGGAATCGGGACATAATCCTGAATTATGGTTCCCAGGAATTTAAATTCCGTCGGTCCTCCATAGGTACATCCCAAAGTCTGCCCCGCCCATGCGCCCTTCACCTTATCGCGCAGGCTTTGTTCCGACAGAACCACTTCTTTCTTTCCTTTATGGGCAACCGCAGCCAGTTCGGGCACAAAAAAGAAAGCCAGCAAAATCCATATTACATTTCTTTTCAGCATATTCAATTCTTTATTTTATTCAATAACTTTATCAGTCAATTCCCAACCCATAATCGTTGAGATATAAGGAATCATCCACATAGCCATCTTCCGGTGTCCACGGAATCCGGGATGCCAGGCAGCCCCCAAGTCGGTTGTCCTATTGTAAAGGTCTTTATCCAGTTTCAGCAGAAAAACTTTCGGATCATTCAATTCAGCCACTATCGTTTCATAATAACTGAACACCGGAGCTTGTATGGCTACAGGATAAACGCACAGAACGGGAATATCTCCGTAATGCTCGCGCAACTGAGCAATAATCTGCTTATAGGCTTTTATGAACTCTTTTTTGTAAGGGTGCGGTTCGGTAGAAAAATCATTTGAACCTAAATTAATGACGACCAGATCCGGACGATAAGCTGTGAAATCCCACTTAAGGGTAAGATCTTCATCAAACGTATTCAGCATCCGGTCTTTCATGGTCACTTCCGATACCCTTACCGAATCACCATAGTTACGGGCTGCTCCTCTGCCCGAATGTGCTATCAGTGTATAGTCGGCATCATAATAGCGGGCTATCATAGCAGCAAAAGCCCGATTGCAGTTTTCCGTCTCTACAAGGAAAGGCTCGTCACGGTGATTTCCGTCCGTACCATATCCGCAAGTGAGCGAATTGCCGATAAACTCGATATGGCGGGTACGCACCGCAGGCTCCTCCGTCAAACGCCCCGAAGCGGAGAGAACAAATTGATGGATAGTAGTTTTTCCGAACTCACCTTCGGAACGCTTCTGTATCTTCAAGCTATGAAGACGCTTATCTATCCCCGATACCACATTGATCAGGGTGTCTATTCCGCACACTTTTACAACCCGGTGCAACTTGTTATCGACAAATACATTGTAATAGCTCGTTCCAGTCTCGGAAACTCTTACTGATACGTTGCCACCCGTAAAGCGGGTTTCAAAGTATGTCCCCACCCAGTCGAAAGCCACCGAGCCATCCGGAGACACCAACGTTCTGCCAATGTATCGTACAGCCGGGTCATTCCCATTGAAAACTTTACCGGTATTTTTAGCTTCTACTTCTGAAAAGCAGCAGATTCCTATCAGGATAAACAGGTATAGATAATAGCGCTTCATATCTTTTTCTTTATTTACGTTTCTTATTTTTAGACTTCAGTTCTTTCAAATATTTCATATAGCCGTTGAATAAGTCAATTGTACGTGCTTCGCCCACTCGGACAGACATCTTCGGATCGTTGAAAACACCCGGGAATTGGTAACAAAGAATCTTTTCGAAGTTATCGAACAGGTTCAAGTCGCGGATAATTTCCTCCACCGGACGGGGATACAAAGAGTTGTCCGGATTGAACAGGAAGACTTCCAGATCGAACCATAAGTGGGATTTAGCCTCATCGCAGGCTTTCTGAAGCATATCAGCCGCTTCCTTGCCTGTCAGGTCTCCCTGAGGCATACGGGCAAATCCAAACGGACAGAGAATATCCAGATGTTCCAGCAATGCCGGATAGGTATCCATTCCGTTAGGCACTTCGAAGCTATTAGTGGCAAGCATCACGGGCTTGCCCGGTGCAAAACCGCTGCAATAGGCTTTGAATTCCCTGAAGAAATTCACGATATCATCTTTTCTCTTTTTCCGCATTTCAGGGCGTTGTTCCCAGTTATCCAGGCCGCCGCCGCTCTCTTCGGAGACATAGAAAGCATAGAAAGATTCATGATGCCCATACATATCCCACAATTCTTTGGCTACCCGTTTGTGCCACTCCAGGGATTCGGGGGTGAAGTCGAACCAAGCAAACATGCCGACTCCCATCAATATATTCATACCCAGTTTGTCAGCCTCGGAGAGGATGGCTTCGATAGGATCTTCGGCCGTGATGTCCATACGGCCGGGATATAGCCTGGAGGGATAGAATGCTTTCCCTGCATAATTATCTACATTCGTCGTATGCTTGCCTACATACTCCTCATTACGGAATACTTCCTGAATAACCACCATATTCATCTCCAGCTTATTCATGGAGCGGATCAGTTCCTTCCACTGTTCATCAGTCATCTTCTTGATATCCTGATTCCAGTGCTTTCCTTCTATTTCGCTCCAATGATAGATACCCGCCCAGGCACCGGAGATTTGCTGAATGGAACGGATATCCGATTCTATGATCTCAATGTCTTTAGTTTTCCGATAAGTCTTGCCGGCATCAGCTACTTTAAAAATAACTTTATGCTTCCCTACCCGCTCTTTGGTAGGTATCACCACCTTCACCGTTTCGGATTTTCCTGCGGGAATGGTCATGGTCGTTTCATACAGCAATGCGTCTTTCTTTTCTTTGCCCCAATACAAAGAGACCTGATAGGTTTGCTGCACAGCACTTTCATTGACAATGCCTCCACGGATATCCAAATCTACTTTATTGGTTATCTTCCCGGGGGGGATCAAAGTCAGACTTACCTTGCCTTCCGCCCGCAGGGTGACAAGGGTGAATAAAGAAAAGAGTAGTAAAAAAATACGTTTCATAATCATCATTTTAAAATTAGTAAAAACTACCCGGATAAGAAATCCGCGATTCTATCTCTCCACCGGCCAGACGAATATAAGAATCGAACTTACGTTCACCCTCTTGCAAAATTATCACACGGGCACCGTTAGCCAGATTACTATATACTGTATTTCCGCCAGAATAACGTCCATAAGCCAGCAATACTTCCTTATAGGCAACTGCATAATCATTGTTATGGTCATGTCCCACAAACATACCCATGACATCTCCACATTCCTTAATGGCAGTGAACAAACCGGAATTAGTCGTAGGACAAGCAACTCCTTCACCCCTCACTCCAAACAGCCTATTCTTACCCTCCATCACGGCATCTTCATATTCGGGTATCGGAATGTGGAAAAATGCCAATGCCGGAAGAGGGACACCTTCATTATGCTGCGTAAATTCCAGGCTCTTACTTCGGTACCAGGCTATTTGGTCAAACTTAATCCAATCATATCCGGGTACAGACTTTATCTTTGTATATGAATGGGAATCAATACAATATAGTAAAGCAGCATTCTTGCTTTTATCCTTTGACGACCTCACCGTCAACACATAATCAGGAGCCACATCACCTGTACGAACAGGCATCAGGCAGCCTTTCTTCTTAGCGATATAATCATAGAGTTCGGGACGTGCAGAGTCATACTCGTCATCATGATTGCCAAATACAACCCCAAAAGGAATATGGCGTTTAATGCAAGGTTCCAGAACAATATCCAGCCCTTTGAAAGTCTCATTGGAAACCACCACATCACCTGTGAAGATGACGAAATCCGGATGTTCTGCATCCAACACTTCATTTATCCGATCCAAGGATATTTGTGAATTGACCTGATCATCATATTTATAATGCACATCAGTGAATTGAACGATTTTAAATTTACCGTCACGACCGAACTTCAACACTTCTTTTTGGGCAGCCCCCGTAAGAGCACTGAACAATACAGCTAAACATAAAACAAGTTTCTTATACATCGTTTTTCTATTTTAAACTATCAATAATCTTCAATAATAATTCAGGCTCATCAGTGGTAATGTAATCAACACCCAGCAAGTAATACTGCTGTAGCTCTTCCGCATTATTCACAGTCCAGACATTCGTCAGCAGTCCCGCCTCTTTGGCTTTTCGGGCCAGCTCCTTATCTTGCCGATACGCATAATAAGAATAATCGATTCCTGAAATACGGTCGTCCGCCAATTCTTTCAGTTCTTTCTTTCCTTCCATCAGATAGAGGGTTCTCGCTGTCGGGTCCAACTGCCTGATACGTTTCAGAACTTCATAATTGAAACTGATATATTCCACGTATCCCTGCATCTTCATGCGATGTACAATACTGACCACCGAATCGGTCAGCTGCAAAGTACGGGCCAGTCCCTTTTGGGAATCTTTTATTTCGATGACAGGATGAGTCACATTCTGTGCTCTTGCAGCCAGCAGAAGTTCCTGCAGGGAAGGAACGGGATCTTGCTCATGAATGGTTTTCTGAAATAATTGCAGCAGACTTGTATTCTCTACTTCTACTCCATATACATGCGGATCGTGGGAAAGCACCACCTTGTTATCCGCCGTCAACCAAACGTCCAGTTCGGAGCCTTGGCAGCCCAGTTCCACGGCATTCCGGAAAGAACGAATGGAGTTTTGCAGCACCCCTTTTTGTTTCCAGGCACCACGGTGGGCTATTACCTTATTTTTACCGAAACCATCTTTCAATAATTCAAATTCATATTCCTGCCCATCAATCAAAAG
>CAJMQU010000083.1 GCA_905215555.1 uncultured bacterium
TAGCACAACAGGTTTTGGTTCTGTTTGTCCAAGTTCGAATCTTGGTAGTCCAACCAAAGAAAGCCCTGAAAGAGAAATCTTTCAGGGTTTTTTTGTGTTGAAACTATTCCGGTAAGGCTTTCTTTTATATTATTTTCTGTTAAAGATTTCCTGTTTTTCGTCCATTTGAACGATTATGCTATATAATTGGGACAAAAACGCAATGTTTCTCCGTTTTCTTTTGCTACATTTGCATCGTGTACGTAAACGAAGTATGCCAATAACCGATTATTATAAACTTTAAAACGTAATAGGATTATGAAAACGAACTATGAAATTCGCTATGCAGCGCATCCCGAAGATGCAAAAAGTTATGATACCAAACGCATCCGTCGTGATTTTCTTATCGAAAAGGTTTTCTCTGCTAACGAAGTAAATATGGTATATTCCATGTACGACCGTATGGTTGTGGGTGGTGCAATGCCCGTGGGCGAAGTGTTGAAACTGGAAGCTATCGATCCGTTGAAAGCTCCTTATTTCCTGACCCGTCGTGAAATGGGTATCTTTAATGTAGGCGGTCCCGGTGTGGTGAAAGCCGGTGACGCTGTATTCGAACTGGAGTATAAGGAAGCCCTCTACCTGGGTTCGGGCGACCGTGAAGTGACTTTCGAAAGCAAGGACGAAAAGAATCCTGCCAAGTTCTACTTCAATTCTCTGACCGCTCACCGCAACTATCCTGACAAGAAAGTAACGAAAGCTGATGCCGTAGTTGCCGAAATGGGTAGTCTGGAAGGTTCCAACCACCGTAATATAAATAAGATGCTGGTGAACCAGGTGTTGCCTACCTGTCAGTTGCAGATGGGTATGACGGAACTTGCTCCGGGTAGTGTATGGAATACAATGCCGGCACATGTTCACAGCCGTCGTATGGAAGCATACTTCTACTTTGAAGTACCCGAAGAACATGCAGTTTGCCACTTCATGGGCGAAGTTGACGAGACCCGCCACATTTGGATGAAGGGCGACCAAGCTGTATTGTCTCCCGAATGGTCTATCCACTCCGCTGCGGCTACTCACAACTATACCTTTATCTGGGGTATGGGCGGTGAGAACCTTGACTATGGAGATCAGGACTTCTCTTTGATTACCGACTTGAAATAATATTAAGTAAACAGCGAATCTGAATCGTAATTAAGAAACAAGTAATTTTTAAACCTAAGTAAATAAATTATGGTAAACTTTTCATTAGAAGGCAAAGTAGCACTCGTAACCGGTGCTTCTTACGGAATTGGTTTTGCTTTGGCAACTGCATTTGCACAAGCCGGTGCAAAAATCGTGTTCAATGACATTAAGCAAGAATTGGTAGACAAAGGTTTGGCTGCTTACAAAGCTGAAGGTATCGATGCCAAAGGTTATGTATGCGACGTGACGAACGAAGACCAGGTGAACGCTATGGTTGCCCAGATTGAGCAAGAAGTGGGTGTGATTGATATCCTGGTGAACAATGCAGGTATCATCAAACGTATCCCGATGCATGAGATGAAAGCTTCTGAATTCCGCCAGGTGATTGATGTCGATCTGAACGCTCCGTTCATTGTATCGAAAGCTGTTATTCCTTCTATGATTAAAAAAGGTCACGGTAAGATCATCAACATCTGCTCTATGATGAGTGAGTTGGGCCGTGAGACTGTATCTGCTTATGCTGCTGCCAAGGGTGGATTGAAGATGCTGACCCGTAACATCGCTTCCGAGTACGGTGAATACAACATCCAGTGTAATGGTATCGGTCCGGGTTACATCGCTACTCCGCAGACTGCACCGCTTCGCGAACCGCAAGCTGACGGGTCACGTCATCCGTTCGATGCATTCATCGTTGCCAAAACTCCGGCTGCACGTTGGGGTACTCCTGAAGATTTGATGGGTCCTGCCGTATTCCTGGCTTCCGACGCTTCTGACTTCGTAAACGGTCACGTGCTCTACGTAGACGGTGGTATCCTGGCTTATATCGGTAAACAACCCTGATAAATAATTAGTTGACAAGGTTTCAGGGAACAAGCCGGCAAGGAGGGAACTCTCTTCTTGAAGGTTTGGGGCTGAAACCTTGTCTGCTTTATACTAATATCCTTTCCTTGTCAACTTGTTCCCTGAGACCTTGTCAACTGAGAGGCGTTTCCCTGAAACCTTGTCGACTGAGATATGTTTCCTCAAGACCTTGTTGACTGAAAAAGCAAATTGATTAAGCAATATGAAAAAGTTATTCCTTTTAGTGGCAACAGTATTATTCTGTTTTGCCTGCACTAACACGAAGGATGTGGTTACTGTAACGGTAAACAATCCTTTGGCAATGGAGCGCTCCGATGAAATGGTTGAGGTAGCCATGAGCGACATCACTAACCAACTGAAACTGGCTGACACTGCCCAGATTGTGGTTCTGAATGCTGACGGACAACAAGTTCCTTATCAGATTACGTATGATGAAAAGGTTATCTTCCCGGCAAGTGTGGCAGCTAACGGTACAGCGGTTTACACTATCCAGGCAGGCACGCCTGAAGCTTTTGCTGTAAAGGCTTGTGGAAAGTATTATCCTGAACGTGTGGACGACGTAGCTTGGGAAAATGACCTGGTTGCTTTCCGTACGTATGGTCCTGCTTTGCAGAAGACCGGTGAGCGTGCTTTCGGGTATGATGTATGGACGAAGTACAATACGACCGAACCGGTTGTAGAAGCCCGTTATGCAAGTGAATTGAACCCCGAGACCAAAGCTAAGATTGCTGAATTGAAAAAGACCGATCCGAAAGCTGCAAAGGAATTGTATCATTCGGTTTCTTATCACGTAGACCATGGAAATGGTCTGGACTGCTATAAAGTAGGTCCTACGCTGGGTGGCGGTACTGCTGCTTTGATGCCTGACGGTGAAATTGTTTATCCGTATTGCTATGCGACTCAGGACATCCTGGATAATGGTCCGTTGCGTTTCACAGTGAAGCTGGTCTACAATCCGCTGAATGTCAAAGGTGACTCTACGGTGATTGAAACACGCGTCATCACGCTGGATGCAGGTTCCCATCTGAACAAGACAGTCGTTACTTATGATAACCTGAAGGAAACGACTCCGGTAGCTACCGGTATCGTTTTGCATGAGCCGGATGGTGCTGTTGTGGCTGATGCCGCTAACGGTTACATCACTTATGTGGACCCGACGGACAATGTGAACAATAATAACGGTAAGATTTTTGTAGGCGCTGCTTTCCCCGCCACAGTGAAGGAAGCCAAGTCTCTGCTTTTCCCTGAAAAGGAAAAGAACGAGCTGCGTGGCGGTGCAGATGGTCACGTATTGGCTATCAGCGATTATGAGCCGGGTTCAGAATATGTTTATTACTGGGGTGCCGCCTGGGACAAAGCTGATATCAAGACTCCGGAAGCATGGAACGCATATATGGCAAACTATGCTCAGAAGGTACGCAATCCGCTGACGGTAACGGTTAAGTAAGCGGAACGCAGTCGATAAAGTCGCACTGCAAAGTAGCGCAGAGTTCCACAGAGGTCGATCAATTTGAAGTAAAACTCTGTGGAATTCTGTGTTATTCTGTAGTGAAATAGTGCAATCTGTTCAATCAGTACGAAGTTAGCCCATTTCTCCGGTTCCGCCTTCAAGGGTGCTTCGCCACAAAGTGGGATGAAGTACGGGCTTTGGTCTGTCTGTTCATCTCTGTATGTATCCATCATTTTTTCTCCTTTCTCTTCCAGTGTATATCAATGGCTTCCAGCCTTCTTTGCAACTCAAATGTGAGGCGGCGGAGGCAGGAATTCTTCTTGTTCTTGGCTACATCCGCGTCTTTGTAGTTCATCCGTAGGGCTATTTTCGGAGGAACGAGACGAACGGCTCCTTGTAGAGTTTGTACAAGCGGGTTACTTCTTTCTTATATTTTAGAAAGGATGTAGCGTGGGGATAAGAAGAAAAATGTTCCCATCCTTGTATGTTTTCTTCTTTCCCGTCCTTTTTCCGCATTCTTTTTTCCGGTTCATGGTATTCGCATCGGCATCGCTTCTTTCTGCTTTGGAAAACTTCATTGTGGTTTATCGTTGGGCAATAAGTATAAATCATTGGTTCATAACGATGAATACTTTATTCTGATAGGAAAAAAAACAATCTGTTTACAACTGAATAACAAAATGTTTTTCCTGTTAGGACAAAGTGTTTCATTTGTTAGAATAAAGTGTTTCATACCGAGAAACAAAATGTTCCATACCGGGAAACAGATTGTTTCCCTTATCAAAACAGGAGACCGAATGCGTTATCAGGGGGTGGCGTCCAGAGAGAATTGAAGACGTTATCCGGTCAGAAAAATGCAAATCCACCTCCGAAAGGGTATATCTTGTCCGTGTAAGAGGAATGTTTCTTCCGGAAAAAAGGTGCGAATCTTATTCGGAAAGTGGTTTTGACAGCTGTACTTCACGCTTTTCAGATAGCATCGGTTTTGTCTCCCTTCTATGAATTTCTGATTTCTTGTGCATCTCTTCATTTCCTCCCGTTTTTTTCATTTTGGCCTGTTACCTTTTCCTTCTTTCGGTTATAGAAGATGGGAAATGCTCCTTTACCTTGTTTTTATCTTCTTTTATAAAATGGCGTTTTGCCGGCATATAAGCCGTATTAGCTGTTTGTGCAAGGAAACAAGATAAGACTTTTTTGAGCAAACAATCTTGTTGCAGGTGAGCCTGTAAAGGTAATTAACCTAATTTTGGAACTGTAATAATGGATGGAAATGATGGATGATAAAGCACACATATCCTATCACATGGCAAAACGCTTCTTGATAGATCTTATCAAGAATAATGATTTCTCGGGTGATGAGGAAATAATAAGATTATTGCATTCTGTTTTACGGGAAAAGTCTTGTTTCAATAATCTTGCCGATAGTGGCTTGAGTCGTATCCGCATTGATAAAGAGGTGCGTATCTTCCTCCTTGACTATTCGGACCAGGAAGTGAAGATGCCCTGTTTGCCTAAAACGGTATTTCTGCTTTTCCTTATTCATCCTGAAGGGGTGAGCTTTAAAAATATGCGCATCTACTTGCAGGAGTTATACAATATCTATCAGATTGTGATGAAGAAGAATATTGAAGCGGATAAAATAAGGCAGACACTCGGTAATCTGGTGGACCCGATGGGTAACAGCATTTATGAAGTTTGTTCCATTATCCGCAACAGACTGCTCAGGGTGGCGGGACCTTCGCGGATGAGGTTTTATGATATTACCGGGAAGCGGGGCGGCTGCCATCACATCATGCTGGACCGCGAACTGGTTATTGTGGAGCATGAGAGACTGGGTAAGATGATGAACAGATGAATCGTATTAATTTAAAATTATATTATGAGAACATTGAAAACTAATTTGATTGGGCTTCTCCTATGTTTGGGAGTGGGAATGCAGGCACAGGAGAAAATGAACTTGGCGGGCGTTTATGAGGCCAACACGAAACAAGAGGGTTCGACCAAGCAACTCTATGCCGTGCTCGATTTTAACACCTTAGCAGCCAAAGACTTCACCCAATTGTTCACCGGAAAGACAGCACAGTTTCAATTGCTGCCCGAAGACTTTATGAACGTCAAGAAACTGAAGAAAAGATTTGCCGGAAGCACTGCGGCAGGTTTTGTGAAGTATCGCGAGAAGTTTCTGTTCACCTTTACGGAAGAACTGAAACTGACCAACCCGCGTATGGAAGGCGGCATGATTGTGGCGGACTGGGAAAACCAGTCGGGCGTGAAAGGCAAGTGCGGCATCATTGTGAAAGAGGATAACTCCATTGAATTCGTTGGGCTGACCAGCCTGGATCGCACGCTGAATCCCGACGGGCTGACGGCGACTTGTGTTGAAGACCGTTGCCTGGCGGATGTGGAACGGGCGAAGAGTACCCCCGAAGGTATCGAAAACTATCTGGCAGAATATAATAAGAAACCTGAACCTGCACAACCGGCTGCGAATGTGGCGCAGGCATCTGCAGGCTCTGCCACTGCACCTGCCGCCAATGCAGGAGCTCTTCTGATACCTCACCGCACAGCCCATACGAAACTTATCACTCTCGACAGTGATTATCAGGGAGTATCTGTCTCTCGCTTCTGCGATGGAGTGTCTTATGTCAGCACATCCCAAAACGGCAATTATTATATGGATAAATCCGGAAATAAACTTTTTGAATACTATCCCCGCCAATACGGATACACCCCCCGCTTCTCGAATGGGGTGGCCATTGACTGTGAGAAATTCAATACCGGTATCCTCTTTAACCAGAAGGGAGAAATCATCCGTAAAATTCCCAATATCTATATGGTAACGAATTTTGTGGATGGCATAGCGGCCGTGACAATCATCGTTCCGGGGCGTCCCCTTTCACATGAAGAGAATGTATATATGAATACTAAAGGTGAAATCGTCTTCAAGAATCTTTCAGAACCCCATACGATGGAGAAGTTGAAAGAGGTGCGCCCGATGTGCGACAGCCTGGTGGCTTATTATAGCTACAGTAAGAAGCTATGGGGTTTCCGCGATGTCAAAGGGAAGGCCGTCATAGCGCCGCAATATCTGGAAGTGCATGATTTCAGTGAAGGGATGGCCGCTGTAAAAGTCCAGATGGATGGCGGAGCTGATAAATGGGGATATGTGGACAAAACGGGGGTGTTTGTCATCCAGCCCGCCTACTCCAATGAGCCGGGTGACTTCAATGACGGGCTGAGTTATGTGAGAAATAAAGAAAACCGCTGTTTCTATATTGACAAGTCCGGGAAGATATTGAGCCCGGCTTATAACTCGGCTACTAATTTCCATAACGGCACTGCCTTTGTGAAAGATGAGAATTGGGAGGGATATGTAATCAATACTTCATTTAAAGTCATTTCCCGCTTGTCGCAACCGATAGATAAGGTTCAGTATATAGGCAATGATATCTATGTGGGCGACTGTATGATTACTCCTGACGGCGCAGTGATGCTGAAAGGCTTGAATGAACCTTTTTATGAAGATTTGTCTGCAGCCTTCATCGGCTCCTATAAGTCCAATGATGGCGTTGCCCACATAGGTTACATTAACCGTAAAGGTGAATTTGTTATCGAATTTGTTGAATCAGACTTCTAATATAATTATGAAAAAGACAACACGGAACCTTTTGCAACTGCCACTTTGCACGTTGCTGTTCACCGTTCTCTACTCTTGTACGGGGGCGGTAGATGAGAGTTATACGAATGTTATTCCGACGGATGTCGCCATCATGGCAAGTGTCAATGTCAACGGGTTGCTGGAAAAGGCCGGCTATAAAGATTTCAAGCCGGTGAATACAGCCATCGAAGGCATGTATGCGGAAAGCCTTTCACCGGTGCCTGAGGTTGTGAATGCTATCTTGCAAGACCCCGGAAACTCCGGTGTGGACTTTGACGCTCCTTTCTACATTTTCCAGCAACCGGATGGTGCCTCTATGGGCATTGTCATGAGAGTCGGCAATAAAGAAAAGGTGGAAGCCTGGCTGCAGCCTATTGCCCAGGGAATGGGGACCACTTCGGAGCATACTATATACATGGATGATAAGAGCGTGTGCATCTATGAGAAAAACGGACCGTCCGAATGGCAATTACCCGCCACACCCGAAGCGCAGTTCAACCAATCAGCGGCTTTCGCGAAGATGCGCGACATGAAAGGTGACTTGCGTTATTGTTGCAGTACGAAGGGGCTGATGAAGAAATATATGAGAGGAATTAACTTCAGACAACCCCTCTACACCGAAACCAGCATCGTGGGAGCCTGCAACTTTGAGAAAGGCTCGGCTTCACTGACGGCAGCTCTGGTTGCCAATACTCCCGAAGCCGAAACCGAACTGGCGGCTTTCAAGAAAGTGCTGCGTCCCTCTGATGGTAAATTTACCAGTTATCTGCCTGAGTCCGCCACGATTGCAGCATCCGTCTGTGGCAAGGGTGCGGAATATCTGAATTATCTGAAGCTTACGCCCTATCTGGGAGGGATGCTTGGTGGCAATTATCGCTTTTGGAAACCGATGATTGAGGCTATCGACGGTGAGGCGGTCATTGCGCTCACCGGGATGACGGATTACGGTTTTTCTTTCGTAGCCTATGCCGATCTGGTGCCGGAGGTGACCGAAGCACAGATGAAAGACATCCTGTCACAGAACAGCCTGGATAAGTCGTATTGGGGAATTCAGGATCATTGCCTATATCTGACGAACGACAAGACTCTGAGTGAGAATGCTTTCAAAGACGCTTCTCCCTCATTTCGCAAGGGAGAGTATGGCAAGCAAGCGGATGGCAAGCCGGTATATCTGTTGATGGATATTGCCAAGATAATGGCGAATCCGGTGCTGGAACAAGCTGCGGCGCAAATGGGTGCCAATGGTTCCTTGCAGGCTTATTCCCTTTTGTCGGGTATGGAATATGAACTGAACGGCGAGTATGAACTGGTCATGAGAGTCAATCTGAAAGATAAGAAGGAGAATGTGCTGAAGCTGGTGGCAGATCTTCTGATGAAATAATGGAAAGCCAGTTCTACAATCATACTAATTCCGCAGATGTCAGTGGCTTGAAGTGATTGTTGTTACCGGTTAAAATAATAGGCTTGCGTGGTATTTGCTCCACGCAAGCCTATCTGTTACAATAGCTTAAACTCGTATCCTTCCTCCTTCAGGAAGTCCAGTGCCCGCGGCAGTGCATATTGCAGGTTACCGTTGTTCCAGGATTTCAGCGAATCATGGAAAGTGATGATGGACCCGTTCCGCGCATACCGCATCACATTGGCAAGCACCTGAGGCCCGCGCAGCTTCTTGCTGTAATCACGTGTCACCAAATCCCACATTACTATCTTATAATGCCGTTTCAAGGTGAAATACTGTCCCCAACGCATATGCCCGTGCGGCGGGCGGAAGAGGTCTGTTTTCATCAATTCATTTGCCTTGTCCGTGTTGGCAAGGTAATTATCGGACAGATATTCGAACCCGCGGATATGATTGAACGTATGGTTGCCGATGCGGTGGCCGCCATCCACTACCATTTGATATACATCGGGATGCTTTCGTATATTGTCTCCCACCATAAAAAAGGTGGCTTTGATGTTGTGTTTGTCCAACAATTCGAGTACCCATGGGGTGACTTCGGGGATAGGGCCATCGTCAAAAGTCAGATAGACGGCTTTTTCATTCGGGTCCATTCGCCAGATTGCACCGGGATATAGCTTTCGGACAAACTCGGGAGGCTGTTCTATAAACATTGTGTCTGATTAAAAACGGACCGATGATTAATGCACCCATGCATTAATCACCGGTCTCCTGATATGGGTTATTTCATGCGGTCAACGCACATTTGATACAACTCGTTCAGCTTGTCATCGTATACTGAAGCCTGTTCGGAATTATACTTCTGCATGAGCTTTACTTCTGCACTGAGGATAGGCAGATGATAGTCGATGATTTCACGGCTGGACATGGCAAAACGTTTGTCATCCAGGCTCAGATACCATGTCAGGTATTCCACAGCTTTGTCGGCAAGTGCCTTCATGATGTTGTCTGCTTTCTCCATTTCACCTAACTGATAGTATGCTTCTGCCATCTGTACGGCACCGTTCTGCCAGTCATAAGGCACGTTGTAGGCAGGGATCATCTTCTCTGCATACTCCAGGGCTTTCTTTGCCTTGTCGTTCTTGCCTTCGCGTATCAACTGGTTGACGAGTTGCGAGAAGATGCGGCGGTGAGAGTAACACATGCGCATGGCATTTTCATCAATATAGATGCCCGGTTTGTCGATGCCGCCGAACTTGAACTTGTTCATCAGGTTGTCGT
>CAJMQU010000084.1 GCA_905215555.1 uncultured bacterium
ATATCGAAAGATGTGGGGGCTTTTTGTTTTTGGTAATTAACTGATTTTTTATTATGCAAGGCTTTGAAATGAATACTTATGAAGGTGGCGTTTATCCTGCGTTCCTTTTCTAATATATCCTCTTCGGGACTGATAATCAACAATTAAAACTACTTAAAATCAGGAAATTATCTTTCTTCTTTACTTCAATATTCGATGTTTTATTCGTACCTTTACTTCGTATTAAAAGGTATTATAATACCTTTATTTAGTGAACATCTATTTTTTCGTTAAAAGAAAATTCGATTTTGGTAAAACAAAAAGCAGTGTATGGCTGTTGTTATTATAGAATTGAAAACGACATGAGAACAACTGTAAAGACATTTTTGGTATTTGTGCTACTGACATTGGCATATAGTCTAAGTAGCAGCGCCGTCAACTTTACGGGGACGGTCGATAAAGGAGCAGTTGCTTGCGAAGTAAGCACTTCTTCTGCATCGTTGAGAAATGTCTCTTCTGATAATGTCGTTGATACTACAAAAGGTCTGTTTGCTAATACCAAGTTTATGTGGTCTACCGATGTGGAACTTGGCAATAAACCTATCTCCGAAAGATATTCTTTTAATTCTCAACGTTTCCGTAGGGCAATGGAAACTTCGATGTTCCTGAGAGGAATTTTCTTGATCTTATCCCAGCATCAGAATCTGATGGTGCATGGCCAGTCAAAACTATACTATTCGGATAAAGATCCGCATTATACATCTTTCAGTAGTGAATACTACATCTACACCCTGAGACGGATTGTAATTTAAATCTCCGCAATTTTTTTAGATTTCCCCTTTTTCCCCTTTCCTGCTTTCCCGAAATGTGGCTGAAAGTTGGTGCTCTCTTGTACCCCTATGCTTGGGGTGAGGCTATACGGGTGGTTACGGTATGCTGATGCCGTGAGGGGGAGGACTATATCCATACGCTTAATTCTTTAAAATCAATTTTAGTACAAAACCATTTAAATTTTTGATCATGGAAACTACTCAAAAGAAATCCGCCTCTTTTAAGGGCATCAAGTCTGCCGGTTGGGTAATCGTAATTTGCTTTATCGTAGCCGTGCTTATTTTTCACTTTGTGTTGGGAAACCCCTCTAACTTCATGAACAATGACCCGAACAACCATCCGTTGCCCGGAAACTTCCTCGGTACTATCTATAAAGGTGGATTCATTGTTCCTATTATCCAGACTCTTTTGCTGACCGTTATTGCATTGAGCATTGAACGTTACATTGCTATCGGTGCTGCTTTCGGTAAAGGTCCGTTGGCTAAGTTCGTTGCTAATATCAAAGCTGCCCTGGCTGCTGGTGATATGAAGAAAGCACAGGAAATCTGTGACAAACAACGTGGTTCTGTTGCCAATGTAGTAAACGCTACTTTGAAGAAGTACTCTGAAATGGAGAATGACGCTTCCCTCTCTAAAGACCAGAAGTTGCTTGCCATCCAGAAGGAACTGGAAGAAGCCACCGCGCTGGAACTGCCGATGATGGAGCAGAACTTGCCTATTATCGGTACTATCACTACTCTGGGTACTTTGATGGGATTGCTCGGTACGGTTATCGGTATGATCCGTTCGTTCGCCGCTTTGGCTGCCGGAGGTTCTGCTGACTCAATGGCGTTGTCACAAGGTATTTCCGAGGCTTTGATTAATACTGCTTTCGGTATCTTGACCGGTGCACTGGCCGTTATCTCCTATAACTATTATACTAATAAGATTGACAAGCTGACTTACAGCCTCGACGAGGTTGGATTCTCCATCGTACAGACTTTTGCCGCCACACATAAATAAATTGAAAATCGGGACTATGCTTTAATGCTGAAAATCGAGTAAGGTTTTGAGTGAAGCTATGATTTCTCAACTTTTAATTCTCAATTTTTAATTTAATAATTATGGGTAGAGCGAAGATAAAAAAGAAAAGTACGTTCATCGACATGACGGCGATGAGTGACGTGACTGTGTTGCTGCTGACTTTCTTCATGCTGACGTCTACGTTCGTGAAGAAAGAACCGGTACAGGTCACCACTCCGGCTTCCGTTTCCGAAATTAAGATTCCGGAAACGAATATCCTGCAGATATTGGTCGATCCGAACGGAAAAGTGTTTATGAGTATGGACAAACAGTCCGACTTGCGCGAGGTGCTGGAAGCCATGGGACAAGAGTATGGGGTGACATTTACTCCGGAGGAAACTAAAAAATTCACATTGGCATCTACTTTCGGAGTGCCGATGAAGAGTATGAAGAAGTACCTCGAATTGCCGCAGGACCAGCAAGACGCTGTGTTAAAGAATGAGGGGATACCTACCGACAGTATCGACAATCAGTTCAAAGCCTGGGTGCGCAATGCCCGTGCCGCGAACAAAGATTTACGTATCGCCATCAAGGCGGATGCCAATACTCCTTATTCCGTAATCAAGAATGTAATGAACTCGCTTCAGGACCTCAGAGAGAATCGGTATAACCTGATCACTTCTCTGAAGACTACTTCTGAAGAGTAGGAAATGGGGGAAGTAAACAAGGAGACAAAGGAACAAGGGGGTAACCTCCTCGTAGGCTTATCAACTTATAGGCTTCGTCAACTTGTCGACTGAAAAACCTCGCCAACTAAAAAACTAAAATATTATGGCTGAAATACAAGAAAGCGGCAATAAGAAAGGCGGAAAAAGCAAGCAGAAGAAAATGACTGTCAGGGTGGACTTTACGCCGATGGTGGACATGAACATGTTGCTGATTACCTTCTTTATGCTTTGTACCTCACTGAGTAAACCTCAGACGATGGAGATAAGCATGCCGAGTAACGATAAGGACATTACCGAAGAACAGCAGTCAAAAGTGAAGGCATCACAGGCTATCACCTTGTTGCTGGGTAGTGACGATAAATTGTATTATTACGAAGGAGAACCCAACTATAAGGATTATGCCTCGCTGAAGGAAACAACCTATCAGCCGGATGGCCTGCGGGCAATGCTCCTGCAACGTAATAGGGCTGCTGTGAGGGAAGTGAACGAACTGAAACAGCAGAAATTGGACCTCAAGATATCAGAGGAGGATTTCTCGAAGAAGCTTGCCGAGATAAAGAGCGGGAAGGATACACCGACAGTGATTATCAAGGCCACTGATGCCGCTTCGTACAAGAATCTGATTGATGCGCTCGATGAAATGCAGATATGTAATATAGGTAAGTATGTGATTACCGACATTGCCGAAGCCGACGAGTTCTTGATGAAGAACTTCGATAGTAAGGGGGAATTGTCGCAGAACATTGCCGAATAATGTGTAACACCTAAAAAAAGTAAGAATATGGCTAAAGTAGATTTAAGTTCTTCGGAATGGTGTGACCTTATATTCAACGGCAAGAATAAGGCATATGGTGCCTATAAGCTGAGAGAGAATTCTCCGAAGCGTCATAACATCGCTGTGATACTGGTGATCGTCATTGCACTGATAGGGTTCAGTATCCCTACTTTGATAAAGATGGCTACGCCGAAACAGAAAGAAGTGATGACCGAAGTGACCACTCTGTCTCAACTGGAGGAACCGGAAATAAAACAGGAAGAGATGAAGAGAGTGGAGCCGGTTGCTCCCCCGCCTCCTGCCTTGAAGAGTTCTATCAAGTTTACCGCCCCGGTCATCAAGAAAGACGAGGAAGTAAATGAGGATGATGAGATGAAGAGCCAGAAGGAGCTGACGGAAACGAAAGTTACCATTTCTATTGCCGACGTGAAAGGTAATGACGAAGAGCATGGTAAGGATATTGCCGACCTGAAGCAAGTGGTTACGCAAGCCGAACCGGAACCGGAAAAGGTTTTCGATATGGTAGAGCAGATGCCTCAGTTCCCCGGTGGACCGGCGGAAATGATGCAGTTCATCAGCAAGAATATGAAGTATCCGACTATCGCCCAGGAAAACGGAACGCAGGGACGTGTGACTTGTCAGTTTGTGATAGGTGCCGATGGCCGTGTGCGTGATGTGAAGGTGCTGAGAGGTGTAGACCCTTATCTGGACAAAGAAGCTGTCCGCGTGATAATGTCCATGCCTAAGTGGATTCCCGGCAAGCAGAATGGTAAGTCTGTGTCGGTGAAGTATACAATTCCGGTTGTGTTTAGATTACAATAATGTGTGTGTGATGAAAACGGTGAAACAACTTCAGCTCTTAGGTTTGGTGATGATGCTGGCCTCGGTGTCGGCATGCCAAAGTAAGCCCAAGGACGGACTGACGGATACATACACTTCGGGCGTGATAGCGATTGCTGCGGACGAAAGTTTCCGGCCTATCGTGCAGGAAGAGGTGGATGTGTTTGAAGGTGTGTTTCCTTTGGCAGGAATTGTGCCCCGTTACGTGACGGAAGTGGAAGCCGTCAATCTATTGCTCAAGGACAGTCTGCGGTTGGCGATAACCAGTCGCAGGCTGACACCGGAGGAGATGAACTCTTTCAATAGCCGGAAGTTCTTCCCGCAGGAGATGAAGATTGCTACGGACGGATTAGCGTTGATTACCAATAAGGAGAATCCTGATACGCTGATTACCGTGAATGAAATCCGCGACATTCTGACTGGGAAGACTACACAGTGGAAAGACATCTATCCGGCATCCCGGCTGAAGGATATCACTCTGGTATTCGATAATAAGAATTCCAGTACCGTGCGTTTTGCGGTGGATTCCATTTGTAAGGGTGCTCTGTTGTCGGACCGGGTGAAGGCATTGAAGACCAATCGCGAGGTCATCGACTATGTGTCGAAGACTCCTGAGGCTATCGGCATTGTCGGCGTGAATTGGCTGAGCGACCGTAATGACAGCACAGGGCTTTCCTTCAGTAAAGAAGTACGGGTGATGTCCGTCAGTGCTGCCGAAAAGGCGACGCCGGATAATAGTTTCAAACCCTACCAGGCATATTTGTTTTACGGTGATTATCCGTTGACACGCAGCATCTATGTCCTGTTGAATGATCCGCGGAGCGCTCTTCCGTGGGGATTTGCCTCTTTCCTCTCTTCCGACCGGGGACAGCGGATTATCTTAAAGTCGGGATTAGTGCCTGCTACCCAACCGGTGCGGGTGGTGAATATAAAGGATAAATAACTAAAATGAATGCTATTATGAAAACGATGTTAATTCTTAGTATGGGAGCATTGCTGTTGGCCGGCACTGTTTCTGCGCAAGCGCCTGTGAACGAATGGCAGGCTGGGGTAGATAAAGTGAAAAATCTGGTTCAGACCAATCCCGAAAAAGCTTCTGAGGAAGCCGGTGCATTGCTGAAAGGAAAGAACAAGAAGAATGTAGACCTGGTGACTTCCATTGCCCGGGTTTATCTGGACGCCGGAAAACTTGCCGATGCGCAGGAGTATCTGGCAATGGCGAAGAAAGCCGATAATAAGGATCCGAAAGTGTCTGTACTGGAAGGGGACATAGCCTTTGCTCAGAAGAATGTAGGGCAAGCCTGTCAGCTTTATGAGCAGGCCATCTACTTCGATCCGAACTGTAAAGAGGCTTATCTGAAGTATGCGCAGGCTTATAAGTCTGCCAGCCCTTCGTTGGCTATCGAGAAGCTGGAACAACTGAAAACCGTAGATCCGAACTGCCTGGAGGCTGACAAGGAATTGGCCGAAGTGTTTTATTCCAGTAATAAGTTTGATAAAGCTGCTGCAATGTATGCGAAATTCATCGATACGCCTCTTGCTACGGAAGATGACATGCTGAAGTATGCATTTGCCTTATTCCTGAACCATGACTTCGAAAAATCGCTGCAAATCGCCCAAAAAGGCTTGCAGGCGAATGCGCGCCATGCCGCGTTCAACCGTCTTGCCATGTATAACAATACGGACCTGAAGCGTTATGAGGATGCCGAGAAAGCTGCTGATGCTTTCTTTAATGCCTCGGACAAGGCTGATTATTCTTATTTGGATTATCGTTACTACGGCGCTCTGCTGACTGCATTGAAGAAATACGATGAAGCCATTGTTGAATATGGCAAAGCGCTTGAGAAGGATGATACGCAGACTGACTTGTGGCGAGAAATTTCCGATGCTTATGAAATGAAGAACGATTATGCACAGGCTATTGCTTCTTATCAGAAATATTATGATTCATTGGCTAAAGACAAAAAGACCCCTGAAACCTTATTCCAGTTAGGGCGTCTTTATTACGGGCAGGGCACGTCTTCGGACACGCTCACCGTGCAGACTGCCGACCGTATGGCCGCTTTGCAGTCTGCTGACTCTGTGTTCGCACTTGTCTCCGAACAAGCTCCCGACAGTTATCTGGGAGAAATGTGGCGCGCCAGGACCAATTCTGCCATTGACCCCGAAACTACTGACGGGTTGGCGAAACCTTATTATGAAAAGGTCATGGAAGTGCTGCTGACTAAAAACGATCCGAAGTATAATTCTGCATTGATTGAGTGTTACAGTTATCTGGGATACTACTATCTGTTGAAGAGCGATTATCCTACTTCGAAAGAGTACTGGAATAAAATTCTGGCTATAGACCCCGCCAATGCTACTGCCAAAAAGGCGTTGGATGGCATCA
Source organism: uncultured bacterium (assembly GCA_905215555.1). Classification (GTDB taxonomy): domain Bacteria; phylum Bacteroidota; class Bacteroidia; order Bacteroidales; family Bacteroidaceae; genus Bacteroides. Next base: position 6,545 of record CAJMQU010000084.1, read on the forward strand.
AATAGCAACAATTTTAGTTGTTTGTCGTGTCGGGAGGAGTGGAGAGTGATTCTTAGCTCCTCTCTTTTTTTTGCTTTTTTCTGGGGAAACGTTTGGAATATTAAAAAGTTTGCCTACATTTGCGGTGTACTAATAAACTAATACACTAATAGTGGCGTAAACAAGGAGTCCGATATCGGTTGACAGGCCTTCTTCTTATATCTTATTTCCTTGCCGCCCCCAAAAATATATGAGTATGCTACAGATAGAAAACATTTCGTTCAGTTATCGTCGGGGCAAAAAAGAAGTCCTGCACGATTTTTCACTCTCGTTGGAGAGAGGCAGGGTATACGGGTTGCTGGGAAAGAACGGTGCCGGTAAATCTACATTGCTTTATCTGATGAGTGGTTTGCTTACCCCCAAGAGTGGGAAAGTGATGTACCATGATACCGATGTACGTCGTCGGCTGCCACTCACACTACAGGATATGTTCCTAGTTCCTGAAGAATTTGAACTACCGCCTATATCTTTGGTCAGTTATGTGGAACTGAACAGCCAGTTCTATCCCCGTTTCAGCAAGGAAGATATGGTGAAGTATCTGCATTACTTCGAGATGGAACAGGATATAGATTTGGGATCCTTGTCTATGGGACAAAAGAAGAAAGTCTTTATGAGTTTTGCACTGGCTACACATACTTCACTGCTGATTATGGATGAGCCGACCAATGGTCTGGATATTCCGGGAAAGAGTCAGTTCCGCAAGTTCATTGCTTCCGGCATGTCGGATGACAGGACAATTATTATCTCTACTCACCAGGTGCGGGATATTGATAAGATATTGGATCATGTGGTGATTATGGATGACAGTCGTGTGTTGCTTGATGAATCCACTGCCAGCATTTGCAACAAGTTACTTTTCCTTGAAAGTGATGATCACGAAATGGCGAAGTCAGCACTTTATACACTACCTTCCGTTCAGGGCAACTTTCTGATGCTACCGAATCTGGAAGACGAAGAATCGGAGATTAATCTTGAACTGCTGTTCGGTGCCACACTTGCCGCACCACAGAAGATGGCAGAAATGTTTCACCCTAAAAAGAATGAACAATGATACGCGATACTTTTTTTAGTGCACCCCGTTTTGTGAGCTTATGCCGCAAAGAGATGGTGGAGAGTTGGAAAGCTAATCTGCTTAGGTTCGTAATGATGTACGGCATAATGGCAATTGCTTTTGTATGGAACGGATATTTTCAATATAATAATCCGGAAGGTCTGATTAATAGAGGGGTGACACAGGATCCTATCTGGATATTTGAATTGGGGGCTTTCATTTGGGCACTTGTCATCATGGGACTTCTGAGCGCTTCGTTCATTATGGAACGTATGAAATCTAAAACGAACCGGATAGCAATGTTGATGACACCTGCTACGATGTTTGAGAAGTTTTTCTCACGTTGGCTGGTATTTACCTTCGGTTTCCTTATTGTATTTTTGATAGCTTTTAAAATGGCGGACTGGACACGTGTAGCGGTTTATATGGTCAGCTATCCCGAATTGAAAGATATTATAGCCTCTACTCCGCTTTCCCATCTGGTGGGAAAAGGGCAATTCTGGACGGTTTTTGCTGATTGCAATTATTTCATGTTAGGAGTAAGCGCTTATTTCTTTGCACAGTCCTTGTTTGTTCTGGGTAGTTCCATTTGGCCGAAGAACTCGTTTGTGAAGACTTTCTCAGCCATTGTGGTTGTTGCCATCATTTATATAGCGATAGGATCGGTACTGGGAAAAATATTATTTGAAGCACGTGGTGTTCGTGGAGTGAAGCAGAATATATCTGATGAAGCTATGACACTTTGGACAACAGTAATCTTCTTTGGTATGGCTATCTTCAATTGGGCAGTCGCTTATTTCCGCTTCAAAGAATCTGAAATCATTAACCGCTGGTAATTATGAATTTTAAAGAAAGTAAAGCTATCTACCTGCAAATAGCGGACCGGATCTGTGACGAGGTACTTCTTGGACAATATCAGGAAGAAGAACGCATACCGTCTGTCAGAGAATATGCGGCTGTGGTAGAGGTGAATGCTAATACGGTGATGCGTTCGTACGATTACTTACAGTCACAAGGGGTTATTTATAATAAACGGGGCATTGGGTATTTTGTGTCTGCCGGTGCTCGCGAATTGATTCTTTCATTGCGAAAAGAGTATTTTCTGAAAGAAGAGGTGGATTACTTCTTCAAACAGATGTACACACTCGGTATTTCGGCGAAAGATATGTCGGATATGTATCAGGAATATAGTAAGAAACAAAAATAAAGAAGAAGATTATGAAACGAACAACTTATATAATATTTGGAATGTTGCTTGCCGGACTGGTGGTGATGTGCGGTGGCATATTCTATAGCTCTACACAATTTTTTGACGGGAATGATGGCTTTATGGATATCAATGGAGAACAGAAAACAGTACAGTTGCCGGAGTGCAAAGTGGTGCAGTTGGTGACGGACAGAGATATTATTGTGGATAATAACGAAATAAAAGAAATAAGAATGGTTGCATTCGGTGAGATACCGCTGAGCGTTCATCAGACACAAGCAGAAAACGGTACTTTCACTTATGCTTCTGATATGGATAAGTATATGACGATGAATACGTCGGGAGATACATTGCGTATCGTATTCAATTTTTCCAAAGAGAAGCTGGAAAAGAAATTCCAGGATATGACTTGGCTGAATGTACGTTCCAAAGGGATGAAGATAGCTTTGCCCGATTATACTCAGTCATTAATCGCTGGTCTCGTTGCTCAGAAAGTGACTGTTGAAGGCTTTAACCGGGATTCATTATCTCTTATGGTGCGGGATTATGCTACAATAAACGACTGCTACTTTAAAGCCTTGACTGTTCAGGATGGTTCGTGGTTGTTCAATAGCGGAAAAGCGGATGACTTGCACTTACATTTGAATGAAATACGCTCGTGGAATGTGAATGCGTCGTCTTTCCATGTTGATACAGAATATCTGTATGCTCATGGCAACCAAAGATGTACTTTAGAGAAAGGTGAATGCCGCCAGGTTGTTTGGATGCCTCAATCGGATGGTGCTTCATTAAATATAAAATTAAAACAGGCTGCAAGAGTAGTAGTAGAATAACAATAGGTATTATCAGGATACAAATAAAAAAGACCGTTGAAAAACGGTCTTTTTTATTTAGTTGCGGAGATCCGACTCGAACGAATGACCTTTGGGTTATGAGCCCAACGA
>CAJMQU010000085.1 GCA_905215555.1 uncultured bacterium
TTCTGGGTTACACTGAAGATGCAGTTGTTTCTTCTGACTTCTTGGGTGACACTCGTACTTCTATCTTCGATGCTAAAGCCGGTATCGCTTTGACTGATACTTTCGTTAAGGTTGTATCTTGGTATGACAACGAAATCGGTTACTCTAACAAAGTTCTTGACCTGATCGCTCACATGGCTTCAGTTAACAACTAATCAGCAGAGTATCTGAATTGACATATAAGCAGGTAACCCCATAAAGGTTGCCTGCTTTTTTTTATAACTGCTTTAAGTTGAATAATATACTTTGTTAAAATATAGCTGGTTCTTCGTCGAATCAGCTATTTTTTTTGCAATTTTGCAGTTAGATAATTTTTACCGATACATTCATCGTATGATAAAATTAAAACTAACCATAACATTACTTTGCCTTATGAATATAATACAGGCTCAAAACCCTTTTTTCGAAAAATATTCTACTCCACACGGAACTATTCCGTTTGATAAAATAAAGACCGAACATTATGAACCCGCCATCCGTGAAGGTATCAGCCGCCACGATGCGGAAATTGATGCCATTATAAACAATCCAGAAGCCCCCACTTTTGCCAATACGATAGTGGCCTATGAAAAGTCCGGCCAATTGTTGAACCAGGTCAGCACCGTTTTCGGCAACCTGCTCAGTGCAGAGACAAACGACGATATGCAGGAACTAGCAAAAAACATGATGCCATTGCTGAGCGAACACAGCAACAACATCACCCTGAACGAAAAGTTATTTGCACGGATCAAAGCGGTATACATCCAAAAAGACCAGCTAACTCTCACCGCTGAACAAAAAAAACTGCTGGAGGATATTTATAGCAGCTTTGTCCGTAGCGGTGCCAACCTTGAAGGGGAAGCCAAAGAGCAGTATCGTGCCTTGAGCAAAGAACTCAGCCTCCTGACCCTGCAATTCGGAGAAAACAATCTGAAGGAAACCAATGATTATAAACTGGTGCTGACAGATACTGCCCAACTGGCTGGCCTGCCGCAAAGCGCTATTGACGCAGCCGCCGAAACTGCTAAAGAAAAAGGTGTGGAAGGATGGGTATTCACCTTGCAAGCTCCCAGCTATGGTCCTTTCATGATGTATGCCAATAACCGTGACTTGCGTTGCAAACTCTACATGGCATACAACACGAAATGCAGCCATGACAATGAAACCAGCAATCTGGAAATTGTGAAGAAGCTTGCCAACACCCGCCTGGCCATCGCACAACTTTTGGGCTACAACAACTTTGCCGAATACAACCTGAAAGAGCGGATGGCAGAAAACAGCGATGCTGTATACAAATTGCTGAACCAGTTGTTGGATGCCTATACGCCGACCGCCAAGCAGGAATATGCCGAAGTGGAAGCATTGGCACGCCAAATAAATGGCAATAACTTCACTGTCATGCCATGGGATTGGTCATACTACTCCCATAAACTGAAAGACCTGAAATTCCAGATAGATGACGAAATGCTCCGCCCCTACTTCGAACTGAGCAAGGTGAAGGAAGGCGTATTCGGCCTGGCTACCCGCCTCTATGGCATCACGTTCAAGAAAAACACGGATATTCCGGTCTATCATAAAGATGTGGATGCGTATGAGGTATTCGACAAAGATGGCAAGTTTCTTTCCGTGCTCTATACCGACTTCCACCCCAGAGAGGGCAAACGTTCGGGCGCATGGATGACCTCTTACAAAGAACAATGGATAGATGAAACGACCGGTGAAAACAGCCGTCCGCACATATCCATCGTGATGAACTTTACCAAGCCTACCAAGGACAAACCGGCCTTGCTAACTTTCGGCGAACTGGAAACATTCTTGCACGAATTCGGTCACAGCTTGCACGGTATGTTTGCCAACTCTACTTACGAGAGTCTGAGCGGCACAAATGTATATTGGGATTTTGTAGAACTTCCTTCCCAGTTTATGGAAAACTTTGCCATCGAAAAGGAATTTCTCCATACTTTCGCCAGACATTATCAGACCGGCAAACTGATTCCGGACGAACTAGTGCAACGCATTGTGGACTCGTCCAACTTTGATGCGGCCTACGCCTGCCTGCGCCAAGTCAGTTTCGGGCTGCTGGATATGGCATGGTACACCCGCACAACCCCATTTGACGGTAACGTGAAAGATTACGAGAAAAAAGCATGGGCGAAAGCGCAGATTCTGCCCGTAATAGAAGAGACCTGCATGAGTACCCAGTTCTCACATATCTTTGCCGGTGGATATTCTGCCGGATATTACAGCTACAAATGGGCGGAAGTCTTAGACGCCGATGCTTTCTCACTGTTCAAGCAGAAAGGTATTTTCAATCCGGAAGTAGCCGCTTCATTCCGCGAGAACATCCTTTCCAAAGGAGGAACGGAACACCCGATGGTGCTTTACAAACGCTTCCGAGGACAGGAGCCGACAATTGATGCATTATTAATCAGAAATGGAATAAATAAATGAGAAAGATAAAGATATATATACAGTTGCTATTAGTAACTTTGCTGACTCCCGTATTGAGCGCTTGCGACCAATCGGATGATGTCGTTGATATCTTCACCGGCAAAACCTGGTATATGACATACATTGCAGTGGAAGGACAAAACACAATGTATGACTTCTGGCAGGGAGACCAGGCAGCACGAACAAAAAGCTTTGAGACTTTAAAAGGAGAGAATTATACGTTGGTATTTGATGGCGCCGAACTGGGAAACTCCATCGGCGGAGGTACATTCTCTGGAAAAGCGACTTCCGCCAAAGTCAGCGGAACCTGGAATGCAAACGGAGAAAACCGGAAACTTACATTAGACACTAAAAGTACAGGAACCGATGCCGACAGCTATTTAGGCAAAGCGTTCGTAGAAGGACTCAAGAACGCGGTCAGATATGGCGGAGATAATAAAAACCTATATATTTATTACAACGAGGGATCAACTACGAAATTTATTTCCTTCGCTCCACAACGTAATTCCGGTAATTAAGAAAAAAAATCATGAACAGTTCTGCTAAAGAAAAACAAGAAGCGTTGGACAGACGTTATATACGTATGGCAAGCATCTGGGCGGAAAACTCATACTGTATACGCCGCCAGGTGGGGGCACTGATCGTCAAGGACAAAATGATTATTTCCGACGGGTACAATGGCACACCTGCCGGTTTTGAGAATATATGCGAAGATGACAACAACGTGACCAAGCCCTATGTGCTGCATGCCGAGGCCAACGCCATCACCAAGATAGCCCGTTCCAACAACAGCAGTGACGGTGCTACCATGTATGTCACCGCTTCGCCATGCATCGAATGTGCCAAACTGATTATCCAGGCAGGCATCAAACGGGTGGTCTACTCCGAAAAATACCGCCTGGAGGATGGCATCGAATTGCTGAGACGTGCAGGCATCGAAGTAGTATATGTAGCCACAGGTGACGAGCTACAAGCTATAAGCAATAAATAAAGACCTTAAACAAACAATAAACTAAAATATACGAAGCATACAGCCACCACTCGTGGCTTATAGCCCGTAGCTAATAACTTTTAAGAACATGAGTACAAAAAACTCTTCCCGTTTTACTCCGCTTATTATCGCCATCAGCGTAGTAATGGGAATTCTGATTGGAACTTTTTATGCCAGACATTTCGCCGGAAATACGCTGGGCATTATCAACGGCTCGTCCAACAAGCTGAATGCTTTGTTACGAGTTATTGAAGACCAGTATGTGGACACCGTCAACATGACGGACCTTGTGGAAAAAGCTATGCCACAGATACTGGCAGAGTTAGACCCTCACTCCACGTACATTCCTGCCCAGAACCTGGAAGAAGTCAATTCTGAACTGGAAGGTAGTTTCAGTGGTATCGGTATCCAATTCACCATTCAGGAAGACACGATTCATGTGAACAGTGTCATCCAAGGCGGTCCATCCGAAAAGGTCGGACTTATGGCAGGTGACCGCATCGTCATGGTAGACGACAGCCTCTTCGTGGGCAAAACGCTGACGAATACGAAAGCCATGCACACACTGAAAGGACCGAAAGGGACAAAAGTGAAACTGAGCGTCAAGCGTGCCACGGAAAAGAATCTGCTGGATTTCGTCATCACCCGTGGAGATATTCCGCAAAACACCATTGATGCAGCATACATGCTCAGCAATGAATATGGCTATATCCAAATCAGCAAATTCGGACGTACCACGCATGTAGAGCTACTGAATGCGATTGCCCAGCTCAGCCATCATAACTGCAAAGGAATCATCATCGACCTGCGCGACAACACCGGTGGTTACATGGAAGCAGCCGTACGCATGGTAAATGAATTCCTGCCGGAAAAACAACTCATCGTCTACGCACAAGGACGCAAATATCCCCGTACCGAAGATTACGCCAACGGAACAGGCAGTTGCCAGAAAATGCCTTTGGTAGTGTTGACCAATGAAGGCTCCGCTTCTGCCAGCGAGATTTTTGCAGGAGCCATCCAGGATAATGACCGTGGTACTATCGTGGGACGCCGTTCCTTCGGCAAAGGGTTGGTGCAACAACCAATTGACTTCAGCGATGGATCCGCCATCCGCCTGACAATCGCCCGCTACTATACCCCATCCGGTCGTTGCATTCAACGCCCATACAAGAATGGCAAGGACTCCAAATACGAAATGGACTGGCTGACCCGTTACGAACATGGTGAATTCTTCTCTAAGGATAGTATCAAGCTGGATGAAAACCTACGTTATTCCACCCGCCTGGGACGTCCCGTTTATGGTGGCGGTGGCATCATGCCCGATATATTCGTACCACAAGATACGACAGGCACCTCTTCTTATCTGATTGAAGTACTCAACAAAGGTTTGACTTTGCAGTTCAGTTTCCAATATTCCGACCGTAACCGGGCCAAGCTAAACGAGTTTGACAATGAAGAAGATATGTTGAAGTACCTCCGACAGCAAGGCATTGTGGAACAGTTTATACGTTTTGCCGACAGCAAAGGCGTGAAGAGACGCAACATTCTTATCCACAAATCCTACAAGCTATTGGAAAGAAACCTCTACGGAAATATTATCTATAACATATTAGGTAGAGAGCCCTACATCAAGTATATTAATCAGGGAGATCCTACTGTACAAAAAGCATTAGAAATTCTGGAAAAAGGAGAAGCATTCCCTAAAGCTCCGGAAGACGTTGTAGAGGAAGAAAAACAAGATGAAGGAAAGAAAAAAAGAACTGCGGAAGCGTATGGCATTACTAAAGACCCGTCACGGGCTTTCCACTACGCATCAATCCCAGTCTGCTGAAATACTTGCTGCCCTGGAAGCTCATCCGGCTTTTAGGGCAGCCCATATCGTCCTGCTCTATTATTCACTGAAGGACGAAGTTGATACGCACGAATTTGTCCGGAAGTGGAGCCGCGAAAAGCGGATATTACTTCCGGTTGTCGTAGGTGACAATTTGGAATTGCGCATCTACACTGGGCCCGAAGACCTGGCAACAGGAGCCTATGGCATCGAAGAACCTACCGGAGAACTCTTTACTGATTATGCAGCTATAGACTTTGCCGCCATCCCTGGCGTAGCTTTCGATGTTGCAGGCAATCGTCTGGGACGGGGCAAAGGTTATTATGATCGACTGCTCCCCCACCTCATGGCATTTAAAGCAGGTATCTGTTTTCCTTTTCAATTAGTGGAAGAAGTGCCGGCAGAACCATTCGACATCCGCATGGACACAATTATTACAATCAAATGAAAACAAATTATCACACCCATACTACCCGTTGCATGCACGCTACGGGCAGTGACGAAGACTATGTACTCAGTGCCATCAAAGGCGGTTATCAGGAACTTGGTTTTTCAGACCACACCCCGTGGAAGTATCACACCGATTACGTGGCTGATATGCGCATGCTTCCCGAAGAGCTACCGGATTACATAGAAAGTCTGCGCTCACTCCGCGAGAAATACCGCAATCAGATAAGTATCAAAATCGGACTGGAATGTGAATACTTCCCTGCCTACACTCATTGGCTGAAAGAGCAAATCAAAGAATACCAATTGGACTACATTCTATTTGGCAACCACCACTACCACACAGATGAGAAGTTCCCTTACTTCGGACATCATACGGAAAATCTTGATATGCTGGAATTGTACGAAGAGAGTGCCATTGAGGGAATGGAAAGTGGTTTGTTCTGCTGCCTGGCACATCCGGATTTGTTCATGCGCTCTTATCCCCGATTTGATCGGCACTGCAAGTTAATCAGCCGGCATATCTGCCGTACAGCCGCACGACTGCAGATTCCACTAGAATACAATATAGGATACGTGGCCTATAATGAAGCGCATGGATTGCAAACTTATCCATGTCCGGACTTCTGGCATATCGCCGCCAACGAAGGTTGCACAGCCATCATCGGGCTGGACGCACATGATAATAAAGAGTTGGAAACGCCGGTATATTATAATCGGGCAGTAGAAGAACTGAAAACATTGAAGATAGAGCGAGTGGACAAACTGCTCTGAACAAATGGCTGATTCTTCTTTACCGGAAAATTATATTTGTGATTACTTGTGCCCCCACATGGCGGTTCAGATTACGCACCAGCAAATCACGTCCCATCATCAGTTCCTGTCGCAATGCAGCAGATGTCAGATGTACATATAAAATCTGATTGCGGATATAGAGTTCACGAGTATAAGACGCAATAGCAGGTCCCAACACTTCCGCCCATGAGCTGATAAGCCGCTTCTCATTGAGCGGTGACTCCAGACTCTCCTGGCGCAGGAAGTTGCGGATAAGTGCACCTATCTGTTCTGCATCATTACGCTTCATACTTCCTCCTCCTCCCTCTCTGTTATGATACCTTGAGCCACCTGGAACATCTTGTAGTCGCTCCCCACTTTATGCAGGATACGGTCCAGATGTTCGCGGTTGGTATCTGTTATGAATATCTGCCCGAAGTTATCACCCGCTACCAATTTGATAATCTGTTCCACACGGGAAGCATCCAATTTATCAAAGATGTCATCCAGCAGAAGCAAGGGGATAGCAGTACCGGTACGTTTCAGAAAATCAAATTGCGCCAGTTTCAAGGCCACAAGATAAGTTTTATTTTGTCCTTGGGAACCTTCCCGCTTAATGGGAAAATCCCCCAGAAGCATATTTAATTCGTCTTTATGAATACCGCGCAAAGAGTACCCCATAATCTGGTCACGCACACGGCTTTCCTTTATCACTTCCAGCAAGGACGCATCACGGGCATGTGAGTCATACGTCAGCCCCACTTGCTCCTTATCCTGAGAAATAAAAGAATAAAAAGACTGAAAAATAGGAATAAACTCACTGATAAAAGCTTCACGCTTACGGAAAACGATTTCACCCGCCTGCGCCATCATTTCTTCCCAAATGAGAAACAACTCTTCCTCCACCGGAACCTCACTCTTCAATAAGGTGTTCCGTTGTACCAATGCTTTGTTGTAGCGTATCAAAGCATCCAAATATTCTTTATCGTACTGAGAAATCACTACATCCATAAAACGGCGGCGCTCATCGCTGCCTCCAGCAATCAGTTCCGAATCGGCAGGAGATACCATCACAAGGGGCAGGAAACCTATATGGTCGGATAAGCGCGTATATTCTTTCTTATTCCGCTTGAACTGCTTCTTCTGTCTGCGCTTCATGCCGCAATAGATTTCTTCTGGTGTGCCGTCAGGAGCTTCATAAAAGCCTTGGATCACAAAGAAATCTTGCTCATGACAGATATTCTGAGAATCAATGGGATTGCCCGAACTCTTGCAGAACGACAGGAAGTAAATGGCATCAAGCAAGTTTGTTTTCCCCATGCCGTTCTGTCCGAAAAAACAGTTCAACTTGGGTGAAAAGGAAAGTTCCACCTGTTCCAGGTTCTTATAATTAAGTATGGATATACGTTTCAGTATCATATTACAGCAGTAAATTCAGTCACAAAGATAGTCTAAACTAAAAGCAGTACAAAATAAGCTTGCCTATTTTTAATGCCACGGTACAGTTTATATTATCTAAAAGCAGAAAGTTTTTTGAGTTTTCTGATGTAAAAGAAAAAAAGATGCCGCTAAATTTCGTTGATACCTATAAAAAAGTTACTTTTGCGGGTCGAAATGGCTAAATAAGAATAATAACAAAAAGAATATATAAAAATGGCAGAACAAAAGAAAGCTAACGAAGCCTTGAATGTGGAAGAAGCACTGACACAGTCGGAGGCATTTCTCATCAAAAACAAAAAAGCAATTATCGGTGCGGTAGTAGCAGTTATCATTATCGTTGCCGGTATAGTAATGTACAAGAACCTTTATGCCGAACCGCGTGAAGAGAAAGCACAAGCTGCATTGTTCAAAGGACAGGAATATTTTGAAGCTGACCTTTATGAACAAGCCCTGAATGGTGACAGTATCGGATATGTCGGCTTTGCCAAGATTGCTAACGAATATAGCGGAACAAAAGCTGCTAACCTGGCAAAAGCATACATGGGTATTTGCTACGCTCACCTGGGACAATACGAAGATGCAGTGAAAGCACTGGATAGCTTCAGCGGAAAAGACCAGATGATAGCTCCTGCAATGAAAGGTGCCATGGGCAACTGTTATGCACAGTTAGGCCAACTGGACAAAGCCGCTTCCATGTTAATGAGCGCAGCCGACGAAGCTGACAACAATTCACTCAGCCCCATCTACTTGCAACAGGCCGGAGAAATTCTCGTTAAGCAAGGCAAGTATGACGATGCTATCAAGGCATATACTAAGATTAAGGACAAATATTTCCGTTCTTATCAGGCAATGGATATTGACAAGTACATCGAACAAGCTAAATTACTGAAAAAGTAATATACCTATTTATATATAGCATATCAGACACGGATTACACAGATTTTACGCGGACAAAGGAAACAACCGTGTAGTCCGTGTAATCCGTTTCTTTTTTCCTTTCCCTTTTAATTTTTAACTATTAATTTTGAATAACTATGGCAACAGCTTATCATAACCTTTCGGAATACGATTTCAATTCTGTTCCCGATGCAAGAGAAATGAAGTTCGGTATTGTTGTTTCAGAATGGAACTTTGACATCACCGGAAAACTTTTAGAGGGAGCGATGAATACATTAAAAAAACATGGTGCCAAAGAAGAAAACATTCTGGTGAAAACAGTTCCGGGAAGTTTCGAACTGACTTTTGGTGCCAATCAATTTATAGAATATAGCAATGTTGATGCAGTCATTGCAATTGGTTGTGTAGTAAGAGGAGATACACCACATTTTGACTATGTTTGCATGGGAGCCACTCAAGGAATTGCCCAATTGAATGCAACTGGCAATGTACCAGTTATTTACGGATTGATTACTACCAATACAATGGAGCAAGCAGAGGACCGCGCCGGTGGCAAACTGGGTAATAAAGGTGACGAATGTGCAATTACTGCAATAAAAATGATCGATTTCGCTTGGAGTTTACAAAAATAGTCGTATCTTTGCACCGCAATTGAGAAAACAAGGTGCTTAACCAAGTTAACTCAAGAGCGAAAAGGGCAAATACCAGAGTGGCCAAATGGGGCAGACTGTAAATCTGCTGGCTTACGCCTTCGGTGGTTCGAATCCATCTTTGCCCACTAAA
>CAJMQU010000086.1 GCA_905215555.1 uncultured bacterium
CGTGATTTGTAATCTCGGGGTCGTTGGTTCGAATCCGACAAGAGGCTCAAAAAAGAGATAGATTCAGATAAAGAATCTATCTCTTTTTTTATTGTTCTTTATGAAAAAAGTAATAGCTTTGTTTTTTTTAATCTAATATACATGATGCGGATACAACCTTACTCCTTATGCCGGGTTCTTATATTTCTCCTTTTAATACCCTTTGGCAAAGCTTTTGCCAGTTGGAATAGTTTTATTGTCAACTTCGATAAGAATCTTTATGGTAAAGGTACGCAGACCTGGCAGATAGCCCCTTATGATGACCATTGGGTTTATTTCGCTAATAAGAATGGCATGGTGCAATTTGACGGAAATGTCTGGACGGTGTTTCCGATGAATAACTTTTCAGATGTGCGTTCTGTGCTGGCATCCACTACGCAGAAAAGAATATATGCAGGTGGGATTAACGAATTTGGCTATTATGAACCGTCGGATGATGGTGAGCTGATTTATCATTGCATGTCCGATACGCTTGGCGATGCTTCCCGTCTTCTTGGCAATGTGTGGGGAATCCATGAAGCAGATAATATTCTTTATGTGCAAGGCGATGACCGTGTGGTGAAATACCTGAACGGAAAATACACTACTATTGAGATGAATGCCAAGATAGACTGTTCCAATATGGTGAATGGTATTCTTTATATAGGTACCGACCATGGTGTATGGGTATTGGTAGGAAATACCTTTTTCCCTCTGCAGGGAGCTGATGCGCTGGCTTCCAATCGTATTCGCGGCATCATTCCCCATAAAGGCGGAGGGGTAATCATTGTTACGGCATACGATGGTTTGTTTTATTGTAACGGACGCACTACCGTGCCTTTTGTCACTGGAGCCGAGGACTTCATGCGGGAGAATGAAGTTTTTTGTGTAGCTGCCCAGGACGACAAAATTGCTTTGGGAACTATTCATAAGGGCTTGCTATTGATAGACTGTGTTACTATGAATGTGAAATACTTCAACGAGAATAACGGATTGCGTAATAACACTGTGCTTTCCGTTGCTTTCGATAGCCGGGGTAACCTGTGGGCGGGGCTGGATAGTGGTGTTGATTACGTTTCTCTAAGTTCTCCTTTTACCAATCTGTATTCATATCCCTATTCTTATGGTACAGGTTATACGGCTGCCGTGGAAGATGGTTATCTTTATTTGGGTACCAATCGCGGACTTTATTATACTTCCTATCCTGTAAAGTTGAATGGAGATTTACCTGATATTCATCCTATACCTCAATCCAGCGGTCAGGTCTGGAATCTTTGTAAGATTGGCTCTGATCTTTTTTGTCTTCACGATCGTGGCATTTTTCAGATTAAAGGTATCGGTATGCGCCGTATAACGGATATAACAGGCGCCTGGTATTGCCAGGAGGTTGTGGGGCACCCCGATCGTATGTTTGTTGGAGTCTATAACGGCATTTATCTTTTGGAGAAGAAAGCGGGGGAGTGGCGTGTGCTTTGTAAAGTCGATGGATTTATAGATTCGTGTCGTTTGTTCGAGCAAGAGTCTGCCAAGGTCTTATGGGTTTATAATTCCGGTAGTATTATTCGTCTTGAATTGAGTGATGATTTAACCCGGCAGGTTAGTATGAAGTTTTATGGTATGGCAGAAGGATTTCCGGTGGAACGCGATATACATGTTGCCAAGATAGAAGGCCGTGTCTATTTTGCTACTCCGCAGGGGATCTATAGATACAATATTCATAAAGATATGATGGAGCCTTGCAATGATTTGAACAATCTGTTGAATGGAGCCGTATCTTATACCCGCCTGTTGGAATATCATGACCATCTCATCAGCCTGAGTCCGCATGAAATTTGCATAGCCAATTTGGGGATTTATAAGCGGGGAGCTAATACCAGTATAAATCCTATTCGCACATCTTTGCTGGAGCTTGTGCCTCCTTATGAGGCTATTGTCCCTCTGTCAGATTCGCTTATCGTGATTCCGAGTGAAGAAGGTTTTGCTCTGTTTACCCTTCCGGCCGTGAAACATCGGCAAGACCTGACTAATTCTGTATATATCCGCAATATGCATCTTACCTATCCCAAGGATTCACTGGTGTTCACGGCCAATTTCCTCGGAAAGAAGCCATCTCTTGCCATTGACTATACTTTCAATTCTGTCCGCTTTGATTATAGTCTTTCTTTCATGGCCTTGGGTGGTGATGATGTTCGTTTTCAGTATCGCCTGAACGGCGGCTCTTGGTCGGATTATACCACTGTACGCACCAAGGAGTACAGCAATCTTTCCGAGGGTGACTATACTTTTGAAGTAAAAGTGATTTATCCGGATGGTACCACTTCGTTGGATGAGCTCTCGTTTCGGATTCTTCCGCCGTGGTATCGCAGTGTTCCTGCTTATATTTGTTATTTGGTCACCGCGTTTCTGGGGTTATGGTATGTCTATCGTTGGGATGATATTCGTGTGAGACGCAAGAAAGAGCAGGCGGTGGTGGAGAAAGATAAAGAACTGCATGAAATGGAGAAAGAATTTGAAGCTGAAAAAGCCCGTCGTGAGAAGCAGATTATGCAGTTGGAGAAAGAAAAACTGGAATATGATCTCCAGCATAAGAGTCAGGAAATGGCGAACCTTATGATAAACTTTGTTCGTAAAAATGAGATGCTGACAGAAATTAAGTCAGAAATCTTTAAGGTGGCTTCTTCGCTGAAAGGAGAGGGGGCCCGTGAAGGTAAACAGCTCCTTTTGGTGATAAACGGTAAAATCGATTCCAATATTCAGAGTGATGAGGTTTTGAAGCGTATAGAGGATCAGTTTGACCTGATTCATAACAACTTCATGAAGCGTTTACATGCTCAGCATCCCGACCTTTCTAACAATGAGCGCATGATGTGTGCCTATTTGAAGATGAATCTTTCTACTAAAGAGATTGCTCCTTTGTTGAATATTTCCGTTCGCGGTGTCGAAACTATTCGTTATCGTTTGCGAAAGAAGTTCGGGCTGGAACGCGAAGATAGTCTGACGGATTATTTAAGTAATAAGCTTTAGAAATATCCGACATTTAGACTAGTTTTTTGTCTTATCCATACCCGCTCCGTGTCTGGGCCGTACCTGCTCCATATTTGAAAGTATGGAGCAGACATGGTTCGGATACAAGGTAGACGTAGGAGGGGAGGAAAAATAGACCAATCAAGATTTGAATTCTTTCACTGCTTTTTCCAGCCTTTCCAGGGTTAGCTCTCCCGATTGCCTCCAAAGCTGCTCGCCTTTCCTTAATAATATAAATGTGGGATATATTTCGATGGTGTAAAAATCGGCAAGAGCACTTTCTTGATCAATATCCACTTGTACAACTTCAAGAGTTCCTTTCATTGATTTTTTGAATTCTTCTACAATAGGCTGCATGCGCTTGCAATGAGGACACCAGTTTGCATAGAATTCCGCCATGACCCAGTCGGCATTAGCCAACTTTTTTCTGTTCCGTTCTTCACGGGTTTCTTTCTTTTTTTCCATAATAATATATCTTAAACGAGTGATTGTAAGTTCAACAATATCGAAAGAAAAAAAGTTTGTGAAATTGTGATTCTTTGTGCTATAAAAATAACTACTTTTGTCACCAAAAACACAAAAGGACAAATAATATGTCACATTTAGCTACTTTGATAAATGACTTGGCTCTGATACTGATTTGCGCTGGAGTCATGACGCTGTTGTTCAAGAAATTGAAACAACCATTGGTGTTGGGATATGTTGTGGCTGGTTTTCTGGCGAGTCCGCACATGCCATATACACCTTCGGTAATGGATACGGCAAATATCCAGACATGGGCCGATATCGGTGTGATTTTTCTTCTGTTTGCATTGGGGCTGGAATTTAGCTTCAAGAAAATAGTCAAAGTGGGTGGAGCGGCTATCATTGCTGCCTGCACCATTATTTTCTGTATGATTCTTCTGGGAATTGCTGTCGGCACAGGCTTTGGCTGGCAACGCATGGATAGCATCTTCTTGGGCGGCATGATTGCCATGTCTTCCACTACTATTATTTATAAAGCATTCGACGATTTGGGAATGCGTAAGAAACAGTTTACCGGACTGGTGCTCAGTGTGCTGATTCTCGAAGATATTCTTGCTATTGTCTTGATGGTGATGCTGTCCACTATGGCAGTGAGGCATAATTTTGAGGGGACGGAAATGCTGGAGAGTATCGGGAAACTGCTCTTTTTCCTGATACTTTGGTTTGTTGTCGGCATCTATCTGATACCCGAATTGCTGAAGCGTTGCCGTAAACTGATGAGTGAAGAAACGTTGCTTATTGTTTCGCTCGGCCTGTGTTTCGGTATGGTTGTTATGGCTGCCCGTACGGGCTTTTCCGCAGCTTTTGGTGCCTTTATCATGGGATCCATTCTTGCTGAAACGGTGGAGGCGGAGAGTATTGAACGTCTGGTAAAGCCGGTGAAAGATCTTTTTGGTGCGGTTTTTTTTGTATCGGTTGGTATGATGGTAGATCCTGCTATGATTGTGGAGTATGCATTTCCTATTATTGTGATTACGCTGGCGGTCATTTTGGGGCAGTCTTTGTTCGGTACACTGGGGGTATTGTTGTCGGGGCAGCCATTGAAGACAGCCATGCAATGTGGTTTCAGTCTGACGCAGATTGGTGAGTTTGCCTTTATCATCGCATCACTTGGTGTCTCCCTTCATGTGACGAGTGATTTTCTGTATCCTATTGTGGTGGCGGTTTCGGTCATTACCACTTTTTTGACTCCTTATATGATCCGTTTTGCCGAGCCGGCTTCTAACTTTGTGGACAAGCATTTGCCGGCTAAATGGATGACCTTCCTGACAAGATATGCTTCCGGTTCGCAGCCTATGAATCATGAAAGTTTATGGAAGAAATTTATCTTTGCCCTGATCAGAATCACGCTTGTCTATTCCATCATTAGTATAGCGGTTATTGCGTTGTCTTTCCGTTTCTTGGTGCCGTTATTTCAGGAAAACTTACCCGGTATATGGGGGAAATTGCTGGCAGCAGTGGTTACTATCTTGTTTATGGCTCCTTTCTTACGGGCTATTATGATAAAAAAGAATCATTCTGTGGAGTTTGTAACTCTATGGAATGATAGTCGTGGCAATCGTGCACCATTAGTTGCAACTATTGTCATACGTATCTTGATTGCTGTTTCATTCGTAATGTTTGTGATAGCAGGCTTATTTAAAATATCTGTCGGTCTATTGCTGGGGGTGGCGGCTTTGGTGGTTACAATGATGATTCTGTCCCGTCAGCTGAAGAAACAATCTATCATGATTGAGCGGAAGTTTTTTCAGAACCTGCGCTACCGCGACATGCGTGCCGAATATCTGGGCGAAAAGAAACCGGAATATGCGGGACGTTTACTATCCCGTGATTTGCACTTAACGGATTTTGTGGTACCGGGTGAGTCGGCTTGGGCGGGAAAGACGCTTGCAGAACTCAATTTAGGCAAACAATATGGGGTACACGTTGTGTCTATTCTTCGTGGCAGAAAGAGAATCAACATACCTGGAGCTTCTGTACGCCTTTTTCCGGAAGACAAGATACAGGTCATAGCTACAGATGAAGAATTGAACCTGTTTGGTGCAGAGATGGAAAAGGCAGCGGCTTTAGAAACTGATGTCGTTGAAAAGAGTGAAATGATTTTGCGCCAGTTCCGTGTGGATGCCCACTCTGTATTTCTGGGTAAGACAATGCGTGAGTCTGGCATTCGCGAACAATATCATTGCTTGATTGTAGGTGTTGAGAGGGGGGAAGAAGCTTTGCATGCACCCGATTCGCATGAGCCGTTTATGGAAGATGATGTTGTCTGGGTAGTAGGAGAAAATGCTGATGTGTATAAATTAGTCGGACAAAAGAATGAGAATGTCGACATGGAATAAGGATAGAAAGTTTATCTTTGCTCCGTAAACATAAATAATAAATCAAGAATATCATGAAAAGTGATCCGAAAGAATGTCTGTATTGTCAGAATAATGAGACCCTGCACAATCTGATGATTGAGTTTGCAGAACTGAATGTATCCCGTGTGTTTTTATTTAAGGAACAAACCTACAGGGGGCGTTGTCTTGTGGCTTACAAAGACCATACTAATGATTTGAATGAATTGAGTGATGAAGACCGTAATGCTTTTATGGAAGATGTTGCTCGCGTGACTCGTGCCATGCAGAAAGCCTTTAATCCCGAAAAGATTAATTATGGTGCATATTCCGATAAATTGTCGCACTTGCATTTCCATCTTGCTCCGAAGTATGTGGATGGTCCTGATTATGGTGGTACCTTTCAAATGAATCCGGGAAAAGTGTACTTGACGGATGCTGAATATCAGGAGTTGATTGAGGCGGTGAAGAAGAATCTTTGATAAATTAAAAAATGAAAATTAAAAATTAAAAAATAGGTTGCGTTGTAACCGCATGGTATTTTTTAATTTTTAATTTTCAATTTATCAGATTTTATTAAGTATCTTATCCATTGCCCAGTTCGTCAACGTTGCGCTTGCTCCATCGCAGGTGCAGATGGACTTGCCTAAAAGATGGTCGACAACGGCTTGAATGAGTGGTTGTTGTACATGTTCCGGGTTGGCTACCGGAATTTCTTCTCTTCCTTTTTCTGTGTGCAGTGCAATAGGATCGTAAGTAAATACAGAGAAACAAATCATTCCTTTGTCTCCGATAACTTCAATGCGGTCTTCGCGAGCGGAATCATGTGCTACGAAACACCAGGAGCCACTACCTACCAATCCGTTGTCGAACTGGAAGCATGCGCTTAGAGTATCTTCGGCTTGGTAAAGTCCACCACGGTTGCTCTTGTATCCGCTAGCTTCGAGAATACAACCGAACATGTCTTGCAATAAATCAATTTGGTGAGGAGCTAAATCGTAGAAATAACCGCCACCTGCAATGTCGGGTTGTACGCGCCACGGAAGGTTCTCTTTATTATAATCCAGATTTCGGGGAGGCTGAGCAAAGCGGATTTGTACATTGATGACATTGCCGATCATACCATCTTCTATCAGTTTCTTAACTTTCAGAAAATAAGGTAAATAGCGGCGGTAGTAGGCCACAAAGCATGGAACACCGGTTTCGTTTGAAATACGATTGATACGGCAGCATTCTTCATAGGTCACTGCCATAGGTTTTTCTATGTAAACGGGTTTACCGGCTTTCATTGCCATAATGGCATAGGTGGCGTGTGAAGAAGGAGGGGTGGCAATGTAGATAGCATTCACTTCTTCATCGTCAACTAACTCCTGGGCATCATCATACCACTTCGGAATACCTCTTTCTTCAGCATAGGCTTTAGCTTTGGCACCGTCACGGCTCATGACTGCGATCACTTCCGAACCTTCCACTTTCTGAAAGGCGGGACCACTTTTATATTTAGTCACTTCTCCGCAACCAATAAATCCCCATTTTATCTTCTTTTCATTCATAATAGTATAAGGTGGTTATGTGATAATTATTCTTCTTCAAAGTCAAATTCAAAATCAAAGTCGTCTATGAATTCAGGAGTTGTAAACTCTTCCAAATTCCGTCGGTCTTTCTTGGTAGGGCGACCGGCACCTTTGGCGCGATCTATGAAACCGCTGATATGACTCATTTCCAGCAATTCGTATTGGTCGGGAGTTGTTACATTCTCCATCATCTCTGAGACAAGTTTTGCACCCACGCGTTTTTCGATGGTTTGCAACACCTTGAAAGAGTAGGTGATAGGTGGTTTGCGTACTTGTATCACATCTCCCGGTTTTACCGTTCGGGCAGCCTTGGCTGACGCTCCGTTGATGCTGATGCGCCCTTTCTTACACGCCTCGGCAGCAATGGTGCGCGTTTTAAAAATGCGCACAGCCCACATCCATTTGTCTATTCTTGCTTCACTCATATTATGTAAGTAGTTAGTAGGAGATAGATTTCAATTTTGCTACTTCTTATTAAATTGGTTCATGGTGATATCAATGCCTGCCAGGCAGAAACTCTTGATTATTTCTCCTGCTGTCTTCAAGCGCTCGTTCATGGTTTTCAAGTCCTCCTCGGTGAAATGTCCCAACACGTAATCTATCTGTCCGCCCCGTGGAAATTCGTTGCCAATGCCGAAACGTAGCCGTGCATAGCTTTGGGTGCCCAGAATGGCGGCAATGTGTTTAAGTCCGTTGTGTCCAGCGTCACTACCTTTTCCTTTCAGGCGCAGCGTGCCGAATGGCAGGGCTATATCATCTACTATTATTAACACATTTTCCAAGGGAATGTTCTCTTTCTGCATCCAGTAGCGCACGGCGTTTCCACTGAGGTTCATGAATGTAGAAGGTTTCAGCAATAGTAGTTGACGTCCCTTGACGGATAGCGTAGTGGTGAAACCGTAACGGCCATCGATAAAAGTGACACCGGCTTCTTTCGCTAATGCATCTACCACCATGAAACCTATATTGTGGCGAGTTTCGTGATATTCAGGACCTATGTTTCCTAATCCAACAATTAAATATTTCATTTTTCTTGTAATTACTATACAGATAACGCGGATTATCGCAGCTTTCCGCGGATTAGTGAAATCTGCGTCATCTGCGTTAATCCGCGTTCCGGAATATGCTGTTTTCTTACGAAAGAGCGAATTAGTTGCCAGCAGTAGCGGCAGCACCTCTTGCAGCACGAGTCAGCTTAACGGCGCATACGACAGCTTCTTTAGCATTCATCAATTCCAAACCTTCATAGCTCAATTCGCCAACCTTAACTGTTTTACCCAGTCCCAAGTGAGCAACGTTTACTATCAGTTTTTCAGGAATAACATTATATAAAGCTTTCACTTTCAGTTTACGTGTTTGTAATACTAGCTTACCACCGGCTTTCACACCTTCTGCCAAACCTTCCATCTGTACAGGAACTTCCATTACGATAGGTTTAGCTTCGTCAATCTGATAGAAGTCAACGTGCAGGA
>CAJMQU010000087.1 GCA_905215555.1 uncultured bacterium
AGTAGCTGACATATAAGCGGTTAGAGTTATAGGTTCAAAACCCTGTCTCTCCGCTGGAAAAGAATAAAAAGAGCTTGTAAATCATTGATTTGCAAGCTCTTTTCTTGTTTATAATTCTCCCTCTAAAGCTCTTTGCTATGGAGTACACACCATAAACTGCATATATTTCCGTTTAGCCTGATTCAGAACTTCTTCGTCAATGTAAGCACCATTCCGGAAATATGAATGTTCCGGATAACTTCCTTTTTTCTTTATTGTTCTGTCCCAATTGCCTATGATTTGTCCGTCATGAGCAATCACAGGGTAGAACAAACCGTTGTTAGTGAAAGCTTTTGAGTAGTATGCTTTTGGCAAAACGTCTGTGCGGTCTTTGTATCCGATAAGATATTCATCATACGGAGGAAGCAGGAACAGACTGCCGGATGTTTTTCCACGGGTGCGGCAAGTATTATGAATATACCAGGTCTGGTTCCTCCATTGTTCTGACACCATTTCAGACTCTATCAGATAAATGGCTTGTCGGGCCTCTGTTATCGGAAGTCCTGACCACCAGATAAAATCCTGTAAAGTGGCAGGGGCGTGACTGCGAAAATAGCTTCTTGCCAGGCGTGCCAAAGCTTCATCTTTTGTAAGGTCGGGCATAGGCGGAACCCGTTCCTCCAGAAGTGCATAGGTGTGTTGTCTGCCTCTGCATTCACCACTACACAGAATGCCCTCTGTTTCTGCGCGTGCCATGAAGCGGGTTATGTGGTTATTGGTGGCGGGAAGTCCTGAATGTTCGAATTGTTCGGTAATCTCCTGTTTTGTCATACTCTTCTTTCCGCAAAGAATATTTTCGAGCAGACGGTTGCTCTTCGTGAAAGTGCTTTCCGCTATTTCCAGCTCATGACCTTTGGCAAATGAGTCGTTGGCCGATTTGATACGCTGTGCAGATAACTTCAGCATCCAACGAATGTCTTCTGCCGCTACAAGATGCCATGTGGGGCGCATCACGTGAATTCTTAGAATTTCTCCTTGATGCAGTGCTTCTTCTACCATCCGGAGAGAGGCCGACTTCAAACGCATCCCTACAGCCCATCTGACCATGGTGTAATCTTGTGCCTGTATAGCTCCCATCCAGGATACTAATTCTTTGGGCTGACGAAACTGCGGGGTTGATAATTGCTGGTTCAGTAGGCGGATGTTGGGGACTTTCATATTGCTAATGTTGGTTTGGGGTTCATTTCGCAAAGATAGAAAAAAGAAAGAATCTTGGATGTGCTTTATATAAAATCATGAATCTTAATTTGTGAAGGGAGAAATCAGATAGGAGAGGTGGAACTATAATCTTTAAATAAAATTGGTTTGAAATTTTGTTATTCCGAAAACTTCTCCTATCTTCGCGCCCCGAACAAGGAGAGGTGCTCGAGTGGTTGAAGAGGCACGCCTGGAAAGCGTGTATACCCCTAAAGGGTATCCGGGGTTCGAATCCCCGTCTCTCCGCAAAATGTATATACATGGATAAAGTCTCGCAAATTATTGAGTTTGCGAGACTTTTATGTTTTTATCTTTCTGATACCTTGCTTTCTTCCCCCCCCCCCGATTGCTCTCGGTCGCGATAAGTGGCAGAATAAGTTCATGAAAAAGAAAAGAGGATGCATTCATTTAGTGTGGAATGCACCCTCTTTTTTCAATCAGTCAGTTTAGGTTTTATTTCTTATTGTTTACTTCTACAGTATAAGTGCGTTTTCCGTCATAGATACTGTTGACGAGTATTTTCAATCCTTTTTTTCCTTCCAGTTGCTTTTCTATTTCATCCAATTTGAATGATACTAGTCCCCAACCCGGTTTGCGCTGCTCGTCATCGTAGGCATTATGGCGGAACTCTAGATTGATGTAATCATCTTCCGACTCCGATGCTTCGGAAGTTTTATTAATTACCAAATTCAGCATATGTTTCTTGTTCGGATTATCGCTGTGAAAGAACTGGTGTTCGATATTCAGGTATTTTCCCGTAATCCAAAGTTTGGCAACATTGATGCGGTCATTGCCAATACTGTCGGCAGTCTCCTCGGTGAGAGAAATGATATCTTTCGTCAGTATATTTTCAAGCTGTATCAGTTTCACATTATATTCATAACCCGGTTTGTCTTCTTCCAGCGGAAGAAAATGGATGAAAACACGTTGTCCGTTCGCCAATTCGTAATTATGTATATAGGTCGTATCGCTGGGATACATTTTGTCACCGTCATCCAGATTAAAGAAATAATCTTTGCCATCAATAATCTCCAGAGTACCGATGGTGAAAAGGGTATTACGATAATCGTTATCATCATCCAGACAAGACTGTAACATTGGCATTGTTAAAACAGTAAGTATAACTGCTGCCAAATAAAATCTTAACTTCTTCATCAATTATGGGGTTTTTGGTGTTAATCTTAAAAAAATCCATTTGTTTAAAAAATGCGATAGACCGCGAAATACTGCATAAGTGAGTGTTAAAGAAATGAAAGAACTATTTTCTTGCCCGCTCCGCGCAGTATTTTTATCTTTGCTGCATTTATAGGATAAACGCGTGTCAAAGGAAGGAATGGAAGAACAGGAACTGGCAGGACGGTGCAGGCAAGGAGACAATCTTGCCAGAAAGGAGCTGTACGAGCACTATGCAGGGCGGATGCTCAGCGTATGCCTCCGTTATACGGGTGACCGTGAAACGGCAGAAGACCTGATGCACGATGGTTTCCTGAAACTCTTCGATTCTTTTGATAAATTCACTTGGCGGGGTGATGGTTCCTTGCGGGCGTGGATGGAGCGTGTTATGGTGAATACGGCGTTGCAATACTTGCGCAAGAATGATGTAATAAACCAGTCGGAAGCGCTGGACAACATACCCGAAACGTATGAAGAGCCTGATGCTTCGACAGTGGAAACTATTCCTCAGAAGGTGCTGATGCAGTTTATCAGTGAATTGCCTGCCGGTTATCGCACCGTATTCAACTTATATATATTTGAAGAAAAATCTCACAAGGAGATTGCCCGGATGTTGGGGATTAATGAGAAGTCATCAGCTTCACAGCTGACACGTGCCAAGGCTACTTTGGCTGCGAAAGTGAAGGAGTGGATGAGAAACAATGCTTAAAGGAAAGGACGTATGATGAAAGATGATGAATTGTGGTTGAAAAAGATAAAGGAGCGGTTGGACGACTATTCCGAACCGTTGCCCGATACCGGCTGGGAACGGCTGGAGAAGGCTTTGCCGACTTCTCCGCTCATGTCGGTCGGGACGAAAAAGAATATTCTGTTCCGGCGTTGGGCGATGACGGCTGCGGCTGTTGTGTTGGTGGCGGTGTCATCGGTCAGCCTGTGGCTGATGCAAAGTCCGGTGATGGACGATGTGAACCGTTCGGTGGGACCGGCTCTGGCAATAATACCTGATGTGTTACCGGAACAGGCAAAGCCGGCTGCCCAGGGCGAACAACCGGAACCTGTGATCAGGCGGGTAGTGGAACATGGAGGCGCTTCTTGTCATCAATCTCTTGTTGCGCAACATTTGGAGACGGAAGAGGCGAACGTGGATGCAGGTAAAGAGCTACCGGGTGACAATACGGATGCGAGCATAGCGGAAGAAAACATGACTTCCGGACAGGCTACAGAGAATGCTTTTTCTGCACAGGAAAAAGAGGATCGGAGGGTGTATCGTCCTTCGGGAAGAGATAAGTTGCATTTGCCTTCAGAAAAGAAGTCATCGAAAGAAAAAAAAGGATGGGCAGTGGGCTTGTCCGTAGGAAATACGGGTGGTTTTGTTTCGTTGGATAATGCAGGAGGTAATGAAATGTACAATAGTCCAAGCACCGGTCCGTTGTTTAGTGATAAGCTGGATTTGACGGATGTTTCTAATGGCATTCTAAGCATTCCCGATGGACAGGAACTGGTATTTGCCGGTGGGGTACCTTATCTGCGGAAGAATACGCGTACTGTTCGGGACATCAAGCATAAGCAACCTATCAGTTTTGGAGTTTCTGTGAGAAAATCATTGCCTAAGAACTTCTCCGTAGAAACCGGAGTGACTTATACAATGCTGGCATCGGAGATAACGTATGAAGGAAGTTCGGAGAAGATAGACCAGAAGTTGCATTATATCGGAATTCCGGTGCGTGCAAACTGGAACTTCGTCAATAACAAGAACTTTACGATGTATGTGTCTGCCGGTGGTACGATAGAAAAGTGCGTTTACGGTAAGATAGGAAGTGAAAGGGAAACGGTGAAGCCCGTACAGCTTTCGGTAATGGGAGCGGTAGGTGCTCAGTATAATATAAGTAATAGGGTGGGTGTCTATGTAGAGCCGGGTGTGTCTTATTTCTTTGACGATGGTTCTGCGATAGAAACGATACGTAAAGAAAATCCGACCAATTTTACGTTACAGGCAGGTGTCCGTCTGACTTACTAGTAGAAGTTGAAAATGGAGAGTTGAGAGTTGCTATGCAGCGTCATTGCACAGCTAACTTCCAACTCTCCATTCTAAACTTTCAACACTCAACTCAGTTAACGATAACAGTCTCAAAGTATTGCTTGAACAGTTTTTCTGCACGTTCCAGTTGTTCGGGGGTATTCTCCTTTACTTCTTTCAGTTTGTATTCCCATCCCATAGCTTCGTACTTGTGCACGCCCAGCCGGTGATAGGGGAGTATCTCTACCCGCTGTATACCTTTATATTTGCCGAGATGTTCACCCAGGCTGCGGATGTCTTCTTCAAAATCGCTATATCCCGGCACTAACACATAGCGCAACCAGAAAGGCCTTTCGTGTTTTTCCAGCCAGGCAGCCATCTGTAAAGTCTTGATATTATTGCATCCGGTCAGGTGCTTGTGGCGTTCGGGATTGAACTCCTTGATGTCCAGTAGTACTAAATCCGTCACTCCCAATAGCTCTTCCACCTTTTCATTCCAAACGCCTCCGTTGGTATCCAGACATATATGGATGCCATTAGCTTTCAACTCCTTGAACAGAGGAGTAAGAGCTTCGGCTTGTAACGTTGGTTCACCTCCGGAAAAGGTGATACCTCCTTTCTTCCCGAAGAATGCTTTCTGGCTGATTGCCATTTGCAGGATTTCTTCCGGTGGAGTGGGAGTGCCGCCTTTCGTGTCTATCGTATCCGGATTGGCACAATACAAGCAGCGGAACGGACAACCTTGCAGAAATACGACGAGGCGCAAACCGGGACCGTCAAAAGTTCCCATGGATTCGTAAGAGTGAACATTGATCATAAATTCTATAAAATTAGATTGTCTGAAAAGTATCCGGGCGAATGATTTTCCGCCCCTACAAACATTCTGTCCCTTTTAAGGACTACTTTGTAGGAGTGAATAATCATTCGCCCGGAATATGGTTTATATTACATCCTTTCGTGGAAGCTGCGGCTGATAACTTCCAGCTGATGTTCGCGGCTCAATTTCACAAAGTTCACAGCATAACCGGAAACGCGAATCGTGAGTTGCGGATATTTCTCAGGATGCTCCATGGCATCTTCCAGCATTTCACGGTTCAGTACATTCACGTTCAGGTGGTGTGCACCTTTGGTGAAGTAGCCGTCCATCATCGTCACCAGATTTTCGACACGATCTTCCGCAGTCGGACCGAGGGATTTCGGAACAATGGAGAATGTGTTGCTGATGCCATCTTGCGAGTCACGGTAACGCAACTTCGCAACAGAGCTCAACGATGCAATCGCACCATTTTTGTCGCGTCCGTGCATCGGGTTGGCGCCCGGAGCAAAAGCTACACCTTTGGCACGTCCGTCGGGGGTGGCACCGGTCTTCTTACCATACATCACATTAGAAGTGATGGTCAGCAATGAAAGGGTAGGG
This sequence comes from uncultured bacterium, assembly GCA_905215555.1. GTDB lineage: Bacteria > Bacteroidota > Bacteroidia > Bacteroidales > Bacteroidaceae > Bacteroides. The sequence goes on from CAJMQU010000087.1 coordinate 5,844, forward strand.
CGGGCATTCTTGTAAACAGGCAATTTTTTCAACTCTTCGCTGAAATAATATACCAGGTCCACACCGAGGTGGTCTACACGGTCGTCATTATTTCCAAAGCACGGGAATTCACCTTCAATGTCGAAACCTTCCGTCAGACCGATTTCGTTGCGGCGGGCTGTAACCTTTGCATTTTTGATGGCCGACAGTGAGTCGATGGCAATAGAAAGACCTGCCACACCATAAGCCAGATTTATGCGCGGGTTGGTGTCGACAAACGCCATCTGTGCCTTTTCGTAATAATACTTATCGTGCATGTAGTGGATGATGTTCATGGCTTCGTTGTAGACACGGGCAATTTCCGTCAGCACCTTCTTATAGTTTGCCATCACTTCTTCAAACTTCAACACGTCGCTCGTCAGCACGGGAATGCCTTTCACCATAACCGTACCGGTATTTTCGCAACGTCCGCCGTTGATGGCAAGCAACAGGGCTTTTGCCAGGTTGGCACGTGCACCAAAGAACTGGATTTGTTTACCGATGGCTTGGTAAGATACGCAGCAAGCGATACCGTAATCATCGCAGTTACGTACTTCGCGCATCAGGTTGTCGTTTTCGTATTGGATGGAACTGGTGTCCACCGATACTTTGGCGCAGAAGTCTTTGAACCCTTCCGGAAGTTCGGGACTCCACAATATCGTCAGGTTCGGTTCGGGAGAAGGGCCGAGGTTGTACAGTGTCTGCAGGAAGCGGAAAGAAGTTTTGGTGACTTTCACTCGTCCGTCGTTAAAGCGTCCGCCGATGGCTTCCGTCACCCAGGTCGGGTCGCCTGCAAAGATATCGTTGTACGATTGCATACGCAGGTGGCGTACCATACGAAGTTTGATAACGAACTGGTCAATCAGTTCCTGAGCAAACGTTTCGTTGATGTTTCCGTGTGCCAGGTCATACTCTATGAAGATATCGAGGAAAGAAGAAACGTTACCCAGTGACATGGCGGCACCGTCTTGCTCTTTCACGGCAGCCAGATAAGCCATGTACACCCATTGCACGGCTTCCTGTGCGGAAGTAGCCGGTCGGCTAAGGTCGAGACCGTAGTATTCGCCCATTACTTTGATATCTTTCAGAGCTTTGATTTGCTCTGCCACTTCTTCGCGCAGGCGGATGCGGTCTTCTGTCATCGGACCGGTCAGGTTGTGCAAGTCTTCTTGTTTTGCTTCGATGAGGCGGTCGATGCCGTAGAGGGCCAGACGGCGGTAGTCACCGATGATGCGTCCGCGGGCATAGTTGTCGGGCAGTCCGGTGAGGAAGCCCAGTGAGCGGAATGAGCGGATTTCTTCGGTATATACATCGAACACACCGTCATTGTGCGTTTTGCGGTAGTGGGTAAAGATTTCTTTTACTTTATCATCTACTTCTACGCCATTTTCACGGCAAGCCTTCATCACTACATTGATGCCGCCAAAAGGTTTGATGGCACGTTTCAGCAGTTCATCGGTCTGCAGACCGACGATAAGTTCGTTCTCCTTATCTATATAACCGGCTTGGTGTGAAATGATGGTAGATACGGTATGGGGGTCGAGAGAGCGGACGCCATTGTTGGCTCTTTCTTCTTCGAGTGCTTTCAGGCAAAGTTCCCAGATTTTTTTTGTACGTTCGGTAGGCCCTTGTAGGAAGGATGCGTCTCCAGTGTAAGGCGCGATGTTTTTACTAACGAAATCGCTGACATTGATTTCTTTGCTCCAAAGCCCGTCAATAAAGGTTTTGTTCAATTCCATAATATTCATTTTGTTAGTGGGTAAATGTAATGTTATCCTTTTGGGGCTGCAAAATTACGGAAAATCTCTGGAATATCCGCCGAATTGCAGCAGATTAACGCAACAGGATTTAATA
>CAJMQU010000088.1 GCA_905215555.1 uncultured bacterium
AATACATTCTTTCTTGAAATAAATGCAGAAAAACGATATTTTTTTTGAAATAATCCGCAAAAATAGCACAAAAAAACATCCTCTGGCGTTTTTTGCCTACTTTTGCAGGCATGAAACCCCTTACAGATACGGAATACATACACTTGCTCATATCCGAAGGCGAGCACCAAAGGCAGGACTTTAAGTTTGAAATATCCGATGCCCGGAAAATAGCGAAAACACTCTCCGCTTTCTCCAATACGGACGGCGGACGACTGCTCATCGGAGTGAAAGATAACGGAAAGATTGCCGGAGTGCGCTCCGACGAAGAACAATATATGATAGAGGCAGCCGCGCAAATGTACTGCCAGCCGGAAGTGAACTATACCATGCAGACCTTCCATGCAGAAGGACGCAGTGTGTTGGTAGTGCAGATTGAAGAGAGTCTGCAAAAACCTGTTTATGCCAAAGATGAAACCGGGAAGCCGTTGGCTTATCTGCGCATCAAAGACGAGAATATACTTGCCACACCAGTACATCTGAGGGTGTGGCAGCAAAGTGGTAACCCACGCGGTGAACTGCTAACCTATACTGAACGGGAGCAGTTGCTGCTCGACCTGTTGGAAGAAAATGACAGCCTGTCACTGAACCGGTATTGTAAGCTGGCACACCTTTCACGGCGTGCAGCAGAACATTTGCTGGCAAAGTTTATCCGGTTCGAAATTGTAGAGCCGGTATATGAGGGACATAAGTTTCATTTCAGACTAAAATGAGTGAGAAGCTACGAGATACATATTGTCAGCTTGTATGGGCGAAACTTTTTTCGCCCACGAGTATAACACAGCAACTTGTAGCCTGCAGTTTGTCACTTTATAAACAATTATAATAAGATGAGTATAATCAACTTTATAAATGATATTCTCTGGACCTACATCCTCATAGCTTTACTTCTAGGATGCGCCCTGTGGTTTACACTGAAAACCCGCTTTGTACAGTTCCGCATGATGGGCGAAATGGTACGCCTACTAGGTGATTCGGCAAGTACTGACGGAAAGCCGGGAGAGAAACATATCTCATCCTTTCAAGCATTTGCCATCTCTATTGCCAGCCGTGTGGGAACGGGAAATCTGGCAGGTGTAGCCACAGCTATTGCTGTAGGCGGGCCGGGAGCAGTGTTCTGGATGTGGGTGATCGCACTGTTCGGGGCTGCCAGTTCATTCGTGGAATCTACATTAGCGCAATTATATAAGGTGAAAGGCAAAGATTCTTTCATCGGTGGTCCTGCCTATTATATGCGGAAAGGACTGAAACAACCGTGGATGGGTACCATCTTCGCCATACTTATCACAATCACTTTCGGGTTCGCTTTCAACTCGGTACAAAGCAATACGTTATGTGCAGCCTTTGAACATGCTTTCGGGTTCGACCATGTCATTGTGGGCGGGGTCATTACAGTAGCCACACTGCTCATCATTTTTGGCGGGGTACAACGCATTGCCAAAGTCAGTAGCATCATCGTTCCTGTCATGGCATTGGGATATATTGCACTGGCATTGATTATCGTGGCAATGAATATCACCGCTCTGCCGACAGTCATTAAACTCATCTTGAGCCATGCTTTCGGTTGGCAACAGGCATTGGGAGGTGGCGTAGGCATTGCATTGATGCAGGGTATCAAGCGAGGACTGTTCAGCAACGAAGCCGGTATGGGTTCCGCACCGAATGTGGCAGCAACGGCACATGTCACACATCCCGTTAAACAGGGATTAATACAAACATTAGGGGTCTTTACCGATACCCTAATCATATGCACCTGTACCGCATTCATCATCCTGTTCAGCGGTGCACCTTTGGATGGTTCAGCCAACGGAGTACAACTGACGCAACAGGCTTTGACTAATGAAATCGGCACAGCCGGAAGCATCTTTGTTGCCGTCGCCCTGTTCTTCTTTGCATTCAGCAGTATCCTGGGTAATTACTATTATGGAGAGGCCAACGTACGTTATCTCACCCGCCACAAATGGATACTGAACATATATCGTGTGCTGGTAGGCGGCATGGTATTGTTTGGTGCCCTCGCCACATTAGATGTAGCCTGGAGTCTGGCAGACGTCACCATGGGATTGATGGCACTTTGCAATCTGATTGCCATCAGCCTGCTTGGTAAGTACGCTTTCAAACTACTGGAAGATTACCGCGCACAGAAACGTGCAGGTATCAAAGACCCAGTTTTCACCAAAGACCGCCTAAAAGAGGTGGAAAATGAGATAGAGTGCTGGTAACTTTTTTAATGACAAAGCATAAATGATGAATTATGAATTAGTTAATAGTTGGGATAAATCAACTTATTTAGTACTTTTGCAACCGCAATGAAAAATTCATAACTCATAATTCATAATTCTATATACATCATGGGTATATTTACCAAACTATTTAAAAAGGACTCCGAGGGTACTTCCTCTAAAAACGTGGAAGATTTCGTGTCTCTGACACGTGTTTACTTCCAGTCCGTAATCGCCGCTAACCTGGGCATTACGAACATCCGTTTCGTACCGGATGTAGCCAATTTCAAACGTCTCTTCAAAATACCTACGCAAGGCGGACGACTGGGACAAGCCGAGAAAGCCGCTTCACGTAAAATGCTGATGCAGGACTACGGACTGAGTGAAGGCTTCTTTAAAGAAATCGACGCTTCTGTAAAGAAGCATTGCCGTACACAGAATGACGTACAAGCTTACTTGTTCATGTATCAGGGCTTCTCACAAGATTTGATGATGCTGATGGGGAACCTGATGCAGTGGAAGTTCCGCGTACCTTCATTCTTCAAAGGTGCACTGCGCAGTATGACAGAAAAGACTGTACATGACATCTGCACCAAGACCGTATGGAAAAAGGACGACGTGCACAAGACAGCAATGGCAGTACGCCAGTATAAAGAACGTTTGGGATATTCTGAACAATGGATGACGGAATATGTGTATAACGTTGTTCTACTGGCTAAAAAAGAGCCGAAAAACAAGGATAAGGAAGAGAAATAAGCCTGAACACAGATAGGGCAAAAACTGTCAACAAAAGAAAAAACTTCCTAAAGAAATAACCAAGGGATAAGGCGAGGGACATTTTCCTCGCCTTTTTTTGTTATTTTTATGCATCTTTCTGTTCGGAGGAACAGCAACATTCTATGTGAAGAAACTGTTGTAGAATCATAAATGACAAATTAGCGCTGTATGCTAATTTAAACTATAGGCTACAAGTACCTTTCGGAGTGATAGCCGGACGAATAATTATTCGCTCCTACAGTATATCAGAACTGCTTGTTTGAAAACAGTATGCTTGTAGGGAAGAAAATCTTTGGCTCACAATTACAGCGCAGCAACTTATAACCGATATTTGCAGTTCGTCATTTATCGTACAAAATGCGATAAATGACCATTAAAAAAAGAGCTCGGAACAATAAACAAACTCAATATTAATCTCTAAAAAACAACCGCTTATGAAACAAAAGAAAATGCTTGCACTCACTTTGTCTCAGTTAAAACAACTTTATCGAAATGAACTTCCGGAAATTGTACGCATCGCCGAACAGAGCGACGGTACGGAAAGCTTCAAGCAAGGTCTTTCGGAACCCATCGCCGATCAAGCTGATGCAGAAAATGAGGCTGCCAGGCAAATTCGACTTATGATTGAATATGACGGCCAGAAAGTCCATGAACTTTCTACCGATGAACAAATGATTGTTTCTACTCTGTCACTGCTATACGAATTTCTCACCGGAAACTTGGAAGAAGATGTAGAAACTGACATGTTCCTGGATATCTTCCAGCAATTCAAACGATTACAGTCCCTCGCAGCCCCACTCCCGCCTCCCCAACGCGTCAAAGCGTGGACTGAGCGCTGGCCCAGCGGACTGAACGAAGACGTGCAGCTCATCCGTAGCAAAAACAAAGAACGCATTCTGCACGCATTGATACAAAAGATAGAGCACCGGAAAAACACCATTTCCCGTTATCGCTTTGAAGAAGGCATCAGCTACGAAGAAAAATATCATCTTGTTGAAGAATGGTGGAATGAATTCCGCTTTCACCTGGCCATGGCAGCCAAAAGCCCAACGGAGTTGAACCGCTTTCTGGGTAATTCGCTTTCTGCCGAAACCATGTACTTGCTTTCACGTGCCCGTAAGAAAGGAATGCCCTTCTTCGTCACTCCTTATTATCTGTCTCTGTTGAATCCCCGTAACGAAGGATATAACGATGATGCCCTGCGCAGCTATATTCTTTATTCCCCCCAATTGGTAGAGACTTACGGACAGATACGCGCCTGGGAACGCGAAGATATAGTAGAGGCTGGCAAACCGAATGCCGCCGGCTGGCTCCTGCCCGATGGGCACAATATTCATCGCCGTTATCCGGAAGTGGCAATCCTCATCCCCGACACCATGGGGCGTGCCTGCGGTGGACTTTGTGCTTCCTGCCAGCGCATGTACGACTTTCAAAGCAAACGGCTCAATTTTGAGTTCGACAGCTTGCGTCCCAAAGAAACATGGGAAAAGAAACTGCGCCGACTGATGACTTACTTTGAAGAAGACACGCAACTGCGTGATATTCTGATTACAGGCGGAGACGCACTCATGAGCCAGAACAAAACTTTAGCTACCATTTTGGAAGCTGTTTACCGCATGGCTGTCCGCAAACGGAAAGCCAATCAGGAACGTCCGGAAGGAGAAAAGTATGCCGAACTGCAACGTATCCGGCTCGGTTCACGCCTACCGGCATATCTGCCTATGCGTATCAATGATGAATTAGTGGAGATCCTACGGACTTTCAAGGAGAAAGCATCTGTCATCGGTATCCGCCAGTTTATTATTCAGACCCATTTCCAGACGCCACTGGAAGTAACGCCCGAAGCAAAAGACGGTATCCGCAAATTACTGTCAGCCGGCTGGCTGATAACCAATCAGTTGGTGTACAACGTAGCTGCTTCACGCCGCGGACACACCACTCGTCTGCGTCAGGTACTCAACGAACTGGGAGTTGTTTGCTACTACACATTCTCCGTAAAAGGTTTCGAAGAAAACAATGCCGTCTTCACCCCCAACAGCCGTTCCATGCAGGAACAACGGGAAGAAAAACGCTTCGGCAAAATGAATAAAGAAGATGCCTACAACTTATCAGCATCGCTCGAAACAGCACTTGACCCTGCGGCTTGCATCCGTCAGTTCCTGAAAGTGCACCATCTTCCATTCCTTGCCACGGACCGTAGTGTACTAAATCTGCCTGCCATCGGCAAAAGCATGACTTTCAACCTGGTAGGAATAACCGAAGAAGGTAAGCGTATCCTCCGTTTCGACCATGACGGAACACGTCGGCACAGTCCTATTATCAACCAGTTGGGACAAGTTTATATCGTGGAGAATAAGTCCGTTGCCGCCTATCTGCGACAACTGCGTGCCATGGGAGAAGATGTGGAAGATTATGCCAGTATCTGGAATTACACAGAAGGTAAAACCGAATCAAGATTCAGCTTGTACGAGTATCCGGACTTCCCCTTCCGCATCACGGAAAAAATGAGTAATCTGGAAATAGCGGAATAATTTCCGGAAATAATCTGTACTTTTGCAATTATAGTATCTGTCATGCTTCGATCACGCTCAGCATGACAGATACTATTAACCATTTTCATATAGCCAATTAATTCAGCACTTAAGAATGGAAATAGAGCAACACCCTTTAGAACCCTTTCTTCCCAACAATGCCCGCCTGCTGATGTTGGGAAGCTTTCCGCCCCAAAAGAAACGGTGGTCAATGGAGTTTTATTACCCGAATTGGAACAATGATATGTGGCGGATTACAGGACTTCTATTCTTCAATGATAAGACTTATTTTCTGAACGAAGCAGCAAAAGCATTTGACAAAGAACGAATCGTCCGTTTCCTTCTAGAAAAGAGAATTGCTTTGTTTGACACTGCTACAGCCATACGACGATTGCAGGACAATGCATCTGATAAGTTTCTGGAAGTGGTGGAGCCTACAGACATCGAAGGCATGCTTCGCCGTTTGCCTGAATGCAAAGCTATCGTCACTACGGGTGAGAAGGCTACGGAAACTTTATGTGCTCAATTCTCACTTGAAAAGCCAAAAGTAGGAGATTTTGCAGAGTTCGTTTTTGATGGAAAGCCGATGCGACTCTATCGGATGCCCTCTTCTTCGCGCGCTTACCCGCTTGCCTTAGAAAAAAAAGCAGCAGCCTACCGCATTATGTATCAGGACTTACAGATATTATAGCATGATTATCCGTTAAAATAATTGCGCAGACTTCTTGCAAATTTGAAACTTTACACTACCTTTGCAGCCGCAAACACGGGAGTAGCTCAGTTGGTAGAGCACCGGTCTCCAAAACCGGGTGTCGGGAGTTCGAGCCTCTCCTCCCGTGCAACGATAAAAAGCTGTAAGTCAATCGCTTGCAGCTTTTCACCGTTTATAGGTCGGACGAAAGTCGGACAAATAAAAAATTGAATTGTCGAACATCATACGTTTTCATACCTGAAAAACGTATAAAAAAATGTTTTCCAGACAAAGAAAAGGCTCTCCGTTAGCCGCAATAGTTAGCTACACTCTCCCCAAGTTACATACCGGAAAGAATTGGTATGTGGATTTCACCTGTTACGATCCTGCCGAACAAAAGATGAAGCGGAAAAAGTACATGCTTGATGGCTGTATATAATAATCGAAAAGTATCCCAGATAATAATTGAAAAGTAGTCCCCTAGT
>CAJMQU010000089.1 GCA_905215555.1 uncultured bacterium
TGATAATCCCGTTCATCATAACTTTAAAATTATTCATATCTTCTACTCCTTTCTTTTATTTAGCGCTGATAGAATCAGTAGCCTCAGTGGCTGCATTTTCAGCAGGTTCAACAACTTTTTGCGTAGCGCCCGTAGCAGCATCAGATACATTCTGACCGGCGTAAGCAGCATAAGCAGCATTCACAGCATTCAGGAAAGCACGTGAGGTAATAGTAGAAGCAGTAATAGCGTCTACCTGACCGCCATCTTTGGTCACAGACAGAGGAGACTTACCCGGATTCAGACCTTTGATGCTTCCTTTATTGCCTTCTTTAAACCAGTCGGCAGCTTTGGAACCCAAACCCGGAGTTTCCACATGTGACAACAAGGAATAATCTATAATATTTCCTTCTGCATCAAAGCCTACCAACACTCTCAACTCACCACCGAATCCCATTGCACCTGCTTCTACAGCAGCACCGATAAACTGACCGTCTTTCGTAGCGGGATAAACGGCATATTCTACGTCATTCACCATCTGCATCTTCTTTTCCGCAATCGGATCATTATCAAAACCAGGAACAACCGCACTGACTGCATCGCTCAATGTCTTTGCATTGGCCTGTGCAATAGGTTCTTTCGTCAGTTCATTCACATACGCCAGCAATGCCACGGAGATAGCAGTAACGCCCGTGAGTACCAGCAACATATTCTTCAAGGATGATTCTAACTTTTTCATTTCTTCTTCGCTACCTCCCCAAAGCGTTTAGGTTTACAATATGTATTAATCAGCGGAGTGAAGGCATTCATAATCAGGATAGCAAACGACATACCTTCGGGATAAGCACCGAACAAACGGATAATCACTGTCAGCAGACCGATACAAACACCATAGATCAGCATACCTTTCTTGCTCATCGGCGAAGTGACATAGTCCGTAGCCATAAAGATGGCACCCAGCATCAGACCACCCGTAAGCAACTGAAGCACCGGAGAAACATAAAGTTCCGGATCAACCAAGTGCATAATGCCGGAGAATACGAATACCGTGGACAGAATGGATACAGGAATATGCCAGGTGATAATTTTCTTCCAAAGCATATAAGCCAATCCAAGCAACAAAGCCAACGCACTTACTTCACCGAGGCAACCGCCATTGTTCCCAATCAACAAATCAAAAGAAGACGGCAGGTCTTTCAAAACTTCTATATTACCACCGGCAATCTGCTTCATCAGGTTAAGCGGTGTAGCAGCAGTCGTTGCATCCGTGTAGGAAGTCAGCTGTCCAACAACCGGCCAGCTCGTCATCTGCACCGGGAAAGAAAGCAACAGGAACACACGGCCTGCCAGCGCAGGGTTGAACGGGTTACATCCCAATCCGCCGAAAGACATCTTGCCTACGCCGATAGCGAACAGCGCACCCAAGATTATAATCCAGATGGGCAGATTTGAAGGTAAATTGAATGCCAGCAACACACCTGTGATTATGGCAGAACCATCGCAGATAGTGGTGGTTTCTTTCTTCATCAGGAATTTGCCGATAGCCCACTCGAAGAACAAACAGGCAGCCACAGAAGTAGCCGTGACAATCAGCGCACCCAGTCCGAAGAAATAGAGTGATACAAGAAACGCAGGGATCAATGCGATGAGCACGCCATACATATTCTTCTTCACGCTGTCGCCGCCATGAACATGGGGCGAAAGTGATATTACTAATTTATTTTCCATACTTCGTTATTTTTTAGCTTGACGTGCACGGATGATCGCTCCTACCTTGCCTTTACCCAAACGGCAATAGTCCAGCAACGGACGGTTGGCCGGACAAGTAAACTGGCAAGAACCGCACTCGATACAATCCATAATTCTTTCTTTCTCCATTCTCTCGAATTCTGTGTGTTCGGCAAGTGCCGACAGCAGGTAAGGTTCCAGTCCCATCGGACAAGCCCCTACACACTTTGCACAACGGATGCAAGGTTGGATTTCACCACGCTTGGCCTCTTTCTGATTCATTATCAAAATACCGGAACTACCTTTGGCAGTCGGGACGTCCGTATTCACCAACGCTTTACCCATCATCGGGCCGCCACCGATAATCTTTCCCGTATCTTCGGGCAGACCACCGCAAGCGTCAATAAGTTGTTTCATCGGCGTGCCGATACGTGCCAGGAAATTAGAAGGCTTTGCAACCGATTTACCCGTCACAGTAACCACACGTTCAAACAACGGCTTATTTTTCTGTACAGCCTGATATACGGCAAATGCAGTACCTACGTTCTGTACCACCGCACCGGTAGATATGGGCAGTGCGCCGCTTGCCACCTGACGGTTGGTAATGGCATCGATCAATTGTTTTTCACCCCCTTGCGGATATTGCACTTTCAAGGCTACCACCTCGATGCCTGCATAGCTGGATGCCACTTTCGTCATCAACTGGATAGCATCGGGCTTATTATTTTCGATACCGATAAATGCCTTGTTCACCTTTACAGCCTTCATCAGAATAGATACGCCTACCATTATTTCTTCTGCGTGTTCCAGCATCAACTGATGGTCGGCTGTCAGGTAAGGTTCACACTCTACGGCATTGATGATGACGCATTCGGCCTTGAATGCAGGCGGTGGACAGAGTTTCACCTGAGTAGGGAAACAGGCACCCCCCAAACCTACAATACCGGCATCGGCAATCTTTTTCACAATTTCTTCTGACGTAAGAGTGCATTCCTTCACCAATGTTTCGGTACGGTCAATGCTTTCTTCCCATTCATCACCTTCTACATCTATAAAAATGGCAGGCTTCGGATAGCCACTGGCATCGATTATCGTATCGATCTTAGCAACCTTGCCGCTGACAGACGAGTGGATGGCTGCGGATACAAAGCCACCGGGTTCGGCAATCTTTGTGCCGACTTTCACCACATCTCCTTTAGCCACAACCGGTTTTGCAGGCGCACCAATGTGCTGTCCCAGCAAGATCACAGCTTTGGCAGGAACTTCCGCCTTAATGATGGGCTGATGTGCTGAAAGTTTATTTTCGTGTGGATGAACACCACCGATTGAAAATGTCTTCAACATACAATTCTGTATTTTAGTCGTTTATTAGTTATTTTTTTTAGAGACAAGGAATCGTCATTTCCTTATCGACTTGTCAACTCATTCCCTTGTCAACTCAAGCCTCAGCTACTTTAGGAGCAGCAGCCGGTTCGGCAGTCTCCGCCTTCGGTTTACGCGGCGGGAAATTGAGTGCGATAATCGTGTTCTGCGGACAAGCTTCTTCGCACTTACGACATGATTTACATTTATTCGGGTCGATATATGCCAGATTATTTTCCAGCGTAATGGCCTCGAACGGACAAACTTTCACACACTTGCCACAACCGATACAAGCGACCGTACAAGCCTTGCGCGCTACGCCGCCTTTATCTTTGTTCACACACTGCACGTAGATACGACGTGACTTCTTGCCTTGCGGACGGATTTCGATAATGCTCTTCGGACAAGCTTTGGCACAAGCGCCACAAGCCGTACACTTAGCTTCATCCACTTCCGGAAGCCCAGTTTCGGGATTCATGTGGATAGCATCGAACTGGCAAGCCTCTACACAGTCGCCACAGCCCAGACATCCAAAACTACAACCCGTTTCGCCACCATAAAGAGAAGCTGCAATAGCACAACTCTTCGCACCGTCGTAACTATTCGTACGGGGGCGATTGGCGCAGGTTCCATTACATCTCACTACTGCAATCATCGGCTCGGCAGCAGCAGCATCCAAACCAAGGATTTCAGCAACCTTCGTCATAACGGGTTGTCCACCCACCGGACAGAACTTACCATCCAGCGAACCAGCTTTTACACAAGCGTCGGCAAAACCGCTACAACCCGGATAACCACATCCACCGCAATTTGCTTGAGGCAATACCTCTCCTACCTGTGCAATTCGCGGATCTTCATACACGGCGAATTTCTTGGAAGCTAAATAAAGAATAGCAGCTGAAACCAGCGCTATGGCTCCCAATGAAATCACTGCAATCAGAATTACATTCATAAATTAGTTATTTATTTAATTATTTATTTTAATGTATCAATAGTTAGTCTATCGGCTTTATAGAGAAAGAGAACTTCTTTCCCATACGTGTTCTATTCAGCCATAATATATAATAATAAGGTATAAGGAGCGCCAACGAACAAAGTGCAGAACTAAGTTCATCATTCCAGACAGCCATAAATATAAAGAGGGAAATAACCAAAATACAGAAAGGTACAATAAAAGCCAGCAGCACCGCCATCATCCCCATAGAGAGTTCTCCAAAAACAATCACCCGGTCTCCGGGCTGATAGGAAGACGCATCGCCGATGGTTACGTCGATTAATTTTTCTTTGGTATCAGCTGATGCGCAGTGTCCCTTAGCACTACATGCCGCGCAAGCTGACGTCTGGACAATTCTCACCTTCACATGAGAACCGTTTATGTTTTCCACAATACCTTGATGTTTTATAATATCTGCCATTTTGCAAACTGTGCATTACAAATTGCGGCAAATTTACGCATTATTTGTGAACTGCAAGGCATTCGCCTGATTTTTTATGTGTACGCCAACGCACTTTTTCCCGTTTTAACTATTTTTCCTCTCTTTTTTTATGGAGGAAAAGGGAAAAACTGTTTTAAAACACAGATTAATGTATCACTTTGCACCATCAATTAAAGCGTAATGAAGAATCCGTCTCCACATATAAATAAGGAGTAAAGCCTAAGGCAAGCGTTAAATGACAAAATGATATTATGCAAATAAGGCTGCCTCCGTAAAGAAGCAGCCTTATTTGCATTTATATCAGATATATGATTACCACTTATAATTGATACCGAAACTCAGCAACTCTTTCACTTGGAAATGACTGTTACCCGTAGTCGGCTTACTACTGTCATCAAAGCGGGCATGAATATAGAGTTTGGTTGAAAGATAACGGTTCAGCACAAAATTAAAAGTATTTTCCCACTCAATACGCACCCATTCATAACTGGTCACGTAATCTAAACGGGAATCCAATGTAATGGAAGGAATAATCTGCCAAAACAAAGTCGGCTGCACTTGCGAACCGAAGTTATGGCGTACAGTCTTACCCTCTTCCAAACCAAAATCAACCTCATTGACTTCTTTATTGCCCACATAGCGCATGGTCCACGTCAAGGGAGCGATGAAAACTGATAAATTAAACTTCTTCTTCTTCAGTTTATAGTCCATACCGATACTGGCCGACCAATCAGCCGGTGCCAAGAAAGCTGACACCAACGGTTCTTTATTGGCTTTATAACCATTACAAAACTGAGTCTTGAATTCTGTTGAAATGGTATAATACCAATTCGATGCAGCCTGAACACCCAACTTACTATACAAACGGAATTGGTCCGTATTCACCAAATAATCATGGTATTCATCGGAAGGTGCAGACGAGAAGCCCAACTTCGCATCCAGCAAATTCTCCCATTGTATCTTTTCCCTATCATTATAATTGGCAAACAACTGCAAATTCGCCAAGACAGAATTGGTGCTCTCACCACCCTTATACCAGTTCTCTGAAATATAGTTCTGGGTGATCTGCAAAGAACCGCTTCCACCCGTCACCCACCAGTTGGGCTTGCGGATAACCACTTCCGCATCCTCTTTCACATTTGCCATGCTTTCCTGAGAGAACAGTTTTATCACAGAAGGTTTGGAAGAAACTTCTTTCTCGATATCATCCTTGAAGACTCTCACCTGCATAATCTCATCTTCCCATGCTACAATATTACGCGGATCATCATTCACATAAAGGTAGAGCAGTGCACGATCCACCGTTTCATTGGCATGCTTCTTCGACGTGAAAGGCCTTTCATCAAAAGGCAAAAGCTCCTTTGCAGGAGATCCAACCGTATCTAAAGGCTGGAATTTCCATTTCAAGGTAGAAATGCTCTCCATTGGAGAATTATAATAAGTCAACGGTATAAATAAACGGTAATAATTAGGATTTTCTGCAATATAACGCTCCGGAGTAGAAGGGTCATTCAGGTACTTCAAGACTCCAAAGTATTTCTCGTGCAGTACGGAGACAGTGTCCAGATCCAGAGTATCGCCTTCCGGTTTTAACTTTAAGACAAAATATTGCTTCATCAGGTCCGACAAGGTATCCGTTTGTACGGTAACCGCCCCCTCCGCGGCTTTCAAGACAGGCTTCACTGAATTCTGCGCCATTACCGACGAAGAAAACAGTGCGGCAACAGCCCACAATGCTAAGTATCTATTCTTCATAACGCCCTAAAATCTATGTTTTGAGTGCAAAAGTAAATTAAAATGTTCAGAAAACATAGAAAAGCAAAAGAAAAGAAATCAAGTTTTTTAAGAATTGTTTCGCCGAAACTTGATATACTTCCTCTTTTTTTTGTAATTTTGCGCTTTTTAAGTTTCACACGTAGTATAGTTCAGATACACAAGTGTGTACATCAGACCAAACAAAACAATAATATTAAAAACAGTATAGCTGTGGGAGAAACAAAGTATATTTTCGTCACCGGTGGCG
>CAJMQU010000090.1 GCA_905215555.1 uncultured bacterium
ATATGGAGCATTGTACGTTGATAAGACATGCCATTAAGATAATGAAATGGTTATTTATTCCACATTATATTTGGAAAAAGTAATTTTGGTATAATAAGAAGGTCGAAACATTACAATTTCGACCTTTTTTTTGCTTCGTTTGACGAACTAATTGCAGTTCGTCAAACTCTTTTTCGCGATTGTAGAATTTCATAATGGGCCTTTTTTTATAATTACGGTTAATTTCACGGTGGTTAAATTAACCGTGGTTACTAAGCATCGATGACTGTGAGAGCCTCAAGCTGCTTGTAGAGAGAGAAGTGGTAATAATGCTCTTGTCTGGTGTTTGGAAAGATGCATAAAAACAAGTTTTTTTAGAAATTGTCTCACCGGAAAGTGACGCGGAGAAGAAACTTCTTTGTACCTTTGCACCCGTCAATACTAAAATCAATAATAAATATAAGGAATTTATGGGAGGATTTTTCGGGACAGTCGCTAAAGCGAGCTGCGTGACGGACTTATTTTACGGAACAGATTATAATTCACATTTAGGAACTAAGCGAGGCGGACTTGCCACGTATGATGCAGAAGAGGGCATGTTTGCGCGATCCATTCACAACTTGGAAAGCACGTATTTCCGAACCAAGTTTGAAGATGAGCTGGATAAATTCAAAGGAAATGCCGGCATAGGAATCATCAGTGACACGGATCCTCAACCCATCATCATCAACTCCCACCTCGGACGCTTCGCCATTGTTACGGTAGCAAAAATAGTCAACCTGGAAGAAATAGAAGCGGAATTACTTTCTCAAAACATGCACTTCGCCGAGCTCAGTTCCGGCAATACCAATCAAACCGAACTTATTTCGTTACTTATTATACAAGGCAGAACTTTCGTAGAAGGTATCGAGAATGTTTTCCGTCGTGTGAAAGGTTCTTGCTCTATGTTGCTGTTGTCTGAAGATGGCAGTATCATTGCCGCCCGTGATAAATGGGGGCGTACTCCGATCGTTATCGGACGTAAAGACGGTGCATTTGCTGCAACCAGTGAGTCGAGCAGTTTTCCGAATCTGGATTATGAAATAGACCGCTATCTCGGTCCGGGTGAGATAGTACGTATGACTGCTGATGGAGTGGAGCAGTTGCGGAAGCCGGAAGAAAAGATGCAGATATGTTCGTTCTTGTGGGTATATTACGGATTCCCTACATCTTGCTATGAAGGGCGTAATGTAGAAGAAGTGCGATTTACCAGCGGATTGAAGATGGGACAAAAAGATGATTCCCAAGTGGATTGTGCTTGTGGTATTCCCGATTCCGGTGTAGGTATGGCATTGGGATATGCCGAAGGTAAAGGGGTTCCCTATCATCGTGCCATTTCCAAATACACACCGACATGGCCGCGTAGCTTTACTCCCAGTAAACAGGAGATGCGCTCGCTGGTGGCAAAGATGAAGCTGATACCGAACCGTGCCATGTTGAAGGATAAGCGGGTGTTATTCTGCGATGACTCGATTGTGCGCGGTACGCAACTTCGTGATAATGTGAAAGTATTATATGAATATGGCGCAAAAGAAGTACATATCCGTATTGCTTGTCCGCCGTTGATTTATGCTTGTCCATTCGTTGGTTTCACGGCTTCCAAGAGTCCTTTGGAATTAATCACCCGCCGCATTATTGCTGAATTGGAAGGAGATGCAGATAAGAATCTTGACAAATATGCTACTACCGGTTCTCCGGAATATGAGAAGATGGTCAGCATCATTGCCGAACGTTTCGGACTTACCAGTCTGAAGTTTAATACGCTGGAAACTTTAGTTGAGGCTATCGGATTACCGAAATGTAAGATTTGTACACATTGCTTTGATGGTAGCAGTTGCTTCTAAGTAACTTCAAAATACTAACATTTTGTAAAAAGGGGCGTGAATTGCTTGGCTATTCACGCCTCTTTTTTTACCTTTACGGCAAAACATAGTGTGCTGATGCGAACAATATGCTAATCTACTAATTAGCTGCGCAGTATTTATACTGTTATTACCGTTGGCACATTGGCATGTTATCACATTAAAACATTATTAATATGGCTTTAGTAGAACGTTTTTTGAAGTATGTAAGCTTCGACACCCAGTCCAGTGAGGACACTGAGGTGACTCCAAGTACTCCCGGGCAGATGGTATTTGCCAGGTATCTGAAAGAAGAATTGGAATCTTTAGGTTTGGAAGACATAACGTTGGATGAACATGGCTATCTGTTCGCCACGCTTCCGGCCAATATTGATAAGCCGTTGCCTACTGTAGGCTTTATCGCCCACATGGACACCAGTCCCGATATGAGTGGCAGAGATGTATCACCCCGTATCGTTCAGAATTATGACGGTTCCGACATTGTGCTTTGCGAAGATGAGAATGTGGTACTTTCTCCTGAGCAGTTCCCCGAGTTGTTGGATCATAAAGGTGAAGATCTTATTGTGACGAATGGAAAAACATTGCTGGGTGCAGATGATAAAGCGGGTATTGCAGAGATTGTTTCTGCAATCGTATATCTGAAAGAACATCCTGAAATCAAACATGGCAAGATCCGTATCGGTTTCAATCCGGATGAAGAAATCGGACTCGGTGCGCATAAATTTGATGTAGAGAAGTTTGGTTGCGACTGGGCTTATACAATGGATGGCGGCGAAGCCGGTGAGTTGGAATTTGAAAACTTCAATGCGGCATCAGCCAAAATTACCTTCAAGGGACGCAATGTGCATCCGGGGTATGCCAAGAACAAGATGATTAACTCGATTCGTGTAGCCAACCGTTTCTGTGCCATGCTGCCCGGTCACGAAACGCCGGAACATACTGAAGGTTATGAAGGTTTCTACCACCTTATCAGCTTTAATGGTGATGTGGAGCAGACTACGGTTGCTTATATCATCCGCGACCATGACCGTGCCCGTTTTGAGGGACGTAAGAAAGAGATAGAACAATTAGTTCAGAAAATCAATGCTGAATATGGTGAGGGTACTGCCAAGCTTGAACTTCGTGACCAATACTATAATATGCGTGAAAAGATTGAACCGGTGATGCATATCATCGATACAGCTTTTGCCGCAATGGAGGCTGTAGGTGTGAAGCCGAACGTGAAACCTATCCGTGGCGGTACGGACGGCGCGCAGCTTTCTTTCAAAGGTCTGCCTTGCCCCAATATCTTTGCCGGAGGGCTGAACTTCCACGGGCGATATGAATTTGTTCCTATCCAGAATATGGAAAAGGCGATGAATGTCATCGTGAAGATTGCCGAACTTGTTGCTGAAAAATAATAATTTAATACCTTAAAAACATGAAAACCACTCCGTTTACTGAAAAACATATCTCGCTGGGTGCTAAGATGCACGAGTTTGCGGGATACAATATGCCGATAGAATATTCCGGTATCATCGATGAACACCTGACTGTTTGTAATGCTGTCGGTGTGTTTGATGTTTCCCACATGGGAGAGTTCTGGGTGAAAGGACCGAATGCGCTGGCTTTTCTTCAGAAAGTAACTTCTAATAATGTGGCTGCCCTGACTCCGGGTAAGGTGCAATACACCTGCTTTCCAAATGAACAAGGCGGCATTGTGGATGATTTGCTGGTTTATCACTATGAACCGGAGAAATATCTGCTGGTTGTGAACGCATCGAATATAGAGAAAGATTGGAATTGGTGCGTTTCGCATAATACTGAAGGTGCCGAGTTGGAAAACGCTTCCGATCGTATGGCGCAACTTGCCGTACAAGGGCCGAAAGCCATTCTTGCTCTGCAGAAACTGACGAGCATTGACTTGTCATCACTTCCATATTACACCTTTACGCATGGTGAGTTTGCTGGCGAGAAAGACGTGATTATTTCCAATACGGGTTATACCGGTGCAGGAGGTTTTGAACTCTATTTCTATCCTGAGGCTGCCATGAAGATTTGGGACGCTGTGTTTGAAGCAGGGGAGGAGTTCGGTATAAAACCGATTGGTCTGGGTGCACGCGACACACTTCGTCTGGAAATGGGCTTCTGCCTGTATGGTAATGATCTGGATGATACGACTTCGCCTATTGAAGCCGGCTTAGGTTGGATAACTAAATTTGTGGAAGGCAAGAATTTCACAAACCGTCCGGCATTGGAGAAACAGAAGACGGAAGGTACTGTCCGTAAGCTTGTAGGTTTTGAAATGGTAGATCGTGGTATTCCCCGTCATGGATATGAACTGTTTAGTGCGGATGGCGAAGCTATCGGTGTGGTGACTTCGGGCACTATGTCACCAACCCGTAAGATTGGTATTGGCATGGGATACGTAAAACCGGAGTACGGTAAAGTCGGTACGGAGATCAGCATTGATATGCGCGGACGTAAGTTGAAAGCTGTGGTGGTTCGTCCTCCGTTCCGTAAGTTATAGAATAATTTCAAAAAAATAATGGAGATATGACTATTAAAAAAGGGAGATTTAAAAAAAATCTCCCTTTTTTTCAGCTTTTTGAAGCAGAATTATTTCTTCTTACGGTCACCGTAGCGGCTCATGAATTTATCAACACGACCAGCTGTATCCACCAATGTAGATTTACCAGTGTAGAACGGATGAGAGGTGTTAGAGATTTCCATCTTTACCAACGGATAAGTTTCACCTTCAAACTCGATGGTTTCCTTCGTATTTACAGTTGAACGAGACAAGAACATGTCACCATTAGACATATCTTTGAATACTACCGGACGGTAATTTTCAGGATGAATACCTTTTTTCATTTCAATATTTGTTTTTTAATTATTATATTCGGTTACTATTTTGGTAATAAATAGTGTAATGGTCTTATTTTTCAGAGCGCAAAGATAGTGCAAGTCGCAGATACTACAAAATAAATTCAGATTTATTTTTATTTAAGTCGCAGTCTATTCTGTTAAATGGCAGTACTTTTCCCGGAAGTAGGAAAAAAGTTTCCTGAAAAAATAGGTTTATCGCTTTTTATTTCAGATTTTTGCACGGTATTAAAATTTATATTCAGCATGAAGAAGCTACTTTTCTTTTTTTCCCTATGGCTCTGTGTTACGACGGCAGGGGCCCAGCAGAACGAGCGAAATTTATATAGTGTTGCGTTCTATAATCTTGAAAACCTGTTCGATACTATTCATGATGCAGGCAAGAATGACCTTGAGTTTCTGCCTACCGGCAGTTATGCATGGACGGCTGAGAAGTATGAAGCTAAGTTGAAGAACCTTGCCAAAGTATTGAGTGAGGTTTCGCGCGACCGGGTGCCTGAAGGTCCTGCCGTTATCGGTGTGGCGGAAGCTGAAAACAACCGGGTATTGGCGGATCTGGTAAGCCAGCCGGCTATTTCCAATTATAAGTTTGTGCATTATGAAGGTCCGGACAAACGGGGTATTGATTGTGCTTTGCTATATGATCCGGCACAGTTTACTGTTACCAATTCCAAGCTGGTGTTTTCCACTCCCTTCGAAGGTGATACGGTGCATCTGACGCGTGGTTTTCTTATCGTAGACGGGCAGATGGCAGGCGAACGTGTTTGTTTTATTGTGAATCACTGGCCTTCCCGCGGTGCCAAATCTCCGGTACGTGTGCATGCTGCCAAACAGGTGAAAGCATTGACAGACTCTTTGATGCGTAAGGATAAGAAGTTGAAACTGGTAGTCATGGGTGATATGAACGATGATCCTATGGATGAAAGTATGGAAGCATTGGGTGCACGCAAGTATCCCAAACAGGTGAAGAAAGGAGAATTCTATAATCCCTGGTGGGAAACTCTTGAAGATAAGGGTGTGGGAACTCTGCTTTATCGCGGTAAGTGGAACTTGTTCGACCAGATTGTAATCTCCAAACCCTTGTTGAAAGCTAAGAAGGGCTTGAAATATGATCATAACGAGGTCTTTATCCGCGAATATCTGATTCAGCAGGATGGCAAATACAAAGGTTCTCCGTTGCGTACGCATGGCGGACGTGTCTGGCTGAACGGTTATAGTGACCATCTGCCTACCATCATCTATCTGAAAAAGTAGTATATATAATAATGTGTAATGAGGACCGGAAAGCTAAACTTGCTTTCCGGTTTTTTGTTATATAATGGAGATGCGCAAAAGGACGGATGCAAACGACAAGTGAAAAGAGTTTGTAATATAGAGATTACAATATTCTGTTAAAAGCATCCAATAGCTTTAAAAGAGAATTGTTTTGACGGGAGACAGGCGATAATTTATTCCCGACCTGTTCTTTCTTTTGGAAGATAATGACTACTTTTGCGTAGAATTTTTATTCACTAACAATAAACTTTAAACAAAATGGTAAA
>CAJMQU010000091.1 GCA_905215555.1 uncultured bacterium
GGATATACTCATACACTCCAAATATATCAGACACTTTTTCACAGGTTTTTTAAAACAATTTCGTAACTCGCTGATTGATAAGGATGTCGTAGAACATGTTTTTTAAGGAGGGGGCGGAAGGGATGGCGGAGGTATACATAATTATATATGCGTGCGCGTGCGAAAGGGGGAAACTCGCAGAAACGATTGGAAACTCCATTAAAGCCGATAAGACCCACACGCCATTGACGCCCGGAGGAACAACGGACAGTTAAGCGGGTGGGTAGTTTAGAACAGGTGAAAACATTACCCTATTGGAAAATATATATTTCCCGGTTAGAAAAACATTTTTGCCTAACCGGGAAAAAATATTCATCCAAAAAGCACAGGAGTCATTGGGGAGTTCGCAAATCCAACAGTCAACAAGAAACATCATTCACCCATCAACCTTATAGCATACATTCAAAAGGGCTACACCAGCCGGGGAAAAGGGTGTAGCCATGACAGCTAAAAGGTGTAGCTTCAACAAACAAAGGGTGTAGCCATACAAAAACAACCTATCAAAACATTCCCGAAAAGGGAGAAGACAGGAAAACGAAGCAAAAAGAGCAGGATAAAAAAGGACAGGGAAAATAAACAAATAAAAAACAAAAAAGCATTCATTAATTACCGGACAGAAAACACGGTGGAAAGAAGAAGATGAATACCGCTTCGTAGTGACTCACTTATTAGTTATACATATATTTGCAAGAAGACGTATCATCCAAAGAAAGAACTCTCTCAGACATTAAATGACATAAAGATAATAATGTTTTGTGACGGACAGTGTGACAAAACGAAAAACCTTGCGACAGATAGAGTAAATATCAACTCAATTATTTATCTTTGTTAGCTTTTATAAGTTAGCATACAAAAAACAATAAATGCAATGAAAGATTTTTTTAAATTTACGCTGGCCACCATTACCGGTATAATCGTGTCAAGCGTCGTGTTGTTTTTCGTCAGTATTCTGATAATATTTGGTATGCTGTCTTCATCAGAGTCTGAAACTCAGGTACGTAAGAACTCGGTGATGATGCTCGACCTGAGAGGTATGCTCTCCGAACGCAGCCAAGACAATCCGTTCGACATTTTCCTGAGTGAAGATGAAACGACATACGGGTTGGATGACGTTCTTGCATCTATCCGAAAGGCTAAAGAGAATGAAAACATCAAGGGCATTTACCTGCAAGCCGGTTCTATGGGTGTAGGGTTTGCCTCACTGGAAGAAATTCGCAAAGCATTGGCTGACTTCAAGACCAGTGGTAAGTTCGTAGTAGCTTACGGTGATCAATATACACAGCGCCTGTATTATCTGGCAAGCATAGCTGACAAGGTGTTGCTGAATCCTCAGGGTTCAATCGGCTGGTACGGTCTGGCTTCCACTCCGATTTTCTATAAGGATCTGCTGGATAAAATCGGCGTTGAGATGCAGGTATTCAAAGTTGGTACTTACAAATCAGCAGTTGAACCGTTCATCTCTACAGAAATGAGCCCTGCCAACCGTGAACAGGTGACTGTATTCCTGAATGGTATCTGGGGACAGATGCTGAGCGATGTTTCCGAATCAAGAGGCGTGAGCAAAGAAAGACTGAATGAAGCTGCGGACCAGATGCTGATGTTCTATCCGGCAGAAGAATGTCTGGAATACGGACTTGCCGACACATTAATATATAAAAATGATGTACGCAATTATCTGAAGACCTTGGTCGGCATTGATGAAGATGACCACATGCCGGTACTGACTCTGAAAGATATGATAAATGTGAAAAAGAACGTTCCGAAAGACAAGAGTGGAAATATCGTTGCCGTGTATTATGCATATGGAGCCATCGATGGAGGAAGTTCTCGTACAGGTACTGAAGAAGGAATCAATTCCAATAAAGTAATCCGCGACTTGCGTAAGTTGAAAGATGATGAAGACGTAAAAGCTGTAGTGTTGCGCGTAAACTCTCCAGGTGGTAGCGCTTTCGGCTCGGAACAAATCTGGTATGCAGTGACTGAATTAAAGAAGGAGAAACCGGTGATTGTTTCAATGGGCGACTATGCTGCTTCAGGCGGTTACTACATCTCTTGCAATGCAGACAGCATCGTGGCTGATCCGACTACCCTGACCGGTTCTATCGGTATCTTCGGAATGTTCCCCAACGTGAAAGGTTTAACGGACAAGATCGGGCTTTCTTTCGACGCAGTCAAAACGAATACCTATGCTGACTTTGGCATGATGGGACGTCCGCTGAACGATGGTGAAAAGGCTTTGATGCAGAATATGGTGAACGAAGGTTATGAACTGTTCGTAAAACGTTGCGCAGAAGGTCGCGGCATGACTATGGATGAAATCAAGAAAATTGCTGAAGGCCGTGTATGGACAGGTGCCAAAGCCAAAGAGCTGGGCTTGGTTGACGAATTGGGCGGACTAGACAAAGCACTGGAAATAGCTATCGGAAAAGCTGGACTAGAAGCTTACACCGTACTATCTTATCCGGGTAAAAAGAGTTTCTTTGAAACGCTGATGGATACGAATCCGGGTGGATATATCCAATCCCGCATACTGAAAGGTAAGGTCAGCGAAATCTATAATCAGTTCGATTGGCTGAACAATTTCGAAAGTTACGATAAGATTCAGGCACGCGTTCCGTTTGAGTTGAACATCAATTAAAGAAAGGAGTGGATGGAAGAACCGCTGGTTAAGATACACTATTGGCTATACCCCATCTCGTGGCTTTACGGGATGGGGGTACGCCTGCGAAACAAACTCTTTGATTGGGGATATTACCGGTCAAAGAGTTTTGACGTACCTGTGGTATGCGTCGGCAACCTCGCCGTGGGCGGAACGGGCAAGACGCCACACACGGAGTATCTTATCAAGCTGTTGCAACAAACCGGTGCGAACGTTGCCATGCTAAGCCGGGGCTACAAACGGAAAAGCAAAGGGTATGTGCTGGCTACAGATGAAACGGACGTGAAGCATATCGGTGATGAGCCTTATCAGATAAAATCCAAATTTCCCGGTATACGGGTGGCTGTGGACGAAAATCGTTGCCACGGCATCGAACAATTGATGAAACTGAAAAATCCCAAAGTAGACGTGGTATTGCTGGATGATGCTTTTCAGCACCGGTACGTGAAAGCAGGGTTGAATATATTACTGACAGATTTCCACAGGTTGTTTTCAGACGACACACTGCTTCCAGCAGGGCGTCTGCGCGAGCCGAAAGACGGAAAAAACCGGGCACACATCGTAATCGTGACAAAATGTCCGGAAGATATCAAACCGATAGACTTCAATATCATCACGAAAAGGCTGAAACTGTATCCGTATCAGCAACTTTATTTTTCATCGTTCAGGTATGGCGCACTGACCCCGCTCTTCGGAGAGAAACGGCGGTCACTTGCTTCACTCGGAAAAGACGAGCGTATATTGCTGGTAACGGGAATTGCCTCACCTGCCATATTGGTGGAGAAACTAAAAGTACATACACCTCACGTGAATTTATGCCAGTTTGACGACCATCACGATTTCAGCAACAAAGATCTGCAAGTGATAAAGGACCGCTTCGAACGTCTGGAAGGAGAAAAGAAGTTGATCGTCACCACCGAGAAAGACGCAACAAGGCTGCAACATCACCCGGCACTGGCAGAAACGCTGAAACCGTACTTGTACGTTTTGCCGATAGAAATAGAATTCTTACAAAATCAACAACATATATTTAACCAAAATATTATTGGCTATGTTAGAGCTCATTCAAGAAACAGCAGCTTACCTGAAAGGTAGGATGCACACACAACCAGAGACAGCGATTATCCTCGGAACCGGTTTAGGCAGTCTTGCCACTGAAATCACCGAGAAGTACGAGATAAAGTATGAGGAAATACCGAACTTCCCCGTATCAACGGTGGAAGGACACAGCGGAAAGCTGATATTCGGAAAGCTGGGCAACAAGGATATCATGGCAATGCAAGGGCGTTTCCATTACTATGAGGGCTACTCGATGAAAGAAGTAACATTCCCCGTACGTGTGATGCGTGAGTTGGGAATCAAAACCCTGTTCGTCTCCAATGCAAGCGGCGGCACGAATCCGGATTTTGAAATCGGCGACTTGATGATTATTACAGACCACATCAACTATTTCCCCGAACATCCGCTACGTGGCAAGAATATTCCGTACGGACCGCGTTTCCCGGATATGAGTGAGGCGTACAATAAAGAACTGATCCGTAAAGCTGATGCCATTGCTGCGGAAAAGGGCATAAAAGTACAGCATGGTGTGTACGTCGGCACACAAGGCCCTACGTTTGAGACTCCGGCAGAATATAAATTGTTCCATATCTTCGGTGCAGATGCAGTGGGCATGTCTACAGTACCGGAAGTGATTGTTGCGAACCATTGTGGAATCAAAGTGTTTGGTATCTCTGTAATCACCGACCTCGGTGTGGAAGGCAAAATCGTAGAAGTGACGCATGAGGAAGTGCAGAAAGCTGCCGATGCCGCCCAACCGAAGATGACGGAGATTATGAGAGAATTGATAAACAGAGCGTAATTATGAGAACAGAAATAGCAAGCCTCGGTGAGTTCGGCCTTATCCGCCGTTTGACCGAAGGCATTGAACTGAAAAATGAATCGAGCCGATATGGTGTAGGCGATGATGCCGCCGTACTCTCCTACCCTTCCGAAAAGCAAGTGCTGATTACCACAGACTTACTGATGGAAGGTGTACATTTCGATTTAGTCTATGTCCCGCTGAAGCATCTAGGCTATAAAGCTGCCATCGTGAACTTCTCCGACATTTATGCCATGAACGGCACGCCAAAACAAATAACGGTTTCACTAGCCCTTTCTAAACGTTTCTCTGTAGAAGACATGGAGGAATTGTATGCCGGCATCCGTCTGGCATGTGAGGAATATGATGTGGATATCGTAGGCGGTGACACATCTTCTTCACTAACAGGGCTGGCCATCAGCATTACCTGCATCGGCGAAGTGGACAAAGATAAAGTAGTTTACCGGAATGGTGCCAAAGAGACAGACTTGATTTGTGTGACCGGTGATCTGGGTGCCGCATATATGGGATTGCAATTATTGGAGCGCGAGAAGGTGGCTCTTAAAGGCAATACCGATATACAGCCCGATTTCTCCGGTAAAGAATATCTGCTGGAACGCCAATTGAAACCGGAGGCTCGCCGTGATATCATCAAGAAATTGGCAGAAGAGGGTATTCGGCCTACTTCCATGATGGATATTTCCGATGGTTTATCTTCGGAGTTGTTGCATATCTGTACGCAGAGTAAGACGGGTTGCCGTGTCTATGAGGAGCATATCCCCATTGACTACCAGACAGCCGTCATGGCGGAAGAGTTCAACATGAATCTGACGACCTGTGCCCTGAATGGTGGTGAAGACTACGAATTACTATTTACTGTTCCCATTGCAGACCATGAAAAGGTTTCCGAAATGGAAGGTGTGAAACTTATCGGGCATATCACCAAACCGGAGTTAGGGTGTGCATTAATCACTCGCGACGGTCAGGAATTTGAACTAAAAGCACAAGGCTGGAATCCGCTGAAAGGAGAAATATCCGAAAAGGAAAAAACAGACGAAAACGGGAAAACGGAATAGGATTCAACTTTTCCTGTATTTTTTCTTAAATTTTAAACGCTGATAATTAGCCATATAGGTATTTATCAGCGTTTTTTATTTCCAAATCTCTTGCATAGTCCAAAACTTTCACTACCTTTGCAACCGCAAAAGAGAAAAACATGGTGCCATAGCTCAGTTGGTAGAGCAAAGGACTGAAAATCCTTGTGTCC
>CAJMQU010000092.1 GCA_905215555.1 uncultured bacterium
ACTGAAGGGGCTTATTTCGTTTTCGGGCTAAGTTTTTAATCATAAAGAGCATAAATACAAGGATAACAACAAGGTATCAGTTTTTTAGAAGGTAAAAAGATTACATTATATACAAAATACAAATACAACAATGAAAAAAATTGAAGCTATTATCCGTAAGACCAAATTCGAGGACGTAAAAGAAGCGTTGCTCGAAGCCGAAATCGAATGGTTTTCCTATTACGATGTAAGAGGCATTGGCAAAACACGTCAAGGACGCATTTACCGTGGAGTGGTTTATGACACCAGTTCCATTGAGAGAATCCTGGTTTCCATTGTAGTCCGCGAAAAGAATGTGGACAAAACCATTCATGCCATTCTCAAGGCTGCTCATACCGGCGAGATCGGTGACGGACGTATCTTCGTCATACCCGTTGAAGATGCCATCCGCATCCGTACAGGAGAACGTGGAGATATTGCCTTGTACAATGCAGAACAAGAGAAATAACTCATTACACACCCCGGTCAAAACTACTCTACAAAGTAAAAATCATACTACAACTTAAGCGAAAAAATTATGGATACAACTAATAGAAAAGGTATGGAAAAACTATACCTGAAAAGACTCTTTATACTTTTATTTCTGTTCCCAGCCAGCCTTTGGGCACAAGACGCACTATCGGAAACTCCTGTCAGGAGCACGGACACAGAAGCCATCAATGAAATTGTAACCGGTCTGAATACTGTATGGATGCTGCTGGCAGCCATGCTGGTATTCTTCATGCAACCGGGATTCGCTTTGGTGGAAGCTGGATTTATCCGCACCAAGAATACCGCCAACGTACTGATGAAGAATCTGATTGACTTTATGTTCGGCTCCATCCTCTTCTGGTTCATCGGTTTCGGATTGATGTTCGGTGTGGGAGGTTTCGTAGGCACGCCACATTTTTTCAACCTTGACATAATGGACAAAGTCATTGACAACGGACTACCCATTGAAGGGTTTCTGATCTTCCAAACCGTATTCTGTGCCACTGCAGCAACCATCGTATCAGGAGCTATGGCAGAACGTACTAAATTCTCCATGTACTTGGTATACACCATCTTCATCAGCGTACTGATTTATCCGGTATCAGGACACTGGACGTGGGGTGGCGGATGGCTGATGAATGGTGAAGAAAATTCTTTTATGACAAACATATTCGGAACCACCTTCCATGACTTCGCCGGTTCCACTGTCGTTCACTCAGTAGGCGGGTGGATTGCCCTGGTAGGTGCTGCCGTTCTAGGACCGCGTATCGGTAAATATGGTAAAGATGGCAGGTCTAAGGCTATCCCGGGACATAGCTTGACATTGGCTTGCCTGGGTGTATTCATTCTTTGGTTCGGTTGGTTTGGTTTTAATCCGGGTTCTCAACTGGCAGCAGCTACCGGTACTGATCAGACAGTTATCTCTCACGTATTCCTGACCACTAACCTGGCAGCATGCGCCGGTGGCTTCTTCGCTTTGACAGCAAGCTGGATAAAATATGGAAAACCTTCTTTGTCATTAACATTAAACGGTGTATTGGCAGGACTGGTCGGAGTCACCGCCGGATGTGATCTCGTTTCCCCCTTCGGAGCAGTCATGATCGGTGCCATCTGCGGCATCGTCATGATTTTCTCGGTAGACTTCATTGACCACATATTGAAAATAGACGATCCGGTCGGAGCCTCCTCTGTACATGGTGTTTGTGGTTGCCTCGGTACCATTCTTACCGGACTTTTCGCCACCGAAGAAGGACTGCTCTATGGTGGTGGTTACAACTTCCTGCTAGCACAACTGTTCGGTACAACAGTAGTAGGTTGCTGGGCAGCAGGTATGGGATACCTCATCTTCAAGGGATTGGACAAGATTCATGGTTTGCGCGTCCCGAACAGAATTGAAGAAGAAGGGCTCGACATTTATGAACATGGCGAATCTGCATACAACTAAAAGTCATTTTGAATCAAAATAATAAAGAGAAAATCATTCACTCTAAATAAATTAACAACTAAACAAATTTAGGTATTATGTCAAAATTAAGATTCCGAGTAGTTGAAACAGCTTTCAAGAAGAAAGCAGCAACAGTAGAAACACCTGCCCAAAGGCCCGGTGAATACTTTGCCAAGTATGTATTCAACCGTGAAAAAATGTTCAAATACCTGCCTAGCAATGTCTATGCCAAACTGACAGATGCTATGGACAATGGCGCTCCTTTGGACCGCAGCATCGCCGACGAAGTAGCCGCAGGCATGAAACGCTGGGCAACCGAACTGGGAGTAACCCACTATACCCACTGGTTCCAGCCGCTGACCGAAGGAACCGCCGAAAAACATGACGCGTTTGTAGAACACGACGGCAAGGGCGGAATGATGGAAGAATTCTCCGGCAAACTACTTGTACAGCAGGAACCCGATGCTTCCAGTTTCCCTAATGGCGGTATCCGCAATACCTTCGAGGCACGTGGCTACAGTGCATGGGACCCCTCCTCCCCCGTATTCGTAGTAGACGACACCCTGTGCATCCCCACCGTATTTATCGCCTACACCGGCGAGTCCCTCGACTACAAGGCCCCTCTGTTGAAAGCGTTAAGTGCTGTAAATAAAGCAGCAGTTGATGTCTGCCATTATTTTAATCCCGAAGTAAAGAAAGTAATGGCCTATTTAGGATGGGAACAAGAATACTTTCTAGTAGACGAAGGCCTGTACGCCGCACGCCCCGACCTATTACTGACCGGACGTACCCTGATGGGACACGAAGCCAGCAAAAACCAACAGTTGGAAGACCATTACTTCGGGGCCATCCCTACCCGTGTGGCAGCTTTCATGAAAGACCTGGAAATCCAAGCATTGGAACTGGGCATCCCCGTAAAGACCCGCCACAACGAAGTGGCTCCCAACCAATTCGAACTGGCTCCCATTTTCGAAGAATGTAATCTGGCCGTAGATCACAATATGCTCATCATGTCACTGATGCGCAAA
This sequence comes from uncultured bacterium, assembly GCA_905215555.1. Taxonomy (GTDB): domain Bacteria; phylum Bacteroidota; class Bacteroidia; order Bacteroidales; family Bacteroidaceae; genus Bacteroides. The sequence goes on from CAJMQU010000092.1 coordinate 2,983, forward strand.
GTAGCCCGTAATCATGGTTTCCGTCTGCTGCTACACGAAAAGCCATTCAAGGGAGTTAACGGATCAGGCAAGCACAACAACTGGTCATTAGGTACAGATACCGGTATCCTGCTGATGGCTCCCGGAAAGACAGCCGAAGACAACCTGCGTTTCATTACTTTTGTCGTCAATACCCTGATGGCAGTTTACCACCATAACGGATTGCTGAAGGCCTCCATCATGAGTGCCACCAATGCACATCGTCTGGGAGCCAACGAGGCACCTCCCGCCATCATCTCTTCTTTTTTGGGCAAACAGCTGACACAAGTGCTGGATCACATGGAAGAAAGTGCAAATGATGACCTTATTTCGCTGGCTGGCAAACAGGGAATGAAGCTGGATATCCCTCAGATTCCCGAATTGCTGATTGATAACACTGACCGCAACCGCACCTCTCCTTTCGCCTTTACAGGCAATCGCTTTGAATTCCGTGCCGTAGGTTCGGAAGCCAACTGTGCCAGTGCCATGATTGCACTGAACACGGCGGTGGCGCACCAGTTGACAAGATTCAAAAAGGATGTGGATGCATTGATTGAAAAGGGAGAGCCAAAAATCTCCGCCATCGTGGAAATCATCCGCCAATACATCAAGGAATGCAAACCTATCCGGTTCGATGGCAACGGTTACTCAGACGAATGGAAAGCTGAGGCTGCCAAACGCGGTCTGGACTGCGAAACCAGTTGTCCGCTGATATTCGACAATTACCTGAAACCCGAAAGCATCGCCATGTTCGAAGCAACAGGCGTCATGACGCGCAAAGAGCTGGAAGCCCGCAACGAAGTGAAGTGGGAAATGTACACAAAAAAAATCCAGATCGAGGCTCGTGTTCTCGGTGACCTAGCTATGAATCACATTATTCCCGTGGCTACCGAATACCAGAGCAAACTGATTGACAATGTATATAAAATGAAAGAATTATTCCCTGCAGAAAAAGCGTCCCGACTATCTGCCGAGAATATGAAACTTATTGAAGAGATTGCAGAACGCACCATCTTCATCACCGAGCATGTGGAAGCCATGGTGGAAGCACGTAAGGTGGCTAACAAGATAGAAAGTGAACGGGAGAAAGCAATCGCCTATCATGACACTATCGCCCCCATGCTGGAAGAGATACGTTATCACATTGACAAGCTGGAACTGATTGTTGACAATCAGATGTGGACATTACCTAAATACAGAGAATTGCTTTTTATTAGATAATTGCCCGAAATTATCTATTTCTTTTGTTGGTTGTTTTAAGTTTGCATGACAGGCTTTGTTGCGAAACAAGGCCTGTCTTTTTATTAGGTAGACACATCATAAACAAGAAAGATGAATTACAAGCAAGGCACCTTCACAAATGCTGTATCCGGGAAATGCTTCTCTATATAACGACAAATATAA
>CAJMQU010000093.1 GCA_905215555.1 uncultured bacterium
TTACACCATAGTCCAAACTTATGCGCTTTCTGTTAAAAAGCGGTGCAAAGATAGAAGTATGCCCCGAAATATCCAAATATTTCGAGGCATTTTTTCATATCTGTTACTAATTAACTGTTTATTTAGCAATAATCAGATAGTAATTCTTCTTTCCGCGCTGTACAAGCAGGTATTTTTCATCCAACAGGTCAGCAGAGGTAATCACCTGGTCGAAGGCTTCCAGCTTCTCCTTGTTGAGAGAAACACCACCACCTTGCACCAATTTACGCATCTCACCTTTGGAAGCGAAGACAGCCGCGTTCTCAGTGAACAGGTCGACAGCTTTCACACCGGCAGCCACAGCATCCTTAGATACTTCGAACTGGGGAACACCTTCGAATACAGCCAGCAGAGTGTCTTCATCCAGCTTCTTCAAAGCATCGGAAGTAGCGTTGCCGAACAAGATGTTGGACGCATCCACTGCCGCATTGTAATCCTCCTCGGAGTGAACCATAATGGTCACTTCTTTCGCCAGACGTTTCTGAAGCACACGCAAGTGCGGTGCAGCTTCGTGCTCAGCCGTCAGAGCCTCGATTTCCTCTCTCGACAGAGAAGTGAATATCTTGATGTAACGTGCTGCATCAGCATCGCTCACGTTCAGCCAGAACTGATAGAATTTATATGGAGAAGTATAACGGGGATCGAGCCAGATATTGCCGGACTCGGTCTTACCGAATTTACCGCCGTCAGCCTTCGTAATCAACGGACTGGTCAACGCAAACACCTCACCGCCATTTGTACGACGAATCAGCTCGGCGCCTGTGGTGATGTTGCCCCATTGGTCGGAACCACCCATTTGCAGCTTGCAACCTTTGGTCTCATACAGATGCAGGAAGTCGTAGCCTTGCAGCAACTGATAGGTGAACTCCGTGAAGGACAGACCATCACGAGCCTCACCGTTCAGGCGCTTCTTCACAGAATCTTTCGCCATCATATAGTTTACGGTGATGTGCTTACCTACCTCACGAGCAAAGTCAAGGAAAGTGAAGTTCTTCATCCAGTCGTAGTTGTTCACAAGTTCGGCACGGTTAGGAGCATCGGATTCAAAATCCAGGAATTTGCTCAACTGTTTCTTCATGCCATCCAGATTACGTTGCAGAATCTCTTCTGTGAGCAGGTTACGTTCTGCCGACTTACCGGAAGGGTCACCAATCATACCCGTGGCACCACCGATCAGCGCCATCGGCTTGTGGCCGCAACGTTGGAAATGACGCAGTATCATTACGCTACAAAGGTGTCCAATGTGCAATGAGTCCGCCGTAGGGTCAAAACCGATGTATGCGGTCACTTGTTCCTTAGCCAGAAGTTCTTCCGTACCAGGCATCATATCGTGGAGCATGCCACGCCATCTCAATTCTTCTACAAAATTCATCGAATGATTAACTATTTAAATATTTGATATACTTTGTAATTGCAAAAGTACGACTCTTTATCTGAACATACAACTCTTATCGCCTAAAAAAGATTTCGTCCACATTCCTCCGAATCGTCTCTCTGAGTTCCTCCAAGGGAATTTCGCGGACTTCGGCCGCCCGCTCATAAAGTCTGCCGACGGGCATCGCACTTTCATCCGTTTCTATAAACAACCTCTCGGGCGGCACTATACGCAATGCTTCCTCCTGATACCTTTCACCGAAAGAAAGGTAGAAACCATGTCGGAGATATTCTTCCGCCAAAGCCGCTTTTCCACGAAAACCATGAATAATCCACGGTTTCATCGGATGTAGCCTCTGCTTCAGTTGCAGAAGTTCATCCACAGCTTTCACCAAATGTATAACAAGCGGTTTATCAATTTCTTCTGCCAGACGCGCCTGAAACTCAAAAATCTTTATCTGTAGAGGCAAAGGAGTCTCAACCAATTTATCCAGCCCAGCCTCACCTGCTGCCAGTACCTGGGGATGACGCAACCACTCTTCAAAATGCACAGCCCCGTCACTCAACGTAAAATCAACGGCGGAGGAACCGACAGCAGGAACTTGAAAGACAGTGGAAGAAGCTATGTGCCACGGATGTATCCCTACGGAATACCAACCACCCGGTTGCGGAACAAACGTTTCGGGAAAACAGTTCACAATCGCCTCTCCGGGCACTTGCGGCTGTCGGTGCGTATGTATGTCAACAGGAATTGTCATGGGACAGGGTCATATCCGGAACCTCCCCAGGGATGGCAACGCAGTATGCGTCTGACTGCCAGATACAATCCTTTGAAAGGTCCATGTTTCTTTATTGCCTCAACGGCATATTGCGAACAAGTGGGAGTGAAACGGCACGAGGGGGAAGTCAGGGGCGAAATGCATTTCTGATAGAAATAGATGGGCAACAGCAGCAAATATGAAAGCAGTTTTTTCATAAGGACACCTGCTCCTTAATACGCGCCAACGCAATTTTCATTCTTTCTTCTATCTCCACCGAATCAGTCAGCCGGTCCGAAAGATAGATGAAAGCCATAGCAAATTGTTGCTCCTTATCCTGAAGCACCTGCAACAGTTCATGTTTGTTTTTCCGGTATGCCTCACGTATCTGGCGTTTCACGCGGTTGCGCTTCACCGCCCGTTTGAAGCGGCGCTTCGACACACTGACAAGAATGGAGACAGGAGCTTCCAGCCCCTCTACCGGCAGATATACCACGCGCAGAGGGAAGACGGAAAATGAGCGGGAACCACCCGCAAACATCTTCTCGATAACTTTCTTCTTATCCAGTCTTTCGGACTTGCACAGGGTATTGGACATGATCTGACTACAAGTTACAAACTACTAGCTACAAGTAGCTACGCAGTATTTTAGTTATAAATTACGAGCTACAAGTTTAAGCCGTAAGTTCCATGCAGTTTCCACATATCACCCGTAGCCCGTAGCTTGTAGCTCGTAACTAAAAATATTACTTTCCTTTATTGTTCTCCTTGATGAACATATCCAGCGCTGCCGTCATAGACGGAGCCTGTACACTGGGCGCTTCCAAGTCAAGACGGAGTCCGGCATCACGTACTGCCTGTGCAGTAGTAGAACCAAACGTACCGATCTTGATTTCCTTTTGTTGGAAATCAGGGAAGTTCTTCTTTAAAGAAGTCACCCCTGCCGGGCTGAAGAATACCAGCATGTCATAGTCAAACTCTTCTTCTGAAGTAAAGTCATTACTTACTGTACGATACATAACAGCTTCCGCATGTTGTATCTTGTTCTTTTCCAAGAGATTCTTAATCTCATCGGTGTGCACGTCAGACATCGGAACCAAATACTTTTCAGTCTTATGCTTGATGATGGAAGGCAACAAGTCTTCAAACTTTCCAGTATTTCCAAAGAAAATCTTTCGCTTACGGTACTGCACATACTTCTGGATATACAAGGCAACGGCTTCCGTAACACAGAAATACTTCATAGTTTCCGGTATGGTTACACGCAATTCTGTACACAAGTGGAAGAAGTGGTCAATGGCATGACGCGATGTGAAGATTACTGCGGTATAGTCCAGAATAGAAATTTTCTGTTGTCTGAACTCTTTGGCAGATACACTTTCCACCTTAATGAACGGGCGAAAATCGATTTTCACACCGTACTTCTCTGCGATGTCGTAGTAAGGAGATTTCTCTGATGCCGGTTTCGGCTGCGACACAAGTA